>JANLOO010000027.1:0-78430 GCA_031366605.1 Actinomycetota bacterium | reverse complement strand
GTGGCTTCCCGAGGCCGCACGCCTGCTGCGCCCGGGTGGGCGCCTGGTGTTCCTGGTCAACTCCCCGCTGCTGATGATGTGCATGGCGGACCTGGCCGATGAGCCGGCCGGGACCGAGCTGCGCCGCGACCAATTCGGCATGCATCGCTTTGACTGGGAGGACGACGACTCCATCGAGTTCCATCTGCCGCACGGCGAGATGATCCGGCTGCTTCGCGAATGTGGCTTTGCCATCGATGGCCTCAACGAATTACAAGCCCCCCCGGATGCGACATCGACGTACACGTTCGTCACAGCAGATTGGGCGCGACGCTGGCCAACCGAAGAGGTCTGGATGGTCCGCAAGCTCGTCGAACCGAGCGCTCTGACACGATAGGGCCATGGCGCGGAACATCCTCGGCGGCGAGTTGGAGTCCTGTTCAATCGAACCGATGACCGGGTACTTCAGGGACGGGTGCTGCAACACGGGCTCGGGTGATCTCGGCGTTCACACCGTCTGTGTGATCATGACCGAGGAGTTCTTGGGCTTCTCGTTGGCCTCTGGCAACGACCTGTCCACGCCGCACCCGGAATTCGGCTTTGCGGGATTGCGCCCCGGCGACCGATGGTGCCTGTGCGCGCCGCGGTGGCAGGAGGCGTTTGAGGCGGACCAGGCGCCTCAGGTCGTGCTCGCCGCAACACACGAGCTGACGACCGAGTGGTGCGACCGGGCTGCGCTCTTCGCCCACGCCGTCGACGCGCCCGACGACGCCTGAGGATGAGGTGGCGTCGATGACCGACGCGCCTGTCCTGCCACACGAGTCGCGCCGCCCCACTGAGGCCCAGGCGCTGCGGTTTTGGCTCAAGCTGGGATGCATCTCGTTCGGGGGACCCGCAGGGCAGGTCGCGATCATGCACGAGGAGCTGGTGGAGCGGCGCGGGTGGATCTCGGAGAGCCGGTTTCTGCATGCGCTCGCGTTCTGTTTCGCATTGCCGGGGCCCGAGGCGCAGCAGCTCGCGACATACGTGGGCTGGCGGCTGCATGGGGTTCGTGGCGCGATCGCGGCGGGTGGGCTGTTCGTGCTGCCGAGCTTCGTGGTGCTCTGCGGGCTCTCGTTTGTCTACGTGCGGTTCGGCGGGGTGGCTGAGGTCGCCGGAGTCGTGCGCGGCCTGGGTGGCGCAGTCGTCGGGCTGGTCGTCGCCGCGCTGATCCGGGTTGGCGGGCGCGTCGCGCGCACGCCCGTCACGATCGGCTTGGCAGCGGCGGCATTCGTCGCGTTGATGCTGGGTGTGCCGTTTCCACTCATCCTCGTCGCCGCCGCGGTCATCGCCGTCATGATGCAGCGCCTGGCGCCCGGATCGTTTCCTGGCCTGGGTCACGGTGAAATGGCCGCCGCCGAGCCCGCCGCGGGACGCGTGGCAACCGGTGCGCGCCGGACCGCCGGGGTGCTCGCGGCGTGGATCCTCCCGGTCGCGGGGCTACTGCTGGTCGGTGGTGTCGTGGCAGACCTGGCCGGGTTCTTCTCGCTGACGGCACTCGTGACGTTCGGCGGCGCCTACGCCGTGCTGCCGTTTGTGGCCGACCAGGCGGTCCACCATTTCCATTGGTTGACGTCCAAGGACATGGTCGCGGGCCTCGCCCTGGGCGAAACCACACCCGGACCGCTGATCATGGTCAACACGTTCGTCGGCTATCTCGCCGGCTGGACGACACATCATTCGCACCTGTGGGCGTTGGGCGGCGCCGCCGTCGCCACCCTCTGCACGTTCGTGCCATCGTTCGTCTTCATCCTGTTGGGTGGCCCGTACATCGACCGCCTCCCGCAACGAGGCCGCATCGCCAGCGCCCTCCACGGTGTCAGCGTCGCGATCGTCGGCGTCATCGCGGGCCTGGCGGTGTTCGTCGGCCGTCATGTCCTGGTCGTCGATGGCACACCCGATTGGCTCACCATCGCCCTGGCCGTCGGCGCCTTTGTCGCGCTCGCCCGGTACAAGGTCAACGTCCTGTGGATCATCGCGGCGAGCGCCCTTGCTGGACTCGTGGCCGGCCTGATCTGAGAACCGCAACGGCGGTTCCTCCAAAATCGCCGGCCGCGTTGCTACCGTGATCTCCATGACACAGACGAACCGATTTGCAGTGATGATCGACGGCGAGGTCGTCCCCGACGACGCCCCCGTCCGGGTGGCGTTGGACGACGGCTTGGTCCGCGGCGACGGCGTGTTCGAGGGCATGCGCTTCTACGGACGCCGGCCGCGCACCCCCGATGCGCATTTGGAGCGCCTGGCCAAGTCCGGCGCCGGGGCGGGCATCCCCATCGACACGGACCTGCTGCGCCAAGAGATGGCCGTGTTCTGCGAGGCGACCGTCAACGCCGACTGCGCGGCCCGTCTGATCGTCACCCGCAGCGGCATCCGCATCTGGCGCGAAGAGCCGCTGCCCGTGTGGGGCCCCGAGGGCATCGGCCTGATGCCGGTCGCCCACCGCGTCACGCCTCTGTTGATCGGCGTCAAGACGCTGTCCTACTCGGCCAACATGCGCGCGCAGCGCATGGCCAAGGACCAGGGGATGAACGATGCGTTGCTCTACCGCGCCGACGACCGCGTGATCCTTGAGGGACCGACCACATCGTTCGCATGGCTCGAAGGCGACACACTGGTGTTCCCGCCACTCGACGCCGGGGTGCTCGATTCGATCACCCGCCGGGTCGCGACCGAGGCCGTCCCGACCGTCGAGCGCGAGATGACGCTCGAGGGACTCGCCAATGCCGACGGGGCGTTTCTGCTCTCGAGCTACCAGGAGGCCGTTCCGGTACACACGGTGCTCGGCATCGCGACCTTCGACGTCACCACCACGGGTGTACGCGAGGTCGTTGACGCCGTCAGCGCCGCGTCGCTCACCCACGTCGAGTCGGTGGCCGTGACCGCCGGATAGGCGTTGCCCACCCTGACCGTCCACGGCATGCTTGGGCGGCGATGAGCGACCTGATCCGCAAGCGCGTCGTGGTACACGGTTTGGTCCAGGGGGTGTTCTTTCGTGAGTCCACCCGCCGGGTGGCCGAGGCGGCGGGCGTCAACGGATGGGTGCGCAACCTGAGCGACGGGATGGTCGAAGCGGTCCTGGAGGGCCGAACCGACGCGGTTCACCAGGTGTCTGCGTTCTGCCGGGTCGGCCCCCCGGGCGCAGAGGTCACCCACCTCGAGGTGTTCGATGAGGTGCCCCGGGGTGAGGTCGGCTTTCGAGTCCGGCTGACGCCGCCAAGAGATCTCTGAGCAGCCCCACCCGCCTGCACGCTCGTCCGGGAATGCCTGGCGGGCGGGGTTTGCGGGGCGACGTACCTGCGCCGGATCGTTTGGTATTGAGATCAGCCGGCGGGATCATCCTCCCCACAGCTCGCGGCCCTCGCGACCAGGGATAGGATCGACCCAATGACTGTCGCACCCGCGGCGAGCGCGGTCGATACGGACGTTCTGCGCGCGATCGAGGCGCGCGTGCTGTGGCTTGCGACGGCCATGGTGCATCACGCCAACACGGTCCGGACGACCCGGTCCGGCATCAAGGTCGGCGGCCACCAGGGATCGAGCGCCTCGATGGTCAGCATCATGACGGCGCTGTGGTTCGGCTTTCTCGAAGCCCCGGACCGCGTGTCGGTCAAACCACACGCATCGCCTGTGCTGCATGCGATCAACTCCCTGCTGGGTCATCTGACGCCCCGGCAGATGGAATCGCTGCGCGCATTCGGCGGGTTGCAGAGCTACCCCAGCCGCACCAAGGACCCCGACCCGGTCGACTTCTCGACCGGGTCGGTCGGCATCGGTGCGACCGCGACCCTGTGGTCGGCGCTCGCGCACCGATATGTCGCGGGCCACTTCGAGGTCGGGGTCGGTGGGCGGCACATCGCGCTGATCGGGGACGCCGAACTGGACGAGGGCGCGGTCTGGGAGGCGTTGGTCGACCCAATGGTGCCCAACCTGGGTGAGGTCATGTGGGTCGTCGATCTCAACCGCCAATCGCTCGACCGGGTGGTGCCCGACATCGCGATCGACCGACTCATCGGCATGTTCCAGGCCGCGGGGTGGCACACGATCACGGTCAAATACGGACGGTTTCTGACCGAGCTGTTCGGCCGGCCTGGGGGATCCGACTTGCGCGGCCGGATCGACGAGATGGGCAACGAGGAGTTCCAGCGCCTGCTGCGCTCCAGCGACGCCGAACTGCGCGCGCGGCTCCCCGGCACGGGGCGTGGTCGCCAACGCGTGGCAGCGCTTGTGGCCGAGCTGGACGACGCAGATCTGCGCCGCGCGATCCGTGACCTGGGTGGCCACGACCTGGACGCCCTGCTCGACGCCTATCGCGAGGCCGACGCCGCAGTCGACCGTCCGGCAATCGTGTTCGCGTACACCGTCAAGGGTTGGCGTCTGCCGACCGAGGGTCACCCGGCGAACCATTCTGCGTTGCTCAACGCCGAGCAGATGCGGACGCTGGCGACCGACTTGGACGCTGATCTCGACCACCCATGGGCGTCATTGCCACAGGGCAGCGCCGCAGCCGTCGCGTGCGCGCAGACCGCCGTCCGCCTGACCCGCGACGATCTCCCACGTCGCCCGCCGCCGCAGGTGCCACCCGTCCTCGACCGCGATCACCGCGGTACGGTCTCGACCCAGCAGACGCTCGGTCGATTCCTGACCGATCTCTCACGCGAGGCCCCCGACGTCGCCGCGCATGTCGTCACCGTCAGTCCAGACGTGGCGACCTCGACGAACCTGGGTGGGTGGATCAACGCGCAGGGCGTGTGGTCGATCGGCGAGCGCATCGACTGGTTCGCGGGCGACACGGGCACCCTCGTGCGGTGGCGCGAGCACGATCACGGTGGCCACATCGAGCTGGGCATCGCCGAGACCAACCTGGTCGGGTTGCTCGGCGAACTCGGTGTGACGTGGGAGCGCGACGGCCAGCCCCTGCTCCCCATCGGCACGGTCTATGACCCGTTCGTCGGCCGATCACTGGAGCCGTGGTCATTTGGCGTCTACGCCGGTGGCCAATCGATTCTGATCGGAACGCCGTCGGGGGTGAGCTTGGCGCCCGAAGGCGGTGCCCACCAGTCGACGGTGACGCCGAGCATCGGCATCGCCCAGCCGGGGGTGGTCGCGTGGGAGCCCGCGTTCGCCCAGGACCTGGAGTGGACGATGCTCCACGCCCTCGCGCAACTCGGTCGTCCGGAAGGGACCTCGGCGTACTTCCGACTCTCGACCCGCCCGGTCGACCAGGGTTTGGCGGACCTGCCTGACGAGGGCGAGGACCGCGAGCGGCGCAGGCTGCAGGTCGTGGCCGGCGGCTACCGGCTGCGCAACGTGACCGACGCCGCAATGACGTTGGTCGGCGTGGGGGCGGTGATGCCCGAGGTCATCGCAGCCGCCGATGAGCTGGCCGCGTTCGGCGTTGCCGCCGGGGTCGTATGTCTGACCAGCCCGGACCTGGTGTTCCGTGCCCTGCGGGCGCGGCAGGGTCTGGAAAGCGGCGATGCGGGGATCCTCGACGAACTCTTCCCCGCGCCAACGGGGACACCGATCGTGACGGTCGTCGACGGCCATCCCCACGCTCTCGCGTTCGTCGCAGGCATCCGCCCCGCCCCGATCACATTCCTGGGCGTCGAGGGCTTTGGGCAGTCCGGCGACCTGCCGGACCTGTACCGCCACCACGGGATCGACACCGAAACCATCGTCGGAGCAGCGGTGGATCTGATCGAGCGGTAGCCGCTGAGCGCGTCCGTCGCGCCGAAGTTTGTGACATATTTGGTGTCAGTGGCGCGGGCGTTGCAAACGCCCACCCCGCTGAGGGGAAAACAGGATTCGCGCCGCGCAGTATCGCGGCGCTCCGATCCTGTTTTCGCATCAGACACGGATGTCTCCAAACCGCTCTTGGCGACACGGATCACGTGATCGAAAACGACCCTTCCCTACGGAAGGTTTGTAACAGTTCGCCCTGGGGGCACACACGTCGTTCGTGCCGTGTCCGACCGGGTCGCGTTGGCAATCCCGGCCCGCTCCCCGGCGGGTGACGCTATCGTCGCGTCAACCCAGTGCCAGGAGACTTCGCATGCGCATCCGTTCGCTCACGCTCACGTCGATCGCAATCCTCGCCCTACCGGCCATCGCCGGTGCGCAGCCCAACAAGTTCACCTACGAGATGACGCTCAACCCACTCGAGCGCAACACGTTCGCGCTCGGCACGTTCCCCAAAGGCGAGTTCGCGTTCAAGGTCCGGGCGTCGAGCGATGGCGTCAAGAACTTCACCCTGACGCAACAGCGAAACGGCGGCCCCAAGTTCGGGGTGCTCGTCGTTCCCAGCGCGTTTGCCAACGACGCCTGCCAGGGCGCCGCCGGGTCGCTCTTCTGCTCCGGCATCACCACGCCGGTGACACCCGCCGGCAAGACCTGGACCATCCGCATGCGAAACCGTGGGGACCGCCCACTGTCGGTGACCCTGACCATCACCTGGCGAAAGGTGCCCAACGCCGGATAAGCCCACGCAAACGACTACGACGGTGCAGGGGCTCCGCGGTTCCTGTTGAGCTTCGCGCGTTCGTGGCCGAGGAGGGCAACCTTGCGCAGACGGACGCGCTCGGGGGTGACCTCGACACACTCGTCGTCGCGGACGAACTCCATCGCCTGGTCCAATGACATCGGCCGCGGCGGGATCAGGCGCACCAACTCGTCGGCCGTTGATGAGCGGATGTTGGTCAGCTTCTTCTCTTTGGTGGCGTTGACGTCCATGTCGTCGCCCCGGCCGTTCTCGCCGATGATCGCGCCTTCGTAGACGTGCTCCCCCGGCCCGACGAACAGGGTGCCGCGCTCCTGCAGGCTGAACAGCGCGAACTGCGTCGTCACGCCGATGCGGTCGGCGACCAGGCTACCGCGCGGACGGGTGCGGATCTCGCCCATCCACGGCTCCCACCGGTCGAAAATGTGGTGCAGCAGGCCCGTGCCACGTGTCTCGGTCAAGAATTCGGTGCGGAACCCGACCAGGCCACGCGCCGGGATCAAGTACTCCATGCGTACCCAACCGGTGCCGTGGTTGACGATTTGCTCCAGGCGCCCCTTGCGCAGGGCGAGCAGCTGGGTGACGACGCCCAACATCTCCTCGGGCACGTCGATCGACACGCGCTCGAGCGGCTCGCAGATCTTGCCGTCGATCTCGCGGGTCAACACCTGCGGCTTGCCGACAGTCAGTTCAAAGCCCTCGCGACGCATCGTCTCGACCAAGACGGCCAGTTGCAGCTCGCCGCGACCTTGGACCTCCCAGGTGTCGGGACGCTCGGTCGGCAGGACGCGCAGCGCGACGTTGCCGACCAGCTCCTGCGTCAGCCGGTCCTGAACCTGACGGGCGGTGAGCTTGGTGCCGTCGCGTCCCGCCAGGGGAGAGGTGTTGATGCCGAGCGTCATTGACAGCGACGGCTCGTCGACGTTGATCACCGGCAGCGCGACAGGGTCGACGGGGTCGGCGAGCGTCTCGCCGATCGTCACCTCGGCCAGGCCGGAGATCTCGATGATTTCGCCGGGCCCGGCCGACTCGACCGGCACGCGCTCCAGCTCTTCAGTGACGTACAGCTCGCTGACCTTGGCAGACTGGATCGAGCCGTCACGCCGGCACCACGCGATGGCCTGGCCCTTGGTGATCGTGCCCTCGTGGACGCGGCAGATCGCGAGGCGCCCCACGTACGCGCTGGCGGAGAGGTTGGTGACGAGCGCCTGCAGCGGTTTGCCCTCGGTGTACGTCGGCGCCGGGATGTAGTCGGCCAGTACCTTGAACAACGGCTCCAAGTCCGTGCCCTGATCGTCGGGGGTCAGCGACGCCCGCCCGGCCTTGGCATTGCAGTAGACGATCGGGAACTCGATCTGGGTCTCGTTGGCGTCCAGGTCCAGGAAGAGTTCATAGACCTCGTCGACGACTTCGCTGATGCGCGCGTCCGGCCGGTCGACCTTGTTGACGATCAGCACGACCGGCAGCTCGGCCTCGAGCGCTTTGCGCAGCACGAACCGCGTCTGCGGCAAGGGGCCTTCACTCGCGTCGACCAGCAGCAACACGCCGTCGACCATGTGCAGGCCGCGTTCGACCTCGCCGCCGAAGTCGGCGTGACCGGGGGTGTCCACGATGTTGATCTTGAGTCCGCCGTGACGCACGGCCGTGTTCTTGGCGAGGATCGTGATGCCCTTCTCGCGCTCCAGGTCGGTGGAGTCCATCACCCGCTCGTTGACGTCCTGGTTCGCGCGAAACGCACCCGACTGCCAGAGCATGGCGTCGACGAGCGTCGTCTTCCCATGATCGACATGGGCGACGATTGCGACATTGCGAAGGTCTTCTCTGGTAGCCACGGCGGCGCATGGTAGCGGGCCGCGAGGCAAACGCCCGGGCGTGAGACCCATCCGGGCCGTCTATCATGCCCCGCGGTGCCATTCGCGCACCGCCGCGCCCCCATCGTCTAGCGGCCTAGGACACTGCCCTTTCAAGGCGGCGGCACGGGTTCGAATCCCGTTGGGGGTATTTCGAACGTCGCCGGTTTGATTGAGGCTCCACGACTGCCGCGCCAGCGCGCCCGGGTCGACAACCTTTCGTCGCACCGGGCGTCCGAGCCACAAGCCGCGCCTCTTACCCTCGCTCTTCCGCCACGTCATCCAGCCCGGCGAAGAACTCCGCGATGTCGCCGGCCAACAGGTCGGGTTCCTCGGACGCCGCGAAGTGCCCGCCGCAAGGGAAGACGGTCCACCGGTGGATCCGATAGAGCCGCTCGTACCACGATCGCGGCGGCTCGCCTTCGGGTACGAATTCGTTCGCGAAGACCGCCATGGCCGTCGGTACCCGTACGAGGTCGTCCGGTCCGAGCGTCGTCCCGTGCCAACGATTGTCGTAGTAGTCGCGCATCGACGAGGTGATCGATCCGGTGACCCACCAGATGGTCAGCATCGTCAGCAGCGCGTCCCGACCGAACCGCGCGTCCAGGTCCCCGCCGCTGTCCGACCAGGAGCGCCACTTGTCCAGAACCCACGCGGCCAGGCCCGCCGGCGAATCGCTGAGTCCGTAGCCCAAGGTTTGAGGTCGGGTCGACTGCACCGCGCTGTAGCCACGTTCGGTCTCATCCCACCGCCCGACATGGTCGAGGTAGGCCTGCTCTTCCGCAGACGGTGACGGCGTGCCGGGTCCGAGAAAGGGCGACATTTCCGGTGTGCTCAGGTGGATTCCCACGATCCGGTCGGGTTGTGAGAGGGCCATGTGGGTCGCGACCCCGGCACCGAAGTCACCGCCGTGCGCCCCGTAGCGCCGGTATCCCAGCCCCTGCATCAGCCCGTGCCACAGGTCCGCAACGAATGCGCGGTCCACCCCGGTATGCCGGGGACGGGCCGAGAATGCGTATCCGGGCAGAGACGGGACGACCAGATCGAACCGGTCGCCAAGGCGGTCGACCAAGGGGAGCAGCTCGACGAACGAGCTCGGCCAGCCATGGGTGAGAACCAACGCCAGCCTGTTGCCCGCCCGATGATGGTGGACAAAGTGCAGGCGCACGCCGGCCACCTCGGCGATACGGTGCTCGAAACGGTTGAGATCCCGTTCCCGCGAGCGCCAGTCGAACCCGTCGGCCCAGTACGCCAGCAAGCTGCGCAGGTAGTCGAGATCGGTCCCCTGGCTCCATGGTTCACCCGGGGCGGGGTCGGGCCACCGGGTACGGCGGATGCGCTGGCGCAGGTCGTCGAGCACCGCGTCGGGTACCGCCACCTCGTAAGGCTCGATATCCACGCTCGCGATGATAACTGCGCCCCAATTACACCCATGGATCGTGCGCGCTGCTGGACGAGCATGCCCTCATGCGCACGCCGACACCTCGTCGATCACCGCACTGCTGTTGGTCTGGCGAATTGAGATCGTCCGTGGTCGATGGACGATCACGCCCCGAGACGGTTCAGGTTCAACTTGAATCGCGCGAGGTGTATTTTCGAACGTGGCCGCTTTGGTTGAGGTGGCGGGATTCAAGTTGAACCCGGAGGCGAGGACCCCGAGAGGCTCACTCGACGTCATCATCCTCGTCGCGCAGGAGAGCGTCGAGTTCTGCCGGATCCATCCGTTGGATTTCCCGCTCCAACTTCCTGTCGTAGTGGCGATCGTTGGGGTCGAGCCCTTGCCGACGGCTCGTCCGACCATATTCGCGCATGAACTCGGGGAGGTGCCCTCTCAGCCAGTCTCGCCTCTTTGCCACGGCCCAATCTTGGCAGACGAGGGTCGCGCGGACGATCCCGCCGTCAGCCTGACCCCATTCACCTCGGACACGCGATTCATGGGGCCGGGAGGTGAACTTCCGCCACAAAGTCTCGGCGACTACGATCCTGTGTATCGCCACGCTTCGGCATGAACTCTGGGAAGACCCCGACGGCCTCGACACGTTCTGCTTCGCGGGGCCGGACGGTGACGGCGCAAGGGACTGCCTCCCGCCTGGCTCCCGACTCGTCTGGACCGTGGACGCAGCCAGCCACTTCGACGCGATGATTCACTAATACGACTACCGTTAGCGAGGAACATACGAATCTCACCACTCGTGGGACTTCGAGCCGTACCCGGACGAGTGGCTCGAGCGTCATAACAGCTCACCCAAGGGGCTCTGAGCGCCGACGATTCCAAAGCCGCGTCTCACGACGCAAGACGGTTCAACTTCAACTTGAATCACGCGAGGGTGTATTTCGAACCTCGCCGGTGAGGTTGAGCTGGCGGGATTCAAGTTGAACCCACGGACTCCGAATGACGATGTCGGCGCGAGCGAGGTCGCTAGAGGGCCAAGTGGAGACGCAGCGCGTCGTCGAGACGTTCCAGGTCCAACGGAGTGAGTCGCCCGATCGCTTGGCCGATTCGCTCAACCGCCACCGAGCGAACCTGCTCGGCCTGTGCTTTGGAGTCCCTGTCCAGCCCGCTTTCGGGTGCGCTGATGAACACCTGAAAGGGGTAGACCCGCTCGACATTGGAAGTGACAGGAACGACGGTCACGACCCCTCGTCCGAGCGATGCCGCCATGGCATTCGCACCATCGTTCGAGACGAGAACCGCGGGACGACGCTTGTTCGCCTCGGCCCCCCGGACAGGATCGAGGTCGACAAGACGAATCTCACCGCGCTCCATCAGCGCGACGACAGGCCGTCGGCTGCGGTCACATCCCAGGCCGCGGCGTCCTCCGCGTCCCACGTCGCCCACGCGTCCGCGTACGCAGGCCCGAGCTGCGCGACCCGCAGCAGGTCGACAGCCCGCTGCACGACAGCCGAACGAGAAGCCATCCCATGACGGGACGCATAGGCATCAAGGAACTCGACGTCATTGTTCGGGAGACTCACGCTGAGCTTCATCGAGCGGATACTACCATGATTGCTACCACGGTGGTACCCCGCCTCAGCGATCGGCTCCCGATATCACGATGCGGGACGTTTCAACTTCAACTTGAATCGCGCCACGTGCATTTCGAACCTGGCCGGTTAGGTCGACCCGGCGGGATCCCAATCGAAACGATGCGAACTGGGGGCTCCCCGTCCCTCTCCGAACCAGGAGGCTCGCTTGAGCGACCCGTTGACCTCCCACGGGCGATCCGTGCCAGAGGCGCCCTCGACGGGGCGTTTTCGGATTCGTGGCGACCTCGTCCCGGACGACCTATTCGCAGACCTCGATGCGCGGGACGGCAATCGTGTCGATGACCGTGCTGCTCGCAACTGCGGCGATCGAGCGGCCACCCCGCGTCGCAGTGACAAACCTGGCCTGAAAGACCGGGTCGAAGACGTTGGTCACGCGGAAGCCGCCCTGCCGGTACGCGCGGACCATCGCGCCGGTCGTCGATACCCCCGGCCGGATGCCGAGCCGGGTGCGGACGCCCCTCCGGAAGCTGATGTTGACGAGTCTGCCGCCGACGAACGAGGCCGAACCCTTCAGCCCGGCCGGGGCCTTCGGACCGTTGAACTGGAAGACGACGGGGCGCGGCGAGGCCAGCTCGCACCCCAACGTCTTGTGCGCCAGCCAGCCGGTCGAAACCGCTGCGGCGCGAGTCATCCCCAGCTTGACCGGCCCGGTGCCGTTCAGACGCATGAGGGGTGTGGCCGCGTTTCCCGCAGCCGTTGCGGTCAGTGCGACCACGGTCACGGCTGCTCCGATCAATATCCTGAGCCTGTTCATCGAACATCCCTTCTTGTCGCCGTTGTCCACCTCACAGAGCACGCCGACGGGCGCGAGATACACCTGAGCCGAAGGACGACCTCGGTCGTGTCAACGGCGCCTTGGTGAGCTGGCCGGTGTTCGCAGGTGAGATGCTCTGGAGGAGCTGCACGACCCACCCGATCGCAAGCCCGCCCACCACGGTACGAAGACACCTGCGATGAGAGGGTCAGGTCCATTGCGGCCATTCTCTCACCGCGCACGGCGAGCAGTGAGGTTCCGCGTCTCACGTCGCTCCTCATTCGGGAGTTGGACGGGCAGGGTTTCCGTCGAATTCGGGACTGCCCCTCGAGTGCGAAGCGTGAGAGCCAGGTTGTCGCAGCCCAGGCCAACCACCCGCCCGCCTCGTCGACAAGCCCTTCGACGGTCAATCCCGGGTCGGGGCAGGCCCCACCATCTCCTCTCAGCAGACGCGCCAAGGAGAGCGATGCCGTACTTCGCCACAACTCAACCAACGTCATTGGCCGCATGTGCACGCGCGCAAATCGTCCAGCACCGCTGTGACGGGTCGTATCGTCGACAGGGATAGCTGACCCGGTCAACAGAAACCGCCCGGCAGCGTGGCGCTCATCGACCTCACGTCGCACGTGGTTCCAGAGGACCGGAGAGGTCTGCCACTCATCGAGCAGCCGGGGAACCGGGCCGTCAAGCAGCATCCTCGGGTGATCGCAACGATCGAGATGATCCAGAACGAGCCGGGCGCGGGCGCCCGAAAGATCATCACCGAGGCGCGTGAGACGGACGCCCTGACGGAGGTGGATCCGGCCCGGTTGGTAGCGTCCACGTCGTGGCGCTTTGGCAAGAGAAACAGGCGGCGAGGCCCAAGTCACGCCGATCGGCTCAGGCCGCGCCGACGGGCGAGCCCGCTCAGACGCAGGGCACGGTCACAACGGCCGCGTCCACGGGCGGGGTGATCGGGAAGACCGGGTGGCGACGTCACACCCGGAGCGGGGCGGTCGCCATGACGATGGTGCTGCTCACCGTCCTCGCGTTCGGTATCAGGAGCGCTCTGCAACAGAACCCCGAGGCGCCGGTTGGTCCCACCGCCCGCTCGACGACGCCGTCGCCGGCGGCGAGCCCCGCGCGCGCCGACGTGCAACCTCCCGTCGTCGCGCCGGCGACGATCCATGCGACGCGCGCGCAGATCGCCACCGGCGCGGCCGCACGACGCCTGCTGATATTTCGCACGGTGCCGCGCCGCGGCGCATCCCCCGCTCCGACGCGGGCCATCCGTCGATCCAGGCCCGGCCCGCCGCCATCGGCCCCGCGCGCGCCGTCGCCACCGGCCGCGCCCGGCGCCCCTGCGCCCGTCGCCGCTGTTCTCCCGCCACCACCGCCGACAGCCCCGAATCCACCGCCGGTCATCCTCCCGCCGCCGGTTCCAGTCCCACCGCCGGTCATCGTCGCGCCTCCGGTCCCGGTCTCGGGGGTCGACGACCCCGAAGCCGATGACGGCCATGGGGACCACGAGCACGGCCGACCGTCGGAGCCCCGTGGACGCGACCATGGCCGTAATCGCGGTTCGGACCGCCACAGACCGTAGGTCGGTGCTGTGACCGAGCAGGCTTTGATCGGGCGGCCGTTGCGCCATCAATCGCGGGATGCCGGCCCCGCGCCGCATGTCCGCAGGGTGGCCGCAGATCTGCTCGTCACGTCGACGCCGCGGATGGAGCCGCCTCCGCGACGGGACCGTCGGCGAGGCCGTCTTGCCGCCGAATTGACTCCCGGACGTCGCTACCCCGGCAGGGCTTGCAACCGCTCGATGCGCTTGTCGGTGGGGCCGATGTGGCGAACGAGTACGCCGAGGACGCGGTCGAGGTCGAGGGTGCCCGCGGCGGCCATCTCTTCGAGGTCGGCCCAGTCCTTCGTGCGGTTGAAGAATGCCTTGAAGACGGCGAGATCGGAGCACGACAGGAACGGGATCTTCGCGCCGGCGAAGTCTTGCCACTGCGCCCGCTCGGCGGCCTGGGCGTGGAACTCAGTGGTGTTGAGAAACAGGTCGACGGGCGTGGTGTCCCACCACAGGCGGGCCTGGCCGTCGCGCTCGATCAGGGTCTGGTCCGCTTCGGACCAGACGACCTGGTCGGGAAGCGCCTCGAGCGCGCCGCGCGCCAAGCTGTTGTCGACGAAGATGTTGAGATCGATGTCGATGGTGCCGCGGGCGCGCTGGGTACACCATGCGAGCGCCAGCGCTCCCCCAAACGCATGTGGCACCTGGGCCGCCGCCAGGGCTTTGTGGACGGCAACGATCTTGGCGGGGAGCCCGTTCATCGGCGACCGAACTTCGGGGAGCGGAGCGTCGGGGCGTGCCGCGCCGGAAACTGGCCGGCCAGCTCGAGCACCTCGACCAGCTCGCGACCGCGGGCCGCGGTGTCGGGCCCACCGACGCCGGCGGTCAGCTCGGTGGTCAGGACGAAACCGGCAGCCCGGATGATGCGGTCCAGAGTGTCCACCGTCGGAACCTTGCGACCGGCCTCGTAGGCCGCGAGCGCCGAGTGCGACGTCGTCGCCCGCTTCGCCAACGCCCGCAACGACAGGCCGGACCGGCATCGAGCTCGTCGGAGGGTCTTGGCCGCATCCATGCACATATGGTATCTGATCGGATACCAGCGGACCAGACACGGAACCGTCAGAGCGAGCGGTGCCACTGGAGGCGCCCACGCGACCGCCTCCCGCGTCCAGGCAGTGATGTCCTCGTCGGTCAACACGCGTCCGGTTGCGACACGGCGAGCATCGCCGCGATCACTGTCGTGCCTCGTCTCATGAGCATCCTGCCTTCTCATGTGCCGCAGGTGTCCATACCCGCGAATGCATCCACGGTAGCGCCGATGCCGCCGACGGCGAACTCAGCGAACGCGAGCCGGTTGACCTCTCCGTGTCGCCCCCGTGCACCCCTCGGCATCACGGTCACCCGTGTACACGAGATATGAGACTCACGAATCCTAGTGTGGTAATCTCCAAACGTGGATGGGAGACCTCATCCACGGAAGGGGAGTACCCCACAAACGCCTCGTCGTCAATTCGGCGTCATGCCCGGCGAGGCGGGCTTACCGGCCGGGAGAGACCTTCAGCTGACCACTCTCAGCCAGGAGGCCGTCCGTGAACTCACCGCCCCTTCCCCAGATGCACCGACCAACCTCGGCGCCCGGCATCGTGGCCCGCGTGCTCGTCGGAGTCGAGAACACGCCGGCAAGCCTTGAGGCCGTCCGCCAAGCACGCATTCTCGCCGGCCCACACGGATGGGTCACCGCTGTGGCGGTCGCCGACATCGCTGCCGCCGCGCAGGCGGGCGCCGCCGCCGTCCACGCTGCGGCACAGATTCGAGCTGACGCGGCGCGCGCGCTCGAACGCGCGGTGAGTGCCGGAGCTCCCAACGTCGCGAAGGTGGTGACTGGTCGGCCACGTGAGACCCTCCTCGCCCAGCTCGCCGCCACCGGCGCCACCCTGCTCGCGCTCGGCGCAGAGCCGCACCGACGGGCCACAGGGTTGTTGCTCGGTGCGGTTGGCTCGAGCATGCTCCGCCACAGTCCGTGCTCTGTCCTGCTCTCACGCCCGGGACGGACAGGGTCGTGGCCACAGCGCATCGTGACCGGTGTCGACGCATCGCCTCAGAGTCTGGAGGCAGCTGCCATCGCCGCTGACCTCGCCCGCACTCACGACGCGGAGCTCATCGTCATCACGGCCTTGGGCGGCAAGACCGTCCACGTGGACTTGGTTCGCGAGCTCCACCCCCACGTGCGGGTCGACCCACGGTCGCCGGTGGATGCACTCGTCTACGAAGGGCGCGCCGCCGACCTGCTCGTCATCGGCAGCCGCGGCCGTCACGGACTCGGGAATCTCGGCAGCGTCAGCGAACGAGTCGCTCATCGCGCTACGACATCTGTGCTCGTCATCCGTGCCGGGTCTGGGTATCAGAGCCATCGTTCTGCGGGAGCGCGCTGATGTCGGAGATCTGGACGTGGGCCGTACTCATCACGGCTGTCATCGCCATGCTCGGCTTCGATATGGCGTTCTTCGGACGCCGGTCTCAGGAGATCACGTTTCGGTCCGCCCTCATCTGGAGCGTGGCCTGGGCGACGATCGGGGTCGCCTTCGTCGGCGTCGTCTGGTGGCTGCGGGGTGACGCCGCCGCCGAGGAGTACCTGGCTGGGTTTGTGATCGAGAAAAGCCTGTCGATCGACAACCTCTTTGTCTTTGCGCTGATCTTCAGTTACTTCGCAGTGCCCCTGGCCCAGCAACGGCGCGTGATCTTCTGGGGCATCGTCGGGGCGATCATCCTGCGCGGCGTGTTCATCTTTGCCGGGGCAGCGCTGTTGGATGCATTCCATTGGATGGTCTACGTCTTCGGGGGGTTCCTGGTGGTGACGGCCATCCGGATGGCCCGTCACTCCGAGGTCGAGATCCATCCCGAGAAGAACCCGGCGCTGCGGGCGCTACGCCGAGTCGTGCCGCTGACGACCGAGTATCACGGAGATCGGTTCTTCGTCCGCGTGCGCGGCGCGCGAACGGCGACACCACTCGTCGCGGCGTTCGTCCTCGTCGCGACGTTCGATGTGGTCTTCGCAGTCGATTCGATCCCCGCGATCTTTGCGGTGACCGATGACACGTTCGTCGTCTACGCGGCCAACGCGATGTCCCTGCTCGGATTGACAGCGCTCTACTTCCTGCTGGCCGGTATGCTCCAGCGCTTCCAATACCTCAGCCTCGGCTTGGCCGTGGTGCTGGGGTTCGTCGGCATCAAGATGTTGATCTCCGACCTGTACACGATCCCGATTGCCCTGTCGCTCGTCGTGATCGTCCTGGTGCTGACGGTGGCAATCGTCTGGTCGTTGCGATCCTCACGCGACGAGCCGGACGGGCCAGGGGATTCCGACCCGGCCGTCACCGACGAATTCGTGGATGGTCACTCGCGATGAACAACGCTCAGCGGTATTCGACGAGGATCTCGTTTCGGCGGAGATCCGGGGCCGTCGTCGGCCGGTCATACCGCGCGAGGCGAGGGACTGACACCGGCTCGAGCTCGCGCGCGGCGAGCCACGCGAGGAGCGCGTCGCTCCGCTCCTTGACGTCCTCGTCACGAGCAGCGCCCGAGAAGACGACCGCCGCGGCCTGCTCTCCCGGCAGCTCCCGGAGTGTCACGGCGGGGTTGGTCGGGATGGGCAGCGTGGCCATGGAGAAGCTCGACGGCATGAAGAAGCGCATACGCCAGCGCCCCGCGTCCTGCTGCATCGTGACCGGCGCGGTCATGGCGATCGGCCGGGAATCGGGTTCGATCGTGACCGGTGCGGTCATCGCAATCGTCGCGGTCGACGTGGCGGTCCGAGCACGGTTGTCCCCAAAGATGTACCCGGCGATCAGCTCAAACCCAGCCGGCGAGGCCTGTTCGAGGGGCCCTTGCACGAGGGTCTCCGCGACGATCATCGGCGCGTACTGACGCAGCTCGTAATCGCCGTCTTTCTCGATCAACGCAAATTCGGGTTCTTCGGCTGCCATGGGCACAGACCTCGTTGACGTTGGGACCAGGTCGTCGTTCAGGGTACTCGCGCCCGACGACCGGATGCCGCCGGGATCGACGAGTTGGATGTGGTGACCGTCCCACACCCCGACAGCGCCGGAGACTGACCTCCACGTCCGGAGAACTCCGCGCGCACTCTCGGCGTCAACCGATCCAGAAACTCGTGCACGATCTCGTCGTTTCCCGGGTCTTCAGAACCCGTGCGCACCTGGAGACGACCTGTGTGGTCCTCCTCGCAAAAACGAGCACGCTCCGTACGTACGAGGAGGACCATTCAGCCTGCGGCGAGGACCTCGTGCAGGCACAAGATGTTGCCTTCGGTATCCGTGAACCATGCAGCCTTCTCGGAACCAAGCACGCACACGTGGTCGACGGTCGTGAGGCCAGGCAGGTCGTAGTCAGCGAACGTGACGCCACGAGCTGTCAGGTCGCGGATCTGGGAGGTGATGTCGGCCACCTCGAAACTCATCGCCGTGTGCGCGGCCTGCTGGCCGTCCGGTTTCGGCATGAGCGCAAGCACCCCTCCCTGGCCGAGTCGGAAGAGCTCCTGACCCTCGGCGTTCGCACCGAGGTACGACAACCCGAGCGCGTCTCGATAGAAACCCCGGGCGCGTTCAGCGTCGACGATGGGGAGGATTGTGGTCACCGCAGCGTCTGTGAGCATGGCAAGCCCCTTTGAATGGTGTGTGAGCCCGGGTTGCAGTGATGATCCAACCACCTGGCGTGTACCCGCGCAACATCCGGTTGGCGCAGCGGGCGGCAGCGACCACCAGGGCACATCGCTCGGCGTGCGTGCGGGACCGACCGCGGTGCGGCAGACTCTTCGAGTGCCTCGCGCCCGGACAGAAGTGGGTGACCTTCGCCGCCTGACTGCGGGCGCATACGATGACGTCATACTCCCGTCGGAACGGGGCCCCGAGGAATGAGCCTGTGGCTGGCCATACTCATCATCATCGCCGGCTCAACCGCAGCGATCGGAGCGTTGTACCTCGTACGGCTGCGTGCCCCCAGCGGGGGTTACTTCGTGGAGATCGGCCCGGGCCTCAGGAGTGTTCGGCGTACTCGGCACCGCATTCGCCGTGCTCCTCGCATTCGTCATCCTGCTTGCACTGCAGAGCTACGGCAACGCCAAAGAGAACGCCGGGCAGGAGGCGGTCGCCGTCACCCAGCTCTACCGGACGACCGCGCTGCTGTCAGACCCGACGGGCGCACAACTGCGCGGGCAACTCGTCTGTTACGGGCGCGCCGTCGTCCATGATGAGTGGCAGACCATGCGGGGCGGCAACGAGAGCCGGCTGGTGCAGGACTGGATCGACACCATGGGAACCACCGTCGCGTCCCTGTCGCCGCGGGCGGGACGGGAGGCCATCGCCTACGGACACTGGTTCGACCAGGATGCCGAACGGCGGGAGGGGCGACGCGGCCGGCTTGCCGAAGCCCAGCCGTTCGTGCCACCGCTGCTGTGGCTGGTACTCGGCCTCGGCGCCGGGCTGGTGGTCGGCTACATGCTGATGTTCGCCGATCCGCGAGAGCACTTCGCCGTCCAAGCCATGATGACCGGGGCAGTGACCGCCATTGTTGTTTCAGGCTTGTTGATCGTCGGGTTCCTCGATACGCCCTACGACGATCGAAGCGGAAGCATTCGACCCACGGAGATGGAGCGCACGCTCAAGCTCATCGAACAGACACGGGCACCGTCATTGGCGGCGCTGCAGATCCCATGCGATGTGATGGGCCGCACAACCTGACGCGTCGAGCGTCAGACAGCGCGAATGTCGGGGACGATCCCGCCGTCGCCGAGGTGTGAGGGACCGAAAGGCCCGGAACGCGGTGCCTCGGGGCCTGCCTCGAATCGACGGGGCGCTGCCATGCCTGTCAGATGGGTTTCGAGCTCGTCGAAACGTTGCGACCAGCCGTCCTGGTGGCTGTCAGGCTTTGCTCGCGGATGAACGCGGCAGGCACTCGGTGGTGACGCCGCCAAGGCCTCGCGCCGAAGTGCGTGACCGGGCCCGGCCGGACCGCCTGTTGACATCCGCAAAGCTGCGCTAGGCTTGTCGGCGCACGGAGTTGCCGTGCCCACTTGCGCTCGCGACGAGTGGACAGAGAGTCGCCTTGCCCATTCTCCCGGCGGCGCCTCCCACGAAGGCGGATCGAGCTTGGGCAATATGACGGCAGGAAAAACCCGGTTGGCTGTGCGTGTTGATGTTGCGCACCTCATTCCGGAGGGCCCCGCATGAGCACCGACACAATCGGTTTCAATGGTGGTGGCTCGTTCTACATCGAGCTGAAGGCGCTGGTCAAGGAGCACGTCTCCGACCCCCGCCGTGAGCGCAGCGCCCGGCGCCAGCTCTACATCAAGACCGGCGTGATCCTGGCCTGGGCCGCTGTCTCATGGACGCTCCTGGTGTTCTTCGCCGCGACGTGGTGGCAGGCCGGCATCTTTGCGCTTTCCCTGGGCCTTGCGGTCGCCGGCATCGGGTTCAACGTGACCCACGACGCCAACCACGGGTCCTATTCCAACGTTCGCTGGCTCAACCGGTGGATGCGGTGGTCGCTGGACCTCATCGGTGCCAGTTCCTACGTGTGGCGGATCAAGCACAACGTGGTCCATCACACGTTCACCAACATTGCGGGCGCCGACTCAGATATCGAGCAGCTGCCGTTCCTGCGGCTCGCCCCCGATCAGAAACGCCGCTGGTTCCACCGTTTCCAACATTTCTACGCCTGGCCGCTCTACGGATTCTTCGCGATCAAATGGCAGATCATCGGCGACTTGATGCAGCTGCAGATCGGACGCATCGAGGAGACTCCGCTCCCATGGCCTCGTGGCAAGGAACTGGTGGGATTCTGGGCGGGCAAGGCACTCTTTTTGGGGTGGACCATCGCGATCCCATTGTTCTTCCACCCCGTCTGGCAGGTCGTACTCGCGTTCTTCGTGACGTCGTTCATCCTGGCGTTCACGATCGCGTTGACCTTCCAACTCGCGCACTGCGTCGAAGAGGCTGAGTTCTCGACCATCGCCGAGATGGCCCAGGCCGGTCGCGTCGAATGGGCGCGCCACCAGGTCGAGACCACCGTCGACTTCGCCCCGCGCAGTCGCTTGCTCGCGTGGTACATGGGTGGCCTGAACTTCCAGATCGAACATCACCTGTTCACCAAGGTCTGCCACACCCATTACCCCAAGCTGGCGCCGATCGTGCAAGAGGCCTGCGAGCGTCACGGTGTCCGCTACCAGGTGCATCGCACACTGGCCGGTGCGCTCAACTCCCACGTCCGTTGGCTGCGACGGATGGGTCGCCAGACGCTCGTCAAGGAGCCGCTCTCCGCACTGCCGCAGTCGTCCTAGTGGTCTCGCCCAAGCAGCGTGCGCGCGCTGCCTGGGCGACGTTCACCGCCTGACGCACACCTGCCTACGCGGGTGGTCGCAGCCCCTTGGGAGGTCGTGGCCCCGAGTTCAGGAGACGAGCCTTCAGGTGCTCGGCATCGCGACGCGGCACGTGGAGGCTGAAGCGGCTGTTCGAACCGATGTGGATGCGCTTCGGGATTCGCGAGACGAGGGCCCCAGGGCCGCTGAGCTCGAGCAGGCCGCCGGGAATGCGCGGACGGACCTCACCCTGCACGCCCGTTGACGTCGAGCGGAACACGATACGCGGACGCAGGATGACGCCGAACACCGAACGGCCGAGCGGCTCACCGAACACCGGCTTTGTGCGCGGCCCGAACGCCGGCCACACCGACCACATGTAGTAGCGGCCCTGGTCGATGACCCGGGGCGGGATCGCGAGCTGGGGACGCGTCGTCCATGCGGTCGCGACGCGACGGCGGCCCAGGTAGATCTGGACGTTGTAGTGCGTCGCACCCGTTGCCGGCCTCCAACGCAGCCTGGGCGTCTGACTCGCCATCCACGTTCCGACTGCGGGGCGCAGGGTGCGTGACGCGGCAACCGTGCTCTCGGGTGGAGATGCGGCGACCGCGGCATCGATTGACGCGGCGGATGCGCCGGTTCCCGCTGCCGCGCCACCCCAGAGCCCGCACGAGCCTGGGTTCAGGTCTTCGTCGCAGTCAAACACGATGTCGTCGGGCGCCGCCAGTGCCGCGGCCGCGCTCGGCCACACCAGGCTCCAGAAGTTGGGATCGGTCAGGTCGACCTCGCCGGCATCGGCATCGTCGAGGTTGACCGGGTCGCCTGGGCCCGGTGGCGGGAGGGGGTTGGCCGGCGCCACGCTGCCGCCCAGAAGCGACGGTGGCACGGCGATCCGAACATCGGCCGCGGCGACGGCGGGAAGCGCAAGTGCAGCGGCGAGGGCAACGGTCAGACGAAACATCAGGGAGGCCTCCACTTGGGGTGATGCAGAGGCGTTCGAATGAGGACGCGGGTCGGATCACCCGGCGACCACAGCCCAACGGCGTCAGACGGCACCCAAGATGTCGACGACGAACACAAGGGTGTCCGTGCCCTTGATCCCGGCCTGCGCGTTCCCTGCTTTGCCGTAACCATCTGCGGGTGGGATGACCAGCAGCATCCTGGAACCGATCGCCGCGCCGACCAACGCCCTGTCCCAACCGGGGATGACCTGGCCGACGCCGATGGGGAACTGCGCGGGCTCGCCGCGGTCCCATGATGCGTCGAACTGCTTGCCCGTGCCGTAGACGACACCCACGTATTGGGCGACCAGCGTCTGGCCCTTCTTGACCGGCGCGCCCGTGCCTTTGAGCAGCGGTTGCGCGACCAGCTTGGCCGAGGGCGCTCCGCCCTTGGGAATCACGATCACCGGCTTCTTGCCAGGTTTGGCGGTAACCGTCGGAAGGCCAACGACGGGCGGCACGGGTGCCCCGTCGGCGCTGGAGTTCGCGCCGAACGCACCGACGATGTCGACCACGAACACCAGGGTGTCGGTCCCTTGGATTCCGGCCTGGGCGTTCCCCGCGGTGCCGTAGCCCTTGTCTGGCGGGAGCACCAGCAGCACACGGCTGCCGATGGTCTGGCCGACCAGCTTCTCGTCCCACCCTGGAATGACTCTGCCGACCCCAATCGCAAACTGCGCGGGCTGACCACGCTCGTATGACTGGTCAAATACCTTGCCGTCGCGCCACGTCTCGCCCAGATAGTGCGCGACGAGCAGATCCCCCTTGACGACCTTGGCTCCCGTGCCCGCAGTCACGACGGTCGCACTGTAGCCACTCGGATCTGGACCCGGCAGCGTGACCTTGGGGGCCTTGCCGAACGCACCGGTGACGGCGGGGAGCCCCGATGTCGAGCTGGACGAACCGCTTGAACCACAACCGGCAACCGCGACGGCGACGGCGATGACGAGGAGACTGCGAAAGGGTTTGACCATCACCACAACGTACCGGACCGCTACGATCCCGGCCGCACCGATGCGACTCCTGCTCCCGCCATCCGAGACCAAGTCGCACGGTGGTGATGAGCCACCGCTCGACCTGGGTCAGCTCGGCTTTGCGCAACTCGATCCCGTGCGTGCCACGCTGCTGGGGGCGCTCGGCAAGCTCGCGACAGATCCCCGCCGAAGCCGGACCACCCTGGGGCTCTCGGTCCACCAAGACGCGGAGATCGCCCGCAACGCGACCCTGTTGACGTCACCGACGATGCCGGCCATCTCGCGGTACACGGGCGTGCTGTACGACGCGCTCGACGCACCCAGCCTCTCCTCGGCGGCGCGCCGGCGTGCTGCCCGGACGATCGTGCTGTGCTCGGCCTTGTTCGGCGCATTGCGGCCCGATGACCCGATCCCCGCGTATCGCATCTCGGCGGCAACCACGCTGCCTGGGCTCGGAACGCTCACGACGGTCTGGCGACCATCGCTCCAACAGGCGTTGGCGGCCGGCGACGGACCCGTGATCGACCTGCGCTCCGGCGCATACGCGACACTCGCGCCGCTCGCCGGGGCGATCTCGGTCCGCGTTGTCGCCGCAGACGGGCGCACCGTCAGCCACCATAACAAGGCGGCCAAGGGTCAACTCGTCCGAGCTTTTTTGACCGCACCACGTGAGCCCAAGACGCTCAACGCCCTGATCGCGGCCGCGGGGTCTGCGGGCCTGACGGTGCGTCGCGCAGACGAACGCACGCTTGAGATCCTCATCTGAACGCCCTGCCAGTCCGACGCGGACCATGAGTCCCACCAGCATCGAGATTCGCGCACGCGGCCGCAACGACATCCAATTTCTCGTGAGCGGACCAAAGGGCAAAACCTGGCAGAGCAGGTCACAAGCAACTGTCTCCGAGGCCCATACCGCTGTGACAGGCTGTGATGATGGCGAAAACACTCGTGATCATGGAGGGCGACGAGACCGGGCAGGAACTCCTCGAGGAGGCCTTGCGCGTGCTGGATACCTCGGTGATCGGCGTCGACCTGACGTTTGAGCGCTACGACCTGTCGCTCGAGCATCGTCGCGCGACTGACAACGAGGTCGTCCACCAAGCGGCCCGGGCCATGTGCAAGCACGGTTTCGGCCTGAAGGCCGCGACGATCACGCCCGAGACGTCTGGTGACGTCGGCAGCCCCAACGCGATTCTGCGCGAGGAGGTCGATGGCAAGGTCATCATCCGCACCGGGCGCAGGCTCTCGGGCGTCCGGCCCATCGGCGGGATCCACGCGCCGATCTCGATCGTCCGCATGGCGGTCGATGATGCCTACGGCGCCAAAGAACACCGCGAGGGCGAGGGTGACGACGAGACCGCTTGGCGCACCGAACACATCAGCCGCAGAGTGTGCCGCCAAGTGGCCGAGGTTGCGTTCCTCCAAGCCATTCGCATGGGGGCGACCGTCAGCGGCGGACCCAAGTGGACGGTGTCGCCGGTGTACGAGGGCATGCTCAAAGAGGAACTCGACGCCGCCGCGGCCCGCCATCCGGACGTGCGCTACCACCCGATGCTGATCGACGCGACCTATGCGATGCTGATCTCGCACACCGGCGAAGCGCTCGTCGTGCCCGCGCTCAACCGTGACGGCGACCTGTTGTCGGACATGGTGCTGCAGTTGTTCGGATCGATCGCCGGTGCCGAGTCATTGCTGTTCGCCGTCGACGACGACTACCACCCGACCGTTGTGATGGCCGAGGCTCCGCATGGCACCGCACCCGCGCTCAAGGGCAAGAACGTTGCGAACCCGCTCGCAATGATCCTGGCCGGCGCGGCAGTGCTGTCGTACATGGACGAGGACCTGGCCTCGCGCGCAATCTACGAGGCCGCGCTCGAGACCGTCGGCGATGACGTCCGCACCATGGACCTTGGTGGCCATGCGCATACCGACGAGTTCACCAACGCCGTCATCCACGGCGTCACGACCAAGCTCGACGTATGGGAGTCCCTCGGCGAGAGCGGCATGCGCCGCCGCAGCTCGGACGAGGCCTGGTAGCCCCGGCTCATTGGCAGCAGCGCCGACGGCGTGCTCACCGCGAGGTTGTCGACCGGCGCGCGTCGGACGACGCGCAAACGCGAAAAGCCAGGTCGGGCACCCGAAGGCGCGATCGCCACGTGGCGCATGTCGGGACGCAAACTCACGGGCGCCCCGTGCTCGATCTGATCCTACCGAAGCACATCCCCCAGGCACGACGTCGTTGCCGTGACCGAGGCGGCTGCGCAACAACACAGTCCAGCCGCCGCGCAACGGAGATGTGGGAACGGCCGGGGCTACCTCCTGCCAGACTGGACACGTGATCGCATTGGTACGTCCAATCGGTAGGCGTCGGTGAACTCCGAGCGGCGCGACCCGCTGGAGCTGGCCTGGACCGAGGCTGTTGGCGCCCTCACATCGGGCGCGCCTCATCGACCGGGCGCACGCCTTTCGGGGTCGAGGCTGACCGGCGTCGCGGCACTGGAGGTGCTGGATGCACAACTCGAAAGCCGTCACGTCGATCTGGCCGCCCGCTGGCTCCGGGCGCACGGCCACGGCTTCTACACAATCGGCTCGGCCGGGCACGAGAGCAACGCCGTAGTCGCCGCTGCGTTGCGACCGACTGACCCGGCACTGCTGCATTATCGCTCAGGAGGGTTCTACTGCGCGCGGGCCCGACAGGTGGACGGCATCGACCCGGTCACCGACATCCTGCAGGGGATGTTCGCGTCGGTCGACGAGCCGATCGCCGGCGGCAGACACAAGGTTTTCGGCCGGCACGAGTTGTCCGTCATTCCGCAGACATCGACGATCGCAAGTCACCTGCCCCGCGCGGTCGGGGTCGCATTGACGATCGGCCGGGCCCCCAAGCTGCCTGCCCCCATCGATTGGCCGCTCGACGCGCTGGCGATCTGCAGTTTCGGTGATGCGTCGGCCAACCACTCGACCGCGGTCGGCGCGATCAACACCGCCTGCCACTGCGCGCATAGCCGTCTGCCGCTGCCGCTGCTCCTGGTCTGTGAGGACAACGGCATCGGCATCAGCGTCCGCACACCTGGTGGTTGGATCCAAGCCGCATACGGGCAACGGGCAGGACTGCGGTATGCCGGTGCCAACGGGACGGACCCCGCCCAGGTGTACGACACCGCCTGCGAGCTTGCAGAGTGGGTCCGCAGCGAACGCCGACCTGCGTTCCTCCATCTCAAGACGGTGCGGTTTCTGGGCCACGCAGGAAGCGACGTCGAGGCCGGGTACCGCACACCGGACGAGATCCGCCGGGACTACCCGCGCGACCCCATCCTGGCAACCGCCCGTCTGCTCGTCGAGTCGGATCTGGCGACGGCCGACGACATCATCGCCCGCTCAGAGCAGATCCGCGCCCGGGTGCGAGACCTCGCTCTGGCGATGGTTGGGACGCCCCAGCTCGCAAGCACCGCGAACGTGATGGTTCCGCTCTCACCGCGCACCCCGGATCGCGTCGCTCACGCGGCGTCGCGTTGCGCTCCGGCCGAGACACGATCCGAATGGTTCGGTCGGACGCTGCCCGAACACGAGGGCCCGCTCACCCTTGCACAGACCATCAACCGGACGCTCGGGGATCAGCTGCTGGTCGAACCACGCGTGTTGGTCTTTGGCGAGGACGTGGCGGTCAAAGGCGGCGTCTACGGTGTGACGCGTGGTCTCGCCGGCAAGGCCGGCGTCGCCCGCGTGTTCGACACGCTGTTGGATGAGCAGTCGATTCTCGGGTTGGCACTCGGTGCAGGGATCTCCGGCCTGGTTCCGATCCCCGAGCTCCAGTACCTGGCGTACCTGCACAACGCCGAAGACCAGTTGCGGGGCGAGGCGGCCAGCCTGTCGTTTTTCTCACAGGGCCAGTACCGCAACGGAATGGTGATCCGCATCGAGGGATACGGCTACCAGAAAGGCTTCGGCGGGCATTTCCACAACGACAATGCCGTGGCCGTGCTGCGTGACATCCCTGGCATCGTCGTCGCCTCACCCGCCCGGGCCGCCGACGCCGCGTCCATGTTGCGAACCTGCGTGGCCGCAGCCGCGGTCGATGGGACGGTGTGCGTGTTCCTGGAGCCGATCGCGCTCTACGCGACGGCCGACCTGCACGAGGCCGGGGATGGCGGTTGGCTCGATCCCTACCCCACACCGGCGAAGTGGCCCGAGACGCACGCGGCGATCGGCGAACCCCGACTGCACGTTGACGGCGACGACCTGCTGCTGGTGTCGTGGGCCAACGGGCTTCACATGTCGCTCCGCGTCGCGAAGCGCTTGGCCGCCGATGGCATCGGCTGCCGAGTGCTCGACATCCGCTGGCTCGCGCCACTGCCCATCGCGGCAATCGTGCATCACGCAGACGCAACCGGGCGGGTGCTCGTCGTCGACGAGACCCGCGCGAGTGGCGGCGTCGGCGAGGGCATCGTGACCGGGCTCGTCACTGCCGGCTTTGGCGGGTGCATCGCCCGGGTCGCGTCGGCGGACACGTTTATCCCGCTAGGCGATGCCGCACTCCATGTGCTGCTGGACGAAGACACGATCGAAGCCGCTGCGCGGAAGCTGATCGCATGACCGAAATCCTGCGCTACGTGGCATTCAGTGCCGACCCTGACGGCGGCAACCCGGCCGGCGTCGTGCTCGACGCGCGTGGGCTTGATGACGCGACGATGCAGTCGATCGCCGCCGATGTGGGCTTCTCGGAAACGGCGTTCCTGATCGACAACGGCGATGGTGCCCACGACGTCCGGTACTTCAGCCCGCTGGCCGAGGTCCCGTTCTGCGGACATGCGACCGTCGCCGCGGCGGTCGCATACGCGGAGCGCCACGGCACAGGCACCCTCGTGCTCGCGACGCGCGTCGGCCCGGTCACCGTCACGACGACGGAGCGCGACGGGGCAATCGCGGCAACGTTGATCAGCGTCGCACCCCGCTCGGCGGCACTCCGTGATGATGATCTTGCGATGTTGCTGACCATTCTGGATTGGGACGCATCCGATTTGGATCCGGCGCTGCCGCCACGCGTTGCATACGCCGGTGCGTGGCATCCGATTCTGGCTGCCGACACCCGCGGACGGCTCGCCGATCTCGAGTACAACATGGCGGCGTTGGGTGCGCTGATGGCCCACCACGAGTGGACGACGATCGACCTGGTCTGGCGGGAGTCGGCGACCGTATTCCACGCCCGTAATCCGTTCCCACCGGGCGGTGTGTTCGAAGACCCCGCGACGGGCGCGGCGGCGGCGGCGTTCGGTGGCTACCTCCGTGGGCTCGACCTCGTCACGTTGCCCGCAACGATCACGATCCACCAAGGCGACGACATGGGCCGCCCCGGCTTGCTGACCGTGGACATCCCCGCCGAACAGGGAACCGGGATCAGCGTCAGCGGCACGGGCGTCGCGATGCCGGACTGAGAGTCCATTGCGACCCCACGCGCCCCCGCTGCGCGCTGCTACGGTGACCCCAGTGGAGCGACGAAAGCTCGGAGCCGACGGACCCGAGGTGCCCGTCGTCGGGATGGGCACCTGGCGTACGCTCGACGTGAGCAGCACCGACGAGCCGGCCCGCCACGCCGTGGTCCACGAGGCACTCGACGCCGGCTGCACGGTCATGGACACCTCGCCCATGTACGGCCACGCCGAGCGCGTGCTGGCCGACAGTCTGGGCGATCGTCGTGACGAGGCGTTCGTCGCGACCAAGGTATGGACGCCGGACCCCCACGAGGGACGTCGGCAAATCGACCGCGCACTCGCATGGTATGGACGTGTCGAGTGCTACCAACTGCACAACCTCGTCGCATGGCCCAACCACCTGCCCGTCCTGGAGGCGCTGCGAGATGACGGCCGCATCGGCGTCATCGGCGCCACCCACTACTCAGCGGCCGCGTTCGGGGAGCTCGCCGCGGTCATGCGCACCGGACGCATCGGGATGATTCAGATCCCGTACAACCCCCGCGAACGCGAGGTCGAGCGCGAGGTCCTGCCGCTGGCGACCGAACTCGGTCTCGGCGTCTTGGTGATGCGGCCGCTCGGGGGCGGGCCACTCGCAGCCCGCACGCCGTCGGAGGCCGACCTTGCACCGCTCGCGGAGTTCGGAGTGACCACGTGGGCGCAGGCACTCCTGAAGTGGGCGCTCTCGGACCCGCGGGTGACCGCCGTGATCCCCGCCACCTCACGCCCGGGCCGCATGACGGAGAACGCAGCGGCCGGCTCGGGTCCCTGGTTCGGCCGCGACGAACGTGCCCTGGTCGCGCGCCTCGCGCGCTGACTCTGTCACCTCAACACGGGCGCGAGCTCGCCCAGGATCGCGGGGGCGCCGATGGTCGACGGCACCCAGACCTTCACCTGGCCAGGCGCTCATCGGGACACCGATGACGGCACATTCCGCGACATCGGGGTGGGTCGCGAGGACCTCCTCGATCCCCCGGTCGACGGCCGGTGGCCCGCGACGTGAGAAGAGCGACCGAAATCGGCTCACGTCGCATCGGGCAAGGTGCTCACCGTCGGTGTCCTCGCGTTTGATTGCCCTGAACGCAGTCGGCGCAGTCAACAGGACGCTGACGCCATGGTCGGCGATGACCCGCCAGAACCGCCCGGCGTCACGTCGAAGACGTTGGTCATGCTCCACGCCAACGCGGCGGCATGCGGGCCCACCCCCGACCACGACATCGGCCCGACGCACCCGGGCCAAGGAGCCGTCGGTCCCCACTGCACGTTGCGCCAGATCCTTTTCAGCCACTTGGCCACCGCAACGGCCACTTGAGCAGCGCCCTCAGCCACTTGGCCATCGCCTCTCAGCCATGCAATGGTGTGCCGACACTGCCACGTGACCGGACCACGGCTGCCACTCGGACGACGCCGCCGACGCATGTGTACGAACGGCGCGTCTCCGGGACTCATTGATGAACGCCACCTGTGACCGTCAGAGTCACGGCGGGACGACCAAGGAGCGAAACATGCGCGTGCTCACCCTCACCACACCAAAGATGAAGGGCGCCGACGTCACGGCCGCCCAGCGGGCGCTGGGTATCCGTGCCGATGGGGTGTTCGGACCCAACACCGCGAAGGCCGTGATGGCCTGGAAGCGGCGGGTCGGCTATCCCGAGGATGAAATCAACGCGGGTCTCGGCGTTCGCGGGCAGGGGTACCTGCTCGGCAAGACACAGTTCCCGGTCGACTACCTGATCCGCGCCGGCGTGCGTGGGCTGCAGCATTTCACCCACGAGCTGATCCGTGACGCACCGGCGTTCGGAATCGGAACCGCCCCGACCCGGCAGCTGCGTTGGCCGGTCAAGCCGTTTGACGGACCGCACCAGGTGCGCGGAACGTTCGGCGAGGTGCGCGGGCTGGTCGGGGTGGCCGGGGCCAAGGGCCTCGTGGGCGACGCCCTGCACACGTTCCTTGCCGGGCTCAACCCGGTGCTCGCGGTGGGTCGACGCATCATCCACCACGGAATCGACATCGTCGCACCCGACCTGACTCCGGTCTACGCGTTGACCGACGGGGTCGCGCAGTGGGGCGGCGCCAACAACTACTCACGCTTCGTCCGGGTCGGCGATTTCGAGTACGTCCACTTGAAGGACCCGATCACAGAGGGCGCGCGCGTCAAGGCGTTTACGACGGTGATCGGCAAGGTCTTCCCCGGTCAGCAACACGTACACATGAGCCGCTGGTCGGGCGGGCGCACGGTCAACCCGTTGGGCTTCGGCGGGATGCTGAACTTCGTCGACACGGCGTCGCCCGAGATCCACGACCTGATCGCCTACCGCATCGACGGCTCAAAGGTCGACCTGCAGCGGATCAACGGCGCCGTTGCACTCGTCGTCAACGCGACCGACGTCCAGAGCAACGGCGGCAACCAGACCGGGGTCTACAAACTGGGCTACGCGGTCAAGGACGCGAACGGCGCGATCGTCGTCGGCCCGTACAAGTGCGTGCAGATGGACGTGATGCTTCCCGAAGAGATCGGCAACGTCCTCTACACGACGCAGAGCACGCGCCATAAGTTCGATCCGATCTTTTGGATCCGGCTGACGATCAAGAGCCCGTCAGCGGACGGCCTGCTCCACACCGGCCACCTGCCACCCGGCGCGTACACCGTCGAGGTCACCGCGGCGGACATCTCCGGCAACACCACCACGCGAGGGTTCCCGATCACCATCATTCCGGCCTGACGACATCATCCCAGAGCGTCACTTGTACGTTCAGACTGGCGTTCATCGCAGCCACGCAGCGCTTGGGCCTGACGCCCGCCCCCTCACTGCGGCCCAATCGAGAGGTCGGGGAGAATCATTGCCCAAGTCGATGCTCGAACATTGATCCGTCGAACTCACGTGGGGGCCGTCGTCGTCGGCGCAGCCGCTTCTCCCCTCGTCCTCCGCAAGTCGCAGCCATTCGTCGAACACGAGCAACACGAGTAACACCAGGGCAGCAGCCGGACCAGTCGGTCGCTAGTTCGCCGCCCGCCGGGGTGGGCCAAATCAGATGATCATTCCGAGTTCCCGGGGTTCCGCACAGTTCTTCCCTTGCCTGCAATTGCTCGTGTCGCCTTGGTTGGAGTACACCCACCTCGAACGAAAGGCGAGGTAGGATTATCTCCGGCGAGCAGGGAGGTCTGGTCGGCGAATGACAATGGATTCCTTCTCCGACTTCTTTCCCAATCTCCTGATCGCAGCCGCGCTCCTGGGTGGCGCCGTGGCCCTGGCTCCTGTGGCGCAGCGAATGCGCTTGCCCGGGCCGGCGGCGTTCCTGGTCGCGGGCATCACCGTTGGCCTGGTCGGGATCTCGCCGTTCGACAACCTCCACGACCTACCGCTGCAGCAGATCGGGGTCGTCGCGCTGTACGCGATCCTGTTCCAGGGGGGGCTGTCGACCGGGTTCAAGGCATTTCGCGACAACGCTCGGGCGATCGGGCTGTTGGCCCTCCCGGGGACGGCCGCAACCGCCGGTGGGATCGCCTTGGTGGGCCGACTCATCGGATTGGACTGGTCGCTCGCAATCCTCGTCGGCGTCGCGCTCGCGCCCACCGACCCGGCAGCCGTCTACGCCACGCTGCGCGGCGGTGCTGCCCGCAGCAACGCCCGCGCCGTACTTGAGGGCGAGTCCGGGTTCAACGACCCCGTTGGAATCTCGTTCATGGTCGTCGCGCTCGCGGCCTTGGGCAGCAATGGGGCCTCCTTCGGCGAGGGGGCGCTGCGTCTGACGGAGGAACTCGGCATCGGGGTCGTCGGCGGCGCAGTCGGAGCGGCGCTGTTGCTCTTGGTGCTGCGACTGACTCCCCAACTCGACGACGCGTTGCAGGGCACTGCCTTGCTGGTGGGTGCGGTGATCGTCGGCGCAGGAACGGCCACACTCCACGGCAGCGGTTTCTTGGCCGTCTACATCGCGGGTTTGGTGCTGTCCGACGCGTGGGCGAAGCAAGACAGCACGCGCCACGCAGTGCCCGAGGCCCTCGCCGCGATCGCCGAGCCGCTCCTGTTCGGATTGCTCGGCGCGACGTTCGCTGCCCAGGTCGGCTGGGACCACCTGTGGCAGGGGCTCGTGTTGACGCTCGCGACGGTTTTCGTCGTGCGGCCGCCGATCGCGTTCGCGTGCCTCGCCGGGTGTGGACTGTCGCGATCCGAGAAGGTGCTCGTCTCGTGGGGTGGCCTCAAAGGCGCGGTCCCATTGCTGCTGGGCGCCTATCCGGCGCTCGAGGGGCTGTCGGAATCGCTCGACACCGAGTCCATCGTGCTGGTCGCGACCGCCGCGTCGATCGTGGTGCAGGGCGCGACGCTTCACCTGTTTGCGGGACGCATCGCACGGGATCAATCAGATGGCGGCGAGACTGGTATCGTTCCCCAGCGCGCGAAAGCGGGCGGTTAGCTCAGCGGTAGAGCACCTGCCTTACAAGCAGGGGGCCGGCAGTTCAAATCTGTCACCGCCCATGACACGTGCATCCCCAGGGGGCGTAGCTCAGTTTGGTTAGAGCATCGGACTGTCAATCCGAAGGCCGCGGGTTCGAGTCCCGTCGCTCCCGCTTCACCTCTTCACATGCCCGAATCGGGCGATCCGATTGGTCGGATGGCCCCTCAAGTGACCGAGGTCTCCGCAGGCAAGGTCTCCGCAGCTCTTGCGGTCGGGTCGTAGACCTCGACGAGCCCCGTGGGCTCGGGGAACGTGTGAACACCCACGACATGGTGAGTGGGGGCAAACCCGTCACTCTGCGATGATCGGTTGGTGAGCCAGCCAGTCATCATCGTCGGCAACGGGGTCTCCGGATTTGCGTGCGCGGCACGGCTCGCCGAGAACGAGGTCGACGTCACGATGATCGGCCCGGGCCTGCCACACGATCGACCACCGCTTTCGAAGCGCGCGATCAGGACGGGCCGGGTCCCCTACCTCGCCGACGGCGACAAGCTCGCAGCAGCCGGGATCCGCCACATCGATGGCCGGGTCACCGACACCGATCTGGACACCCGGCGGTTGACCGTGACACCAACGAATGGCGGCGAGCCCCTCGAACTCGATGCGGCGCAGCTCGTGTGGGCCACCGGGTTCGCCTACCCGTTCCCGCCCGTCCCCGGAATCGACACCCTGGCCCACCAAAACGCCACCGCAGACGGGTTGCTCGCCCTGTGCGCCGGCGTCGCCGAACCTGCGCGACGGGTCATCGTGATCGGCGCGGGGCTGATCGGGACCGAGACCGCCGCGACGCTCGCCGTCATGGGACACCAGGTCACGCTCGTGGACATGGTCGACCGACCGCTCGCGCGCTTCCAGCCGAGCGTGACTGACGCAGCGCTCGCCACACTCGATGCACTGGAGGTCACGTTCCTGGGCGATTGCCGCATCGACCGCGCCACACGCGACGGCGACACGGTGGTCGTCCAGACGTCGACTCATGGAACGTTGGTCGCCGACGTGGTCGTCACCGCCGCCGGGTTTCGGACGAGCCTGCCGGCCGCCCTCGCGCCCGACGGTAGCGCGCTGATGATCCCAGTCGACGAGGCGCTCCGCGTCCTGGGATACGACAACCTGTGGGCGTGCGGCGACTGCATCACATTTCCGCATCCCCGCTTTGGGCGCATCAGCATCCCGCACTGGGATCACGCGCTGCACAGCGGTCGGCACGCCGCCGACAGCGTCATGGGATCCAACGAACCGTATGCCCGTGACCCCTACTACTTCAGCGACATCGGCCCCTTGCGCATCCAACAGGTCGGACTGGCGTCAGCCGTCGCCGAATGGCGCGACGAGGACGGTCTGTCCGTCGGGCGCGACGACGACGGCCGGGTTGCCGCCGTACTCTTTCTCAACGCCCCCGCTCGACTCGCCGAGGCCCGCGCGCTACTGGCGAGCCCACCACTCCTCCGCAAAGGAACGCATCCATGAGTGTTCGCGTAATCGTCGATGTCGACAGCTGCATCGGTTCAGGAGAATGTGTCGCCATCGATGCGGCGGCCATCGAGATCGACGACACAGGGTGCGCACGCATGCTCATCGACGAGATGGACGAGGACCGCGCGCAACGCCTGTGCCGCGCATGTCCCGTCGGAGCACTGTCGATCGACGTTTGACGGCGACGCCTCACCCGTCCACGTCGACCGACACGATCCGGGCCTCGAGCCCGGTCGGTCGGACGTCGATGATGCCAACGGCCGAAGCACCGACGTGGGCCGGCAGCGACTGACGAAACCGCAGGTAGCGGCGTGCCGCAAAGCCGCCGGCCGCGAATCCCGCAGCCCGTTCGGCGTTGTGGACGGCACCTGGGCTGAAGAACAACACCCCGCCGATGCTGCGGTTGCAGGGCAGGTGCAGGTGCCCGAACACGATGGCGTCGACCGCCCCGAACCGACGCCGAAGCGCACGGTGGAAGCCCAAGAGCACCGGGCGGCCCATGACGAGCGACGCGGCCGCGGCGGCCAGCTCGATCCACCGTCCCCTGCGCCCGTGGGTCAGCCCGATGCGCGCTCCGGCCACGTCGACGACTCGGCAAAGCGGAAGCCGGATGCCGGCGGCGCGATCGTGGTCTCCCTGCACCGCCGTGACCTGGGCAATCTGACCGAGCCGGTCGAGTACGGCCAGCTCGGTGATGTCGCCCGCGTGCAAGATCACGTCGACGCCGGCCAACGCATGGAGCACCGATCGCGGAAGCTCCGCCACCCATTCGCCCACATGGGTGTCGGCCACCACGCCGATGCGCACGACCTGCTGCACTCGGTCACAACCCGATTGCGTGGTACCCCGCATCGACGTACAGAACGTGCCCGGTGACCCCGCTCGACAACGGCGATGCCAGGAAGAGGGCCGCGCCTGCGACCTCCTGGGCGGTGATCGACCGGCGGAGCGGTGAGCGCGCTGCGGCCTTGTCGGCCATGTCCATGAACCCCGGGATCGACCGCGCGGCAAGCGTACGCACCGGACCGGCCGAGATCGCGTTGACCCGAATCGCCGATTCGCCCAGGTCCCAGGCCAGATACCGCATGATCGACTCGAGGGTCGACTTGGCGACCCCCATCACGTTGTACCCGGGCACCGCTCGCTCAGCCGCGATGTAGCTGAGCGCCATGATGGAGCCACCGCCACGGGCTGTCATGTGGGGTTCCGCCCGGCGGGCGAGCGCCGACAGCGAGTAGGCCGAGATGTCGAGCGCCAGCTCAAAACCCTCTTTGTCGGTGTCGACGAACCGCCCGCTCAGGTCTTCGGCACGGGCGTACGCGACCGCGTGGACCAGGATGTCGAGGCCACCAAGCCCCGCGGCGGCACCGTCCACAGCCGCATCCAGCTGCGCGTCGTCCTGCACGTCGAGAGGCAGAATCGGTCCGGGATTCGGCAGCGTCGCGGCCAGCTTGCGCACATCGGCCTCGAGGCGCTCACTTTGAAACGTGAACGCGCAGCGCGCGCCCGCCGCAGAGAGTTGCTCGGCGATGGCCCACGCGATGCTCCGTTTGTTGGCGACGCCCACGATCAACGCGGTCTTGCCGTCAAGCAGTCCGGTCACAGCACCCCTCCCTCATCGGTTGTCCGAGCGACGCGAACTCTTCGGCCTTGCGTGGCTCCCCGGCGACGACCAACCCGTCACCCTCGCGAAGCATGGTCTCGGGCGTCGTGTACGTAAATGGCCCGTTGCCCTGCTTGACGCACACCACGGTCAAACCCTACCTGCTGCGGATCTCGGCCTTGGCGAGCCTCGTGCCTGCAACCTCTTTGGGCACGGTGGTCTCGACGAGCGCAAAATGCGGGTTCTCGGTAGGTAGGTCGTCGATCGTGCGTCCGGCAAGGTGTGCGCGACGCGGATGCCCATGTCGCGCTCGGCGAAGACCACGCGGTGGGCGCCGACGCGTTCCAGGATCGCGCCGTGCGATCGGGTGATCGCCTTGGCCCATATCCGCGGGATTTTGAGGTCGACCAGGATGTACGTGGCGAGGATGCCGGCTTCGACATCGGTCCCAATCGCCACCACCGCCGTCTCGAAGTCGCTCGCCCCGAGGCCGATGACGAGGATCTCTCCCTTGCCTCACCAACGAGTGGCCTTTGCTCGGGTACCGGAACCGTTGCCCATGCTCGCGCAGAACCAGCGCGACCGCCGGCGTCAGAGGACCCACCCGGCCCAGGAACATCAGCCCGATCAAAATGAGATGGCCGGTGTCAGCAGCTGGCCACTGTGCAACAGTTCGCGAATGACCTGCGACCGTCGCAACTGATGCGGCTCGGGCTCCTTCGTCACGGCATCGCGCACGACGCCGGACCCGAGACCGAGTTTCGCGACGAACCCCGTGAGCTGACCGACGAGGGTCGCCGCCGTATGGAGGTCGCTGCGACCGGGATCGCCCGCCTTGACCTGGAGTTCCAAGCCGTCGTCTGCAGCCCGTTGGTCCGTTGTGTCCAGACGGCCGAGATCGTGGGCGGCGTGTTGAGGGTGCCGCCGCGTGTCGCGCAGACCCTTCGACCGGGACTCCATGTCCACGGTTTGATCAACGTGCTGCTCGAGTACCCCGAGGCGGAGGCCGTGCTCGTCTGTGGCCACCAGCCGGACATGAGCACCGTCGCCGCCGACCTCGTCGGCGGCGGCTGGATCGAGTTCAAGAAAGGCGCGCTCGCGCTGATCGAGCTGCCGGTACTGCGTGAACACGCCGGCCACCTGGTCGCGCTCTACCCCCCCTCGGCCCTCCGCCGGCTCGGGGCCTGAGCCCGGCAGTGTCTACACGTTGAAGACGGGCGTGAGCGACCGGGCGAACAGGCCGACCAGGTCCTCGGGCAACACCTCGGGCGCGACCTCGACAACGCGGTCAACCATCGCGCGGCGCTTGTCGCGGGCTGCGTCCTGGATCGCGTTCCAGCCGGCAACCTCAGCCTGACGGTCGCCTGCCAGGTCGGCGAGCGTCATCGCGATCTTTTCGACGATCTGCGGCGACGTCATCTGGTGATGAACGTCCACCATCGCGATCAGACGGATCCACGGCTGCGTACCGTGGGAACGCGCGTTGCGCGCCCACTCGGGCGAGACGTGCGGCTCGACCTCGACGATGAACGCCTCCCAGGCATCGCCCTCGGTCACGCGATCTTCTTGAGCAGCTCAGCCTTCTTGGCCTGGAACTCCTCGTCGCTCACAAACCCCTTGTCGCGCAACACACCGAGCCGTTCGATTTGGTCGAGCGCGGAGCCGCCACCCGAATCGTGCCCAACCGCGTTGCCCGCCCAGCGGGTCACATCGCCCGCGGTCTCCCGCGCCATGCCGCCGGCTCGCTCGAGCAGCTTGACGATCTCCTGCCCGATCTCTTTGAGCGCTTTGCGAAGGTCATCATTGGTCTCAGACATACGTACAGCCTACCCGGTCGGCTGCCACCGCATCCACCTCATGACGTCTGAAAAGAGGACCCGGCACCGGCGACCGCGCTGGGTCGCCGGTGTTCGGCAACAGCGCTACTTGCGGCGGCTGACCGGGACGTAGGCACGCTCGTCGTAGCCGGTGTAGACCTGACGGGGACGCGAGATCTTCTGGTCGTTGTCGGCGACCATCTCATTCCACTGCGCGAGCCAGCCGGGCATGCGGCCGATGGCGAACATGACGGTGAACATCTCGGCCGGCAGCCTGAGCGCCTCGTAGATGAGCCCCGAGTAGAAATCGACGTTGGGGTAGAGCTTGCGGCTGACGAAGAAGTCGTCCTCGAGCGCGATCTTCTCGAGTTCGACCGCGATCTCGAGCAGCGGGTTGACGCCCGTGACCGTGAACACGTCGTGTGCCGTCTTGTGCACGATCTTGGCCCGCGGGTCGTAGTTCTTGTACACGCGGTGGCCGAAGCCCATGAGCAGCTCGCGCCGCTCCTTGACGCCCTGGACGAAGTCCGGGATGTTCTCCTTGGTCCCGATGCGGCGCAACATCTTGAGCACTGACTCGTTGGCGCCACCGTGCAGCGGGCCGTAGAGCGCAGCGACACCGGCCGAGGCGGCCTGGTAGACGTCGGTCTCCGAAGAGCCGACGCTGCGTACCGCGCTCGTCGAGCAGTTCTGTTCATGATCAGCGTGGAGGATCAGCAGGATGTCGAGCGCCTTCTCGATCCGCGGGTCGAAGTTGTACTCCATACCGGTGCCGTCGAAACACATGTGCAACAGGTTCGCTGCGTAGCTGCGCTCGGGATCCGGGTTGAGCAGGGGCCGACCGAGGTTGCGCCGGAACGCCCATGCGCCGATCGTGGGAGTCTTGGCGATGAGCCGCACGATCTGCTTCATACGGGCGTCGGGGTCGCCGAGTTCCTTGGCGTCGGGGTACAACGTCGAAAGCCCGCCGACCGCGGCCTGCATGACGGCCATGGGGTGGGCGTCATGGCGGAAGCCCTCGATCACGCTGCGGATGCTCTCGTCGACGTAAACGTGCGCGGAAAGCCACTGGTTCCAGTCATCCAGCTGCTTCTTGGTCGGGAGCTCGCCGTAGTTGAGCAGGTAGGCAACCTCGACGAAGCTCGACTTCTCGGCGAGTTGGTCGATGGGGTACCCGCGGTAGCGCAGGATCCCGACATCGCCATCGATGTACGTGATGGCGCTGCGGCACGACGCGGTGTTCATGAACGCCGGGTCGTAGGTCATCATCCCGAAGTCGTCTTCTTTGACCTTGATGTTGCGCAGGTCGGTCGCCTTGATCGTGCCGTCCGAGATCGGCAGGTCATAGACCTTGCCGGTCCGGTTGTCGGTGATCGTGAGCGTCTCAGCCGCAGCCGCAGCCGCGGCCTTCTTGACCGGCGCTCGTTTCGTCGTCGCCTTCGTCGTCGCCATGCATCGTCCTTTTGTCCGTGGTACGCCCGGAGGCCCCGTTCCCCCCGGGTCGGGCTCACGTCAGTCTACCGGGGCGCGGCGTTCGTTGTCGCGGGCCGGACGGGTTCAACTCGGACAGGTGTCGAACCCGGAACGCACACGTGCGACGTGCGCGCCGACGGAAGCAGCGTGATGCGCCGCAAGGGCCGAGGCGACGTAGCCCGTGCGCAGGCCTCAGCTTCCGGTGAAGGACAGGACGATGAGCCCCGCCAGCCCCAGTACCGAGCCGATCACGAAGCGAAAGCGATCCCGCGTCCTGTTATCAGTACCTTCCTCAGTTCCCATAGTAAGGTTATCGGCATTTTTATGAGGTTTCTAAAGCACCTCTCCGCCGTCCTGCTACGATGCTCGCTGCGTCTGCCTGCGGGCGGGCGCATCACGGCACTTGCCGCATGATCGTCGCCTGCGGGCGACCTGAGTATCGGAGGAGTTTCAATGCACAATGCGTCCGAGCACGCACTCGCTGTGCTGGTCGACATCGAGAACATGGCACGACCAGGTGCGCGCAACCGGGGGGAGTTCGACATCCACCTCGTGATGAACCGCCTGGCCGAGAAGGGCCGCGTTGTCGTCAAACGGGCCTACGCCGACTGGAGCCGCTACCGCGACGCCCGTCAGGAGCTGATGAACGCAGGCCTCGAGCTGATTGAGATGCCGTCCGCCCGCGAAGGCGCCAAGAACCGTGCCGACATCAAGATGGCCGTGGATGCGATGGAGATCGCCTACAGCCGCCAGCACGTCGACAACTTCGTCATCGTCTCGGGCGACAGCGACTTCACGCCGCTCGTCGGCAAGCTCCGGGAGCTCAACAAGCGCGTCATCGGCGTCGGCCGTGATGCATCGTCGGCCAGCCCGCTCTTGATCGCGAACTGTGACGAGTTCTTCTTCTACGACAGCCTCGCAAGCAAGGCGTTGCCCCACCAGCACACCAGCGGCGGGGGCGTGCGGCCGGATGCGCTCTCACTGCTTCGCGAGACGCTGATGGCCCGCCAGCGCGAAGGCGATGAGCACCCGCAGGCGAGTGCGGTCAAGGACTCCATGCGTCGCCGCGACCCCGCGTTCGACGAAGGCGAGATCGGCTTCTCGACGTTTTCCAAGTTCTTGGAGGACGCACAGTCCAAGGGTGTCGTCAGGTTGCAGCGCGACTCGCGCAGCGGGACGTTCGCGGTCGAGCTGGCAGACGCCGCGCCCGCCTCCGACTGGCCGTCGGTCAGCGAAGAGCGACCCGTCGAACTCAGGGAAAGCCGTCCCCCCCGCCGCCGCCGCCGCCGCGGTGGCGAGTCCGCTGACACGGCCGGCGGAAACGGACCCAGGACCGAGTCCGAAACCGTCGCCGAACCGGACTCGGCAACCGACGCCGAGGTGTTCGAGTTCGAGGTTCCCGTGCGACCGCGCGAGAAGGCCGCATTGCCCCCACTCGACCAGCCGATCACCTATGAGGACGTGCTCGCCGCTGATGACCTGGACGAGGAGCTCCCCGACCTGGTCGAGGCGTCCGATGCAGTCGAGGACGTGCCGACGCGCGGCTCACGCCGCCGGCGCCGCTCGCTGTCGACGGTTGCCGAGCCCACATCCGACGACCTCGCAGCTGACGAGGAGGCCGACGAAGCGGCTGCGGCAGCCGCCGAGGACGCATCCGGTGCGGCACCCGCCGGCGACGCCACGCCCGCGGCGGGACGCCGTCGCGTGCGACGTGGAACGGTGTTGGGCACGATCACGGAGCCTGAAGCACCTGTTGCCGACGTCCCGGCTGAGGATGCCGAGGACGAGGCTCCCGCTCCCAAACGCCGCACGCGTGCCAAGAAGACCGACGACGCAGTGGCAGAACCCGCTGTCGAGACACCGGCCGCCGAGGCGCCCGCGACCGACGACGAGGCCCCTGCGCCGAAGCGCCGTACGCGTGCCAAGAAGCCCGCTGAGGACGCAGTGACAGCGCCGGTCGTCGAGACACCGGCCGCAGCGGACGAGGACGAGTCCGCCAAACCCAAGCGCCGGCCACGTGCCAAGAAGGCCGATGCCGCAGACGCACCGCCGGTCGCCGAGGCAACCGTCCCGGACGATGACACGGCGACCGCCTCCAAGCGCCGGGTCCGCCGACGTCCGACCACAGCCGACGGCTCACCGGCTGCCGCCGACGACAGCGTCAGCCCCAAGGTCTCGCCCTACTGAACGGCCGCATCGACCGGTGTGTCATCTGCGTGATGGCACACCGGTTCGGTGTCGAATCCCAGTTGCAGCGATGGAACGCGGTCAGCGAATCTCGACCGGGACCTCGGTGATCTGCTTGCCCTCGGGTGCGGTGCGAGCCATGTGGTACGCCCGGATCTCAGGCCGGTCGCGATCGGCCAACGACACGATCATGTAGGCCGTCTGCGGGTAGAAGGCCAGCTCGACGTCAGTTCGTGAGGGGTAGGCCGCCGAGCGCGTGTGGGAGTGGTAGATCGCGAGCAGGTCCCAGCCGGCGGCGTCGATGTCATCCATGATCCGCAGCTGCTCGCGCGGGTCCATGACGTACATGAACGGGCTGGCTTCGCTGTTGGTCACACGGAAGACGCGTGTTGCGACCCCATCACGACCGGCGATCAGTCCACAGCATTCGTTGGGCGACTCGGAGCGGGCGTGCGCGACGAGGTCGTCGGCCAGCTCCGCGGGGAGCACCAACGGCTCGACTACCAGAACACACCCCGGTCCAAGCGATCCTCGACGGTGTCGATGTCGTCGCCCCAGATGCCGGCGGACAGGTACTTCCAACCGCCGTCGGCGACGATGCCGACGATCGTGCCGCGGTCCATGGTCCGCGCGAGCCGGGCGCAAACGTGGATGACCGCACCCGACGAGACGCCGACGAACAGCCCCTCCTCGGAGGCCAGTCGCCGCGTCATCGTCAGCGCGTCGCGGTTGGCGACCAGCAGCTTGCGATCGAGTTTGGTGACGTCCAGGATCGGCGGGACAAAGCCGTCGTCCAGGCTCCGCAGGCCCATGACCGGCTCGCCCTGCATGGGTTCGCACGCGACGATGTCGATGTCGGCGCGGTGGCGTTTGAGCCGCGCGGAGCACCCCATCAGCGTTCCGCCGGTGCCCAGACCCGCCACCAACACGTCGATCTCGGGACAGTCACGCACGATCTCCTCGGCGGTGCCCTCTTCGTGTGCGCGCGGGTTGGCCGGGTTGCCGTACTGGAACGGCATGTACAGGCCACGCTCACGCGCCAACCGCTGGGCGACCACGACCGCGCCGTTGGAGCCCTGATCGCCGGGCGAATCCACGATCTGGGCGCCGTACATCCGCAGCAACTGGCGGCGCTCCTCGGTCACGTTGTCCGGCATCACCGCGACCAGCTTGTAGCCGCGGACGCGGCAGATCATCGCCATCGAGATGCCCGTGTTGCCGGACGTCGGTTCCATGATCGTGTCGCCCGGGCGGATCAACCCCTGCTGTTCGGCGTCATCGATCAGCGACAACGCCGTCCGGTCTTTGATGGAGCCCGTGGGGTTGGTCGACTCCATCTTGGCCAAGATCCGTACGTCCGGGTTGGGCGTGATGCGCGACAGCTCGACCAGCGGCGTGTTGCCGATCGTCGCGACCAGGTCCGGCGAGACCGCCTGCGGAGGCGGTGCGAGCGAGACGCTCAGCGGGGGACCCCGGTGCCCGAGCCACCTGCCATCGCGGGCAGGATCGTCAACGTGTCGGCGTCCGAGACGGGCGTGTCGAGCCAGCCCAACATTCGAACGTCCTCGTCGTTGAGATACAGGTTGACAAACCGGTGCAACTGCCCCTCGGAGCTCTCGAGCTGCGCCCGGATGTCCGGGTGCTGGACATAGAGGGACGCGAGCACGTCCGCGACGGTGGCCCCCGTCACCGCGACCTCACGCTCGCCACCCGATGCGGCGCGCAGGACCGGCGGAATGCGAACCGTGCTCATACGACACCTGCGACGGTATGCCGACCGATGCCCGAGCACCAAGCCTCGTAGTCCTTGAACTCCAGCTGCGCGTTGGGACCGCAGGCCGGGCAGTCCGGGTCGCGCCGAAGCTTGAGCTCCATGAACGTCATCCCCAGGGCGTCGTATACCAACAGCCGCCCGGCCAGCGTGTCGCCGATTCCGAGCAGCACCTTGATCGTCTCCGTCGCCTGGATGTTGCCCATGACACCGCACAGCACGCCCAGGACTCCGGCCTCACCGCATGCGGGCGCCAGCTCCGGCGGGGGCGGCTCCGGGAACAGGCACCGGTAACACGGCCCCTCGTACGGCATGAATACCGAGGCGTGCCCCTCAAAGCGCAGGATGCTCGCGTGGATCAGCGGCGTCTTGGTCATCAGCGCCGCGTCGTTGAGCAGGTACCGCGTCGGGAAGTTGTCGGCGCCGTCCACGATCACGTCGTACTGCGAGATCAGGTCGAGCACGTTGTCCTTGGTGACGCGGAACGGGTGCACGTTGACGGTTGTGTCGGGCGTCAATGCCTGGATCGCCGTCTTGGCGGACTCGCCCTTGAGCACACCCACCCGATCGGTCGTATGGATGATCTGGCGCTGCAGATTCGACTCGTCCACCACGTCGTCGTCGACCAACCCGATCGTGCCGACCCCTGCCGCGGCGAGATACAGCGCCGCCGGCGAGCCCAGCCCGCCCGCGCCGATCAGCAGGACCCTGCTTCCGAGGAGTTTGAGCTGGCCCGCTTCGCCGACCTCGGGGATCAGGATGTGCCGGCTGTAGCGGCGACGCTGCGCGTCCGACAATCTCCGCGGGACGTCGAATGCATGCCCGCCGCGCTTCCAGTCGGTGAAGCCGCCGGCCAGGCTCGACACGTCGGTGTAGCCCATCTGCCGCAATGTCTGCGCCGCAAACAGGGACCGCGCACCGGCGGCGCAGTTGACGACGATGCGCTGATCAGGTTTCGCGACCCCGGCGATGCGGCTCTCGAGGAACCCGCGCGGCACGTGGATTGCACCGGGAATGAAGCCCTCGTCCCACTCGGACTGCTCGCGGACGTCGATGACGAGGGGCGCGTCGGCGCCCTGCAACTCGGTCGCGAGGGTGGGTGCGTCAACCTCGGGGATCTCTTCCCGGGCCTCTGCCAAGAGCTCTTGATACGTGCGTGACATTGGCGATCTCCGTGATACCCGAATTACTTGACGGGATTATAGCCATTTCCTTGATCAGACCCATCTCGTACCCTGGCCGCATCGTGGCCGAACCACTGCGCAAGAGCGAGTTCGTCAACCCTGACGGGCGTGTGCGTTGCCCGACACCTGACTGCTGGGGGGACCTGGTGCTGTTTCCGACCGGGCGAGTCGATCAGGACGGGATCCCGTCGTTCCTCGACATGACGCAGTGCCCGTTGTGCGGCGAGCGGTTCGAACTGGACCCCGACATCGAGAATCGTGACCTCTACCTGCAGATCGCATGGCTCCGCGAAAACCAGTATCCGGGCAGGGCACCGAGGCGGCCGGTGTGAGCGGCGACGACGCCACGATCGGGGCTGCGTTCCCGCGCCTCATCGTCGCCGGTCGCCAGGTTGCCGCCGTCGTGGTGGGCGGCGTGCTCGCCGCGCTGGCGTGGATGTTCGTGTTACAAGAGGGACACACGGGAAATATTTTTGGGGTGACGTGGACCGACCACGACTTCCCGGATGGACTCGGTCACGCGGTCGGCGCCAAGGACACCGCAAAAGCCGGGCTCTACCTGACGCTCGCGCTGGGCGTGCTGGTCGCAACGTTGTATGTCGCGCTCGAACGACGACTCCCCGGCCGCGGCATCGTCAAGGGCCTGATGTTTGCGCCCATCCCGTTCCTTGCCTGGGGGCTGGTGTTCACACCGCTCGTCGATTCGCGGCAAGTGTTGCGCGAAGCGGACTTCGTGTTCCTGCCGACCGGCGTCTTCGGGGTCGAGGCCGGAGGTGCGACGATCATCTCCGGCATTGCAGCGAGCGTCATCGCCAGTGTGATCCTGGCGCGGGTCACAGCGTTGGCGCGCTCGCCAGAATGGTGGCAGGACCACCCTGACGTGGGACACGGCCTGGGCGGCGACGGCGTTTCCGGGTTACTCGAATTCGCCGAAGAGCGGCCCGAGCAGGGCATGGAAGGCCCCCGGTGACAGACCGATCCGCTCGGGTGGGCAGTGCGCCTCGATCGCTTCGATGCTGCTGAACGCATCGTCCTGGGCGATCCACGCCTCGGCGAGGTCGGTTTGGTACGCACCCGGACCGAGGGAGCGGAGCACCGCGTGAACGTCAGCTCCCGAGATGGGACGATTCACAGACATGGTCGTTGAGACTACCCGGCGCGGAGCCGTCCCCGAGATCGCCGATCAACCGGATCGCCGTGGGCTGACCCTGCTGGGGTCCGGACACTTCGTCGTCGACATGACCGTGGGAGCGCTCAGCCCGTTGCTGCCCGTGTTCAAGAAGGCGATGGCGCTGTCGGACCTACGCACGTCGTTGGTGCTCGCGGCGCTCACGTTCTCGTCGTCCTTCATCCAGCCGTTGTTCGGTGTGGTCGCCGACCGCGTCCGGGCGACGTGGTTTCTGTGGGGCGGCGTGGCGATGGCGACGATCGGCCTGGCATTCTCGGGACTCGTCACGTCGTTTTGGGTGTTGCTCGCCCTGATCGTGTTGTGCGGACTGGGCGTGGGCGGCTACCACCCCGAGGCCGCGCGGGTCGCCAACCAGATGGCCGGTGCCAAGAAGGCGCGCGGCGTGGCCTGGTTCACGATCGGCGGCAACCTGGGTTTTGCGATCGGCCCGTTGATGGTCGCGCTGTTCATTCCGCTACTGGACGAACGCACGACGTTGATCTTCTTGGTTCCGGGAGCCCTGGCCTGCACGCTGCTACTGGCCAACCGCGGTCGGGTCGCGCTCCCGATCATTGCGTCGCACACGACGCTGGAAACACCCGGCCGCACCGACATGCGGGGCATGGTGCTCTTGGTCAGCGCGGTCAGCTTGCGCACGTGGATTCAGCTCGGACTGATGACCATCGTGCCGCTCTACCTGACCGACGAACGCGGATTGTCGGCGCGCGCGGTGGGCTTTGTCATCTTCGCGTTCGTCATGACCGGAAGCATCGGGACCTATGTGGGGGCGGCCGTCGCAGACCGAATCGGCGGCCGCGCGATGTTCGTCGGCTCGATGCCCCTGGCCGCGCCGCTGGTGGCGACGTTCATCCTGACCGACGGCGCCATCAGCATCGTGGCGTTCGCAGCCGCCGGGTTCATCCTGATGGCCTCGTTCTCGGCAACCGTCGTGATGGGCCAGCAGTACATGCCGCACCGTCCGGCACTGGCCGCCGCCTGGGTGCTGGGCTTCGCCGCGATCGGGGCCGCAACCCCGTGGCTCCCGGCGATCGGCGCCATCGCCGACGCCGCCGGCCGCGCGACCGCCCTCTGGATCATGGCCGCGATTCCCCTCGCCTCCGCGTCGATCGCCGCGTTCCTTCCGCGCGCCAGCCGCATGCACCAGCCCGTGTCAGACACCGGTCGGTGAGTCCGGGTTCGGTCGATGCCAGGGTTCGCCACCGCGCAACTGACACATCTCAGTGAATCGGCGGCCACAGCCGGCACCGGCACGTAGGCTCCGACCCTACGCGGGGGCGAAGAGGAGCCAGTGGCACGACGCGAGCCACCACAGGGGGACGATCTGTTCGCCGGTCTCGTCGAGGACCGGCTCAAGGCCTCGCGACCGCTCGCGGCGCGGATGCGGCCGGCCAACCTGGAGCAGGTCGTCGGTCAACCGGCGCTCCTCGGTGAGGACTCGTTCCTGCGTAAGGCCATCCAGGGCGACCGGGTTCCGTCGATGGTGTTGTACGGACCGCCGGGGTGCGGCAAGACGACGCTTGCGCGTGTGGTCGCCGGTGCCACGCAAGCGGTGTTCGAGGAGTTGTCGGCCGTGTCGGCCGGGCTCGCCGACGTGCGTGCGGTCATGGCGCGGGCGCGGGACCGACTGGCCTCGGGTCAACGGACCGTGTTGTTCTTGGACGAGATCCACCGGTTCAACAAGGCGCAGCAGGACGCCTTGTTGCCGGCGGTCGAAGACGGCCTGGTCACGCTGATCGGAGCGACCACGGAGAACCCGTACTACGAGGTCAACTCGGCGCTCGTGTCGCGGATGCGGGTGCTGGTGCTGGAGGCGCTCGGGCCAGACGACATCGGCTCGTTGGTCGACCGGGCGCTCGTCGATTCGACCGGGCTCGCCGGCCGCGTGACGATCGTTGAGGATGCTCGCAAGGCCTTGCTGATGCGCTCAGGCGGCGACGGACGCCATGCGCTCAACCTGTTGGAGGCGGCGGCGGCAAGCGTGGGCGACGGCGAGGCGATCAGCCTGCAGGACGTCCAACAGGCAGCGGGCGGGCGGCCGATCGTCTACGACCGCGACGGTGACGCGCACTACGACACGATCTCGGCGTTCATCAAGTCGATGCGCGGCAGCGACCCGGACGCGGCGGTCTACTACTTGGCCGTCATGCTGCAGGGTGGTGAGGATCCCAAGTTCATCGCGCGGCGCATCCTGGTCGCCGCGTCCGAGGATGTCGGAAACGCCGATCCACGGGCGCTCGAAGTGGCCGTGGCCGCAGCCCGCTCGGTCGAGTTCGTCGGGATGCCCGAGGCCCGGATCCCATTGGCGCAGGCCGCGATCTACGTCGCGCTCGCGCCCAAATCAAACGCAGCGTACACGGCGATCGGCGCTGCGCTCGAGTCCGTCGAACGCGAGGGCCCCAAGCGGCCGCCGCTCTCGCTGCGCGACTCGAGCCGTCCCAACGCCAAGCACTTCGGCCACGGCGAGGGCTACCACTACCCACATGACTTCCCGGACGGCGTGGTCCACGAATCGTTGATGCCCGAGGGCATGGAAGGCCGCCGGTTCTACGCCCCAACCGACCGCGGGGTCGAGTCGGAACTCGCCGAGCGCCTGCAGCGCCTGCGCGGCGACGAGCCCGACGCTCCCGCGGTCCCGTTCTAGTCGTGCGCGCTGCCTTCTCCCCCTGAAAAACGGGGGCTTGCAACGAGTGCCACAAGTTGCGACGGTCCCTTTGGGCGAACGCATCGGCGCGCTGCCCGACTTGCTCCTGGTCACCGGGATGATGGCCGCACTGATCGCCTGGGAGGCGATCCGCTACGCCGACACCCGCCACCGCATTCGCCACCTGGGTGGTCAACATCCGTCGGAGCAGGACGAGCCGACAGCTCCGTAGCCGCACTGGCAATAGGGCCCTCGAACGCACGAGGCACAGGTCCCAACCTGACCGCCCGTTCCAGATTTGGAGGAACAGACCTCAGACTCGTCCCGATGTGCCAATCGACCGGGTCCCGCGTAAAGCGTCGTCTGGGAGCTGTCGCCGCGCCCGGTTATCGCGACCGACGGTGTTACAAAGCCCAGATTCGTGTCTGACACCAAATTTCTCGCAACCCCTTTCCGCAAGACGGGAAGCGGGGTGTCGGGAAGGGTCCTTTCGGGCTGTTACGAAGTCCCGCGGTCGATGAGCTCGATCCGGTAGCCGTCGGGGTCGCGGATGAAGCAGAGGCGCGAGCCGCCTTCGCGGACGGTGTACGGAGGCTTCTCGGGTTCCACGCCCTTCTGCGCCAGAGCCACCAGCGTTGCGTCCAGGTCCGCGACGCTCAGCGCGATATGCCCGTAGCCCGTGCCGATCTCGTAGGGCTCGGTGCGGTCGTGATTGAACGTCAGCTCCAGGCGCGACTCCGCGTCCCCCGCGAACGACAAGAACGCATTCGTCGCCTCGTCGCGGATCGGCATCGTCCGGCGCAGTTCCATCCCCAGGCATTCCGTGTAGAACGCAATGGATCGTTCAAGGTCGAGCACGCGGTAACAGGTATGCAGGAACGCACTGTTCATGCCGCAAACCCTAGTCGCCAAACCTTGACGACGCCTCGAGTTGCGGTGCGAACGCTCACACGATTCGACGTTTTGGTTCAAGAGCCGCTACCATTCCGTCCGTACCCGATTTGGGTGCGTGAACGCGGGATCGAGAGCGGCGTCGACCATTCTGGCGACGGTGATCATGGACTCGCCAGAACAAGATGAGGTAGATACAGATGGCTGAAGGCGTCGTTAAGTGGTTCTCCAACGAAAAGGGCTACGGGTTTATCACTCCGGATGACGGAGGAAAGGACTTGTTCCTGCACTTCAAGGAGATCCAGGGCGAAGGGTTCCGCACTGTCAACGAGGGCCAGCGCGTGAGCTTTGAAGCGGCGCAAGGCGCCAAGGGGCCGCAGGCGACCAACGTCACCGCTCTCTAACCCGAGCACACACCAGTAGGTTCGAACGGCCGGGGCAGACGCTCCGGCCGTTCGCATTTTCGGGGCATCCCGCCAGGCCGAGTAGCATCGCCGCCGTGAGCAGCACCGACGACTTGAGCCCCGAGGAGCGCGTGCGGCTCGCCCCGTACGTCACCGACGCCGTCGGGCCGGTGTTCGCGCTGACCAACCTGCCCGAGGTGGTCAAGGGCGCGCTCTTCGCCCGCTACAGCCGCAGCCCCAAATCGCTTCGACGCCTGCTGATCGACGAGTTCCTGCCGTCGGGCGGGTCAGCCGTCAGCGACGCCGCCGACACCGGAGAGCAACGAGCCTCCGCGCTCTACGACCGGGTGCTGGCCGAATACGGCGACGACTCGGTCGCCCAGCTCGGCGGCGCGCACATCGCCGTCGAGGGAGCATCCAACGTCCTGACCAAGATCTTGGAGTGGGGCCGGCTGGCGAGCTACCTGGAGCAGTCGACGCGGTACATCCGTCTGGACGACAAGCCCGGTGGGCGCCATCGCTACCACCGCCCTGTGGCCGTGCTGGCCCACGCTGAGCTCTCCGCCCGATACACCACGACGCTCGACACGGCGTTCGACACGTACGCAGCGCTGATCCCCAAGCTCGTCGCGCACATCGACCCCCTCGTCCCCGACGAGCCAGACACGCCGCCGGCTGCCCGCGACCGCGCCGTCCGCGCGCGCGCCCTGGACGCCCTGCGCGGCCTGTTGCCGGCTGCGACTCAGGCCAACCTCGGCATCTTCGCATCGGGGCAGGCCTTCGAGTCGTTGCTGATCCGGCTGCAGGCACATCCGTTGCCCGAGGCCCGCGACTGTGGAACCGCGATGCTGCGTGAGCTGCGCAAGGTCATACCGGCGTTTCTGACCCGCGTCGACCGTGAGGATCGGGGCGTGCGTCACGCCGCCTATCTGACCGGCACCGAGCATGCGACCGCGGCCCTGGCCGCGGAGTTTCTGGGTGATCCCCCGGGCCGGCCGGATGGACCGGTCGTCCGGCTCGTCGATTGGGACCGGGATGGCGAAGCCCGTGTCGTCGCCCACGCGTTGTGGCCCACCAGCGGTCGGTCGTTCGCCGACGTGCGCGGCGCCGCCGAGGGTATGGACGTCACCGAAATCGTGGACGTGCTGCACGCATACTCGGGACTGCGGGGGGACCGGCGCCATCGGCCGGGGCGGGCACTCGAGGCGACGTCCTACACGTTCGAGGTCGTCTGCGACTACGGCGCCTATCGCGACCTGCAGCGCCACCGCATGTTGACCCTGCAGGTGCAGCCGCTGACCCCGTATCTGGGCTACGACATGCCACCCGAGGTCACCGACGCCGGATGCGAAGACGACTACGCCACGAGCCAACAGGCCTGCGCATATCTGTACGACGACATGGTCGACACGTTCCCGAACGAGGCCCCGTACGCCGTGACCTTGGCGCACCGGATCCGCTTCACGGTCACCATGAACGCCCGTGAGGCCATGCACCTGATCGAGCTGCGCAGCCAACCGCAGGGGCACGAGACCTACCGCCGCGTCGCCCAGGAGATGCACCGGCTGATCGACGAGGAGGCCGGGCACCACACGATCGCCGAGATGATGCGCTTTGTGGACCGATCGTCGCAAGCGGCCGGGCGGCTCGCAGCCGAACGACGACAAGAGGAACGAACGGCCAAGCGGGCACACGATAGATTGGGTACGTGAGCGACCGCGACAATCCACGCCTGGGAGGGATGGCGCTCGCAAATGGCCTGCTCGTCCACGGACCGACTCACTGGGCCGCCGCCGTGCGCGGCACCGATGGCCAGGTCACCGTGGCGTCAGGCCGTAAGCCACGTTTTACGCGAGGCCCGCTCGCCAACGTCCCGCTGGTGCGTGGGGTGCTGCGCATGGCCGAGGCCCTCGCGGTTGTGCCGGCGGCCCGACGTGGGACCCCTGGTGCGCGCCTTGCCATGGAGAACATGACGGTCATCGTCGCGATGGTCGGATCGACCGCCGTCACGGCGTTCGCCCGCCGTCGGATGCGGTCCGTCATGGGGCAGGAGGTGCTGGGCGCCGTCTCCGGACTTATGCCGGCCCTGGTCGCGTTGCGCGCGTCGGACGCCGCGATTTGGCATGGGGTCGAGCACAAGAGCATCGCCGCCTATGAAGCCGGTGGGGCCACCGAGGTCGCCAATGCGGGAGCGCACGCCAAGGAACACCCGCGTTGCGGGAGCAATCTCGTGCTGCCGCTGATGACCGCCACCGTCCTGTGCAACACGGCCGTGCGCAAGATCGTCCGGCACCCCTCGACGGCCCTGCGCCTCGGCGCCACCGCTGCGAGCGTGGGGGTCGCCGTGGAGCTGTTCTCGTTCGCCACCCGCCGGCCCAAACATCCCGTGTCCCGGGCCGTCCATGCGGTGGGGCATGCCTTGCAGGCCCACCTGGCCACGATCGAACCGGCCCACGAGGAGCTTGGAGTCGGACGCGCTGCGATGGACGAGATCATTCGCCTTGAGGACGCGGCCCGCACCACGCGATGAGCTACACCGTCACCGTGGTCGTCTCCGCCGAACCCCAAGCGGTGTGGGCACGCTTGACCGAGGTCGCCGGCTGGCCGCATTGGAACCCGGCGTGCGTGTCCGCGGAGGTACCTGAGACGTTCGCAAGCGGCCAACGCCTGCGACTGCAAATGCGACTCCCACGGGGCAGGGCATTCTGGACCACCCCGGTCCTGATCGATCTTGACCAGCCGCGGCGCCTTGTGTGGGAGACACGCGCCCTGGGGCTGCGGGCGCCAACGGTGACGACGTTGGAGCCACACGACGAGGGGACCCTCGTCACGCTCACGTCTGAATCCCGGGGGCCACTGGGGTTCACCTACCGGCTGACGTTCCCCGAGAAAACCCAGGCTCAGATGTGGAGCGGAGCCTTGACCGGGCTCGCAAGGAGCTTTGACAGTGCGGCCCGGCGGCCCGGCACGTGATCTCGTGAAACCTCCGCCAATCGCACCGATTTCACCCGACTCCGCGCTACGCTGTGTGAGTCGTGTCGGCGCACCCAAAGTGGTGTCGGCCGTGGTCGTAAGTATTCGCTCGGCTCCAGCGTGGTGTCAGTGAGCGAACCGAAGGAACAGATTGAGCAGCGGGCCACAGCGGAGTCAGACCACATTCGGAGGAGCGACCCAGTCCTGGGCCCACCACTCCGACCTGGTCATGTACGCCCGCCGCGTTCTCGGCGACAAGTCCGACACCGCCGAGGACGTCGTGCAGGAGGCGTACCTGCGCCTGCTCGGCTTGGCCGCCTCCGACGAGGCGCCCACAAGCGCCCGCCCGTGGCTCTTCCGGGTTGTGCGGAACCTCGCGATTGACGAGCGTCGCAGCGCCGCCCGCCGCGCCGACCCGGTTGCGGACACCGCGATCCTCGGCACCGCGGCGTTGGATGACACGGCAGCGTTGGTCGAGCAGCGCGAAGACATCGCCGGGGCGTTTCGTGACATCGCCGCACTCCCGCCGCGTGAGCGTAAGGCCCTCGAAATGGACCAGGCCGGCATCGGCGCCCAGGCGATCGCAATTGAGCTCGGCACGACGCCCAACGCCGTCCACCAGGCGCTCTTCCGGGCTCGCAAGCGCCTTCGCGCCGGTCGCGCTGTCGCGTGGGGGCTCGTCCCAATCGGTCTGGCACCGTTCGCGCTTCGCCTGAGCGACCCGGCCCTCGCGGTGACGTTCACCAACCTTCCCGCCGGCGCCCCAATCGGCAAAGCCCTCCCAGTGGCCGGAATCGTCGCCGCCGCAATGGTCGGCGGCAGCGTCGTCGCCCCCTCCGTGGCTCCCAACCCGCGCAACGTCCAGGCGATCAACTTCGTTCACGCGACGACCACCTCCACGAGCACGGGCAGTTCGAACAAAGGGGCGAAGTTCCGGTCAACGAGCTCAACACAAGTTTCGTCGACGACTGCCCCCACCAGCGCAAACTCTGGCAATGGCAGGAGCGGTTCAGACGACAGCGCCGCGGGCAGTGGGGTGAGCGGAAAGAACCGCAATCGCGGTGAGGGGAGCGGCAACGACGACGGTTCGGACGGCGACTCCGGCAAGCACCGTCGCGGGCGGAGCCCGGTCAGGGCCCCCGCGACCGGCGCGAGCGACGACGGTGACGCCGCATCCTCGAGCAGCCGCCGCGGTCGTGGCACGGGTTCGGACAAGACCACCGAGCCGGCTCATGCCGACTCCTCTCCGGACAGCAGCCCCACCACACCTGACGTCCCCGACGCGCCGGACGCACCAGACGGTTCGGTGAGCGGCAAGTAGTACGCGGGCAGCGGCTCGCGGTGTGCCGCGAGCTGCATCACCGTGTGTCACCTGAACGTTCGGGGGGGCTTAAGACATCGCCCGCTCTGCACTTGCGGGGAGTGTGATCTCCCCGCGCCCGGATCTAGGGTAGGCGGCGCTCGTTGTCGTCCGACCCATCCCGATTGGGGAAGGAACCCGCCGTGAACCCACTGCCGTCCCGGCTCAGGTCACCCGTACGTCAAACCGTGTGCAGCGGGCGTCGGCTCTTCCCACTTGGACTACTGGCCGCTTGCCTCGCGGTCGGTCCGGCCCTGGGCGCACCACCCGTCACGCCGCACGTCGTCAGCGCACTGCCGGTCGACGACATCGTGATCCTGGACGGCTACAGCACCGCCGCCCCGGTCACGGTCGATGTGCTTCGCGGAGGACTGAGGATCGGATCGTCCGGCCTGGTCGCGGTCTCCGCGGACGGGACCGTCGGGATCAACCACCCGGCCCCCGCCCCGGACTGTTGGCAGGGCTGGACACCGGACATCACCAACGGGGACGTCGTGCGAGTGACCAAGGACGCCATCGTTGAGGAGACAGGGGTCCAGAACCTGACGACCGGAGCTCCCGAGAACACAAATCCAACCGTCACAGTCCATGGCACGGCGCGGAACGCCGGGGGAGCGCGCCTTCCGATCGGGGAGCTGGAACTGCGCCTGGGCAGTCAAGGATTCGGCCCGATCCTGGGCGGAGGGCCGTTCATCCTCGCGCCTGGCAGCAAAGGCCAGAACGGAACGACCGCGACCGGGACGCTCACCTACGACAACCCGACGGATCCAAACTGGACGGCCACGTTCACGTTTACGGGTCTCGACTCCGACTCGGCACAAGTGGTCGCTGCGGCGGCAGGCGCCGAAATCGGCTGGCTGTCACCTGGCGCGACGGAATCGACGGTGACGGCCGATGCACCGGATCCCCTGGGCGCCGCCTGTCCAACGACACCCTTCGGCAGGTACGCGACCACCAAGACCACACCGAACGTCGTCAGCAACATCACCCCCACCCTGACCGTAGCGGGTCCGGCCGACGCTGCTGCCATATCGGTATCGGTCACGCTCACAGGTGGCCTCGCATCGGTGACCTCGCCCGGCATTCTGAGCCAGCCATCCGGGGGCGGTCAGATCTGGACCGCGACGTTCGACGCGACGCAGATCGACGACCTGCCCGACGGCGTCGTCACCGCGACGCCGACGTTCGACTTCGTGGTTCCCGGTCCAGTGACCGGCCTCAGCAGAACGCTTCTCAAAACCCTCGACGGACTTCCACCCGCCCCGACGATCACGGCCGGTCCCGCGAACGGTTCAACACGTTTGGTGAGCGACGCGCAGTTCGCGTTCACCAGCCCCGTCAACGACGCGACCTTCGAGTGCAAGCTCGACGAGGGAGCCTTCGCCGCGTGCACCTCGCCGCGGACTGTGAGCAACCTGCCCAACCGGTCATACACGTTCCACGTCCGTGCGCTCGACGGCACGACACCCGGACCACCGGCCTCGCGCACCTGGACAGTCGCCCGCCCGCCGCCGGTCGCCCAGATCGTTGCCGGCCCGCCGAATCCGACCAACCAGACCACTGCAACCTTCGACTTGTTCTCGTCGCTACCGGTACTGCGGTACGAGTGCAGCCTCGACGAGGCTCCGACGTTCACTTCCTGCGCCGATCCCGCGATATTCCTCGGCTTGTCTGCAGGGTCCCACGCGATGATCGTCCACGCCGTCGACGACGCCCTCAATGTGGGCCCCGACACCAACGCCTTCCCCTGGATCATCGACCTGACTCCGCCGACGACCACGATCACCAGCGCCCCCGCCGCCAAGGTCAACGTCACCACGGCGGTGTTCGAGATGACGTCCAACGATTCGACCGCGACGTTCGAATGCAAGCTCGACAAGGGAGGATTCGCGGGGTGCCCGACGCCGGCCACGTTCACGGACCTCGCCGATGGTGTGCACACCATGCAGATCCGGGCGAAGGACCTGGCCGGCAATGTGGACGCTACCCCTGAGACACGCAGCTGGGACGTCAACGGACCGCCGGCCACATCGCTGACGAGCGCACCCTCGGCCTCGACTACTGGGACGACCGCGGCATTCGGCTTCACCTCACCCGACGATCCCGCGGCGACGTTCGAGTGTTCGCTCGACGGCGCCCCGTTCGGGTTCTGCGCCACCCCGGTCAACTACAGCGGGCTCGGGCTCGGCAACCACACGTTCCGCGTTCGGGCGGTCGACGCGCTCGGGACCGCCGACCCGACGCCGGCCACGCACGCGTGGATGATCACCCCTGCCGACACCGAGCCACCTGCGGTGTCGGCCTCGATGGCGGCCACCCGCAAGCTGACCGTTGGCCGCAATGGGATCCTGGTCGTCACGGCCTCGTGCGATGAGCGATGCACCATCATCGCCAAGGCCACCGTCACGGTCCCGAGCCCTTTGACTGGAGGCAAGCGAACGCTCTACACGATCACCTCGAACACGATCGACGCGGCTGCCGGTGCCAGCGGGCAAGTCCGCATCAAACTCACAGGACGGCAGTTGAGAGCAGTGCGCAACTCCCTGAAAGCAGGCAAGCGCGTCCGGATCACGATCACTGTGATCGGCACCGATGCCTCCGGCAACCGCTCGAACGCGCTTCGCGTCGTGACCATGACCAAGAGCAACCTGTGATATCCGGGCACCGGCTCCTTGGCCGGCCAGGACGACATCCCCTCTCCCGGAGACACGTGACGCACGCCGAGCCCACCACCCGACGCTCACAACTTCGACGCACGCTGCGCACCGCCCTGACAACAGGAGCTGTCCTCGCCGTCTTGACCGGGGGGACAGCGCTGGGCGCCCCGCCGCCCACATTCCCTCACATCGTCACGGCCCAACCAGATACGGACAGCGTCGTTCTGACCGACTACATGACGACCGCACCGGTCACAGTTCAGGTGTTGCGAGGAGGCGTCCTGATCGCGGCCTCCCAGTCGGTGACACCCGTGAGCGTTGGGCCGAACACCCTGGTCGAGGTCAACGCGGTAGGGGCTGCGGTCACCGGGGTCTGCTGGCAGGACACCACTCCCGACATCGTCTCTGGCGACGTGATTCGCGTGACCCAGATCGGGGTGATCGAGGATTCGACGGTCCTGCACCTCACGGTCAGCCAGCCTGTCGGTGTCGACGGCACCACCGTCGCATTCCACGGCACTGCCCAGAACGCCGGCGGTATTCGACTCGGGCCGGGTCTGATGCCAGACATGCGTCTGACGAATCCTGCGTTTGCCGGCAGCCCCGGCGCCAACGGGCAGTCGATACGCGTGCCCGGTGCCCTCGGCACAATCGAGTATGACCTCGCGACTGGCACCACCTGGACAGCGACGTTCACCCCATTGAACTCTGGTCAACGCACTGCGGCACTGAACTCCGCTACGAACGCAACCGTCGCATGGACCTCCGCTGCCGGATCCGAGGTGACTGAAGCGACGCTGGGCGCCCTGGGCGGTCCAGAGGCCCCGTGCATTGCCCCGATCCTGACCGAACAGATCACCAGCATCACTCCACCCGCCTTCCTGTTCGACAGCACGTCGCTGACAGTCGGTGGGGTCGCAGACACGGACGTGGTGACGGTCAGCCTGACGATCAGCGACACAAACCCGTTCACTGCTGATGTCGTGACCCCACCGTTGGCGGTCGGGACGTTCGGTGGCGGCAAGGCGTGGAGCACCACGTTGACGGGCCCCTCGATCCTCCCGCTCACCGACGGCACGTTGACGATCACGCCGACGTTCACGACGGCGGGGCTCATGCAACGCACAGGGCCGGTGAGGACCATTACCAAGGACATGGTGGTCCCCGATCTGATGCCGCCGGTCGCGTCGATCGTGTCGGGGCCGAGACCGTTCGCGCGATCGACCGTGGCGACGTTCGACTTGGCATCGAACGAGCCGGGGACATTCCAGTGTCGACTCGACACCGCCGCGTTCGCGACCTGCAGCGACCCGACGCGGCTGATCGGGCTGACCCAGGGATCGCACACGTTCAGCGCGCGGGCAATCGACGGCGCCGGCAACGTCAGTGCCGAGGTGACTCACACCTGGCAGGTCGACATCAAGCGACCCGGCCTGACCGGCAGGGTGACGGCTGGACAGCGCGGCACACTCGCCCGTCGAGGCATCGTCCTCGCAGCGGCGACGTGCGACGAGCGCTGCACGGTTACGTTTGACGCCAAAATCGTGATGCCAGGCGCGATACCGGGCCGAGCGCAGGTGCTGTCACGCCCGGTGACCCTCAACGCGGCCGCAAAGGGTCTGCCCCGAGCGCAGGTGGGCCGCATGCAACGCGAGGCGATTCAACGGTCGCTCCGCGCAGGCCGGACCGTGTTGGTGTTCTTCAACATCACGGCCGTCGATCGCGTTGGCAACCGAACGATCATCCACACCAACGCCCGCCTGACCAAGGCTGATCTGGGCTAGCTGACGCCACGTCACTCCCCGCAGAGCAACACTGTGGACGCTAGACTCGGCATGTGCGTTTGGACCGAATCCACCACGTCGCGTACGCGGTTGCGGACATCGATGCGGCCCTTCCGGTCTACACGGATCGGTACGGAATGTCCGTCGAGGTGCGCGAGCGGCTGGACGACCAAGGGGTCGAGGCAGTCAGCCTCGGCGCCGGCACCAGCCACATCGAATTGATCCAGCCCGTCGACCCCCAGAGCGGAGTCGCCAAGTTCCTGGAGCGACGTGGACCGGGCCTGCACCACGTCGCGTTCGAGGTCGAGGATCTCGCCGCAGCCCTCGCAGAGTTGCGCGACGGCGGCGCTGAGTTGATCGACGACGAGCCTCGCCGCGGTCTTGGCGGACATATGATCGCGTTCATCCACCCGCGCGCGAGTGGCGGGATCCTGACCGAACTCGTACAAGCCCACTGATCGACACCGGAGTTCCCGAGACATGAAGATCCGATACATCGAGCCGAAGCCCCGCGGGGCGACGATCTACGAGATCGCGAACCTCCCCAAACTCGGATTGCCCCTCTTGGCCGCATGCATCGCCGAGCGCGACCCCGCCGTGGACCAGTGGATCTACTGCGAGCTGATCAACGGCGTCCAGGTCGACTGGGAGGACGTCGAGAGCGCCGACCTGGTCTGCGTCTCGACCACCACCAACACCACCCTGGAGGGCTACGCCTACTCCGAGCGCCTTCGCGCCAAGGGCATCCCGGTGGTGGTCGGCGGTTCCCATGTGACGTTCATGGCGCACGAGGCGCTCAAGCACACGGACTTCGTCATCCGCCGCGAAGGACACGTGGGCTTCGTCCAGCTGGTCGACTGGCTGGGGGCCGGCGGCGCACGCGACGAGCTGCACGCGATCGCGGGTCTTTCGTGGCTGGACGCCGAGGGGCAGCAGGTCAACAACCCCGAGGCGCCACCCGCCTCGAGCGAGGACTTGGACGCCCTCCCGTTTCCGGCGTTCCACCTGCTCGAAGGCCGTGAGAAAATGGTCACCTACCCCATGATGATGAAGTGGGGCTGCCCGTACGACTGCAGCTTCTGCTCCGTCATCAAGATGTTTGGACGCAAGCTTCGCAGCCGGTCGGTCGAGAACATCATGCGCGAACTGCGGCTCGCCAAGGCGCCGAGCGTGTTCTTCTACGACGACATCTTCATCGTTGACAAGAAACAGTCCAAGGCACTGTTCCGAGCGATGCTCGACGAGAAGATCACGCCGATGTGGACCGCCCAAATCCGCGCCGACTCGCTCTACAAGTCCAAGACGACGCTCGAACCCGACCACGAGTTGCTGTCACTGATGCGCGACTCCGGCTGCTACATGGTCTACGTCGGATTCGAGAGCATCACGCAGGCGGGCCTGGACGCCTACAACAAGAAGCAGAAGGTCGAGCACATCACGACCTCGATCAAGCTGCTCCACGACTATGGCATCCGTGTCCACGGCATGTTCGTCGTCGGCGCCGACACCGACACGCCCGAGACGGTCCGCGCCACGATCGACTTTGCGATCGAGCACAAGGTCGACACGCTTCAGATGATGATGTTGACGACCCTCCCGGGCACCTCGTTCGACCAGACCATGCGTCAGGACGGTCGGGTACTGACCGAGGATTACTCGCTCTACGACGGGCACCATTGCATCATCGCGCCCAAGCTCATGACCCCCTACCAACTGCAGATGGAGACCTGGCGCGGGATGCTGCGCTTTTACTCCTCGCAGGGATGGATGCGGCTGATCAACCGTGAGATCGGCACGAACCTGCTGCGCATCATGGGGCTGTTCGCCCGTGAATGGCGCTTTACGGTGCGACTGCCGCAGGTCGCGATGCTGGCGGCGATCGGCAAGGGGCCCGATGCCTTCAGCATCATCCGTCGCACGATGTCACCGCGCGGACTGCGGTTCCTGTACGAGGCGTTCGGCGTGGCGGGATTCCGCAAGTACGGGCGCAGCCAACTGCTCAAATTCACCGATCAGATCGAGTCGATGAAGCATCTCGACATCATCAAGCGGCTGCCCGCATGGACTCCGCCGATCGAGCGCGCAGCCAAGAAGACCCTTCCCGTCCTCCAAGCCAACTCGTAGTAGGTGCCCATGACTGCAGGACGACGCGTTGAGATGGGGTTCGAGGGTGGCACGATCCTCAGGTTGACGATCCAGGAGCAAGCCGCGCAGGATCTGGTCGCCGGCCTCGGCAACGGCGACGGCAAGTGGAGTTCCGTCGAGGCCGAGGAAGGCACCCACTGGCTCAACACCGGTGAGCTGGTGTACATCCGCCTCGTCCCCGGCGAGCCCTCCCGCGTGGGCTTCGGCGGTTCGTAGCTACCAGATCGTTGCCGCACCGAGTTGCGCGAGAGCCGGATCTCGAGTCACGACGGGAATGTCTTCGACGAGGGACTGGGCCGCGATGAGACGATCGAACGGATCACGATGGGGTGAGGGCAGACGAGCCGCCATGAGCCCGTGGCTACTGCGAAGTTCGAGGTCCGTGGCCCCAATCGTCCGGAGATGACCGCCGAATCCTTCGGCGACGACGGCGGCAGTTCCCAGTTTGCCGAGTTGGTTTTTGCGTCCGATCTCATACGCCGACACCGGGGAGACGTAGATCTCCGTTTCGAGGTCACCGAGAAGCAGCCGGGCTCTCTCGGAGAGTCGTTTCGGCTCGATCAGCAACCAGATGAGGGTGTGGGTATCGAGGAGGACCCGGGTCATTCGCCTCTGGCACCAATCCCGTCCCAGGCATCCAACTCGTCATCCGGCAACGGCTCAAAGAAGCTGTCTGGCAAATGGCCCGTGAGAAAACCCATTGGACGAGTCGCCGCACGCTCTACCGCGACGAGGCGCGCGTAGGCCACGCCGTTCTTCGCCAGAACGATGTCATCACCACGTCTCACATCCTCCAGAATCCGTGAGAGGTGGGTCTTTGCCTCATGAACATTGATGAGTCGGGTCATACGACGATATTAGTCTAGTCTCTTTAGTCTAGTCAACGTCTCCTCACGTCAGCGCAATGCTGAGACCCGCACCCCTCGCTCTGGCGTCCATCGTCGGACGACGAGATGGTCGGCCGGGTCGCCCAGGCGGATCACGACGACCTCGGTGATGTCGGTCTTGTAGAGGTGGTAGTCGCCGGGAGGTGCGGTTCCGGCGGCTTCGACATAGGCCCCCTTGATGTCCGGGTCGGTCACCTCGATCACCGTTCCTGCGAACTTGGCGTCACCTGCCCAGATATCGGGTTCGTGCGATCCACTGTGCAGGGCGAAGCGTGGGTCGGCTTCCAGGTCGCGTACCTTGGGCGACTTGGGCATCGAGCCGAACGCCAGCTCACCGTCGATGAAGCGGGCTTCGATCCCGCTGATGCGTGGCGAGCCGTCCGAGCGCACGGTCGCCATCGTCTTGTGCACACGCTGGTCCATCAGCCCTTTGGCATCGGCCGCGAACTCCGGGTCAGTCGCCTCGATTTGGGACCAGGAGGCCACCTATCCCCCCAGCAGCGCCTTGACGATCGCGCTGACCTCTTTGCCGTCGGCTGCGCCACCCAACGTCGCCATCGCGGCCTTCATCACGGCACCCATGTCCTTGGGGCTCGTCGCGCCCAACTCGGCGATGGTGGCCGCGACGACCGGCTCGATCGCCGCGGCGTCGAGCTGCTGTGGCAGGTAGTCATCGAGGACTGCCATCTCGGCACGCTCCACATCGGCCAGATCGGCGCGATCAGCGGCGTCGTATTGCTCAATCGATTCGCGGTGTTGCTTGACGATTCCGCGCAGGGCCTTCTCGACACCGGCTTCGTCCAGTGGCTCGCGTGCGGCGATCTCGGCGTTCTTGATCGCAGCGCGAGCGCGCCGAATGACGCCCAGGCGCAACTTCTCGCCGGCGCGCATCGCCGTCTTCATGTCCTCCTCGAGCCGGGTCGCCAAGGGAGCCGGGGCAACTGACATCAATTCCTCCGTCGATCGTTCGTGACGCAGGTTATCGCGCGGAGATTGCTAGCCTCCCGCGCCCATGGAACTCGGCCTCGTCGGACTTGCCAACAGCGGCAAGACAGCGCTTTTCAATTTGATCACCGGTGACGAGGCCGAAGTGGCCACGTACCCGTACTCGACACGTGAGCCGCGCAAGGGCGTCGCGGACGTGCCGGACGCGCGTATCGACGCGATCGCCGACATCCAGGACATTCCCCGCCGGGTGTGCGCACAGGTGCAGGTCGTCGACATCGCAGGACTCTCCGCCGGGGCGGGACGCGGAGAGGGACTCGGTGGTCAGGCGCTGGGTCGCCTGCGCGAGGTCGACGCGCTGATCCACGTGGTCAGGGCGTTCGCAAACGCCGAGGTCGGCCATCCGCTCGAGCGCATCGACCCTGTGGGCGATGCAGAGGCCGTCGATTTGGAGCTCGTCCTTGCCGACCGCGACCAACTCGGGCGGCGCGAGGAGAAGACGGCGAAGTCCGCACGCACCGGCGACGCCCAGGCCAAAGCCGAACTCGGCGCGATCGCGGCGCTCGCCGCGGTGCTCGATGACGGCCGTCCGGCACGCATGGCCGCCGACCCGGCTGCGGTGGCGCTCGGTCTCGAGTTGGGCCTCTTGACGGCCAAGCCGGTCCTGTACCTGGTCAACGCGGACGATCCCGGCGACCCACCGGCCGACGTCGTGGCGCACGCCACATCGCAGGGCGCGCAGGCGATGGCATTGCCCGTCGGGGTCGAACTGGAGCTGGCGGCGATGGAGCCCGACGAGGCAACTGAGCTGGCCTCAGAGCTGGGTCTTGGCGACGAACGCGGGGCTCCTGCCCTGGTGGCCGGCGCCTACCGACTGCTGGACCTGGTCACGTTCTTCACCGGTTCGGGCCCGCCCGAGGCCCGGGCCTGGCCGATCACCCGCGGCCTGACGGCGGACAAGGCCGCGGGCAAGATCCACTCTGACATGGAGCGTGGGTTCATCCGCGCAGAGGTTGTCGCCTGGGACAAGCTTGTTGCGGCGGGATCGTTCAGCAAAGCGCGCGAGCGGGCTGAGGTGCGCATGGAGGGCAAGGACTACGTCGTTCAAGAAGGCGACGTGATGCAGATCCGCTTCAACGTCTGAGCCGCCCGCAGGCGCGCGCTTCGCGCAGGGCGGTAGGTTGGTCGCCCAACGTCAGGGAGACGTCGGGGCGACCAAAGGAGCAGGAATGTCCGTTCTCGATGAGGTGCTCGCAGCAAACGCGGCCTACGCATCCGACTTCGGAGCCAAGTCAGAGCTCGCGCTTCCGCCGGCGCGGCAGTTCGCGATCTTGACATGCATGGACGCGCGGCTCGATCCGGCCAAGTACGCAGGGCTCAGCGAAGGCGACGCGCACGTCATCCGCAATGCAGGTGGCCGGGCGAGCGATGACGCCATCCGCTCGCTTGTGATCTCGTACAAGCTGCTGGGCACCAAGGAGTGGTTCGTGATCCACCACTCTGACTGCGGCATGGAGTTCTTCACCGACGACGTCATGCGCGGCCTGCTCTCGAGCAGCCTCGAAACCGCGGCGCTCGGCGATCAGGGCTTCTACGACGTCGGCACCGGACCAGGGTCGTCGGAGGCGACGTATGTCGACTGGCTCACCATCGCGAACCGTGAACAGAGCGTGGTCGACGACGTCGCGCGGATTCGCTCCCACCCACTCGTACCACGGAACATCCCGATCTACGGATACGTCTACGACGTGACCTCCGGTCGACTCGGCGAAGTCGCAGCGGCGACAACGGCAGGTGCCGTCGGCTAGTCGATCCGTCCGCTCGTGCGACACTCATTGGCGGCCTCCCTCAAATGAGGACGGACGGCCGAGAAATGGTCGCCGCCGCGATCTCCAGACGTTAACGAGAGCGGGCTCCCCCCAGGGAGCCCGCTCCATTCTTCGATCTGATTGACGCGGTGTCCGGCCTCAATCCCTACTTCTCGTTGCGGTCGAGGATCCCGTCGTTGTCGTCATCGTTGTCGCGGCTGTTGATGAGGCCGTCGTTGTCGAGGTCGCGGTCGCGGCTGTTGACAACACCGTCGTTGTCCCCATCGCGGTCCCGGGCATCGCTGATGCCGTCGTTGTCGTCATCGTTGTCGCGGACGTCGATGATGCCGTCGCCGTCGTCGTCACGGTCGAGCCGGCTGATGATGCCGTCGTTGTCGAGGTCCTTGTCGCGAGCGTCGAGAACACAATCGTTGTCGTCGTCGGTGTCCTTGGTGTCGATGACGCCGTCGTTGTCGTGGTCGCGGTCCTTGCTGTCGACGATGCCGTCGTTGTCGTCGTCGCGATCCTTGCTGTCGACGATGCCGTCGTTGTCGTCATCGCGGTCGCTGCGGTCCGAGATGCCGTCGCCGTCATCATCGGTGTCTGCGGAATCCTTCTTGCCGTCGTTGTCATCGTCACAGTCGTTCTTGTGATCGTCGCCGTAGACCCCGACCCCACTGGGCTGATCGTTTCCTCCGGCCTTCGCACTCCCACCAGACGATGCGAGCGCGCCTCCGACCGTGGCAAGGGCGCCGACGGCAAGGAATGCCATCAACGTCAAAATGAGCAGGTGTCGGCGTATCGCGGTGAAGAGCTTCATTGATTCTCCGGTGCTCGGGGGTTTGAGTGACAATCCGTCTACGAATACCACGTCCTAAGACTCAACTCCTTACCCGTCCGTCGGCCTCTTGAAACCGCGATGCCGAGGGCCGCAAGGTCGTCTGCTTCGGTGTCCCTCGTCGGCACACCGTTTCGGGGGATGGTCGGCAAGGTCTTCCCGTGGTGTCACAACGTCCCGGCACCGCCGCACAACGCGGACGGCCCCCGTGGATGCGGGGGCCGTCTGGCACAGCAATCGATCGTGGTGGCAGAACTACTCGTTGCGGTCGAGGGTCCCGTCGTTGTCGTCATCGTTGTCGCGGCCGTTGGTGACGCCGTCGTTGTCACGGTCGCGGTCGCGGCCGTCACGGATGCCGTCGTTGTCGTCATCGTTGTCACGCGCGTCGATGACGCCGTCGTTGTCGTCATCGTTGTCACGCGCGTCGAGGACGCCGTCGCCGTCGTCATCACGGTCGACCCGGCTGATGATGCCGTCGTTGTCGAGATCCTTGTCGCGAGCGTCGAGAACACAGTCGTTGTCGTCGTCGGTGTCCTTGGTGTCGATGACGCCGTCGTTGTCGTGGTCACGGTCGGCGGTGTCGAGGATGCCGTCGTTGTCGTCATCGCGGTCGGCGGTGTCGACGACCCGGTCGTTGTCATCATCGCGGTCGGCGGTGTCGGCGGTGCCATCACCGTCGTCGTCGTTGTCCGACGAATCGCCCTTGCCATCGTGGTCGTCGTCGCAGTCGTTCTCGTCGTCGTCCATGTTGGACGCAAGCGTGACGACCTTGTCGTCTCCTGTTGCGCTCGAAGTCACGCTCGACGAGCCCAGTGCGCCGCCAACCGTCGCAAGGGCGCCAACTGCGAGGAATGCCAGGAGTGTCAGAAGGATGAGGTGTCGGCGAATCGCCGTCAAGAGCTTCATATTGGGATCTCCGAATCTTGGGGTGCGGTGTGCGTCTGCTGATACGACGTACCCAAACCCCGGCTGCTTACGTACCGTCTTTACTCGTCGACCGTCCCCGGGCCCTCGAGCCGTGCCTTGACGCCGACTTCAAGGCTGTTGATCCGCCAAAGTGCGAGGGCTTCCGGGCTGGCCCCTCCAGCCCCTTGCCCCGCCGGGGGGCCATGGTGCCAACCGATCGCGTGCAGCACGCCGAGTCGTCGCTCGGCCGAAAGACCGGCGGCGAGCGCAGCCGCCGCGACGATCTCGTGGCCGATGACGAGGTGCCCCAACATGCGTCCCGCGTCAGTCAATTCGAATGTTGCGGCCAACCGCCACCCGCGGATGTGGCCCACGTCGTGAACGAGCGCAGCCGCCACCAGAACGTCGACATCGAGACGCGGATGCCACTGACACAGCGTCTGCGCGAGCGATGCCACACCCACCGTGTGTTCCAGCAAGCCGCCTTGATACGCGTGGTGGCCTGATCGCGAGCACGGCGCCGTGAGCCAACCGGCCGCGAGCCCTCGGTCGTCGAGCACCGCCATGACCATCGCCTTGAGCTTGGCGTCGGCGATCTCGTCTGCCAGATGCACGGCGAACCCCATCAGCTCGTCGGGCTCGCGGTGGCTCCGCGGCAGGAACTCCTCGGCGCCGACCTCGTCGCCCGCCGGTCGAATATGGCGCACCCGGACAACGGGCCGGCCCTGGCGCTGGATGACCTGACCGGCCACCCGTACGCGGTCCCCCGCTTCGAACTGCGCAGCAAAGAAGTCCGGCTGATCGAACACGAACGCGCCGATGGCACCACTCGCATCGGCCAGCGTCAACGCCAGGTACGGATCGCCCTGACGGGACAGTCGGCGCTCCTTCTTGCGCACGGCAAAGACACCCTCGACGGGCTGGCCGACCTCGAGTCCCGAAATGTTGCTGCTCATCGGTCCTTCGCGGGACACAAGAGTTGGAAGTCACACGACTCACAGTGCCACCCGAGCCGCGGTTCGAACGCACCCGACGCGGCAGCGTCGGCCAGCAACCGGGCATCCTCGACCAACGTCGCGAGCTCCGCTTGATCGGGATCGAACACACGCGAATCGCCGTCGAGCACATACTCGAGGCGCGCACCCTGGATCTTCGACCCGTTCGCCTGCGCTGCGGTGATGTAGAGCGCGAGCACCATGTCCTCGTCACCGACACCGCTGATACCCGGTGGCCGACCGGTCTTGTAGTCGATCAGCTGGAACCCTCCGCTGGGGTGACGGTCGATGCGATCTACGCGGCCACGCACCGTGTGGCGCCCCAACGGCAGCGTGAACTTGCGCTCCACGCCCGCGGGGGTCGTGCCGCTGCGGATCACGCGCTCGTGGTACTGGGGAAGCTGCTCGCGCCCGCGGCGCAGCGCTTGTTCTCCCTCGGGTGTGTGTGCAACGCCCAGCCGGGTCAGCTGCTGCTCGAACCGCGCCACCAACACCTGGCCGTCGCCGCCGCTGCCACCGGGGCGGTAATGGGCTTCGAGGGCCAGGTGGGCTGCCGTTCCGATCTTGCCTCCCGGACGATCACGCTGTGGGATCTTGTCGACCCGAGCAAACCGGAATCGCAGTGGGCATGTGCGGTACGTCTGCAGGTCGCTCGGCGAGATGTCGATGGGCGGACCGACTCCGGGTGTCACGGCGGGCGCCACGACGGGATCGGGCGGGGCGGTCAACGCACGGGCACGCGACGTGATCAATGCGCGGAGCGCCACCTCGGCCTGTGCGACCAACACTTCTCGATCAGCTGCCCCGGCGGCGAGTGCCGCGGCGGCGGCCTGACCGACCAATTCGAGTGTTTCGCGGGCGGCACCGACCTCGGCAAGCGTCGCGATGCTCGCGCCGATGCCCACCGAGGTGGGTTCCGGGTTGCCCAGCAGCTCACGTGCGTCATCGAAGAACGGTGATGTCCGCTGCCGCGCACGCTCGCCCATCTCGTAGGTCGTCAGGTACAGGTGTGTGCGGGCACGGGTCATCGCAACATATGCGAGGCGGCGCTTCTCGGCGACGTGGGCGTCGCGGCCACGCTGGATGGTCTCGGGCAGAAGCTGGTCCGGGATGTCGCTGTGCTGTCGGTCGCGCCCGGGCATGCGGGCGTAGACCAACCCCACAAAGAACACCGCGTCGAACTCCAGGCCCTTGCTCTGATGGATCGTCGAGACCTGCACGCCGGTGCGCTGCGCCGGTCGCTCGATGCGGCCACGGTGGCCGACGTCGGACAACCCGACCAGCCGACGCACCAACCCCGCCGGGTCCAGGGACGGGTCACGCCGGGCGATCTCGACGGCCAATCGCTCCAGCGATGCCTGCCCCATCAGCCGCGATGCGCCCTCGGCTCCGCCCAGCGCCAGCGCACGGCGGCGCAGGCCAGAGCGGTCCAACACCTCGCGCACGAAGTCCTCGGCCGGGCCGGTCACCGCGGGACCCACGGCGTCCAACGCAATCGCAAACGGTGTGCCGGCGCCACCGGCCACGTGCAGGAGCGCGCCCGTGATCGGCACACCGGCCCCGGCGGCTGTCGCCACGGCATCAGCGGTCGCCCCCCAAGGAAGCTCCAACGCCGGGTCCGCTGCGAGCCGAAGATGCGCCTGCGCGTCGGTGGTGTCCGTGATCGCGCGAAGCCACGCAAGCAGCTCACGCACCTCGCGACGCTCGAACAGGCCGAGGCCCCCGTGGACCTGGTGCGGAATCCCCGCCGCCTCGAGCGCGCGGACGATCGCGGGCGACTCCGTCCGGACCGCGTCCATCAGGATCGCCTGCTCTTCGAACGGCACGCCTTCGTCCACCAGGCGCAAGATCTCGTCAGCCACCGCGCGCGCCTGGCCGTCCTCGTCCGGCGCCATCCAGAAGTACGGGGCCGGACCGGTCGCCGCTTCGAGCGCGACCAGGCGTTTCTCGGCGCGCTCCGGCACACGTTCGACGACCGCGTGGGCGGCGTCCAGGATCGTCTGGGTGGAGCGATGGTTGAGTTCGAGTTTGATCTCGCGACGTTTGGGGTACCGCGCGCGGAAGTCGGCGATGTTCTTGGTCGATGCGCCGCGGAACCGGTAGATGCCCTGGTCGTCGTCGCCCACCGCCACGACGCTCTCGGCGGTGTCGGCCAAGAGGTACAACAACTGCGCCTGGGCGTGGTCGGTGTCCTGGAATTCGTCGATCATCACGTGCCGGGTGACCTCGCGAACCGCGGCCAGCCGATCGGCGTGTGTGCGCATCAAACCCAGCGCGCGGACGATGGCCTCGCCGTAGTCGACCATGCCGGCCTCGGCCAGCCACCGGTCGTGGGCCTGGTACGCGCGGGCGAACTCCAGGTCCTTGAGCCGCTCGCGCTTCTCTTTGGACGTCGACGCGTTCTGCAGCGCGTGGTCGGCGAACGCGACAAAGTCATCCGCGCCGACCAGCTCGTTCTTGCAGCGATCGATGCGTCGCAGGATCTCACCGACCACCCGGCCGGGATCACCACGCAGGTCGTGCGCCACCAGGTCCAGCTCGCCGATGCGCTCCAGCAGCATCAACGCGCGATCCTCCTCGGTGGCCCACACCGCCGCCGGGAGCAGACCGTGATCGACGCCCTGAACCCGGGCCAGCTCGCCTGCATACGCGTGGAACGTCGAGACCCGCAACGTCTCGTGGGCACGACCCAGCAGCACCTCGGCCCGCGCGCGCAGTTCCTCGGCCGCATGGGAGCTGAACGTCAGCGCCAGGATCTCACCGGGCTCGACCCCCTGGTCGACAAGCCAGGCGAGTCGGTGGGTCAGAACCCGGGTCTTGCCCGCGCCTGCGCCCGCGACGACCAACAACGGCCCACCGGGATGGGTGACCGCGTCACGCTGCTCGTCGGTAAGACCATCGAGGACCACTCACCGATGGTACGCGCAGACGCGGCGGACATGGGGCGAACGGGCCAGGTACGATCCCCACCCGTGGCCGATGTCCGACCCTTCCGAGCACTCAGGTACGACGAGGCCGCAGGCGACCTCGATCGGCTGGTCTGCCCGCCCTACGACGTCATCGACGCCGCCGAGCGCCAGGCGCTTTTGGCACTGAGCCCTGACAACGCGGTGCGGCTGGAGCTGCCGGAACTCTCGTACGATCTGGTCGGAGCGCTGATCGACGGATGGCTGGGCGCGGGCGTGCTGAGTCGAGCCGCGACGCCCGGTGTCGTCGCGTGGACCCAGACGTTCACGCTCGACGACGGGTCGGCGCATGAGCGCAAGGTGCTGCTGGCGACCGTCGGGGTCGAGCCGTACGAGGCACGCGTCGTGCGACCGCACGAACGCACCCACGCGGGGCCCAAGGCCGATCGACTCAAGCTGCTCTACGGCGCGCGCACCCAGATCTCGCCGGTGTACGGCATCTACCCGGACGACGCGGGCGTGGTCTGGACGGCCGCCGGGGTGAGCGGCGAACCGCAGGCGCAGGCCGTCGGCCGCGACGGGACGCTCAACCGCTTCTGGTGGCTCGATGACCCGGCCAGGTGCGCCGCGGTCACCGCCGCGATGGCCGACCGCTGGATCCTGATCGCCGACGGCCACCACCGCTACGAGACCGCCGTGACCTACCGTCAGGAGCGCCGTGATGCAGGGGACGGCGACGGCCCGCATGACTGGGTGATGATGGGGCTGACGGCCATCGAGGATCCGGGCCTGGTCGTCCTGCCCACGCACCGCCTACTGCATGACTGGCCGGATGGGGCGGACGGCGCGTTCATCAAGACGGCCGTGACGAGCGACCAGTCGCTGCGGTTCGCGCTCGCGCAGACCCCTCAGGATGCACCCGCGTTCGGGCTGGTCACGCCGGATGGCGCATGGATCCTGACGGCGGCCTCGACGGGTGGCTCGTCCCCTGCGGCCGAGTTGGACGTCGCCGTGCTCGAGGACCGGATCCTCAAACGGGCGTTCGGCAAGGACCAGGCCGCCCTGGCTCACGACGGTGTATTGAGCTACACCAAGGACACCGCCGAGGCGTGGCAGCTTGGCTCGACCGGTGTGGTCGCGGCCGCGCTGATCCTGCGACCGATGCCGAAGGCGGCTGTGACCGATGTCGCCGAGGCAGGCGAGACGATGCCCCAGAAGTCCACGTACTTCTTCCCCAAGCTCCTGACCGGCGTCGCGTTCCACTCGCTCGAGGAGCCGATCGACCTGACCGTCCCGGGTGGCTGAGCGCGTCGTCTCCCTCAACGTCGGCCGGCCGACGCAGGTTCCCTACCGCGGGAACATGATCAGCACGGCGATCTTCAAGTACCCGATCGAAGGCGGCGTGATGTTGCGCGCGACGGGTTTCGATGGCGACGGCCAGGCCGACCCGAGCGTCCACGGCGGCGAGCACAAGGCCGCGTACCTCTACTCGGCCGACGACTACGCCTGGTGGATCGAGGAGCTGGGACACCCGCTGCAACATGGCGAGTTCGGCGAGAACCTGACGGTCACCGGCTTGCGCGACGGGGACGTCGGCGTCGGTGATGTCCTGCGCATCGGTGAAGCCCTGGTCCAGGTCGCCTCCCCACGCGAGCCGTGCTTCAAGCTGGGCATCCGAATGGCCGACCCCCGATTCCAGGCCCGCTTCCGCGAGGCCAACCGCATGGGCTTCTACGTCCGCGTGCTCGAGGAGGGCGCGATCGGAGTCGGCGACCAGGCGGAGGTCGTCGAGCGTGCGGAGGGATCGGTCACGATCGCCGAGTTCCACCGCGTGGTCGTCGATGGCCGCAACGACCCGGAGGCGCTGCATCGCCTCGCCGCCGCCCCGACGCTCGAGCCCGAGTGGGTCGAGTGGTGCACACGGCGGATCGCCCGCGCGCTCGACGAATCCGAGGGCCAGTAGGGCGATGCGCCCCCGCCCTGTCCGGCGGAGGCGCGAATGGCGCTCCGCCGGACACTTCGACGCTCTTCAGTCAACGATTGCTCACATGAACCAGATGTAGAAACGGCCATCCAGCAAAGACATGGCTCCACTGCTGAGGTTGACCTTGACCCGTGCCTGCTGGAACCCGGCGCCGCACTCCGCGAACAAGGCGGCGCCGCGGAGGACGGCCACGCTCACGACCCTGCCCAGATCCGCGGGGAGAAGGTCGGCGTTGTCAATTGACACCATCGTGCTCGTCGGAGCCGGCGTCAGCCCGCCGAAGCAGTAGACGCCAGTCGCCGCGTGCTGGATGTTCGCCTGCGCGATGTTGCGGAACTGGTTCGGCTCGAGCGTCCCGTCCACCTGGATTCGAGCGTGCGCGGTGATCATCCCCGGAATCTGGAAGCCCGCCACGACGTCAGCCGGAACCAGGGACCCGTCGAGGACCTTCGCGGAGTTGACGGCGCCATCGGCGATCTTGGGGGTCGTCACCGCAGCGTCAGCGATTTTGGGGGTCGTCACTGCAGCGTCAGCGATCTTGAGGGTCGTCACCGAGTTGTCGCGGAGTTTCTTTGTCTTGATCGCACCGGGCTGGATCTTGAGCGGTGTGACCGCGAAGTTTTTGATCTCGTTCGTTCCGACGCTGTTGCGCGGGATCGAGACCGCCGCGTAGCCGGCACCGCCGAGGGCGATGAACAACGCAACCGTCGCGACGACCATCGCCGGCGACGGTGTCTTGATTCGTCTCATTTCTTTTTCCTTTCTCGTCGACCTGTTACCCGGGGCCTCGCTCGGCACTTCTCCGGGAGACGCAACCCGGCCGGAACTCGCCGAAGGTCGAGCTTATTTCGTTGGACGCCCGTCCATCCGCGCCTCACGAGGCATGCCACACGATGTGCCGATCGCTCACGTTCAGAGGGATCACAGGGCCTTGCGCGGGGTCGGAGTCTTCTTGATCGCTCCTGGGGCGCCGGCTCCAATCCGAGCGTCAATGCCATGACGAGCGCGGTTCCGATGACGAGTCCCCTGCGGCTGGACCGCACTTTGCGCATGTTCCGCCTTCCCCCTAAAGATCGGACGCCTGCCGACCCATCGGGTCCACGTGATGTGCGCGAGCGTACCCAGCCGCACCGGGCGGTGCAAGCAACGTTCTTTGGTGAGATGTTCTTCCAGAGCAAAACCCGGGACAATCAGTCCGGCGAAAATGAGTTGACCGGTGCACGCCACGTGGGCCACACACGATGCGGGCCTCTGCTTGACTGCCTCGCTATGACCCTTACATCAACGAGGGGCAGACGTTGTCGCGGGTCCGGATGAGGAACTCGACGATGACCGGTGCCGCAGCCCGCATCCCGTCCGGGGTCGTTGCGCTGGGGTTCGTCAGCATGCTGATGGACGCGTCGTCCGAGATGATCCACAGCTTGCTGCCGGTGTTCCTGGTCAGCGTGCTGGGGGCGAGCGCGCTGTCGGTCGGAGCGATCGAAGGGATCGCCGAGGCCACCGCCTCGGTCGCGAAGGTGTTCTCAGGGACGATCAGCGACTGGATCGGCAAGCGCAAACCCCTGATCCTGCTCGGCTACGGGCTCGCGGCGCTGACCAAGCCGCTCTTCCCGCTCGCCAACGGCGTCGGCGCGGTCCTGACCGCCAGGTTCGTCGACCGCATCGGCAAGGGCATCCGGGGCGCGCCGCGTGACGCGCTGATCGCCGACATCACACCTGCGGCGTCACGCGGTGCGGCGTTTGGCATGCGCCAGTCCATGGACACCGTCGGGGCGTTTGCGGGGCCCACCCTGGCCGTCGCGCTGATGGCGGCCAGTGGGGACAACTTCAGGTTCGTGTTCTGGATCGCGGTCATCCCCGCCATGGCGGCCGTTGCGGTGATCCTGTTGTTCGTCCGCGAACCGGAGCGGCCGGCAACCCCGGCCCACGTGCGACGGTCACCGATCAGCCGCGAGCAGATGCGACGGTTGGACCGGCGGTTTTGGGGGGTCGTCACGTTCGCCGCCGTCCTGACGCTGGCACGCTTCAGTGAGGCGTTCCTGTTGCTGCGTGCCGGTGACACGGGTCTGCGCGCCAGGTACATCCCGGTGGTGCTGATCGTGATGAACATCGCGTACGCAGCGAGCGCGTATCCCTTCGGACGCCTGGCAGACCGCATGTCGCGTCGCGCGTTGCTGGCGTGGGGGATCGCCCTGCTCATGGCGGCGGACCTCGTGCTGGCCGGCGCCGGGAGCATCACCTTGGTGCTCGTGGGCGCAGTGCTGTGGGGTGTCCACATGGGCGCGACCCAGGGGATCCTGTCGGCGATCATCGCCGACCGCGCGCCGGCAGACCTGCGCGGGACCGCGTTTGGCCTGTTCAACCTGATCACCGGGGGAGCGCTGCTGGGGGCCAGCCTTCTGGCTGGCGTTCTGTGGACCACGATCGGGCCCGCGGCGACGTTCCTGGCCGGCGCTGCGCTCGCGACCATCGCACTGGCCGGACTCGCCGCGATGCCCCGACGTTCGGTGCGACCAGCTCGCTGATTGGGGACCACGCAGAAACTCCTGCACCGTTCAACGGCTGCAAACCGTCGCCATGCGGCGTCGCCGAGATCGCCGTTACCAACCAGTGGCAGCGAGGCTCGGCGACACCGCCTGACCCGGTTTTCGCTCGCCATCCGGCACAGCAGTTATTTCTGCGCGGCCCCTTACTTACTCGTCGCCACACATGGAATGCTACGATGTAGCACATGGAACGCGTGGGCGTCAGAGAGCTGCGACAGAACGCCAGTGTCGTGCTGCGCCGCGTCGCCTCGGGTGAATCGATCATCGTCACCGACCGGGGTCGGCCTGTGGCCCGACTCTCGCCGGTCGTCGCGGGACAAGGCCTCTCAGACCTCCGCGCGGCGGGATTGATCCGTGAACCCCTGCGCAGAATGCGCGACGCCCCGGCAGCGGTCCAGGTGTCTCCAGGAGAGCTCACCGCATCCCAAGCCCTCGCCGACGCACGCGCTGACGAGCGCTGACAACCGTGCCGTGGTACGTCGACACTTCGGCGTTCATGAAGTTGGCCGTCGCAGAGACACACAGCCACGAGATGCGCCTGTGGGCGGACTTCGAAGAGCAGCGCACGGGCGGGCTGTGGTCCTCGGACCTGCTTCGCACCGAGGCGCTCCGCGCGGCACGCAGGCTCTCGCAGGCGGCACTTGAGGCGACCCGGGACCGCCTCGATCGCATGGCGTTCATCTCGCTCACGACGGACACCTACCAGCGCGCCGGTGAGCTCGACCCAGCCGTACTCCGCTCGCTCGATGCCCTCCACCTGGCATCAGCGCTCAGCCTCGGAGACGACCTCGACGGCGTCGTCACGTACGACGAACGGATGACCGCGGCGACCCACGCCCTGGGCCTCAAGACGCTCGCTCCGTAAAATCAACAGAACAATGCGACGAGCGACGTCGGATGACCCGGGCAAGCGAGGCTGTGCCAGGCGAGCCGTGCGTACAATCGTCGAATGGGCATGTTTCGCAATCGCGGGTTGACGGACGACCAGATCGCTCGCATCCCTCCGGGCCAGCATTTCGTGCGCGACTTTCCGGTGTTGCATGCCGGAACGGTGGCGCGGACACCGGCGGCCCAATGGGACATGCGGGTGTTCGGCCTCGTCGAACACGAGCTACGGTGGGACTACGGCGAGTTCCGTGCGCTCGCGACGGTGACGCAAACGTGTGACATCCACTGCGTGACCACGTGGAGCAAGCTCGACACGGTGTGGGAGGGAGTGCCGATGGCAGGCATCCTGGCGCAGGCCCAGCCGCTCGCATCTGCCACACACGTGATCGCCCATGCCGAAGAGGGCTACACCGCGAATCTGCCCATCGCAGCGGTCCAGGACGACGACGTGATGCTGGCGTACCGGTTCGACGGGGCCGACCTCGAGGCCGTGCACGGCGGACCCCTGCGACTGCTCGTCCCCAAGCGCTACTTCTGGAAGAGCGCCAAATGGCTGCGCGGGCTGGAGTTCGTCAACGGCGACCGACCCGGCTATTGGGAGCGGCTTGGATACTCCAATACGGCCGACCCGTGGCGGGAGGAGCGGTATGCCTTCTAAGGACGGACCTCCCGGCACCGAAGACTGGGACGTCATCGACCACTGGGTTCGGCGCGTCGGCCGGTGGGTCGCCGTGGGCTTCCCCGCGTGGTTGCTGCTGCTCGCGGGGTTCAACCAAGATCTGACCGGGATTCCCTGGGTGGTGGGCCTCGCGATGGCAAGCGTCCTCGCGACGGTCGTCGTCGTCGTCGCGGAACGCACCGTGTTCGCGCGCGGCCAACGGACTGGGATCGGCCCGTTCGGGCGCGCCCTCGTCACCTGGATCGTCGTGTTCTTCGTACTGGCGCTCATCATGGGATCCGGCGGCCGCACGAGTGGCGTGGTCGTGCTGCTCCCGTTCGTGGTCGCGACGATCGTCGCCGGCGGCGTCGAGTTGGCACGGAGGGTCCTGGGGCGGCATTGAGTCGAGCCGCGCTACGCTCCCCACGTCGCAGACGCATTCCGAAGTGCCACAAGGAGCCGTATTCGTGAGCCCATTGATCCCCATGGTCGTCGAACAGACCTCGCGTGGCGAGCGCGCGTTCGACATCTACTCGCGTCTGCTGAACGAGCGGATCATCTTCGTCGGCACCCCGATCGACGACCAGATCGCCAACCTGACGATCGCGCAGCTGCTGCACCTGGAGAGCGACGACCCGGACAAGGAGATCTCGATCTACATCAACTCGCCGGGCGGGTCGGTGTACGCAGGCCTCGCGATCTACGACACCATGCAGTTCATCAAACCCCAAGTGCAGACGATCTGCGCCGGTATCGCGATGAGTATGGGCGCGGTCCTGCTGGCCGGGGGCGCACCCGGCAAGCGCATGGCGCTTCCCAACTCGCGCATCCTGATCCACCAGGTGTTGGGCGGCGTTCAGGGGCAAGCCACCGACATCGAGATCCATGCCCGCGAGACCCTTGCGCTGCGTGCGAAGCTCGACGAGATCCTGGCTCACCACACCGGCAAGACCGCCGAGCAGGTCCACGACGACTCCGACCGCGACCGGTTCTTCACGGCCGACGAAGCCGTCGAATACGGTCTGATCGACAAGGTCATCACCAGCCACTGACGACGGCGTCAGACAACTGCGGACAACGTGACCGCCCGCACTTGACGCGGCAGGTCGGGCGCGCAACACTGCTTCTACGAGTCGGTTGGCCGGGTCGTCCCTCTCAATCCCGGTGACACCGCCTCGCAATCGCGAAGCAGGAGTCTCACGGGATGCACGCGTATGGCAGCACCCGCACGGAACGTGTCGAGAACGGCGCCGCAGTGAGACGCCCCCGACACACGCGCGCTATCGCGCAGACCAGCGGTCGCATCGTCAGACGTCAACGCCCGGTGGGCACGATCACTTCGCATCGCGCGCCGCAGATCGGCGCGGGACGCAGGACACTCATCAACGCGGTATTAGGCGTGGGCCTCGAGCGAGGCACACAACCGCAGGCAGGAGCCGCCTATGGATGAGATGCAGCTCGGCGGAACCTCGTAGCGCATCGCTGTACTCGGGGCGCCCGCCACTCCAACACATCTCACAGCTCGCGGCACGCGCCGTCGACCGAGTCACGTCGATAGCGGGTGCCGCAGCAATTTTGGTCGCCATACGGGGCCACGCCGGCATCCAACAGAACGGACTCGGGGAGCCACAGCGGGCTCCCCGAGTCTGTACACCACCCGACGACTACTAGTAGTCGGGCATCCCGCCTGCGAGGTTGCCGCTCGTGATCGAGCCGGCACCCCCCACGGGCTTGTCGGGCACCTCGACGATGAGGCACTCGGTGGTGATGATGTTCTTGGCGATCGACGCTGCGTTCTGCAGCGCCGAACGCGTCACCATTGCCGGGTCGATGATGCCTGCCTTGACCAGGTCGACATACTCACCGGTCTCGACGTTCAACCCCATACCGGCCTTGAGGTCCTTGACCTTGCCGACCACAACGCTGCCTTCGAGGCCGGCGTTGTCGGCGAGCTGACGAAGGGGCTCCTCGAGTGCGCGACGCACGATCAACGCGCCGGTCGCCTCGTCACCCGTCAGCGTGAGCTTGTCCAACGCAGGGATCGCGTTGACGAGCACAACGCCGCCGCCGGCGACGATGCCCTCCTCAAGCGCTGCGCGGGTCGCCTGCAAGGCGTCCTCCACACGGTGCTTCTTCTCCTTCATCTCCGTCTCGGTCGCAGCGCCGACCTTGACGACGGCCACGCCACCGGCGAGCTTCGCGAGCCGCTCCTGCAACTTCTCACGGTCGTAGTCGCTGTCGGTGTTCTCGATCTCGGCCTTGATCGTGCGAATACGCGCCTTGATGTCCTCGGGCTCACCGGCACCGTCGATGATCGTGGTGAAGTCCTTGCCGACGATGATCCGACGGGCGCGACCGAGTTGCGAGAGCTGGGTCTGGTCGAGCTTGAGTCCCATCTCCTCGCTGATCTGCTCACCACCGGTCAGGATGGCGATGTCCTCGAGCATGCGCTTGCGACGATCACCGAAGCCCGGGGCCTTGACCACGATGCCGGTGAACGTGCCACGCAGCTTGTTGACGATGAGCGTGGCG
>JANLOO010000014.1:0-8386 GCA_031366605.1 Actinomycetota bacterium | reverse complement strand
CACCTACCCGTACATGGACATCCAGGAGGAGGACACCTCCATCGGCCATGAGGCCACGGTGTCCAAGGTCGCCGACGACCAGATCTTCTACCTGATGAGCCGCGGCCTCTCCGAGGACGCCGCGATGGCGATGATCGTCCGAGGGTTCATCGAGCCGATCGCCAAGGAGCTGCCCATGGAGTACGCCGTCGAGCTCAACCGGCTCATCGAACTTCAGATGGAGGGATCGATTGGGTAACGCGCCCACCTGGGCCGCTGACGCCCGGGCGGCCGCCGCGAAGACGTTCACCACCCTCCCTGCCCTGACCGGGCAGGAGGAGGAGTGGCGCTTCACGCCGCCGACCGACCTCGCACTCGAAGGCCCCGAACCTCATGCGCTCGACGCCACCGCCGTGGCATCCGCGTCGCACGCGGGTGAGCGCACTGCGCGCTTGACGTTCGTCGATGGCGCGATCACCGAGGTGCCGGGTGCGGCACCAACCGGCGTCATCGTCGCCGACCTCGCCGACGCGCTGTCGTCGCACGAGGCATTGGTCCGCGAGCGGCTCTACTCCCTCGTCGGGTTCGACGACAAGCCGGGCGCGCTCAACGCCGCACGCTGGGACTCGGGCACGTTTGTCTACGTCCCTGCAGGCGTCCACGTGGACCTTCCGGTCGAGGCGCTCTCGACGGTCACCGGCGCAGCTGGACGGGTCTTCGGACGAACGCTGATCATCATCGAGCGCGGCGCCAAAGCGACGGTCATCGACCGCTACGCCTCACCGGACCTCGATGGCTCGGTCAACGTCTCCACCGTTGTCGAGATGTTCGTCGCCGAAGGTGCTGAGCTTGAGCACGTCTCGATCATTGACTGGGGCAAGGGCGTCCGCCACCACGCGATCGTCCAGGCCAGCGTCGGCAAAGACGCCAAAGTGCGCTCGGTCGTCGTGACGCTGGGCGGTGACGTCGTCCGCGTCGAGCCCACGCTCAGGTGCGTCGGGCAAGGCGCCGATGCCCGCGCGCTCGGACTGTTCTTCGCCTCGGACGACCAGCACTTCGAGCACCGGGTGATCTCGCGTCACGAAGCGCCCAACACCTACTCCAACCTGCTCTACAAGGGCGCCATCAAGGACTCGGCGCACACGATCTTCTTCGGCAACCTGGTCGTGCCGCCCGGCGCGCCCGGGACCGACGCGTACCAGACCAACCGCAACCTGGTCCTCAACGAGGGGGCGCGCGCCGACACGATCCCGTTCCTCGAGATCGAGACCGCCGAGGTCAAGTGCTCGCACGCAGGCGCGGTCAGCCGCGTGGATGACGAGCACCTGTTCTACCTCGAGTCCCGCGGGGTCCCACGCGACGCCGCCAAGCAGCTCATCGTCGAGGGCTTCTGCCAAGAAGTTCTGGACGAGGTCGAGCTCACCGAGATCCGCGACGAACTGAGCGCAGCGATCGAACGCAAGGTGCGGAATTGATCGACGTCGCAGGAGTCGACGAGGTGGCGTCCGGCACGTCCCTCCGTGTCGACGTGGACGGCAAGCCGATCTGCCTGGTCAACCTGGACGGCACGTTCCACGCGATCCACGACACCTGCACGCATGCCCTCCAGAGCCTCTCGGGCGGGTACATCGAGGACGGCAAGATCGAATGCCCGCATCACGGCGCGTTCTTTCGGGTCTCGACCGGCGAAGCCGCGACACCGCCGGCGACGCTGCCCCTCCCCACCTTCCGGGTCGAAGTCCGCGACGGTCGCGTCTTCGTCGACCCCACGCCCTCGCACCCCCATCCCCTGCTCGATCGAAAGGAATACAGTTGCTCCGTTCCAAAGGGCTCGTCGTGATCCGACGGCTGCAAATCTCCGCCAGATTCAAACGTCGCCCTGACACGGGACCGCTCCGGGGCTTGTCCTCGGTCGGGCCCATATCTTCAGATATGAACCCTCCCTGCGTCCGCGTCTGGCGGGATTTTCACTCGCCGGATCATCAACGCCCCCTCTGGAACGGAGCACTCGCGCGTGCCTGAGCCCATCCTCAAGATTGAAGGCCTGAAGGTCAATGTCGACGACACCGAGATCCTGCGCGGCGTCGACTTGGAGGTCCCGCAGGGCGAGGTGCATGCCTTGATGGGTCCCAACGGCTCGGGCAAGAGCACCCTGGCGTACGCCCTGGCGGGCCACCCGCGCTACACCATCACCGAAGGCCGCGTCATCTTCGACGGCGAGGTCGTGGCCAGCGCCGATGAGGACGAGACGATGGGCGCCGACGAACGCGCACGCAAGGGCATGTTCCTGGCGATGCAGTACCCGCTCGAGGTCCCCGGTGTGTCGGTCATGAACTTCCTGCGCACGTCGCTCGGCGCCGTCCGCGGCGAGGAGGTCGCCCCGCGCGAGTTCGTCAAGCTCTTCAACGAGGCCAGCGAGTTGCTGGAGTTCGACAAGAGCTTCGCCGACCGGTACCTGAACGAGGGGTTCTCGGGTGGCGAGAAGAAGCGCCACGAGATCTTGCAGATGGCGCTCCTCAAGCCACGGTTCGCCGTGCTGGACGAGACCGACTCGGGCCTGGACATCGACGCGCTCAAGGTCGTCAGCAACGGCGTCAACGCCCTGCGCGGCGACAACCTGGGCGTCTTGATCATCACGCACTACACCCGGATCCTCACTTACATCAAGCCGGATGTCGTTCACGTGATGTACGAGGGGCGCATCGCCAAGACCGGCGGCCCGGAATTGGCCGACCACCTCGAGTCGGTCGGGTACGTCGAGTTCGGCTCCCCCGAGACGGCGGCGGTGTAAGCAAGCGCACCATGGTGACAGCCTTGACGATCGCGCGCTGCAGGGAGGATTTCCCGATCCTTGCGCGCGAGGTCGGGGACAATCCGCTCGTGTATCTCGACTCCGCTGCGACGTCGCAGAAGCCGGAGTCGGTGCTCTGCGCGATGGATGCGTTCTACCGTGAGGCCAATGCCAACGTGCGCCGCGGTGTCTACTCACTGGCCGCCGATGCGGACGCGCGGTTCGAGACAGCGCGTGCGTCGATCGCGCGGCTCGTCAACGCCCCCCTGGACGGCCTGATCATCACCAAGAATGTGACCGAGGCGATCAACCTGGTGGCCTGGGCGTGGGGCATCAGAACGCTCAAGCCGGGCGACGAGGTCGTCGTCTCGATCATGGAGCACCACTCCAATATCGTCCCGTGGCAGCTGGTCGCCAAGATCACAGGCGCGACGGTGCGCTACTGCCCCATCACTCCCGGACACGAACTGGACCTCGATGCCCTCCGCGGGATGATCGGTGCCCGAACCCGGATGGTCTCGATCGTGCACATCAGCAATGCCCTGGGCACGATCAACCCTGTTCGCGAGATTGCGGATCTGGCTCACGCCGCCGGTGCGTTGATGATGGTCGACGGTGCGCAGAGCGTCCCGCACATGCCCGTGGACTTCGCCGCGCTGGGCTGCGACTTCCTGGCGTTCACCGGTCACAAGATGTTGGGCCCGACCGGCGTCGGCATCCTGGTCGCCAAGCCCGAGTTGCTGGAGTCCATGGAGCCGTTCATGGGCGGCGGCGAGATGATCAACGACGTCACGACTGAGGGCTCCACCTGGGCCGAGGGGCCCCGCAAGTTCGAGGCAGGCACACCGCCAATCGCCGAGGTCATCGGTCTGGGCGCTGCTGCCGAGTACCTGATGAACATCGGCATGGATCAGGTGCGCGGCCACGAACTCGCGCTGACCGACTACGCGCTGGACGCGCTCAAGGATCTCGAGGGCATCCGCGTGTTCGGCCCGCAGGACCCGACGCTGCGCGGTTGCCCGATCAGCTTCGAGCTGCCGGACGTCCACGCCCACGATGTCGCACAGTTCCTGGATCAGGAGGGTGTGTGCGTACGGGCGGGCCACCACTGCACCAAGCCGCTCATGAAGGCACTCGGCGTCACCGCGACCGCCCGAGCCAGTACCCACGTCTACAGCCGCACAGAGGACATCGACGCACTCGTGCGCGGATTGCACGGGGCACGCCGCTACTTCTCGTAGCGCTCGTTACAGCTCCGGAACGAGTTTGGCCCGGATCGGCACGCCGGGAGGGAGCCGCACCGGCACCACGACCCGCGTTCCGGTGATCCTCAGCCGTCGTACCCGCACGTAGCGCCCACGCTTGACGACGCCGACCTCGACCAGCAGGCGCTTTGCCGTTCGCGAGAGGCGCAACTCCACCAGCGATGGTTTGGGCGCCACCTCGCGCCGCAGGATACGCACCGTCAGGCGCGGCGGCGGCGGTCCTGCGCGCAGGCCCGCGATCAGTGGGACGGTGAGCTGCCAGCTCGTCGGTTGCGAGATCATCCGGTTGAGCACGGGACGGATGCGGCTCCGGTACGGAGCCAGTGTGATCGCCAGGTCCACCGGCGGTCCGATCGCGTTCCGAATGGCGGCCCCGTCGATGGCGAGCCCCAGAGTGATCGGACCGTGGGCGTCAGGAGTCAGCGAAACAGCGGCGGTCCCGTCCGCCAAGAGCACGTTCGAGGTGGCGATACCAGGCCCGCTCACCGTCACCCGGCCCTGCGCCGCCGCCCAAAACGTTGCCGAATCCGCACCGAGTCGCGCGGCCATTCCAAGCGGATCGCTCCCCAACGACACCTTCAAGATCGTGGTCGTTCCGGTCCGCATCAGCCGGGACGACAGCGCCGTGGCCGGAACACGTACGCCGCTGCCTTCGAGCGCCAGGGCATCAGCGAGTTGACGCGCGCGCGGCTCCGGCAGGACCGGCGCCGGTGTACACGCCACTGGCGACGGGCCGGTCGGGGCGGGTGTGGTGCCAAATGTCGCCCGGAACTCCTGGACGAACCCCAGGTGGTCCACAATCCGATACGCGCCCGGACCGTTCCCGAGCAGGTCGCACGCGGCTCCGACCCGCCAGTTCGCCCAGACGGCGGCTTGCCCGCCACCGCGGACGATGATGTGGATCTTCGAGGCGTCCATCCCGCGAGCCACCAAACCCTCCCGCAGTGCACGCGGCCACGCCAGCCAATACTCCGGTGTCCACTGGACCTGCTTCTGGTACGCCTCAAGCCACACGCCACCGGTCAGGGACATCGCATGCCAAAACGCTGCATATGTCTCGGGTTCAGCGATCGAGCCCACCCGGCTGACGTAGAAGTGCACCCGGTCGGCGTAGCTGCCGCCGCCTGGGAATGGCGTGGCGGCGACCTCGACCATGGCGGCCTCGAGGTTGAGCCCGTCCAGTCCCGCGCTGTCGAAGTCCGGCCCGAGGTCGATGAACGCCATCCGCGCGCCGGCAAGGTCCACCTGCTCCCGCATGAGTGCGGCGATCGCCGGACCGCTCAACTCTCGGATCGTCGCGACCGCTGTAGACCCCACTCCACCGCTGAGCGCTCCCACCTTGCGGTCGGCAGGAAGTGGCCCGGCGACCTGTTGGAAGAGACCGTCCGCGACCCCCAGGCCGAGGCTTCCATCGGTCTGGGTTCCTATCAATGCCAGCACCGACGTAGGGACGTCGTAGACGACGGTCATCCGGGCGTCCGAACGCTCCGCCCAGCCCCCGCACCCGATGAGGACAATCGCGGCAATCGATGCCACGCCCCATTTCGTCGGTGATCGAAACACGATGGCAGAGTACCAACTCCCGTGGCCGTCTCCGCCGGCCACTTGGCCGTTGCACGGTTGGCCGGCTGGGAGCGACGACGAAGGTGCGGCGAAGGGCCTACAATCAGCAGAGCGTGATTCGACCGGGAGCAGTCCATGCAACCGGCACCGACGACGGCGGGAACGATGGGCGGCCTCGACGACCTCTACCAGGAGGTCATCCTCAACCACTACAAGAACCGCCGCAATCGCGGCACCCTTGACGCGCCCACGATCGCGGTCGACCACAACAACCCGTTGTGCGGCGACCAAGTGCATCTGGAGGTCCTGATCGACGGAGATCAGCTGGCCGACCTGGCATACACGGGCGACGGCTGCTCGATCTCGCAGGCGTCCGCGTCGATGATGAGCGAGGTCGTCAAGGGACACTCGACCGCCGAAGCCCTGACCCTTGTGGAGCACTTCCGCCAGGTCATGCACGGCACCGAAGAACCCGACGAGGACCGACTCGGTGATGCCGTCGCCCTGGGCGGGGTGGCCAAGTTTCCGGCACGGATCAACTGCGCTCTGCTTTCATGGATGGCGTTGAAGGACGCGATCAACACCGTTGAGGAGGACCACCGTGACAACTGAGGACGAGATCCGCCAGGCGATGAAGCAGGTGGAGGACCCCGAGCTCGGCGTCAACATCGTTGACTTGGGCCTGCTCTACGGCGTGTCGCTGGACGAACACGGCAAGGTCATCCTGGACATGACGCTGACGTCCATGGGGTGCCCGCTGACCGAGCAGATCCTGGGCGACTCGCAGGCGGCGGTGTACCCGCTGGACGGGGTGTCGAGCGTCGACATCAACTGGGTGTGGGACCCGCCGTGGTCGCCCCAGTCCATGACCGACGAAGGCAAACTCATGATGAAGGTGATGGGGTTCATGTGATGAGTGACGCGACGACGACAGCCACGGTCGACACCCCTCCCCCGATGACGCTCGAAGAGAAGAAGGCGGCTGCCCGCGCCCGCGCGCGTACGGCCAAGGAGCAGCAGGCCGCGGGCATCGCGTCGGTCGCCATCACGACGGCCGCCGGTGACTACATCCGCAAGGTCGCCGCCGAGCAGGGCAAGGACGACGGCGTGCGGGTCAAGATCCTGGCAGGCGGCTGCTCGGGCCTCGAGTACCACATCGACCTGCTGACCAAGGGAGAGGGCCCGGCTGAGGGGGAGCGCGAATTGTTGTCTGGTGGCGTACGCCTGATCATGGACCTCAAGAGTTCGATCCACGTGACGGGCTCGATCATCGACTACGAGTCGACCATCTTGAAGCGCGGGTTCAAGATCAAGAACCCCAACGCCACGAGCACCTGCAGCTGCGGCGACAGTTTCGGCGTGTGACCCTCTGACCGCGACGGCAGGCGACCAGGCGCCGACCATCGCGGACATCTGGGCAGCCGCTCAGAGGATCGCCCCGTTCGTCCGTCGCACCCCGGTCGCGAGTTCCGCCGAGATCGATGCGCTCTGCGGGGCCCAGGTGCTGCTCAAGTGTGAGCACCTGCAGCACAGCGGAGCGTTCAAGTACCGAGGCGCGACCAACGCCGTGCAGTCGCTCACAGACGCCGAAGCGGCGAACGGCGTCGCGACCCACTCGTCCGGCAACCACGGCCAAGCTCTGGCGATGGCGGCCCAGGTGCGCGGCATCCCGTGCCACGTCGTGATGCCGCACAACAGCGTCCAGATCAAGCTCGATGCGGTCTACGCCCAGGGCGCGACCGTCTCCCTGTGTGAGCCGACCATGGCGGCTCGCGAGGCGGGCCTCGCACACGTGCTGGCCGACACGGGCGCGACGGCCGTGCATCCGTTCTCCGATCCCCGTGTCATCGCCGGACAGGGGACGGCTGTGCGCGAACTCCTCGCCGACCACCCGGACATCGATCTGGTCGTGACCCCCGTCGGCGGCGGAGGACTGGTCTGCGGAAGCGCCATCGTCGCTCATGCCCACAACCCCGACATCCAGATCATCGGCGCCGAACCCCAAGGCGCATGCGATGCCTACGACTCATTGCAGCGGGGTGAGCGCGTCACCCAGCACACGCCGGACACGGTCTGCGACGGCCTACGCGGGACGATCGGAGCGATCAACTTCGCGCTGATGCGCCAACACAACGTCGAGGTGTTGCTCATCAACGACGTCGAGGTCGTCAACGCGATGCGCCTTGTTCGCAACGCTCTCAACCTGGTGATCGAACCGTCCAGCGCAACCGTGATCGCCGCCCTCGCCAGATACCCCGAACGCTTCCAAGGCCGCACCGTCGGGGTGGTGCTCTCGGGTGGAAACGTCGCGCCCGAACTCACCCCCGTGGATCAGCAGTGACCCGAAGCGCGAGACGGAACACGTGTACCGCTCGTGGTCGACGTGACGACGCAGCTGAACGTGACGCTCGAGCGCGAAACGCCGAACATGCGTCGGGGGGTGTGGTGCTTGCGTTCCACACCCCCCCGAACCTGGCGATCCGCCCCGGCATCCATGCCGGTCGCGGGTACGCCGTGGACGCAACTTAGTGGTCCTTCTCGTAAGTACGGGCACGTTTTCCCGAGTGAAAACCGAGTCAGGCGAGGACGCAGTGTCCTGCCGCTATCGGTTGCCATAACGGTGGGACCGAGGACAACGCCTGGCGATGGTTTGCAGCCAGGAAACGTGTTCGTATTTACGAGGAGGACCACTAAACGGTGAAGGTCACGCTCGCGACGGGCAACGCGGACAAGATCCGCGAACTCTCCGAACTCCTCAGCGGGGCGGACGTCCAAGGCGCGCCGCCGG
>JANLOO010000052.1:0-6134 GCA_031366605.1 Actinomycetota bacterium | reverse complement strand
TCTGGATCTGGCCGGGCCGCTTGTGCAGCAGGTAGCCGAGATCCGTCGCGGGCTGATGCGTCGTCGTGATCGTGAGCAACATGGCTCGGGAGTTCTAGGGGTTCGACGCCTGAAAGTCGAATCGGCGCCTGTGGACTCGATACTCGCGGGTCAGTCAGGCATCTCTGCAGCGCCGCGAGTCAGGTTCCCAGCGGCCATCGATTGGTCTCGCAGGGAGCACTGGTGCACCACGTGACGTGACGGGGGGCGCAGGACAGGCTTATCAACGGGGGATGTCTTCATCCGGGTGCATCCGGAGCACTCCCGGCCACAGGCGCGTCAATTGGTGCGTCTCAGAACGTCACCGTCGTCGGTCTTGTTCAGGCGGCTCGGCGCTTCCTTTCAGGAGCGTCGGCGAGCCGCCACTCGGTGCCAGCCGATGTCCAGGCGCTGTGCTGAGCGCGACCGGCTGCGCCGAGAGTGCGGACGGCGTCGTGGGCGTAGGCGCAGAATGGGCCGCGGCAGTAGGCCACGATTCCGCGGTCGGCCGGCAGGCCGGCGATGCCTGCCGCGTGGAGCGCTTGCGGGTGCTGGGAGGTGTTGGCCGTCGACTGTTCGCTTTCGCGTGCAAGTTTCGTCAACGGTCCGTGGCGCCTGTACGGGCAGGTCGAACAGCTCGAGGCGCCTGAGGCTGGCAAATGCCTTGCCCATCAGTGTGATGGCCTCGAACAGGACGTTCCTCTGGAGTCGTTCTGCCACCCTTGTCATTCAAGAGATCAATTGATAGCTTGCCAATGCGATGAGCGCGAGACCTGGAGGCCCGGCGTGTATTTCCGACAGCTGCTGAACGACGCGACGGCCTGTGCCTCGTACCTGCTGGGATGCAAGACGCACAGCGCCTTCGCGGTCGTCGATCCGCATGTCGACCTGGTCGACGACTACATGAGGCTGGCCGAAGGCCAGGGTGCGGCCATCGTCGCGGTGCTCGACACACACGTCCAGGCCGATCATGTCTCAGGCCTGCCCGAGCTGGTCGCCCGCACCGGGGCGACGGGATACCTGCCCGACGGCGCGGGCGTCGACTTCGACCACAACGCGCTGCGCGACGGTGCGATGGTGACCCTTGGCAACACCGAGATCACAGCGATCGCGACACCGGGCCACGCCCCGGCACATCATGCGTATCTGGTGACCGACCACTCGCGGGGGGACGAGCCGTGGTTGGTCCTGACCGGGGACGCGCTTTTGGTCGGTGACGCGGGTCGGCCGGATCTGCACGCCCACGGCGAGCACACCGTCGAGCAGATGGCACGATCCCTCTATCGGTCGCTGACCGAGCGTCTACTCGCGCTGCCCGACCACCTCCTGCTGTATCCCGCGCACTACTCCGGCTCTGTGTGCGGGCGAGGCCTGTCGGCCAACCCGATCTCGACGGTGGGGTTTGAGCGCCGCCACAACCCGGCGCTGCAGTTGGAGTCAGAGGATGCGTTCGTGCAGTGGTTGATCCGTGACATCCCGCCGCCGCCCGTTGAGCAGGCCGCGATCCTCGCCGCCAACCGCAGCGGCCGGCCGTCCACCGCAGTGGTGTGAGCATCACGCCACCTCAGCTGGGGCTGCGCGAGAACGCCGCGCAGTTCTCGTTGCTGGTCGCGGTCAACGCGTTCGTCGGGGCGATGGTCGGTCTGGAGCGCTCGACGTTGCCGCTGGTGGGGCGCGAGGAGTTCGGCCTGCGCTCGAACGCGGCGGTTCTTGCGTTCATTGTCGCGTTCGGCCTGGCGAAGGCGGTGACGAATCTTGCGGCGGGGGCGTTCGCGCAGCGCGCCGGGCGCAGGCGGCTGTTGATCGCGGGCTGGGTTGTTGCGCTTCCGGTGCCGCTGCTGATCGCGGTCGCGCCGAGTTGGGGTTGGATCGTCGCTGCCAACGTGCTGCTGGGAATCAATCAAGGGCTCGCGTGGTCGATGACGGTCGTGATGAAGATCGACCTGGTTGGGCCGCGTCGGCGTGGTCTGGCACTTGGCCTCAACGAATCGGCCGGATACGGCGGCGTCGCGCTCGCCGCCGGCGTGAGCGGCTGGCTGGCCGCGTCGTTCGCCGCACGTGACGTGCTGGTGGTCGGGGGTGCGCTGATCGCCGTCACTGCATTGGCGATGTCGGTCCTGTTCGTGCGCGACACCGCAGATCACGTCGCGTTCGAGCAATCACAGCATCACGGGGATGCCGGCCCGACGCCGCTGCCGTTGCGTCGGGCGTTCGCGCAGGCCACGTACCGAGCGCCGGCGCTTCGCTCGTGCTCCCAAGCCGGGCTCGTCAACAACCTCAACGACGCGCTTGCCTGGGGCCTCGTCCCGTTGTTCCTCGCCGCCCACGGAGCGGGCGTGGGCGAGATCGGCTTGGTGGCGGCGCTCTATCCGGGCGTGTGGAGCGTGACCCAGATCGCCACGGGCCACTGGTCTGACCGGGTCGGGCGCAAGCCGTTGATCGTCGCGGGCATGCTGGTCCAGGCCGCCGCCCTGGGGCTCTTGGCGCTCAGCGGCGGAGCGCTCGCGGCGGCGAGCGGCGCAGCCGTGCTGCTCGGCGTCGGGACCGCGTTGGTGTACCCGACCCTGATCGCTGCGATGTCCGACGCGGTCACACCGATCGAACGCGCACCCGCGGTCGGGGTCTACCGCTTCTGGCGAGACAGCGGCTACGCATTCGGTGGCCTGATCGCCGGTGGTGTCGCCGATGGGCTTGGCTACGGCGGCGCGATCGGGCTGGTCGCGGGCCTCACCGCCGCGTCCGGCCTGTGGGTGTTGCACGACATGCCGTCACACCGCAACGGACCAGTCTGAGCATCCGCGACCGCCCGCCGTCAGCAGCAGCCGTCGGCGCAGCCCTCGCCCCGCCAGCTCTCGCGTCCTTCCTTGAGGGCGACACCGGCGATCGCGAGAGCGGTCAGCGGATCCGCCCACCACCAGTCGAGCAGGGCGTTCGCCCCCAGGCCGATGAGCAAGGCAACTGAGAGATAGGCGCAGAGCTGGGTTTGCGACGCCTCCTTGACGGCTGCCGAGGAGTTGAGCTTCGTCGCGACGCGGCGTTTCGCCCGGGCCAGGAGCGGCATCGTCGGCGCCGTGAAGGCCGCGAGGCCGATACCGACCCAGCTCACCTGGGGGTGATCGCCGGCGAGCAGTGAGCGGACGGCCTCGGCGCCGACGTAGGCCGCCAGGACGAAGAACGATATTGCGACCAGCTGCTGCGCCCGTCGCTCGGCGACGCGCGAGCCTCGGCGGCTGCCGGTGAACAACCACAGCACCACCACGCCGGCCCCGGCCTCGATCAAGCTGTCGGCGCCGAAGCCGATCAGCGCAATCGAACCCGCCGCGATGCCGGCGATCACCGCGATCGCGAACTCGACCACGTGCCACGCGATGCCACCCCATGCGAGCAGGCGGGCATGCCGCTCGAGCCTCGATCGCTCCTGCGGCGACGGGCCCACGGAGAGCCCACCGGTAACCGGCAGGTGCACCCGACCGGGCTGGGTCAGCGGCTTGATCTGCTCAGGCACGACCCGGCTCCCGCACCTGCGCGCCGACGGGTTGGAGCACGCTCTCGAGCAGCACGCGCCCCTCGTCGGTGAGTGCGTACATCACCATCTTCCCCTGTCGTTGGGAGCGGACGATGCCGTGGGTGCGCAGGGTGCGTACATGATGGGAGACGAGGTTCTGAGCCCGCTCGACGATCCAGGCGAGGTCGCAGACACACAGTTGGTCTGCATCCAGGAGCGCCGCTGCGAGCGTCAACCGCGTCGGATCCGACAGTGCGTGGGCCCGGCCGACAGCGGCCTGCGCCGTCCGCGCGTCGAGCCGGACGGCACGCAGACGCTCCGCAACGGGCAGGTCAAGACAAAGGAGGTCACATCCATCACGAGACATTGAACTCATCCTAACGGATGTTGGAATGTTTGATGCTCGACCGAGGTTACTTTGAGCGAACTGTTCGGCATGTCGGCGGAAGCTCGAAAGAGGTTGAGCGGCAGGGGGCGGATCAAACTCGGTCCGTTTCCGCCGCCCGAGGTCGAGGCGGCGAGCAGGGAGCGACACCCCGCGAGACGGACCCATCTCATGCTGCTATTTGAGGAGCCCCGCATGGTCCGGAGGGAAGTAGATGCCGGCGAGCTTCCACTCGATGTTCGCCTGAGGGAGATACGGGTCGCGCCAGATCGCCGAGTCGCACGAGGCTCGTCGGTTGTCGCCGAGCACGAAGAGTTTGCCCGGTGGGACCTCGAACACCCGTGCCGCGGCGCGCGGCCGGTTCGGCGTTGCGCCCTTGGCGACGTATCGCGTGCCGTTGACCAGGACGTCGCTTCGGTTCGGGACCAGCTGGATGCGGTCTCCCGGCAGCCCGATGACCCGTTTCATCTGGCGGGCGGTGCTCGTGCGCGCTCCGCACGTCGTGCGTGCGGCGGCTGTCAGTGCGATCACGACGACGTCGCCGCGCCGTGGACCTGCCGCTGCGACGGGTTCACCGACGACGCGGTCGCCTGCGAGCATCGCCGGTGCCATCGCGGGGCTCGGGACGGTGAAGAGTGCGAAATCTTTGTGATCGCCGCTTGCGATCGCCGTGGCGAACCGGTCGGCCAGGTCGGTCCGTCCCCCAGCGCGGGCCGCGGCGATGAACGCAGTGAAGCCCTGACGCAGCGTTGCGCGTGTCGCAGTCGCGCCAGTGGTGGCGGTCGCCCGGGTCGCGCGTGTGGACGATGCCGACTGCGTCTGGGCACCTCCGCCGCATCCGGCGAGCACGCCTGACGCGGCAATGGCCGCGCATGCCGCCGTCAGTTTCGGTCGCACCGTCATCCATGACCCAGAGTAGCTGAGATCGAGTCGTTCCTCAGAGGTCGAGGGGTGTCCCGCGAATCCGACCACGTGCCGGGAGAGTGTTCCGGCTGACGGCCGTCGGGGCTGATCGGAGTCGGTGACGTATCAGTTCCGCGGTTGCGTCCTCACCTTCAAACACACACGGAGGAGGACTCGATGGACCGGACGAAGCCTGTCATCGCCCTGATCGCGGGCATTGCGGCGATGTTGCCGACGTTGGCTGTGGCGCAGCCTGGAGATGCGGTGTACGCGACTGAGGCGACGTTTCCGTACCTGGGCACCACTGCGACGGTGCAGAAGACAGAAGGTCGCGATGGGCTCGACGTGCGCGCAATCGGTGCCGACGGCCGAACTGTTGACGTCGAGAAGCTCCTTGCGGGCGACCGCGCCACTCAACGTGAACGCTTTGGTGTGCTCGACCCGACCCTGGCGCGATATCTTGCGAAGGCGCCGGACGGGGAGCGCGTGCCGGTCGCGATCTGGTTGGTCGAACCTGAGCGGGCACTCGGGGAGCGGCCCGTCGGCAAGGCTGACGTCGCGGCGATCGACAGGCTCCTGCAGGCGCGGTCTGAGCAGCGGGCTGCCGAGGTGGCGGGGGTGACCGAGCCCTGGTTGGCGCGACTGCGTGAGTTCGATCGGGAGGCCCGGGCGTCGACCACAAGCCCGCTCGTCTGGGCGACCGTCCCCGTCGCGCTCGTTCGCGAATTGGCGAACGACGACCGGATCGACACGATCTACGGGGATGGTGAGAAGGGCGGGCCCGAGACCAACCTGTCGCGACTCGTGGTCGGCGCGGACTTCGCGCCGGCAGCGGGTCTCAACGGGTCCGGCGTGCAGGTGGGCGTGGTCGAGTCCGGCGGGCTGGCCGACACGGCCAATCCCTTCCACACGATTGAGCGATCGGATGCCGGCGGCTCCTGTGGCGGCGTGACCGCCCACGCCACGGGCGTGACCGGCGTCATCGGTGCGGAGGCCGGGACGCGGACCGTCATATCACCGTTCTTCCCCTGGCCGGCGCTCTCGGTCAGCTCTGCGCTGACCGGGTTCGCCTCGGCGTCCCGCATCTCGGTCGGCAGCTGGTGCAGCACGGGCGACAACCGCACCCGCTTGGACTCCGCCGCGGATTGGGGCGCACGGGTCATCAACAACTCGTACTTCACGGACACCACGGGGGTGGTCACCGCCAACGACCGGCACGCCGACGGCATCGTCCACGACCGCTGGCGACTGGTCGTCAAGTCTGCGGGCAACCGCGGCGGCGGCGACAACCGCGTCACCTCACCCGGCCTCGGCTACAACGTA
>JANLOO010000043.1:0-3409 GCA_031366605.1 Actinomycetota bacterium | reverse complement strand
TCCCCGCCGATGGGGGAGCTCAAGGGACTTGTGTTGTCGGGTGGTGCGGGGACGCGGCTGCGTCCGATTACGCATACCAGTGCGAAGCAGCTTGTGCCGGTTGCGAACAAACCCGTGTTGTTTTATGGGTTGGAGGCGTTGCGGGCTGCGGGTATCCGTGAGGTGGGGATCATCGTGGGTGATACGCGTGCGGAGATCGAGGCGGCGGTCGGTGATGGTTCGTTGTTCGGGCTTGAGATCACGATCATCCCGCAGTCCGCGCCGTTGGGTTTGGCGCACGCGGTGTTGACGGCTGAGGAGTTCATCGGTGATTCGCCGTTCGTGATGTATCTGGGCGACAACTTGTTGCGCGATGGCATCACGGCGTTGGTGGATGAGTTCCGTGCGGACGCCCCGGATGCGATGATTTTGTTGACGCCGGTGGCGGAGCCCGAGCATTTCGGTGTGGCTGAGCTTGAGGACGGTCGGGTGGTGCGTCTGGTCGAGAAGCCGAAGGAGCCGAGGAGCGATTTGGCGTTGGTCGGCGTGTACATGTTCACGTCCGCGATTTTCGCGTCGGCGAGGGCGATCGCACCGTCGTGGCGGGGTGAGCTTGAGATCACCGATGCGATCCAGCACATGGTCGACAGCGGTCTGCGTGTCTCTCCGCATATCGTGACGGGGTGGTGGAAGGACACCGGCCAGTTGGCGGACATGCTCGAGGCGAATCGCCTGATCTTGGATGTCATCACGCCTGCGATCCGCGGTGAGGTCGACGGGGGCAGTTCGATTGAGGGGCGTGTCGTGCTCGAGGTTGGTGCGCGGTTGGTGCGCTCGTCGGTCCGCGGTCCTGCGATCATCGGTGCGGGTGCGTTGATCGAGGATGCGTACATCGGGCCGTATTCCGCGATCTCGGCGAATTGCGTGGTTGCGCGGGCGGAGGTCGAGCACAGCATCTTGTTGGAGGGCAGTGAGATCCGTGATTTGGATGCGCGTGTGGAGTCGAGTTTGATCGGCCGTGGCGTCAAGATCGTGCGGTCGGACGCGAAACCCAAGGCGTATCGTTTCCTGGTGGGCGATTCGTCGAGCATCGCGCTCATCTGACCGGCGGCATGCGGCGGATCGAGACCAGTCTGCCGGGGCTCGTCGTCATCGAGCCCGTCGTGCACGGTGACGAGCGGGGGTTCTTCGTCGAGTCGTTCCGTGCGTCGGCGTTGGCGCAGATGGGTATCCATGACCACTGGGTTCAGGACAACCATTCGCGCTCGGCGCGGGGGGTGGTGCGCGGCATGCATTTCGCGCTCCCGCCCGGGCAGGCCAAGCTGATCCGCTGCCCGCGTGGCGCCATCGTGGACGTCTGCGTCGACATCCGCCGCGGCTCTCCGACGTACGGGCGGTGGGACGCGGTCGCGTTGGACGACCGGGGCATGCGGATGCTCTACGTCCCCGTCGGCTTCGCGCACGGGTACTGCGTCACGAGCGACGTGGCCGATGTCATCTACAAGTGCTCGGACTACTACGACCCGGCCCTCGAGCGGGAGATCTCGGTGAGCGACCCCGACATCGGGATCGAGTGGCCCGTCGCGATGCCGACGCTCTCGAAACGCGATCGCGAGGCGCCGATGTTGCGTGAGATCGCCGACACGCTGCCGTTCGTGCTCGCATGAGGGTCCTCGTGACCGGAGCCGCGGGCATGTTGGGACGTGACCTGGTCCCACTCCTTGCGGCGGATCACGAGGTGACCGCCGTCGACATGGACGTCGACATCACCGATCCCTCGGCGGTTGACGCGTGTGTGGCCGGATGCCGACCCGAAGCGGTCTTCCACCTGGCGGCATGGACCGACGTGGACGGTGCCGAGGAGCACGAGGTCGATGCGTTGGTGGTCAACGGCGTCGGCACGGCCAACGTCGCTCGCGCGGCCGCGCGGGCCGGGGCGGCGCTCATCGTGGTCTCGACCGACTACGTGTTCGACGGGACCGCCGCTCCATATGACGAGGATGCCCCGGTCGCGCCCATCGGGGCATACGGCCGGACGAAGCTGGCGGGTGAGGAAGCGGCACTCGCGGAACACCCCAAGGGCACTCGCATCGCCCGCACTGCCTGGCTGTACGGCGCACACGGCCGCAACTTCGTCGACACGATGCGACGGCTGGGCGCGGCGCGCGACGAGGTCACCGTCGTCGCCGACCAGGAGGGCTGTCCGACGTGGACGCGTGACCTGGCGCCGGCGTTGGTGGCGTTGCTCGACCAGCCGCCGGGCGTCTATCACACGGCGGGTGAGGGTTCGGTCACCTGGGCGGGCTTCGCCGAGGCGATCTTCGCGGAGGCCGCGCTTGAGTGCCGGGTCACCCCTGTCACGACCGCGGAGTTCGGTCGCTCCGCCCCACGCCCTGCACACTCCGTTTTGGCTGTCACCAAACCCGAAGCGCCACGCCTGCGACACTGGCGTGAGGCGCTGGTGGATTATTTGAAGGAGACTTCGTGAGATTGCTTGTGACGGGTGGGTGTGGGTTCATCGGGTCGGCGTTCGTGCGGGTGGCGTTGGCGCGTGGTGTGGAGGTCGTCAATCTCGACAAGTTGACGTATGCGGGCAACCCGGCGAATGTGGCGGAGGTTGCGGATGAGCCTGGCTACAGCTTCGTGCTCGGTGATGTCGCTGACCCGGTCGTCGTCGCCGAGGCGATCGGCGGTTGCGACGTGGTCGTCAATTTCGCGGCGGAGAGTCATGTCGATCGCAGTATCCTGGATCCGGGTGAGTTCATCCGCACGGATGTGCAGGGCACTGCGACGCTGCTTGCGGCGGCGCGTGAGGCGGGGGTCGGGCGGTTCGTGCAGGTCTCGACGGATGAGGTTTACGGTTCGATCGATTCCGGGTCGTTTCGTGAGACCGATCCGTTGCAGCCGTCGAGCCCGTATTCGGCGAGCAAGGCGGGTGGTGACCTGCAGGTGTTGGCGTGGCATCACACGTATGGGATCGATGCGGTCATCACGCGGGGCAGCAACACGTTCGGTCCGCGTCAGTACCCCGAGAAGCTCATCCCCTTGTTCGTCACGAACGCGTTGGATGGGGAGGCCTTGCCGGTCTACGGCGACGGCATGCAGATCCGCGACTGGATTTACGTCACCGATCACTGCGAGGGCATCTGGACTGCGATGGAGGCCGGTGTCGCGGGCCAGGTCTACAACGTGGGTGGCGGCAACGAGGTGCCCAACATCGAGATCACCCGGCGCATCCTTGCATTGACCGGCGCGGACGCGGGTTTGATCCGGTACGTCGCCGATCGCCTCGGTCACGACCGTCGCTACTCGATCGCGACGGACAAGCTGCGTGGTCTGGGCTGGGCCCCGAAGGTGGAGTTCGCGGCGGCGTTGGCCGAGACCGTCGCCTGGTACCGCGATCAGCGCGCCTGGTGGGAGCCGATCAAAA
>JANLOO010000008.1:0-15359 GCA_031366605.1 Actinomycetota bacterium | reverse complement strand
GCGGCAACACCGACCGCACCGAAGACCGGGCTGGCCGGAACAGTCACCGTGCACACGGTGGTGCTGTCACATGTGCCCACCACGGGCGCGGCGGCGCCGAACTTGAACGACGTGCCGTCCAGGACGAATCGCGTTCCGGTGATCGTCACCAGGTTGCCGCCGGTCTGCGAGCCGCTGGCGGGGTTGATGTTGGTGATCGTCGGCGGGTCGAGATATGTGAACCTGGCGCCGGCGCTCCGGAAGCTGGTCAACGTCCCGACCTTGACCCAGACGTCAACCGTTCCGGCTCCCAATGGGGCGGTCGCGGTGCATCGGATCGTGCTCGAACACGCCACGCTGGTCGCCGGGGTACCGCCGGCCGTCTGGGTACCGCCGAAGCGGATCGTCGTGGCGCCTACCGTGACGCTGAATCCGGTGCCCAGGATCGTGACGGGCGTGGTGGCCGTGGCCGGGCCGTTGCCGGGCGTGATCGACGTGACCGTCGGCGTACCCGCGGGGACGGTATAGGCGTAACGCGCGCTCGCGCCTGACGCAGAGGACAGGAATCCGTAGGTCGCGACGTTCGCGAGGTTCAGCGGAACGGTCGGGCTGAGTTGCACCGGACCCGCCGCAATGACGTCCACGGTGCCGCCGCCGACCGCATTGGCCGGAGCGGTCATCTGACAGCTCGACGCGCTCGCGCAGACCACGTTGGTGGCAGGGACACCGCCGAACGTGAACGAGGTCCACGGTGTCAACACGCCGAGAACGAGTCGGGAGCCGGCGGTGAAGCCCTGTCCATCGACCTTCACGGTTGTCCCTCCCGTCGCAGTGCCCCCGGTGGGGCTCAGCTTTGCGATGGCGGGCGCGTAGCGGAACACCGCCACGTCAGTGCTGGTGCCGTTGAAGACGGCGGTCACGTTGACGGCCCCGTTGCCGCTGGGTGCGGTCACCTGGCACAGGAACGTGCGGGGGCACGACACCGCCGTACCCGACTTGCCGGCGAAGTTGATACGGGTTGCCCCACTGGCGGTCGAGAAGTTCGCCCCGCCGACGTCCACGCGGGTGCCGCCGGTGGCGGGGCCCACGTTGGGCGCCAAACTCGACACGGTCGGAACCGCGAATGCGGTTGCCGTGGCTGCGAGCAGGGCCCCAATCGTCGCAACCATCGTGGCCAACGGGCGCAGCCTCGCCCCACCGCGCTTCCATGCATTCCAGCCGTTCATGCTGTCTCCCCTTAAGAGCACGCAGATCCATCAGTCCGCGATCCAGTGTGGAGCATCCTTCAAAAACTACAAGAGACTTACAATAAGCCTGTTCTTACGGCTAGTTTTGGAGATCTTAAGACCTGAACGATGGGCCGGCAGCGGCCCACCGCGTAGCCCGTAATGGGTCACGATAGATCTCAACCTCTTGTTTAGCTTGATTTTGCAACCTTAAGACCAAACACGGCATTGAAGGTTTTCGAGAGAAGATCCAGCGAAGGCCAGAGCCGGTGATCAGCGCATTGGTCGGTGCCGTCATCGGCTCGAACGCGATGACGTCGGTGGTGCCAGGCGCATACACCCGGCTCAGCGGATATCTCTCTGCGAACGCGACCTCCACCTCACTCCTTGCCGCCGAGGCGCGTTGTGGTTCTGCGGTGCTCAGCGCTCTGGGTCGGGTGGTCCGGTCGGGTTCGGGCAGGGTGAGTGGCCGGCCTGAACCCGTGCGTCAGCACCGTAACGCGGGCGCCGCTCATGGGACCGACTCCCACAGGTGTTTCGCACGAGAGAATGGGGGTGACGACGTACTGGTCCATACCGACGCTGGGAGATCGCTCATGACCCGTCTGCTCTTCACGCCCGACGCCGAGCACGCGGCGCAGACGACTGCGGCCCTGATTGACGAGTTCATTGAGACTCGCCTTCATGAGACCGGCCAGGTCCACATCGCGCTCGCCGGTGGGACCACACCCCGACGCGCGTACGAGCTGCTCGCCGAACTTCGCGCCGATTGGGCGGGCGTCCACCTGTGGTTCGGTGACGAGCGCATGGTGCCGCTCGAGAATATCGACGCCAACGCATGGATGGTCCACTCCGCACTCGCCTCCCCCGCCCATATCCCGGCGACGCAGGTGCACACGATCCCGACCGACCTCGGACCGCGCAGCGCATGCGACGCGTACGTCGCCGAACTCCGTTGCCTGCTCCCCGCGGATTCAGCGGGGATGCCCGTCCTCGACATCGCCGTGCTGGGACTCGGCGAGGACGGCCACACGGCATCCCTCTTTCCGGGCTCCCCCGTGCTCCGCGCCGCCGGACCAGTCTGCGCCGTCGTCGAGGACGCTCCCAAGCCACCCCCTGTCCGCATCACCATGACGATCGACATGCTCAACACGGCCCGCACACGCATCGTCCTGGCCACAGGTGTGGGCAAGGCGGATGCCGTCGCGGCCGCACTGGACGAGCCCGACCCGCGCATCCCCGCCAGCCTGCTGACCCGCGACGCAACAACTTGGATTCTCGATGCGGCGGCCGCATCGGCACTCGACGAAGGAACAGGCCATTCCTGAATCAGGATTCACCGACCTGCTGATCGTCGTCGCGATCGCGTTCGGCGCACCCCTCGTGCTCGGCCTGGCACCGAAACTGCGGCTCCCGGCTGTCGTGCTCGAGATCATCGCGGGGATCATCGTCGGCCCGTCGGTATTGGGTTGGGTCGAGATCAACGAGCCGGTCGCCATCCTCGCCACTGTGGGCCTCGCGTTCTTGTTGTTCCTGGCAGGCCTTGAGATCGACCCGGAGCAACTGCGGGGACGGGTGTTGCGGCTGACGGCGACGGGTTTTGGCGGGTCCGTCGTGATTGCGCTCGGCGTGGGGTACCTGCTGTCGGGCCTGGGTCTGGTCGACCGACCGTTGCTGGTCGCGATCATCTTGACGGCCACCTCGCTCGGCGTGATCGTGCCTGTCCTCAAGGACGCCGGTGAGAGCACATCGCAGTTCGGACAACTCGTCATCGCTGCGGCATCCATCGCCGACTTCGGGGCGATCATCCTGCTGTCGATCTTCTTCTCACGCGACGGGGCCGGCGTGGGTGCGCAGTTCGTCATCCTGGCCGTTTTCGCGGCGGCGCTCGTGGTTGCCGGCCTTGTCGTCGCCGGGGCCGAACACGTCGGACGCATCTCGCAGCTACTCGTGCGCTTGCAGGACACCACGGCCCAGATCCGTGTTCGCGGCGCGTTCCTGCTACTCATCGGGCTCGTTGCGTTGGCCGGCCGACTGGGGCTCGAGGTCATCCTCGGTGCGTTTGCCGCCGGATTCATCCTGGCCATCCTCGACCGCGACACGATGCGCACTCATCCGCAGCTGCACGTCAAGCTCGACGGCGCGGGCTACGGCATCTTCATTCCCGTCTTCTTCGTCTCGAGCGGCGTACGGTTTGACCTGGACGCTCTGTTCGCGAGCATCTCGGCGGTTGCGATGATCCCAGTCTTCCTGGTCGCGCTGCTTGCGGTACGCGGCATCCCGGCACTCGCCTATCGCAGCACCATCGACCGGCGCCACGTGATCGCCGCAGGCGTCTTTCAGGCGACGTCCTTACCCTTCATCGTCGCTGCGACCGCCATCGGGCTTGAGATCGGCGCGATCACCGCTGCCTCGGCGGCGGCACTCCTTGCGGCGGGACTCCTCTCTGTGCTGATCTTCCCGGTACTCGGACTCACGATTCTGCGTCGTGACACCGCACCCAGGGAGAGCAGGTGACGCTGATCGCGCTCATGGAGAAGACGGGTACCGGTGGATCGGAGACCGGTGGCCGGCGATACGCCGAACACACCCGAGCCACGGCCGACGTCGCCTTCACCAAGGTGGGTCTGGCCAAGTCAGGATGCGCCGTTGCGACACGAACGCCAACACCCGTCACAGACCGATTGGGTCTTTTGGTCCCTTCGGCAGGACCCTCACGGTGACCCGCCCGCGGACACGGCGGAGTTCGATGCGGCGGCTCGCGACGTTGTCAGACCGGTCTCGCTCCAGGATACGGCCGCGTGCGTTGACGGTGTGCACAAGCAGATAGCGACCGGCGGGAACGTTGGTCACATCGATGTGCTGGCTGTCCAGGTACGCGCTGTAGTCGTCACCCCAGCCGACCGAGATCCCCTCGGTCAGGCTGAGTCGTGTCGGTTTGGTGAAGCCACATCGGGTCAGGTATGCCGGCGCGTCAAGCGATGCGGCCGGTCGCGGCTCGGCACGGTAACGATCACCGAGACAGAAGCCGCGTTTGCGATCACGGACGACGCCGACCGATGAGCCGTCGCGACGCAGTTCGTAGCGTTCAAACGGTTCGAAATGCCAGTGGGAGTGGTCTGGCGAGCGGACGTAGCGGAGGAAGCCGACTCCGCCGATCCGGCGGGTCGATCCGTCAGACCGCGTCACCACCTGCTCGGCCGTCATGTCTGGGGTACGTGTATTCGGTCGGGACGCCGCGATGATCAGGGGTCCATCACCGGCGTTGTGCACGGCAGAACGAAACCCGAGCAGGTCGTGTCCGCGCACATGGACGACGCCGATGTTCTGCGGCGGTTCCTGAACGAGATCCGGCAAGAGGTCGCCTGGCTCGACGGTCGGGGCCGCCGCGCGAGCCGCGGCGGTGGCACCGACGGCCACGACCGCAGCGATCACGACCAGCCGCACCCTCGAGCACCCGTTGACTCGCTGCAAAGCGTCATTGCTCACGTGCCAGAGCGTATCGGGTTGGCAACCTGCGACGAACGTGCCCCTCCACGTCTGTGTGGTCGATCAACGTGTAGTGGTATTCTGCCCACTATGGCGTTTGTCGTCGCACGACGAGATGGGCGCTTTGAAATCCGGGAGAGCTTGGCGACCCCGGACGGCCCGCGCGCACGCACGCTCGCGACGTTTCGGGCACTCACCGATGCCGTCCTCGACCACGCCGAGGATCGTGCAACGCGACCGTTCGACCGGCGACGCGTCGAGGCACGAGCAGTTGCAGTCGGAGCGCAACGCGACAGCCGTCAGACGGCGAGGTTGGCACACCATCTGCTCGAGGATCTTCACTCCGGTCGCAGTCTGCCCCCGGCACTGGCAGCAGCGTTGGCACGGCAACTCGGAGGCGCGGCGACGTCATTGCCGGACAGCCTGCCTGCGATGGCAGATTGGTTCGGTTCCACGGCACGTGAGCGTGGCGAGGCGCTCAGGGATCTCTTGCGACTCACTGATCGCTTGCCACCCGGTCGACCGCGACGCGGCAAACGCTTTCCCCGCATTGTCTCGGCACCCGTATGAGCACCCCCGAGCCGAGCCTGGACCTGAAGATCGTGCTCCTTCATCGTGCCCTCGAGACGAACGCGATCGCCCATGCGTTCGGTGGCGCCCTGTCACTCGCCTACTACGCCGAACCGCGTGCCACGATCGATGTCGACCTCAACGTGTTCGTCCCGCCCCGCCGCGCCGGACGCACACTCGACACCCTCATGGCACTGGGCATTGATGTGGATCGGCGCGGCACACTCGAGTTGGCGCGCCGCGATGGGCAGGCGCGGGTGCGGTGGGGCCGCACGCCACTCGACCTGTTCTTCTCATACGACCCGTTTCACGACGCCTGCCAAGCCGCGCGTCGGATGGTTCCGTTCGGCGACACCCAGATCCCGATCCTCGCCCCCGAGCACCTCGTGGTGTGCAAAGCCGTGTTCGACCGACGCAAGGACTGGATCGACATCGAGCAGGTGCTCTTTCTGACGGCCGCCGAGCTGGATGTTGAGGAGGTCACCAATTGGATGGACCGCCTGGTGGGCTCAACGGATCGGCGCGCCACACGGCTGCGCGGCCTACTGACGAACATCGTCGGAGCGTAGTCAGTTCGCGAAGGCGGACGCGACAGGCAACGCACAAACCTGGGCAATCAGCTCGTACGAACGCAGGCGTTCAGCGTGACCGTGCACGGACGTCATCACCATGATCTCGTCGGCGCCGGACTCCTCCACGAGTGCCGCGATTGCATCCCGCACCTGCGCGGCGGTCCCCAGAATCTGCGCTCGGCGATAGCGACGCAGTTGGTCCTGCTCGGCCTCGGTCCAATCGTGCGCCGCCGCCTCCTGCGGCGACGGGAGCTTGCCGGCTCGTCCCTGACGCATCCGTACGACACCGAGCCCGAGTGACATTGCCAGCTCCTCGGCACGGTCCGTCGTGTCCGCGGCGATCGCCGACACCGTCAGCATCGCGAGCGGCTCGGCGCACGCCGACGACGGTTGAAAGCGTTCGCGGTACAGACGGAGCGCGTCGGCGGCCCCGCGCGGGTTGAGATGGCGCGCAAAGGCGAAACGCAAGCCGTACGCGGCCGCGACCTGCGCGCCGAAGTCGCTCGATCCCAAGATCCACACCGGTGGCAGGTCAACCTCGCCAGGCTCCGCCGAGACGGTGCGGAACGGGTGATCGTCGGGGAACCCACCTCCGGCGAACGCAAACAGCTCCGCGAGCTGGGTGGGAAACTCGTTGCCGTCGACCTGTGCCCGCCGCAGCGCAAACGCAGTGACACCATCGGTGCCCGGTGCCCGACCGATACCCAGATCGATCCGACCCGGGTGGAGCGCCTCGAGCAGCCGGAATCCCTCAGCCACGTGGAGGGCACTGTGGTTTGGCAGCATCACCCCGCCCGAGCCGACGCGGATGCGTTCGGTCGCCGCGGCGATGTGGCCGATCATTATCTGCGGCGCCGGACACGCCATGCCGGGCGTGTTGTGGTGTTCGGCGACCCAGTAGCGACGGTAGCCCCATCGATCGGCATGACGCGCCAAGTCAAGCGTGTTGTGAATCGCGTCAGCCGGAGACGAGCCCGACGGGACGGGGGTCAGATCGAGGATTGAGAGCGGCACCATCGGCCGCGCAGCCTATCGAGGTCACTCGGTGCGAGGCCGCATACGCGACCCCGCACCGGACGTCATGAGACTATTTAGTGCTTGCCGTCGGGCCTGAGCACCGAGATCGTGAACGGCGCGCCTGCGGCGTACACACCACTGCTCGGCCTGCCGAACTGCGAGTTGACGACATACAAGCGCCCCTTGTGGAGTGCCGCCGTGGTCGGCGAATCGAAGGATGGATCCTTGATCGTCTTCTTGAGCCTGGCCGACCTGAGGTTTTCCTTGAGCTTCAAGACGTCGACGACACCCGTGTGGACGACGTAGAGCCGCTCGTCGTTGAGGACCAGCCCATCTCCGCCGGTCAGATTCGTGCCCTTGACTGCGACCTGGGAAATCTGCTTGGACTTGATCTTGATCCGGAAGAGCTTGCCTGTGTTGGTCTGCACCGTCAGCAGGTACTTCTTCTTGGCGACGATGCCGTTGAGGTTGAAGCCCGCCTCGTAGACGATCGGGCTGCCCGCAAGCGTGAGCCATCCCTCGAGGAGGCCGGTCGTGACCGGAGTCGTCGGAGCGACGAGCGCGGCCAGCGCGGCGGCCGGGATTCGGTAGATCACCGCGGCGAACGAATCCGTGATGTACGCATCACCGTTCTTGGCGATCGCGATGTCGTTGAGGAACGTCGGGCCACCCGGCGCATAGACGCCGGCGTTGGAGAAGACCCCGAGCGTCGCACCGGTCTCGCGATTCAGGACGAAGACCTTGCCGGTCATGCCGCCGGCCACCAGCAGGTGACCGTTCTTGTCGATCTTCATACCGAGCGCTGCGGTGCGGCCATCGACGCCCGGGGCAGCAAGCTGTACTGCCGCCGTGCCACGTCGCGGCGCGCGATAAACCGTTCCATCCGCGGAGCTGCCCGTGTAGATCCAATCGCCCTTGGCGGCGATACCTTCGGGAAACACCGCGGCACCCGGCACCGTGATGGTTGTAGCCGGCTTCGGACTCTTCTTCTTGCCCTTGCCACCGTCGGCGAGAAGGCTTCCGGTCACGATGAGTGACAGCGCGGCGGCGATGCCCACCAGCGCCATGATCCTGCGTCGCATGCGTTCCCCCAGGGGTCGTTTGCACAAACGAGTGCTATCGGTTGTACCACGTCGGACCGTGTCGGACCTTACGCGGTCGTGCCCCCCGATTCGTGACGAATCAGCCAGCGTTTGATCGCGATCCCGCCCTCCGACGGCCCCGCGTAGCCCACCATCGCACCGCTCGCGCCGATCACCCGGTGGCAGGGAACGACGATCGGCACAGGATTGCGCCCGTTGGCTCCACCGACAGCGCGCGCCGCGCCCGGCCGACCGACGCGTTGGGCGAGTTCGCCGTAACTTTCGGTGGCGCCGTACGGAATGTCGACGAGGGCGCCCCAGACCGCCATCTGGAAATCCGTTCCCTCCACGTCGAGGGGCAGGTCGAAGACGCGCCGCTCACCCCGGAAGTACTCGTCCAGTTGGTCGTGCGCGTTCTTGAGGATCAGGTGGTCGGGGTTCTCGGCCGCGCGCGCGGGCATGCTGCGGTCGGGCAGTGGCATTCGGATCTCGCGGATGCCGGCGTCCGAGGCGACGACCCGCAGGTCGCCGATTGGAGTGGTGACGGTCGTTCGGTGCAGCATCAGTCATCTCCCAGTGAGTTCCAAAGGTGATGGGTGGCATACGCGCGCCATGGGCGCCAGGCATCGGCAATGGCGATGATCTGGCGTGGCGTGGCGGTGATGCCCATGCGTGCGAGCGCGTTCCGAACACCCAGATCTGTCGCGGGGAACGCGTCCGGGTCGCCCAGTGCGCGCATCGCGACGTACTCGGCGGTCCACGGACCGATGCCGGGGACCGCAACGAGCCCGCGCCGCACCGCATCGCGATCCGTGCCGGCGTCAATCGCGATATCGCCGTGGGCGATGCGTCGGCACGCCTCGCGAAGAGCCTCCCTGCGGGTGCGTGGCATCGGCAGGACCTCATCTGGGGCTTCGGCCAGCTGGGCGGCCGACGGAAACACGCGGATCAGATCATCGACGGGTTCGCCAAGCGTGGCCCCCAGTGCAGCCGCGATACGGCCGAGGACGGTGCGTGCGCCCGCTACCGAAACCTGCTGTCCGACAACGGCACGGACCAGCGCCTCGGTGCCATCGACCATCCCCGGCGAACGGATACCCGGCCGGCGCGCGATCAGCGGCGCAAGGTGCCTGTCGGCGCATAGCGTCGCATCGATGGCCATTGGATCGGCGTCGAGATCGAGCAACCGGCGACTGCGCTGCAGCGCGGCCTGCAGGTCGGCGAGCGATTGGAGGCGCAGCTCACACGCGACGTGGTCCGTGTACGGGCGAAACGCGACGACACCACTCCCGCCAGGTAGACGGAGTGTCCGGCGATACGTCTCTCCGTCCCACGTTTCGACTCCCGCGATCGCTCGCTCGCCCAGAAACGAAAGCAACGTGCGGGCGTCGTAGGGGGTACGGAACGGCAGACGCACTGAGATCGTGTGCGCTCCGTTGCCGCGGGTGCCATTTGACCGCGCGACTCGCAGCTGACCGGGTGTCGCCGCGAAGACCTCGCGAACCGTGTCGTTGAACTGCCGGATGCTCGCGAAGCCCGCTGCGAGCGCGACGTCTCCGAATGGCATCCCAGTCGTCTCGATCAGGATCCGGGCGGTCTGGGCACGTTGTGCCCGGGCCAGCGCCAGGGGGCTCGCGCCGAGCTCGGCGACGAGCAACCGGTTGAGGTGCCGTTCGGACACGGCGAGCGTCCGCGCCAGGCCTGGAACCCCGAGCCGATCGACCTCCCCGTCGCCGATCAGGCGCATCGCACGCCCGACGATGTCGGCGCGCGCGTTCCATTCGGGCGACCCGGGCGATGCATCGGGCCGGCAGCGTTTGCATGCACGAAACCCGGCGCGCTGCGCGGCTGCGGAACTCGCGTAAAACTGCACGTTGACGGGTTTGGGCGGAACAGAGGTCGGGCAACTCGGTCGACAGTAGATTCCGGTCGTCGTCACGCCGAGGATGAACCACCCATCAAACCGGGCGTCGCGGCTCTGGTAGGCCCTGATGCACTGTTCACGGTCGGGGATCACTGGATCATCATTGCGCACACTTCGGATGAGTTCTCGCGGAAATCGGCCATGCGTCTCCACTGAGGCTCACCGGATCGGCCCTGCCGCGCCCTGAAGACCTCGTGGTCATGAAAACCGCCACGATCATGCGACGAACTCGGCCGCGACGCCTCTCTCCTCATATGAGATCGTGCCCGCCCCCGCAACCCGCGTCCGTCGTTCTGCGGGATCACCAAGATGAACCGCCATCCGCTCAGTCATCGAACCAATCGCCGAGTCGTTCGCCACCACCTCATCCCTTCGGCCCTCATCATGGATAGGGCCAATTGGTAGCGATCCCGTTGGTCAATGGTTACAAAAACTGTTGCAAAGTTGTGACACAAATGACACAGGTGAGTGCAGCGCTGTAACAGGTTGATCGGGCACGATCCTGTCGATGGCGCGGATTACGCACACGAGCACTTCGCAATGGGAGGAGCCGCTGGGGTCGTTGGGCTCTCGGGCCCGGGGTTCTGCGGATGGGTCAGGAACTCTGGCCGTGGGTGCGGGCGCGCCTTGTGCGATTTGCAGCCACGCTGGCGCCCGTCCACGAACCGTCCACCACATGACACATGGGGTATTCGTGTGGCTCTGCGAAGCACACGGGAATTCCGGGTTTCTGAGCAAGGACAACGGTACGGCCTTCACCCAACGCCTCTCCGGCATGTGGATCGCGTCCGGCGTGCTGACCGGGCGCCGGATGGCTGCGCTTCGGGCACACGTCCGCCAGATCCAGTTTGCAGGCGCAGATCGCGACCAACCTGGCTCGTACTCCTGGCCTCAACTACGCCATGAAGCCGAACAGCGCTTCGCCGCAGGACACGACCCGCGCCAGGTGATCCAAGAACTCCGGGACCGGCACCGCGACTGTCCGGCGATGGCGCCCTCGCCGAGAACAATGCGCCGTTGGTACACCCAAGCGCGGTGGCTTGCGCCGTGTCGCACACGCAACCCGAAGTCGAGCGACCGGGGCGAGCGCCTCCCCATTCCCGCACAATTCGCGCTCATCCCCTATGCCATGGCCAAATATGTCTACTGGGGCTACTACCAACGCCCGCGGCGCGGCTCCTAGCCCATCGCCGGCCCGGAGCCTGCAACGGGTCAGTGTGCGGCGGGACTCGTCGGGCGGCCGGCGGTCTTGTCGGCCACGCGGAGGCGGTTCTCGGCACGACGCCGGGCGCTCTCGGCGGCAACCCTTGCAACCTCGTCGTCCCCCACCGCAGCCAGGTGCTCCTCGGCTTGACGCAACGCCGCCTCGGCCCGGGCGCGATCGATCGTGCTCGCGTCGTCAGCCTGTTCAACCAGGATCAACACCTGGTCCTCCTCGATCGAGAAGTAGCCCTCCGTCGTCGCGAACACACGCTCGGTGTCGTCCGAGAGCTTCACGCGGGTCTCCCCCGTCTTGAGGAACGCGATCAGCGGCGCGTGGCGCGGCAGGATTCCGACCTCACCCATGATGCTCGGCGCGATCACCATGTAGGCCGAGCCTTCGAACACCGGGCCCTCCGGCGTCAGCAACCGGACGCCGAGGCGCTTACGATCAGCGCCGATGGCAGTCGACATGTCTACACCACCCCGCGAATCACGGCGCGTCGACGGCCTATGAACGACCCGATCGCGTCGCTCAAACGCTTCGCGAGGCTATTCACGAGACCTTCGCCATCTCTTCGGCCTGCGCGATTGCCTCGTCGATGCCGCCGACCAGGTAGAACGCACTCTCGGGCAGCTCGTCGTGCTTGCCTTCGACGATCTCCTTGAACCCGCGGATCGTGTCCTCGAGCTTGACGTACTTGCCCTCACGACCCGTGAACGGCTGGGCAACGAAGAACGGCTGTGACAGGAACCGTTCGATCTTGCGGGCACGAGAGACCGTGACCTTCTGCTCATCCGTCAGCTCGTCCACACCGAGGATCGCGATGATGTCCTGCAGGTCCTTGTACGTCTGCAGGATCTCCTGGACGCGTGTGGCCGTCTCGTAATGCTCATCCCCGACGACGAGTCGTGACAGTGCGCGGCTGCTGGAGTCGAGCGGATCGACGGCCGGGTAGATGCCCTTCTCCGCGATGGACCGCGAGAGCACGGTCGTCGCGTCGAGGTGGGCGAAGCTCGCCGCCGGTGCCGGGTCGGTCAAGTCGTCGGCCGGGACGTAGATGGCCTGCACCGACGTGACCGAGCCCTTACGGGTCGACGTGATGCGCTCCTGCAGGTCACCCATCTCAGAAGCCAACGTCGGCTGGTAGCCCACGGCGCTCGGCATACGACCCAGAAGCGCCGACACCTCCGAACCCGCCTGGACGAACCGGAAGATGTTGTCGATGAACAGCAGCACGTCCTGACCACCCTCGTCACGGAAGTACTCGGCCATGGTAAGCCCGCTCAGTGCGACACGCAGACGCGCGCCTGGCGGCTCGTTCATCTGGCCGTAGACCAGTGCCGTCTTCTCGATGACGCCGGATTCGGTCATCTCGCGCCACAGGTCGTTGCCCTCACGCGTGCGCTCACCCACCCCGGCGAACACGGACAGACCACCGTGTTCCTTGGCCAGGTTGTTGATGAGCTCTTGGATGAGCACCGTCTTGCCGACGCCGGCGCCGCCGAACAGACCGATCTTGCCACCCTTGACGTATGGGGCGAGCAGATCGACGACCTTGATGCCGGTCTCGAAGATCTGCTCGGTCGGGTCGAGTTGGTCGAACGCCGGAGCCTTGCGGTGGATCGGCCAACGGTCACCGGTCGTGATCGGCTCGCCCTCGTCGATCGTCTGACCGAGGACGTTGAAGATGCGACCGAGCGTCTGCGGTCCGACCGGCACCGTGATCGGCCCGCCCGTGTCGACCGCATCGCTTCCGCGGGACAGTCCGTCGGTCGTATCGAGGGCCACGGCGCGCACCTTGTCGTCGCCCAGGTGCTGCTGCACCTCGGCCACAAGCGTCGTCCCGTCGGGGCGGGTGATCTCGAGCGCGTTGTAGATCGCCGGGAGCTGCTCGTTCGGGAAGCGGACGTCGAGCACAACGCCCTTGATCTCGAGGATCGTCCCGGTGGTTCCGTTCGAAGCCATTCTTTGTGTTCCGTCCGTCGGGTGGTGTGTGAAAGGGCCTACTTGAGCGCGTCGGCGCCGGCGATGACTTCCAGGATCTCCTGGGTGATCGCCGCCTGCCGTGCGCGGTTCATCGCGAGGGTGTACTGGTCGATGAGTTCGCCGGCATTTTCAGTTGCGTTGCGCATCGCCGCACGCCGGGCGGCGAGCTCGGCCGCGGCACTTTCCAAGAGCGCGCGGTAGATCGTGGTGTCGAGATAGGTGGGCAGGAGCTTCTCAAGGAAGTCCTTGGCCTCGGGCTCGAAGAACGCAAGTGCCTTGGAGAGCGACGACTCGTTGTCCGCGACGTCGTCCTCGTCCTCGACGATGCGGCGCGGGATCGGCAACAGATCCTCGTCCCTGACCTCTTGTTCGAGCACCGACTTGAACGCGTTGTAGACGAGCACCACGCGGTCGACCTCGCCGTCGATGAACTTCTGCACCAGGTGCTCGGTGACTTGCTGCGCGTCGGCGTACGTCGGGTTGATCGAGAAACCCTGGAACGAACGATCCACGGTCACCCCCCGAAACCGCAAGGTGCCGATGCCCTTCTTGCCGACTGCGACGAACACGACCTCCTGGGCCCCGGCCGCCGTCATCTCGTCCGCGATTGCCAGACCGCGCCGCAGGATGTTGACGTTGAATGCTCCGGCCAGACCACGGTCGCCGGTGACGACCACGACGGCGCCTCGGGTGAGCGTCTCGCGCTCCTCGAGGAGCGGCATGCCTTTGAGACTGCCGCTTTGGCGCGCAGCCTGGGCCATGAGCCTGCGCATCGACTGCGCGTACGGACGCACCGCCTCGATGCGTTCTTGCCCGCGACGCAGCTTGGCGGACGCCACCAGCTCCATGGCGCGCGTGATCTTGCGCGTGCCGCGCACGGATTCGATGCGGCGCTTGATGTCACGGGTTGAGGCCATTAGGCGGCGGTGGTCTCCTGAGCTGCCTCCACGGGGGCTTCGACGACCGCGGGCTCCACGGTGACGGGAGTCCCGGCCCGCTGCGCCACGAACGTCACAAGGAACGCCTCGAGCTTTGCGTTGACGTCGTCCGCCAGGTCCTTGGAGTCCCGAATCGAGGCGAAGATCGAGCCTTCGTCCCGCAACGCCGAACGCAGGTCCTCGTTGAATCGCGGCACGTCGGCCGGGGCGATGTCATCCAGGTGGCCCTGGTTCGCTGCGAAGATGATCGCGACCTGTTCCTCGACCGGCCACGGCGCGAAGGCCGGCTGGTTGAGGGTGGCGACCTGACGGGCACCGCGGGCGAGGGCGCGCTGCGTGGCGGAATCCAGCTCGGAGCCGAACTGCGAGAACGCCTCGAGGTCGCGGTACTGGGCCAACTCCAACTTCATGCGGCCCGAGACCTTGCGCATCGCCTTGATCTGGGCGTTGCCACCCACACGACTGACCGAGATGCCGACGTTGACAGCCGGGCGGACACCCTGGAAGAAGAGCTTGCTCTCAAGGAAGATCTGCCCGTCGGTGATCGAGATGACGTTGGTCGGGATGTACGCCGCGACGTCACCGGCCTGGGTCTCGATGATCGGCAACGCCGTCAACGAGCCGCCGCCCAGCGCGTCGCTGAGCTTGCAGGCCCGCTCCAACAGACGTGAGTGGAGGTAGAAGACGTCCCCGGGGAACGCCTCGCGTCCCGGCGGGCGCCGCAGGAGCAGCGACAGCTGACGGTATGCGTCGGCCTGCTTGGACAGATCGTCGTACACGCACAGCGCGTGGCCGCCGTTGTACGTGAAGTACTCGGCCATGGCGCACCCGGCGTACGGGGCCAGGTACTTGAGCGGCGCCGAATCGGCGGCCGTCGCGGCCACGACGATCGTGTACTCCATCGCGCCGGTGTCACGCAGGCGCTGCACGAGCTGCGCGACCGTCGAGGCCTTCTGCCCGATCGCGATGTACACGCAGATGACGCCGGTGCCCTTCTGGTTGATGATCGCGTCCAACGCCACCGTCGTCTTGCCGGTCTGGCGGTCACCGATGATCAGCTCGCGCTGGCCGCGGCCGATCGGGATCAGCGCGTCGATGGCCTTGATGCCGGTCTGCAGCGGCTCGGCGACCGGCTGACGCTGCACGACGCCCGGCGCCTTGAACTCGACCGGACGGAACTGGTCGGTTGCGATGGGGCCACGGTCGTCGAGCGGGTTGCCAAGCGGGTCGACCACGCGCCCGACCAGGGCGTCGCCCACCGGCACCTGGATGACCTTGCCGGTGCGGCGCACCGGGTCGCCCTCCTTGATGAGCGTGTCCTCGCCCAGCAGCACCACGCCCACGTTGTCCTCTTCGAGGTTCAACGCCAGGC
>JANLOO010000019.1:0-10037 GCA_031366605.1 Actinomycetota bacterium | reverse complement strand
CGAGATAGCGGCGGTAGGACTCGAACCTACGACACGCGGATTATGATTCCGCTGCTCTAACCAGCTGAGCTACGCCGCCATGATCGCCCGAAGGCGAAGCCCAGTAACGGACTCGAACCGTTGACCCCCTCCTTACCATGGAGGTGCTCTACCAACTGAGCTAACTGGGCAATGCGCCGACCACGTCGGCAATGGGGGGAGGAGGGTTCGAACCTCCGTAGGCTGAGCCGACGATTTTACAGACCGTTCCCTTTGACCACTCGGGCATCCCCCCGCGCCGATGGAGGGTACTGGACTGCCGCGCGCGCCTCAACCCGCTCGCGTCACCGGATGAGATCGTCGCGAACTCCTAATCTTGACTTATTCCAGATTAGGTGATGAAGTGCGCCCAATGGGCAACGCCGACGATGCCGAAGCGCGGTTGCGTGCCGGTGGCCTGAGGGTCACGGCACCCCGAAAGGCTGTGCTGGCCGAAGTCGCAACTCACCCGCATGCTGACGCCGACACCATCGCGCGGGCGGTTCGCACCCACCATGGCTCGGTTTCGACCCAAGCCGTCTATGACGTGCTGCGGGTGCTCACCGAACATCACCTTGTCCGACGGATCGAGCCGGCCGGCTCCCCCGCTCGCTATGAGTCGCGGGTTGAGGACAACCACCATCACATCGTCTGCCGGGTGTGCGGAGCGATCGAGGATGTCGATTGCGCCGTCGGTCGGGCACCGTGTCTTGACCCGATCACCGACCACGGCTACGTCGTGGACGAAACCGACGTGACCTACTGGGGTGTCTGCCCGGCATGCGCCGGGCCCGAGCAGACCGCACCCGACAATCCGACAGAAACCCCCGTCCAAAAGGAGATCGTATGAGTGACCCCCACGGCTCGACGACCGGCACCGGAGCACCCGCCGTCAACGACGGCGAATCGCTGTCGCTCGGCGCCAACGGTCCGCTGCTTCTGCACGACGTTCACTTCGTTGAGCAGATGGCACACTTCAACCGTGAGCGCGTTCCCGAGCGGAACGTCCACGCCAAAGGCACCGGCGCCTTCGGAATGTTCGAGACCACCGAGGACGTCAGCGCGTACACCAAGGCCGCGCTGTTCCAGCCGGGTGTCTCGACGGACATGCTCGCCCGGTTCTCGACCGTCGCCGGCGAACAGGGCTCGCCCGACACGTGGCGGGATCCGCGTGGCTTCGCGCTCAAGTTCTACACGACCGAGGGGAACTACGACCTCGTCGGCAACAACACCCCGGTGTTCTTCATCCGCGACACGATGAAGTTCCCGCATTTCATCCGCTCGCAGAAGCGTCGCGGCGGCACCGGTCTGCGCGACAACCACATGCAGTGGGACTTCTGGGCCCTCAACCCGGAGTCGGCCCACCAGGTCACCTACCTGATGGGCGACCGTGGCATCCCGGCCACGCTGCGCCATATGAACGGGTACGGCTCACACACCTACATGTGGATCAACGCCTCCGGCGAGAAGGTCTGGGTCAAGTACCACTTCCACTCAAACCAGGGCGTCATGAACATGACCGGCGAGACCGCCGACCGGATTGCCGGCAAGGACGCCGACTTCCACCGCCGTGACCTGCACGCTGCCATCGAGCGCGGCGAGCACCCAAGCTGGACGCTCTCGATCCAGGTCATGCCCTACGCGGACGCCAAGACCTACCGGTTCAACCCGTTCGACCTGACCAAGATCTGGCCGCACTCGGATTACCCGCTGATCAAAGTCGGCACGATGACCTTGAACAAGAACCCGGACAACTTCTTCGCCCAGATCGAGCAGGCCGCGTTCGAGCCGTCCGCGATCGTGCCGGGCATCGGGTTCTCACCGGACAAGATGCTGCTCGGACGGGTCTTCGCATACGGCGACACACACCGCTACCGCATCGGACCGAACTACCTGCAGTTGCCGGTCAACAGGCCGCGCGTGGAGAACGCCAACTCGTACACGTTCGACGGCCCGATGGCCTACGATCACTCCGGTGACGCTCCGGTCTATGCGCCGAACAGCGGCGGCCGGCCGTACGCGGACATCACCGGGCCGGTCGAGGACGGTTGGGACGCTGACGGCGAGATGATGCGGTCCGCCTACATCCTGCACGCCGAGGATGACGACTTCGGTCAGGCCGGCGCACTCGTGCGCGATGTCTGGGACGACGCCGCCCGTGAGCGTTTCGTCGACACGGTCACCGGGCACCTGCTCGGCGGCGTCACGGGTGACGTCCTCGAGCAGGCGTTCACCTACTGGAAGAACGTCGACGCCACAACAGGCGCCCGTATCGAGGCGCAAGTCCGGGCCGCCCACGCCGACGATGGAGCCGGCGTTGCCGAGGAGTTCTTGAGCGAGTCCAAGAGCGCCATTCAGTACTGATGCATCGACGGGACCGCGCGATTCCGGCGGATGTCCTGCCCGCTTCCCAGGGGCACGACATCCGTCGGGAACGACCCGTGATCCAACCGTGATGGCCTCTCGCCCTCGATCACGCCGAGTCGTCCCCCGCGCAGAGATCGCGCGGGGTGTGTCCTTGAGCGCAGACGCCGCCGCAAGCAGGCGAGCTCGCAGACAAAGTGACACGTATTCGATGATGCACATGCAGCCGCAAGAACCTGAACAGCGGTTCTGGTCACGGCCCTCCGTTATGGTCGGGGAATGAGCGTCGAGCGTGCACTGTTGGGTGGGCGGTACCGGCTCGAAGAACTCATCGGCCGCGGGGGGATGGCATCTGTCTGGCGTGCGACCGACACCGTCTTGGAGCGCACTGTTGCGGTCAAGCGACTGCACGCGCGCCTGCACGACGACCCTGAGCTGGCGGAGCGGTTTCGTCGCGAGGGCCATGCGGTTGCGCGCCTGTCGCACCCCAACTTGGTGCGCTTGTTGGACCAGGGGCAGGAGGGCGATGAGCCGTTCCTGGTGTTCGAGCTGGTCGAGGGGCGCGATCTCAAGACGATGATCCGTCGGGAGGGGCGCCTGCCGGTCGGCGACGCGACCTCGATCTGCGGTCAGGTCGCGCGGGCGCTCGCCGCAGCCCACGCCGCGGGGGTCGTGCATCGCGATATCAAGTCGCACAACGTGCTCGTCACGCCCGAGGGCGCGGCCAAGCTGACCGACTTCGGTATCGCCAGGATCGTCGAAGCAGAAGGCGTCAACCTGACCAAAACCGGCATCGTGATGGGCTCCAGTGACTATCTTGCTCCCGAGCAAGCGGAGGGTCGCGAGGTCGATGCCCGCGGGGATGTGTACTCCTTGGGCGTCGTACTGTTTGAGGCATTGACCGGCAAGCTGCCGTTCAGCGGGGACAACCCCGTCGCGGTGGCGACCAAGCACGTCTACGAGGCTCCGCGTGACCCACGCAAGTTGGTGCCGGGCATCCCAAAGGAGATCGCCGCGGCGTGCTTGCGCGCTCTGGCCAAGCAGCCCCAGGACCGGTACGCCGACGCAGCCGCGTTCGCCTCGGCCTTGGAGGGGCGCGGCGGAGAGACCCCTGGAGCGCCACATGAGGATCGCGAAACGGGACGTCTGCGCCCGGTGCGCAGCCGGCGGGCGATCCCCGTGGCAATCGGAGCTGCGATTGTCGTCCTCGCCGGTGCCGGCGTGGCTTGGCGAACCGGGGTGTTTGACGGCGGCGGCCCAAGGCTTGGTGATGCGGGTGCCACGGTGCTCACATTCGCGGATGTCCAGGCCTACGATCCGGCCGGCGGCGATGGGGAACACGACACCGAAGCGCCCAACGCCGCCGACGGCGCAGCCTCAACCGAGTGGACCACCGAGCGGTACAAGGCGGCGAACGTCAACGGCAAGCCGGGTGTGGGGCTCCTCATTCGTCTCAACCGACCGGCACGCCTGACCCGCGTTCGCATCACCTCCTCGACCGCGGGCGGGACCTTCCGCATCCTCGGTCCGGGCAGCACGGTCGATGCACGCGCGGTTTTGAGCGCCGACGCTCAGCTGGGAGCGCCCAAGGTCGACGTCTCGATCACGAGCACGGCGGTCGTATCAGAGTTCGTCGTGTGGATCACTGCACTCCCAGAGTCGGGGACGGGTGAGAATCCCTTCCAGGCGGCAATCGGGGAGGTTCAGGCGGAGGGCGTGGCGAAGAGGTAGCGGTGGATCCCTGGGAGTCGTCGCTACAGGATTTTGAGGACCGGCTCTCGCGTCAGGGCGCCCGTCGTCGTGAGCTTGCCCCGCGTACGCGTGAGCAGTATCTGGGTGACTGCAGGCGGCTGGCGCGGTGGCTGGCGGCACAGGGTGTGGCCGGACCGGAACGCATCACGCCATCGGCGCTCGATGCCTGCTTCAGGGACCTGGAATGGGCGCCGACGACGCGGCGGCGGGCGGTTGTCGCGGCGCGCGAATGGCTTGCGCCGCTCTATCCGCCCAACCGTTCTCCGGGCGACCTGGTCGACCTGCCCAAACTGATCGAACGTCCCGTGCCCCGCTTGTCACAATCCGAGGCCGCAACCGTCGTCGATCGGACTGCCGCCGGCATCGACGGTGAGCCGGGGGTGGTCACACGGGCGCTGGCCCTGCGTAACCACGCGCTCGTCGAGGTGCTCTATGGCAGCGGTCTGCGTCGCCAGGAGGCCTGTGATCTGACCCTGGCCGGCGTCGATTTTGAGCATGAGATGGTGCGGATCGTCGGCAAGGGCGGTAAGGCACGGACGGTGCCGCTGACCGAGCCCTCGGTCGACGCGCTGCGCACGTGGTTGGCCGAGGGGCGGCCGCGTCTGACGCAGGGTCGTCTCGAACCCGCGGTCCGGGCGCGTGTGTTCGTGTCACGCTCCGGCGAGCCGCTCGATGGCAGCACGGTGTACCGGGTCGTGGCCGCACAGTTGCGCCGGGCCGGCCGCGGCGGTGGCCCGCACCTGCTGCGGCACGCGACCGCCACCCATCTGCTGGAAGGACCCGGTGGCGAGGACGGGGCGCACTTGCGCGTGGTTCAGGAGGTTCTGGGTCATGGCAGCCTCGCGACCACGCAGCGCTACACGGGCGTCACGACGCGGGCGATGCAGCAGGCGCTCAAACGGGGGCACCCGCGCGGATGAGCGACCCCGCCGATGGATACTGGGCGCTGGTCGAGGGCTTCCTCTCCACTCGATCGAGCATCAACACACGGAGCGCGTACCGACGGGATCTGACCGTGCTCGCGGCAGCGCTTGGCTTCGTGGCGCCGCAACGGGCGCCATCGGCGTTCGGCGTCGAGGATGATCCGGGTGCCCGCGCGGCGGCCCGAGCGCTCGCGGACCTCCCGCGGTCATGGTGGCAGGGATGGCGCGACGGTCTGGAGGGCACGGCGTCGAGCCGACGCCGCCGGGTCGCCGGGGTCCGAGCGTTCTGCAAGTGGTGGGCGCGTCTGTTTGCGCTCGAAAGTCCGGTCAGCGACCTGACGGCGCCGGGCGGCGTGGTCGATGCCCACCGCGCCTTGGGCCGCGAAGTCGTCGCGCTCGACCAGTCGCAGGTGCGCGCGATGTGCGATGCCGCCGCGGCGATCGGTGGTCCGCTGGGCGCCCGTACGCACGCGTTGATCGAGGTGCTCTACGGCCTGGGGTTGCGGGCGAGTGAAGCGGCATCGCTCAATCTGTCGGATTGTCACGTGGACGATCCCCAGGATCCGTATGTCCTGGTCAACGGCAAAGGGGCCAAGCAGCGCGCGGTGGCGATTCCCTCGGTCGCTTTGGTGGCGCTGCACGCATATCTCGGCGTCGGGCGCCCACAGCTGCGCGCGGCGGATCGCACGCCCCGGCGCGATCAGTCCAAACACCGCGATGCCGACGCGGTGTTTCTGACCGTCAGGGGACGGCGGATCGGTCGGGGCGCCGTGTGGGAGGTCGTGCAGCAGGTGGCTGAGGCCGCCGGCCTGCTCGCAGACGGGCAACGGGTGTTTCCGCATGCACTGCGCCACTCATGCGGCACGCATTTGATCCAGGCCGGCGTGGACATCCGTTACGTGCAAGCGCACCTGGGCCACGCAAGCCCGGTGACGACTGAGGTCTACACCCACGTCACGGCCGCCCACCTGCGCGAGGACTTCGATCGCGCCCACCCGAGAAGCCGCCGAAAAGTCGCCTGACGACCTATTCGCCGCCTCAGACGCGGCTCTTGGGCGGCCTATGACCCTGCCCTTCGGGCCGGGCCAAACGTCATCGGCGGCTGCTCAGCGCGCGAAGGGCCCCAGGTACTCCTGGTAGGCCTTGAGCAGGATCGGCCAGCCGGCCTTGCGACGCTCATGCCACTGGACGGTGTCCCAGTCCTTCCACGTGAAGCCCTGCGTGCGTAGGAGGGGCTGACCCTCCACCGCAATGGAGATGCCCAGGCGCGTGGTCTTGCGCGTCGTGATCGTCTTCTTGTCGTCAGGGTTCGGCGTCACGACGTACAAGCGGTGCGTGGACGGGTCGGCGAAGGTCATCATCGACCACGGGAGCGCGATCTCGAGCACGGTCCCCGACCCGTCGATCAGGTGGCGATCGTCGAACTGGGGACTGGCGGGATCCGTGGTTCCCCATGGCATCAACGACGAGTCATGAATCTCGGTCGGATGTATGACTCCGGTCAACGGCAGCGCGTAGGGATAGCTGAGCACCTGCCGCAGGTGCGACCACTTTCCACTGCCCGGCTTGATGTCGGCAGGATTCGTGGGAATGTAGTTTCTGCTCGGATCCGACAGGCCACCGAAACGAATTCCCAGGGGGTCGATCCATGTGGCGTGGTACATATGCGTCTCACCGCCCGGTTCGATGACCACCGCCATCTCCGCTGCGGGATCCACACCCGACAGCCCCGGCAGACCCTTGTTGCCGCCGGGACGGGCATCCACCCCGATCACGATTCGTTTGCGCTTCCACAGCTCCGGGGTCACTTTGAGCCTCAGGTAGACGTTCTCGACGTCGCTCGTCGCGGAGACGTCCCTGACCGACCGTGTGCCGGTTGCGATCGACGGGAACTGCCATTCGTCGTCCTTGCCGTCCAGCACGACCAGGTCCTGGGGACCGGGCTCCGCGGCGAGAATCCCGAAGTGCTCCTCGTTGGTGAACACGTTGCGCCAGAGGGTGCGATGGCTCCCCGGGAGCTCGTACTCAAGGGTGTTCCACGTGAACTTGGACCACTCGTCCATCCACATGAACACCATCCCCCCGGCGAGTCCCTCGTCGTGCTGGTCTCGCAGCATGTCGACGAGGTTGGCGGCGGCCTCCTTCTCGTGGTGGCAGCCCTGGTTGCGCCCGAGGGGCCCTTTGTGCGCACAGCCCAGCGAGGTCGGCTGGCCGAACTCGGTCACCATCAGCGCCATGCCCTTGTGGTACTGGCGGAGCGCGTGGAGGTAGCCGGCGTAGGGGTCGATCTTGCCGTCGCGTGGTCGGCGGTAGGACGCGTACGCGTAGCGCAAGAACTCCGGGTAGTACGGGTACACATGGAAGCTCGCGAAGTACCCGGCCGGCCACGCCGGGGTGACCTCGATGTGGGTCGCGTCGATCGAGACGAGGTCCTCCGAGAAATACGGCTCCTCCGGATGGTGGAGCGCATCCGTCGTGGCCCAGTTGGTGAACGTGATCGGGACGCTCCAACCGCGCTTTGCCTGTAGTTCGGCAAGATGATCCAGGTTCGAGCCGATCCAGCTTTCCATGGGGGAGGATCCCGGCTTCGCGCGGAAGTACTTGCCGACGTATGGCTTCATCCCGCGGTTCTTCTCGTTCGTCCCGTGCGAAGCATCAGGATCCCACTCGATCCCGAACGACCATCCCAGAAGCCATGGGGAGATATCCGAGGTGTAGATCCCACTGGCGTGGCCCGGAACCTTCTCGATGACCGCGTCACCATAGGCCGCGGCGACGGCGTCACGGATCTCCTTGCGTTGCGCTTCGACCATATGCGGGGTCCACGCGTTCTTCGTCACGTAGAAACGATCCTCATCGGCCAGCCACACGCCGTGAAGCACATAGAGAGGCTTCGCCGGGTTCTTGAGGTTGTGCTCCCGCAGCGCGTCATAGAACGCGGGACCCAAGATCGTGTAGATGCGGATCACCGAGATGCCCAGCGCGTCCATCTCCGCGAACCACCGGTCGTAGTCTGGCCGCGTTGCCGCGACGGCCCCCGGCTCCTGGCCAGGCACGCTCGAGCCCATGTTGACTCCCGCCCAGAACATCGGTACGAACGATCCGTTCACGGCGGGGCGTACCTCGGTGCCGATGACCTTCGCTGGCATCGTGAGACCCGCCTCGACGATACGGGTAGGCGCCGGTGGGAGCGCCGGCTCGGCGGCAGGCACGACGGGCGGATCCGGTCGAAAGAACGGGATGAACGTGGCGCCTGCCGAAACGAGCCCCGCGAGCACGAACAACCCCACCCAAATGCCGATGTACGCGAACTGGGCGGCACGCTCACCGAGGCGTGCGAACAGGCCCCGACGCTTCTGCGCTGGTCGTTGGTCGCTCACGGTGAGGCGAGCATGGGAGTCGGCTCATGGGGACTCTGGGAGGACAATGAGGCCACGCCTCCTCTCTGTCGACACAATGACCCTGCCACTTGACCCAATGAGCCTTGAGCGGATGCCCATAACACAAGAGGCGGTCTCCGCGGCGGTCTCAGCGTGCGCGCCGCTTGTCGAGGGCAAGGCGTTCTCGGCTCCGCCGCGCGTTATTCATCCGATGGTAGGCACGCGCCGCCCAACCATCCTTGCGCCATGAGGAACCCGCGCGTTGCACATCGCAATAAGTTGCGCTCTTCGGTGCCCGTATCCAACACATGGACCACTCGACCACCATCAAGGACTGGCCAATGACCGATCAAAGAACGCCAGATGCCTGAAATCTGGACGGAGCTCGTGACGCAGGCGAAGAGCGGCGATCATCAGGCTTTGGAAAAGATCGCCGAGCACGCCCTGCGCATCGGCACTCGGACTGCCGCTGGAATCGTGCGACAGCGCCAGGACGTCGATGACGTCGCCCAGGAAGTTGCGCTGGAAATACTTCGGAACCTGCACAAGCTCCGCGATGCCGAAAAGTTCGAGATATGGGCGCACCGGATCGCCGCGCGACGCAGTATCCGCACCGCGACATCGCTTCGGAACCGAACGGCACGAGAGTTCATGGACGACAGCGGACCACGCCTCGAGAGTCAGCCCGCTCCTGGACCGTCTCCAAGCGAGCTGGCCGAACTCGGTTCGGCCCATGCCGCGCTTCGAGCAGCGATGGGGATGTTGCCGCCCCGCCAGCGGGCGGCACTCGTGCTCCGCTACGTACACGACCTGCCTCAGGAAGACATCGCAAAAGTCTTGCACTGCCGACGTGGAACGGCTGGGGCACTCGTGTCACGGGCGCTGGCAGCACTTCGGAGGACCGAGATGATGGACAACAGATCCCAAGAGGAAACAGCATGAGCACCTTTGATTCCGACGCTCGGAAAGCGTTCGCGTACGAGCGAAGCCTGGAGCCGGATGCGTCCCAAGTAGCCGAGCTGCTCGGGAGGCTCGAGAGCAACGCACGCCACCATGAGGTGCGACGGCGTGTTGGCACCTTCGGCGCGGCATTGGCAGCGTGCGCAGCCATCGTTTCGATGTCGATACCGCAGTCACGGGCGGCGATCACCGGCGGATTGTCGTCATTCTTCGGTGGTGGCGATCCACCTGGTGAGAAGGTGGACATCGCGTCGCTGCCTGGTTACGTTTCTTTGAGACACGCCCTCAACGGTGCGGATCCGCAGGCGGCCGCAGTCCTGGCACGAGCGAACGGCCTTCAGTTGTTCGCGTGGCGCAACCCAGAAAACAGCCAGCCCTGTTTCTCTCTTGATCGAGGAGACGTCATGTGCCTTGACGGGACGGCGCTGGGGGAGACGTTGGCGTCAGAACACGTTGTCGTCCTCGCGGCGACGGATGCCCATGGCGCGGGCGGTCTGCTCTGGGGCATCGCAACAGACGGTGCTGCGCGTGTCGAGTTGCAATATGACAGTGGCCCTCCGACATCAGCTGGTTCTGGGACGAACGGTTTCATTCTTCCGATCGACACACAACGCACTCCACGCGAACTCGTTGCGTACAC
>JANLOO010000011.1:0-2697 GCA_031366605.1 Actinomycetota bacterium | reverse complement strand
GAGGTGTCGGGGTCACGTTTCGATGATGCCGCCCGGGCTGGTCGGGGGGAGGGCCGCCTGGGTACGGGCTCGTGTGGTGGGGGCCGGTCGTTTGCGGCGGTGGCGTGTCGTCTACGACGAGGCCGGCGACGCGTTCGGCGCTCGGGAGCAGCCGGCCTCCGCGGATGATCCGTCGACCGAACACGACGCTCTTGTTGTGCATCAGGAGGATGTAGGCGAGGATCGTGAACACCGCGCCGGGTGAGAGGCTTCCACTCCTGCCGGCGCGGATCGCAAGGATCAGGATCGCGCAGGTTGTCGCGGCAAGCATGACGTGGACCGCGAAGGTGGTGATTCCCTCGATGCGTGTGACCTTCGAGTCGGGCTTGCGCGTGTTGTCGCCGGCGGCGGTGGGGAGCGCGGCCGTTCCCGCGAAATAGCGATGGAGATCGTCGGTGAGCACTCCTTCGCGTCGACGGGCGCGGCGCACCACCAGGGAGGAACGCCACGCGCCGAGGCCACCTATGATCGCGGTGGCCACACCTCCGGCCAGGAAGACGAGTCCGATCAGCGGGTCGATGAGCGAGACGATGATCGCGACACCGAGAAAAAACGCGCCGTTGCGGGACGTCCCGATGAGGATCGACTTGACCCCGGTCTTGACCCGTGAGGTATCGCCGGTGACGGCCGCCATCAGATCGCCGGCGTCACGGGTGGCCGCTACCCTTGGAATTCGCGCGAGCGCGGTCGCGCGGAGGTCGCGAACCAGGCCGACGGCAAATCGAGTGAACTCAAGACGCTGCAAGGATTCGGACAGTCCCCACAAGAGAATGATCACGACGAAGCCACCGACGAGCCAGTCGGCCGGGTCGCCGATGTTCGGGACCAGCTTGACAACTGAGGAGCCGCGCCCAGGTGCGCCATTCTGGAAGACGATCTCCATCAGGCCGCGCAGGGGCCACGGAAACGCGAGTCGACATGCGACGAGGAGGATCGTGGCGAGCGTGCCTCGGAGCAAGTGCCGTCGGTAGGGCTTGCCGTACGGGGCGAGCACCTTGTAGGTCTTGCGCGCCCGCCGGACGGTCTTGAACCTCGCGCTCACGCTGCCACGCGCAGTTCGGTTCGCACCCAGGCGAGCGCTGCCCGGGTCGCCGTTCCCGGCGCGTAGAAGAGGTCCTGGGCGATCGCCTGCCGTGTCGTGGCTCGCTCCCGTGGGTGGGCGAGTCCGTGGGCGACGGCCTCCACGCCCGCGGCCGTGTCGGAGGCGACGGCCCCGCCCGTGCGACCCCAGGTGTCGAGGTCGAGTCGGTCGTCCTCCAAGGCTGCGGCTTCGAGGAGTTCGGGCACGTCCAAGAAGACGATCGGCCTGTCGAGCAACAGGTACTCATTCGCAATCGATGACGCATCACTGATCAAGAGGTCGGCCACAAATAGGGTGGGGATCGCGTCAGGCGCGCGATGGAGACGGAAATGCGCGCTCTCGAGCGGAGCGAGCCGCTCGTACCAATCGATGGCGCCCTTCGGATGGTCGTGCGGCTTGACCACGAGGTCGTATCTGTCTGTCTCCGCCAAGTGCGTGATCAGCTCCTCACCGAACGTCTCGAGCGAGTTGCCGTGCGCGCCCGTCGGCGCGTAGAACACGATCGGGCGGGTACCAGAGAACCCGAGGTCACGAAGGATGGCCGCACGGTTCAGGGTGCCATCGAGGAGTCGGTCGGTTTTCGGGAACCCGATCCGCGCGACACGTGGATCACCCGGAAGCAGGATCCCCCGCTGTTCGAACCCGCGGCGCATGTAGGGGCCGAGCATGAAGTAGCGATCGTAGACGGCGTTCTCGGGACGGACCGCCCGGTTGCGGAAGGACAGGCCGTGGAAGAGCTGGACGCTCCGCTGGAAGCTGCGCGGCGCAATGGGCTTGGTGCTCGCAGAAAAGAAGAGGTCGACATCGAGTTCGGGGAGGTCGTCGGCGACGACGACCGACTCCGGGGGCAACGCGAACGGTGCGTACATCGCCTGCGTGTCGTGTTCGCGGAGTCCGAATTCGTTGACCCGCCGCAGTCCTCCCGAGACCAGCACCTCGACTCCCGGCTCCTGTCGCAGCGCTTCGAACAGCGGTTGGAAACAGACGAAATGAACGGGCGCGTAGCCGGTGAACAGGATGCGCCTCATCCCGCCGCAACCTCCGCCACATCGAACGAGGCGATCGCCGGGCGCCATCCGAAACCTCTCCCGACGTGCGGTCGCCGCACGGGACGCGCGAGGGCTTGGATCGCCGGCCAGATCTCCGTTCTGGCTGAAGCGAGGTCCCGGGGAAAATCGATCTCGACCCACGGCAGGCCCGCGACGTCGACGCACGCGATGGGATGGTCGCACGCGATCGCGTTGATGGCCGTGCCGAGCCAGTCCTGCTCTCGACCCTGCCCGACCAATGCCCCCGCGGCGTCGAACGCGGCCTCGGCGGCTTCCTCGGTCAGGCGCAGGATGCCCAGGTTCTCGCCGTCGCTGCGTGAGGGTGGCAGCTTCTTGCTCATCCCTACGAGGTGGCCGTCCCGGATGCGCACCTTCATGTGTTCTTCGTCGTCCCCGGAGTTGGAGTCGAACACGAGCGTGCTCCCGTCGGGCTCGAGCAACGCCTCCAGGACGTGTTCCGGAAAGAGCACGTCGCAGTTCATCACCAGAAGGTCCCCGGCGACCGCGTGTCGTGCGAGCCAGAACGAA
>JANLOO010000059.1:0-70439 GCA_031366605.1 Actinomycetota bacterium | reverse complement strand
CGGAGCGTCGGGGTCGGGCAAATCGACCCTCCTTCGGTGCATCAACCTGTTGGAGCCGATCGGCGCCGGACGCATCCTGATCGACGACGCGCAGGTGACCGGCCCCGGGGTCGACGTCAACGCGGTGCGCCGCCGCGTGGGCATCGTGTTTCAGGGCTTCAACCTGTTTCCGCATATGAGCGTGCTGCGCAACATCACCCTGGGACCGATCAAGGCGCTCAAGCTGAGCCGCGCCGAGGCCGAGGCCCGCGCGACCGAGCTGCTCGACCGGTTCGGCCTGTCCGACAAGCGCGACGAGTACCCCGACCGCCTGTCGGGTGGTCAGCAGCAGCGGGTCGCGATCCTGCGGGCGATGGCGATGGAGCCCAAGCTGCTGCTGCTCGACGAGATCACGAGCGCCCTGGACCCTGTGCTGGTCGGCGAGGTCCTGGCGACGATCCGCGAGCTCGCCGCCGGGGGCATGACGATGGTGATCGCAACCCACGAAATGGGCTTCGCCCGCGAGGTCGCCAACCGGGTCTGCTTCCTCGATGCCGGCGAGATCCTGGAGCACGGCACGCCCGACCAGATGTTCGGCGCCCCGCGCGAGGAGCGGACCAAGGCCTTCCTGCAGCGCGTCATCGAGGCGGGGCGCCTGGGCGGCTGAGACGGGACGCCGGTCAACGTCACACGCTGAGCGACGCCGCAGCCAGCTCGCCCGCCTCGTCCAGGCTGACGCGGGGATCGTCGGTGATGTGTGGCCCGGCGACGGGGAGCTTGACCCAGAACGTCGCGCCGGTGCCGGGCGAGCTGTCGAGCCCGATCGTGCCATCATGCGCCTCGGCGATCGCGCGTGCGATGGCGAGGCCCAGCCCGATCCCGCGGAGCCCGCCGTTACCGGCGTTGCGGGCCCTGGCGAAGAGATCGAAGATGTGTTGCTGGTCCTCGGGTGCGATGCCGGGCCCGTTGTCGCGCACGCGAAGCAGACCCCATTCGTCGGACATCGTCAGGGCAACCTCGACGACACCGCCAGGTTGGGTGAACTTGATGGCGTTCCCGACGAGGTTGTCGAGCATGCGCCCGATTCGCGCGCCATCGCCCACGACCTGGCCGCTCCCCTCCACACGTTGCACGAGGGAGACGCCCCGCTCGATCGCGGCCGGGGCGAAGGACACCAGCGCCTCGGACACCAGGTCAGCCAGGTCGAGTTCCTCGACGGACACCGTGAACGCCCCGACATTGTGCTGTGCGACCACCAACAGGTCGTCGACCAGTCCGAGCAGCCGACCGCTGTTGCGTTCGATCACCTCGAGGAACCGGCGCCCGCGTTCGTCGATCCCCGCTCCGGTCATGAGCAGCTCCGTGTAGCCGCGAATCGACGTCAGCGGGGTGCGCAGATCGTGCGAGACGAGCGCCACCATTTCATCCTTCGCCCGGTCGAGCTCCTGCAGCCGCGCGTTTTGCTCGGCCAACCGAGCGAGGGCCGTCTTCATCGAGGACTGGGCCGCGCGCGCCTCAGCCAGCAAACGGCCCCGGTCGCGGTCCTCTGCGTTGACCTGGGACAGAGTGCGGGCGACCACCGCCACACCGATGGTCTCGCCGTCGACCACCAACGGCGCGCGAGTGGTGATCACGTGACGAGCCCCCTGAGGGGTGTCAAGCGTCTCCTCGTCGACAACGGTGCGGCCCGTCGCTATGACCTCCAGATCCCGACTGCGGGCCCGTTGCACGAATGCCTCGGGCAGGAACGCGTCGTACGTCGTCCCGACGATCTCGGAGGGCGACGCGCCCACCATACGGGCGCCCGCGATGTTGATCATCCGGCAACAGCCCTCGCGGTCGAGCACGAACATGACGTCATCGGAGACGTCTGCCAGCGCGCGCAGCATCTGCGTACGCTCGAAGAACCGACGCTGCGCAGCGCGAAGCGCCTCGTTGCGCTCGATCAGATCCAGGTTCGCCACCTCGGCGATCCCCCGCGATTCGCGCTCCGCCCGCAACAGGCGTTCCAGCTCGAGCTGGAACTCCACACGCTGTGTGACGTCCTCGATCACGACGCCCACACCCAGCGGACGGCCGTCATCGAGTCGCACCGGGTAATGACTCAGCTCGAGATGCGAGATCTCGCCGTCGCGCTCTTGCGTGATGCGACGCCCCTCGATCGTCACACCCTCGTCCAAGATCGACCTGTAGACCTCCTGCAATCGCTCCGGGGAGTCCGGGCTGAAGCTGCTGACGTGCCGCCCCACGAGATCCTCGGGCCGGGCGCCGGCCATGGCGGCGGCCCGCTCGTTGACACGCACGACGCGAAGGTCTGCGTCCACAAAACCGAAGCCCAGCGGGGCCGAGCCGATCAACGTCTCCAGAAGCGCGCGCTCAGTGCCCTCGCTTCGGCGGAAGGAATCAATCGTGACCTGAGCGTGCGCGTGGGCGCGCCGGACGCTCCGCCACCACAGGACCGTCGTCAGCGCACCCACAAGGAGCATCCACGGAACGACGTTCAGGATCATCGTCGTCCTGGGATCAAGGCGACGCTCCAGCTCGACGCTGAGCCCCCGCTCCGCCGCCCTGGCCCGCCGGGCAAAGCTGTTCAGCAACCGCGTGGCCTCACCGAGACGACCGGCATCGATGGCCCGCAGAACGCGGCTGACCGTCTCGGGGAGGTCGTCGAACAGAGGAGTCGCCACGCCGGCGGCCCGCAACGTCGCGATCCGCGCCGACGTGCGCTCGGTCAGTTGGGCGATCGTTTGCCGTGTTTGCGCTGACGCTCGTCCGTCCTCGATTGCCGCCCCGGCCGCGTCGATCAGACGCCCGGCATCGACCTCAAACTGTTCGGCAGCGACGACGGGCCGTCGATCGTCGACGCCTCTGCCGCCACCCCACAGGTCGGCGAGCAGCAGGCCGGCGGCCGCGACGAACACCGCGAGTATGAGCACGACGCGCCTCACTCCACCCGTCGGAGGCATTGCTAGGTGACCTGGACGTCTGGACTACCGGGATCCGCACGGTAGATGTATCCGAAACCCCGCACCGTCTCGATCGGTGACGCGCCATCCGCCCGAACCCCGATCTTGCGGCGCAGGTATCCGACGTACACCTTGACCTGGTCCGGGAACACAGCGGTGCGGCCGCCCCACGCCATCGTCAGAAGCTGATCCCGATCGAGCACCTGCCCACGGTTCTCGGTGAACGCGTTGAGCAGCCGGAACTCGAGCGGGGTGAGGCTGACCTGCCGGCCGGCCACCGTGACTTGTCGCTGGGCGAAGTCGATCTGCACAAAGCCGTCGTCGTAGATCACCGGCCGGTCCGTGTCGCGGCCGCCGGTCCGCCGAAGCAGCGCATCGACGCGCGCGGCGAGCTCCATCGGGGAGAAGGGCTTTGTCAGATAGTCGTCGGCCCCGCTGCGCAGACCACGCGTCCGCTCCCATTCGAGCGCCCGGGCGGTCAGCAGGATCACCGGGACGTCCGACACGTCGCGAATGCGCTCGAGGGTCTGCCATCCGTCGAGCTCCGGCATCATCACGTCCAGCACGACGAGCCGGGGGTGCCTGTCGTGCAGCTGCCTGAGCGCCGCCTTGCCGTCCGCCGCCTCGACGGTCTGGTGTCCGTCTCGTTCGAGCGTCTCCCGGACGAGGGATCGGATGTCTTGCTCGTCGTCGACGACAAGAATGGGGGCATGAAGCTCCGGGAGGGCTCCTGTCATGCGATCGAACCTGCCTCTCATGCTGCTGACCTAGCTTGTCTATCGGCACGCGCGCCACAGAGCCTGAGGCCGACCACCACCGAATCCATACCCAACCGCTCCTGTTCCAACGATCACCACGTTCCCGGGCACGCCCGATAAAGGAGTCAGTGACGTCAGGCGTGGCCGCGTCCAGGCATATATGGAAGTTCCCAGACTCGTCGAACAAAGGTGCACCCCATGGCAGGGCTCGGCAACGTGAAGCAGACCAGCAAGGGCGTCTGGGAGTCGACGTCGCCCACGCGAGGGCAGATCCAACGCAGCGACGCGCGCGTCGCACTTGAGCACCTCTCGGCCCGGCGGGCCGCCAAACACGCCTCGGCCGTCATCGCTTCCATCCAGGATGGCCTCATCACCGTCGACGAGCATCGTCGGATCGTCGACGTCAACCCGGTGCTGTGCCAGATGACCGGTTTCCATCGCGGGCAGCTTTTGGGGAGCCGCGCCCCCTACCCCTTCTGGAGCAAGGCCGATGCCGGTCGCAACGCACAGAAGCTCGCGGAACTCCTGCACGGCGAGTTCGCGGAAGGCGGCTCATGTCAACTGAGGTTCCGCCGTGCCAACGCCGAGTGTTTTGACGCGAGCGTCGTCGTCTCCCCGCTGCGAGATCACTCCGGCATCTCGATCGGGTACGCCGCGACCATCCACGAGCTGGTCGACGCCCCGGCGATTGTCCAGCCGGACCCCGGAACAGTCGGCCTCGCCCGCTGCGGCGAGGCGATGCGGCGCGTCGCCGCCGCGGTGTCGGCCGGCGCGCCCACCAGTGCCGTCTACCAGCTGATGGCCGAGGCGGCGGCACGCCTGGTCGGTGCCGACGCGGCCCGAATCGTACGACTCGGCGAGCGAAGCGCCACCATGATGGGAGCGTGGGCGCAACCGGGCTTCGATCCGCGTCGGTCCGGCGGCACCGCACTGACGGCCGACGTCCGGCGCGGCGACCACCGATGGGGTGTGATCCAGACGAACACCGCCGCCGGTCGCGTCACCCGGCCCGAGGCGCAAGAGGAGCTCGCCTGCTTCGCGACGCTCGCACTGGCACTCGGCACGCTGGATGAAGGATCCCACGCCGTGCACGCCCGGGATCCCCAGACTGGACTCGTGGCTCGTGAGGAGCTTGAACTCCGAATCGCAGACGCGGTCGAGACCGCGGGCACGACTGACGGCACCGTGGCCTTCATCGCAGTCGAGCTCGACCAGTTCACCCGGCTCGCCGATGGCATCGGTGCCGAACTCGACGGGCAGACGCTCCTGCAGGTCGCGGAGCAGCTCGGTCAGGTTGCCCGCGGCGGTGACACCCTCGGGCGCCTCCGCGGCGGCGCGTTCGGGTGGTTGCTTCCCGGTGCTGACGCGCAAAGCGCGAGGCAAGCGGCGAACCGCGCGCTCGCGTCCATCGCAAGGATCGACACAGAAGGCGAGCCGCCGATTTCGGTGAGCGTCGGCATCAGCGACCTTGCGGGCGCAGGCGGGGACGCCCACGACCTGGTGCGCTGCGCCGAGCTCGCGCTGCACGACGCCAAACACGCTGGAGACACGATCACCCCGGAACGGTCGGAGGAGACGGTCCCCGTCAAGCGCCACCGCGCCGCCCTGCAGATCCTCGCGCGGGTGGTGGAATCACAGGATCCTGCGGCCCGCGGCAGCGCAGAGCGCGTTTCCGAGCTGGCGCAGCTCCTCGCGCTGGAGCTCGGATGGTCGGGGAGCCGCGCGATGCTCTTGGGCGAGGCGGCGTACGTCCGCGACATCGGCAAGATCGGACTCGCCGGATCGGTACTGCTGAAACCCGGCCAGCTGAGCGCCGACGAGCGGGAAACGATGAAGCGCCACGCGGGCGTTGGCGCCGAGATGATCGATGGGATCCTCACCACCGAACAGGTGGAGTGGGTTCGCCACCACCATGAACGCTACGACGGAGCGGGCTACCCGGACGGCCTGTCGGGTGAGCGGATCCCGCAGGGCGCGCGGATCCTGGGATTGGCCGACGCATGGGACGCCATGACCCACGAGCGTTGCTACCAGAGCGCAATGCCCGTGGCGGAGGCGCTCGTGGACTGCGTGCTCGAGTCCGGCTGGCAGTTCTGCCCGATCACCGTCGAGGCGCTGCGCGGGCTGGTGAGTGCCGGAGCGGCGGCCATCACGTGCCCTGATCGGACCGCTTCCCCGTCCCACTCGGCCATCGCCGTGCGGTAGCCCTGCAGCCGCGACACCCAGCCGACCGGTCGCGATCGCGAAACAGGGCCTCCGCATGAGTTCTCCTCACGCGACGCCGAGGGGCGCAGGACGGGGGGCACCGAAGACGACGCCGTCGTCACACGAGAACGCTCACACACCTGCTTCGGTGGCGATCCGGCCGGCCAGGCCGGCGTTGGCGACGATCAGGTCGCGGTTTGCGCGGAGCGTGCGTCCGCCGCTTCGCTCGTGCAGGCGGGCGAGCACGAACGGGGTGACCGCCTGGCCGGAGATCCCCTGTCGGGAGGCCTCGGCGATGGCCTCGTCGATCAGGGGCTCCACATCATCCAGGGACGCGTCGGGCGGGCGGGCCAGCATGATGCCGCCGCCGCCAAGGTCCCAGTGGGCACGGGCGATGCGGGCGACCTCGTTGGCCGACTCGACCCGGGCTGAGACAGGCGGACCGCCGTGGGCGCTGTAGAAGCGCGGCAGTTCGTCCGTCCGCCAGCCCAGTATCGGCACGCCCAGGGTCTCGAGCATCTCGCAGGTGGCGGGCACGTCGAGGAGTGACTTGATGCCGGCGCTCACCACCACGACCGGCGTGCGGGCCAGCTCGCCCAGGTCGGCCGAGACATCCGGTGGCGACGGGTAGCCGCGATGTACCCCACCAAGACCACCGGTCGCCATGACCGTGATCCCGACGACTCGGCAGACTGCAAGGGTGCCGCCGACGGTGGTCGCACCGAGGGCGCTCTGAACGGCGCACACCGCCAGGTCACGGGGACCCAACTTGCGCGCGGCCGGACCGGCCTCGCCGAACCGCGCGACCTCGACGGAGGTCAGACCAACCCGGATACGACCGTCGATGACGCCGATCGTCGCGGGGATCGCACCTGCGGCGCGCACGGCGGCCTCGGACGCGGCGCCCACTGCGGCCCCTTCGGGGTGGGGGAACCCATGCGCGACAAGCGTCGTCTCGAGCGCCACCACCGCGCCGCCTGCAGCCAGGGCCTCCCGGATCTCGGGGGCCATGACGATCAACTGGTTGTGACCTGGAGCACTCGCGACGTTCACCCGCCCATCATGCCTCGTGTCCTGCGTCGGAAGTTCCTTTGCAATCTGGCGGCTTGCAAATTCCCACTGGATTTCAAACGTGGTACCGGGACGGTCAGCCTCAGGGGCTGCGTCCTCGCCTTCGCCCATATGGTCCGATATGAACGAAGGCTGCGTCCTTGTCAGGTGGACCGGCGTGACCGCCGGTCCCCGGCGTAGGGATATCGGACTCCCGAGTCCAATATCCCGATCCAGCGGGTTTTTCGCACGCCATATGACAAAGAACGTCCGACGCAGGACACGAGATCACGACGACGGCATCGCGCCGACTTGGGCAACGCAGGCGGCGGCGGCGGCGAGGCCTCGGCGTGCGGCGTCCTCGGCGGAATCGCCGATCAGGAACCCTGCGGCGAATGCATCGCCCGCACCGGTGGTGTCGATCACGTCCGCCTCAAGCGCCGGCAAACGGACCTCGCCGCCTGGCCAGCGCACGGTGCATCCTTCAGCGCCCTTCTTGGTCACCAGCACCTGGCATTTGGGCTCGTCGCCGAGCACCTCGAGTTCCTGTTCGTTCGCGAACACGACATCAGGGGCGATGACGGTCAGGCGGTCCCGGAACTTGGCCGGACCGAAATCGCGGATGGCGCTCCACGATGAAAGGTCGACGCTGACGCGCGCGCCCACCAACCTGGCCTCGCGGGCGGCGCGGAGCGCGGCCGTGTCGATCGGTGAGCGCATCAGGCTGTATCCCGACAGGTGCAGACGGTCGCACCCGGCAAACCACGCCGGGTCAATGTGCGCAAAGCGCAGCTCGGTGGCGATGCCACGGTCGGTCGCCATCGTCCGCTCGAACGTGTCGTCGACCAGGGCGACCACCGTGCCCGTCCCCCGTTCGAACATCGGGCCCAACAGCTCGACGCCGCGGGCGGCCAGATCATTTGCCACCAGCGTGCCGACGGCGTCGCTCGATCGGACGCCCATGAACCGGGCCTGACCGCCCAGGTGCGCGACCCATGCGGCGACGTTGGCGGCCTGCCCGCCGGCGCTCAGGCGTGTCGTCGCAGGGGCGTCCCCACCGCGCGACAAAGGAGCGCCCAGCCGGACGACGACGTCCAGCAGCAGATCGCCAAGTGTGCAGATCACCACCGGGCGATCCTCTCACGCAGCCGCGGCCCCCGGTCTGAGAGGATTCGGCAATGCGATTGCACGTCCACCGGTGGGGTGATCCTGAGGCACCGCCCGTGCTGTGCATGCACGGCGTCATGGGTCACGGCGGCCGGTTCCGCCGATTGGCACAGACGTACCTGGCCGATCGACAGGTCATCGCTGTCGACCTGCGCGGGCACGGCATGTCCGGATGGGAGCCACCCTGGGACATCGCGACGTTCGTCGCCGATGTCTGCGAGACCTTGGACGCCGAGGGCATCGCCCGATCCGATGTCGTCGGATTCAGCTTCGGCGGCCGGCTCGGCGTCGAGCTGGCAGCCGCGCACCCTGATCGTGTGCGCCGGTTGGCGTTGCTGGATCCGGCGATTCAGCTCGCGCCTGGCGTGGCGCTGGGCTTCGCCGATCAGACGCGCCCGGACGTGTCGTTCGCCGCTGTCGACGAAGCGGTCACAGCCCGGCTCGCGACGCTCGCTCACACGCCACGTGAGATGGTGGACGCGGACGTGGTCGAAGCACTCGAGACGGGTGCCGACGGTCGCTTGCGCTACCGCGTCGGACGCAGCGCAGTCGTTGCGGCGTATGGCGAGATGGCCCGGACCCCGGCCCTGCCCACCAGCTGCCCGACGCTGCTGGTCCGTGCCGCCAACGGCGTCCTCGACGATCGGCAGGAGGCGCTGCTTCGTGACGCCCTGGGCGATCGACTGACCGTCCTCGGAGTCCCGGGCAACCACCCGGTCATGTGGGATGCGTTCGCCCTGACCGGCGAAGCCGTCGCGGCGCACCTGCGGCAGGCCCCTTAATTAAATTAAGGGTCCGCGCGGAAATAACTGCTGTGCCGATGGCGACGGTTTGCAGCCGTTGAACGGTGCAGTCGTTTCTGCGTGGTCCCTTGAGCGCCGTTCAGACTTTCGGCCTGACGGCCGATAAGACGCCGATGTCTTTGTTCTTACCCGGCAAACGGGAGACCACGATCGCCGAGGGACTCAACCGAGCCGTCCGCGACGACGCCCTGGAGCTGTACGTGCAGCCCCTGGTCAGCCTCGCGACCGGGGAGGTCAGCGGTTGGGAATCGCTGCTGCGCTACACGCACCCGCGCCTGGGACCTGTTCCGCCCGCCGAGTTCATCCCGATCGCCGAGCGCACGGGGGCGATCCTGGATATCGGCACGTGGGTCGTCAACTCGGCGTGCGCCTGGCGGGCCGAGATGGGTTCCGACCACGTCGTCGCCGTCAACATCTCGGCACGGCAGCTGATGGATCGACGCTTCGCAAGCCGGGTGGTCGACAGCCTCGATCGCCACAAGCTGACCGGGCACGCGCTCTGCCTGGAGCTCACCGAAACGGCCGTCATCGACGACGTGGATCGCGCCGCGTCGATCTTGGAGCGGCTGCGTGCGCGAGATGTTGACATCGCGCTGGACGACTTCGGCTCCGGGTTCGCTTCGCTCGCGGTGCTGCGCAAGCTGCCGGTCAACATCGTCAAGATCGACCGCAGCTATGTCGCGACCGCAGGCGACGGTGGCCGCGAGGATGACTTCCTTGCGGCAATGATCGGACTCTCGGAGCGCCTGGGCGCCCACGTGGTCGCGGAGGGCATCGAGCGCGAGACGCAGCTCGACGCAGTCCGGGCATTCGGCGCGACCTGGGGTCAGGGCTACCTGTTGGGCTACCCGCGCCCCGCAGCGTCGGTCACCGCCACGCAGGACACACTGGTCGCCTGATTTCGACCGGACGGAAGGTCGTTGCGACGTCACAGGACCGTTTGCCCAAGCGGTTCTCGGTACATCGGTGTCGGACACGGTTGACCGTTGCGTGACCAACCTGTGCGAGCCGCGCACGCGCGTTCGACCGTGTCGAGGCCAACCCTCGCCCGCAGGCAGGATAATCTGAGGTTCGATGTTGGTCGGAATCCTCACAGGCGGCGGTGACTGCCCCGGGCTCAATGCCGTCATCCGCGCTGTCGTACGCGTGGGGAACTCACGGTTTGGGCACACCCACGTAGGCCTGCGACACGGCTGGCGGGGGCTCCTCGATCGAGAGACGATGCCCCTCGACCTGGACGCGGTCAGCGGACTGCTCCCCCGCGGCGGAACCATTCTGGGCACCTCGCGCACCAATCCGTTCAAGAACCCCGACGGCGGGGCGCAGTGTGCCGCCAACTTCCGGGCGTTGGGCCTGGACGCGCTGGTCGCGATCGGCGGCGAGGACACACTGGGCGTCGCGGCCAAGCTGACCGAGCAGTTCGACGTGCCGTGCGTCGGGGTCCCCAAGACGATCGACAACGACCTGGACGGCACCGACTACACGTTCGGTTTTTCGACCGCGGTGCAGATCGCAACCGACGCCATCGACCGTCTGCACAGCACGGCCGAATCCCACGACCGTGTCATGGTCGTCGAGGTCATGGGCCGCCATGTCGGCTGGATCGCGACCTACGCGGGCCTGGCGGGCGGCGCCGACGCGATCCTGATCCCCGAGGTCCCGCGGACGTTGGACGACGTTTGCGCCGCCATCAGCTCGCGACACGATCGCGGCAAGGACTTCTCGATCATCGTCGTCAGCGAGGGGTTCGAACTCGAGGGCGACGACGCGACCGCCGAGCTGGACGAGTTCGGCCACAAGCAGTTGGCCAAGACCGGGATCGGCGAGCAGATCGCCGAAGGCCTTCGCGAGCGCACCGGGTTCGACACCCGCGTCGCGGTACTCGGACACATTCAGCGCGGCGGCACGCCAAACGCCTACGACCGGATCCTGGCCACGCGGTTCGGGAGCCACGCCGCTGAGTTGGTGGCCCAGGGGAGCTTCGGCCGGATGGTCGCCTTGCACGGCGACGATGTGGTCGACATCCCCATCGCCGAGGGCGTCGCCAAGCTCAAGGCCGTCCCACCGGAACGCTTTGCGGTGGCCGAGCCGTTCTTCGGCTGACCGAACGAATCTGATCTGATTCGCATGAAACGGATCAGCGCAGCCGAGGCGGCTCGCAACTTCGCAGATGTTCTCGACCGAGTCGAGCAGACGGGCGAGACGTTCGTCGTCGAGCGCCGTGGACGCACCGTCGCTCAGATCTCAGCTGCTCCGAAGGGCAACGCGCGCGCGATCGTCGAACCTCAGCGATGTCGTCGATGCCGCCGACGAACTCGCGATCGCGGCGCTCACTGCCGCAGAACTGATTCACGGTGCGCTCGGTTCGGACGAGGCGCATCGCGCCAAGCCGCTGGCGTACGTCGAGCGCTTCCTCAGCGCGATCCCGATCGAGGACTACGACCTTGACGTCGCCCGACGCCACGCTCAACTGTTGGATGCGGCACGGCGAGCCGGGCGGCCGCGCGGGACCCATGATCTGATCATCGCGGCGACGGCCCTCGCTCGAAACCGCACCGTCCTGACACGCGACACGACTGGTTTCACCGATCTCCCCGAAGTCGACGTCCGTATCGTCTGTCCCTGCGCACCGGCATCGATCGCTTCGCGATCGGGTGGCGCTCCGCCAGTCCCGCTTGACGACTCCCACCCCAATGGTGCTACCCTCGCCGGCCGATGCCTCGCTCACTCATCATCTGCGAAAAGCCCTCCGTCGCCCGCGACGTGAGCACGGCCCTGCCTGGGACGTTCGCCAAGAACGGCGACTTCTACGAGAGCGCGACCACCATCGTGGGGTTCGCGATCGGCCACCTGGTGGAGCAGGTCGACCCGGACCAATACGACGAGCGCTACAAGAAGTGGAAGTACGAGGACCTGCCGATCGTGCCCGAGGAGTTCAAGTACCAGGCACGTGACGCCAAGGCCGGCAAGCAGCTCAAGTCGCTGCACAAGTACATGGCCTCTGCGGACGTCGATGTCATCGTCAACGCCTGCGACGCCGGGCGCGAAGGCGAGCTGATCTTCAAGCTCATCCTGGAGACCGCCCCCAAGAAGGCGCACGACAAACCGATCAAGCGCGCGTGGTTCTCGTCCATGACCGCCGGGGCCATCCGTGATGCGTTCGAGCATCTCCGCGATGACGAGGAGATGATCCCCCTCGAAGAGGCCGCGCGGGCACGCAGCGAGGCGGACTGGCTGGTCGGCATGAACGCCACCCGCGCCGCGACGACCAAGGCGGGCTCGGCCCGCAAGGTCCTGTCGCTGGGCCGGGTCCAGACACCGACGCTCGCGCTGATCGCCAATCGCGACCTGGCGATCCAGGCGTTCGTCCCCGAGGACTACTGGGAGGTCGCGGCGACGTTCGCGACGTCCACCGGCGCCCGGTACGTCGGCATGTGGCATGAGGGCGCGACCACCCGCCTGACCGCAGCCGCACCGGCCGACGCGATCGTCGAGGCCGTCCACGACAAGCCCGCCGTCGTCGAGTCCCTCGAGACCAAGCCTCAGACCGAGCAATCCCCCCTCCTGTACGACCTGACGACCCTGCAGCGTGAGGCCAACCGGCGCTTCGGGTTCTCGGCGTCGCGGACGCTGTCGGCCGCACAGGCGCTGTACGACCAGCACAAGGTGTTGACCTACCCGCGTACCAACTCGCGATACCTGTCCGGCGACATGATCGCCCAGCTCAAGCCGATCGCCGCCCGCGTGGGCGCCGCCGCTCCGGTCTACGCCGACGCCGCCCGCTTTGTGATCGGACTCGAGAAGCTGCCACTCGGCAAGGTCATCAACGACGCCAAGGTGACCGACCACCACGCCATCATCCCAACCGACGGCGACCACGATCTGGGCGCGCTCAACCGGGACGAGGCGCGGATCTACGACCTGGTCGCGCGCCGGTTCCTTGCGGTCTTCCACCCGCCCGCACGGTTCGAGAACACGGTCATCGAAACCCGCTGCGAAGGGCATCTGTTCCGCAGTCGCGGCAAGGTCTTGATCGAGGCCGGGTGGCGTGCCGTCTACGGCGAAGAGGCCGACGAGACACGCGGCCCGACGAAGGAAGACGAGGAGCCCGAGCAGAAGCTCCCCCAGATGAAGGACGGCGAAGCCGTCGACTGCGCCGAGGTCGAGGCCCTGGCGAAGCGGACCAAACCACCGGCGCGGTTCAGCGAAGGCACGCTGCTGCGCGCGATGGAGACGGCCGGCAAGCTCGTGGACGACGACGAGGCGGCCGAGGCCATGAAGGACGCCGGCTTGGGCACGCCCGCCACCCGCGCCGCGACGATCGAACGCCTGATCGACGCCGAGTACATCGAGCGCGAGGGCCGCAGCCTGCGGGCCACCGAAAAAGGCGTCGGTCTGATCCAGATGCTGGGCGACCAAGTGCTGACCAAGCCCGAGCTGACCGGCCAGTGGGAGCAGCGGCTCAACGAGATCCAACGCGGCACGCAGCGGCACGAGGACTTCCGCAAGGACGTCGTGGACTTCACCCGCGACGTCGTCACGTGGTTTGCGGACAAGGACCGCGACAACCTGCGCATCGAACGGCGTGAGCTCGCCCCCTGCCCCACCCCCGGCTGTGAGGGCCACATCGTCGAGTACCCCAAGAGCTATGGGTGCAACAGCTACACGAGCAAGGACGAGCCCGGCTGTGGGTACACGCTGTGGAAGCAGGCCAATGGCAAGACGCTGACCATGGAAATGGCGCTCGAGTACATCGCCGCAGGCAAGTCGAGCAAAGACCTGGTCGAGGACCGCGAGATCATCGGTGTGTGCCCCACCCCGGACTGTGGCGGCGAGATCATCGAGCGCACCCGCAGCTACGGCTGCACGAGCTGGAAGAGCCGCACCGAGACCGGCTGCGGGTTTGTCATCTGGAAGCGCGTGCGCGGCCAAAAAGGCGAGGTCGACGTCGAGACCGCCACGCAGATGGTGGCAGCCGGCGAGACCAACGCTGCGCCACCGGTCTCCAAGGAGCCGATCGGCAAATGCCCCACACCCGGGTGCGGCGGCGAGATCAACGAGAACAGCCGCGCCTACGGGTGCAGCAGCTGGAAGAGCCGCAAGAACCCCGGGTGCGGGTTCGTCATCTGGAAGCGCGAGAAGGACCACGACGTGACGCCCGAAGAGGCCGCCGAGCGGCTGCGCGTGGCACATGAGAATCCCGCGGGAGCCCCGGAGGCAACCGCCGCATCGCAGTGACCCCGGACGCGGTCACCGACCACCTCCTCGCCGCATCGACGTGGCGATACTCACGGGCCTCTGGCCCCGGCGGACAGCATCGCGACCACACCGAGACCCGGGCGGAGCTGATCGTCTCGATCGACGCCCTCGAGGGACTGCCACCGCACATCGGCGACCGCCTGATCGCCGGGCTGCATTTGAAGCGCCGCCCGCTGCGGCTCGCGTCACAGGCCGACCGCTCACGCGAGCGAAACCGTGCGACGGTCGAGGCCAACCTCCGCACACGAGTCGCCGCGGCGCTCGTGCCACGCAAGACGCGGCGCGCGACCGCTCCGTCCAAGAGTTCGGTCGCCAGACGCCTCGACCAGAAAGCCCAGCGCTCCCGCGTCAAGACGATGCGCCGGCGCCCCGAGGCCGCCGAGTAGGCGATCCCGGGGCGCCGACGCCGTCTCTTCTCGGTCATCCGAATATGAAACCGCCGAAGAAGCAACCGTCACCGTTGCCGTAGAGACCCTGCCCGGCGGGTCCGGCGAGCGTGCCGTTCTTGGCCCCTGAGTAGGTCAGGGTCCGAACCGCGGTTCCGTCAGGGGCGATCGCGACCACGGCGTTTCCGGCCGCGCTGGCGGCGTTGACTGCTGCGGTCTCGCTGTCGGCCCTGCGATCGAGTTCCGCGGTGGCGACGTTGAGGAACGTCGCCCCGGTGCCGCCGTCCAACGCCGGCGCGAGGATCGAACCGTCCACCGTCGTCTTGACATAGACCTCGGCGCGGACGATGTTGAGCGCGGTGTCCTTGAGGCACTTGCCGTAGATCGTCAGCGGACCGTTGGTCGAGAGCGGGATCTCCGGCGCCGCGGCGCGGGCTGCCGCCTCGTCCGCGCCCGCCGTAGGGGTGGCGCGCACCAGCGCGATCGTCGTGATGCCATCGACCTTGGGGACCGAACCGAGCGAACTCTCAAGGATGTCGTCACCGGTCAACGAATTGTTCCTGACCTTGGGACTCGAGATCGCGTTGGTCCGGATCATGAAACTCCGCACCGCGCCGTTGGCGATCTTGGTCTCGGTCACCGCGCCACTGCGAATCTGGGCGCTGCCGACGCTCGCTCGTGGAAGCGTCACCGCGGCGTAGCCGGCGCCTCCCAACGCGACGAACAACGCCACCAGCGACACGACCATCGCGGGCGAGGGGAATCGGATCTTTCTCATGTGTCTGCCTTTCTCATCTCAGGACAGGCCGGAAGGCCCAGCCCGTGGTGAGGCGACGCTACGGCGAGACCCGGACCACGTGGGCCGGTCTCACAGACTCCTTACGCCACTCGCGCAGGATGCTCACGAACAGCCAGAAGTGATTACGCCCCCATCACAACCCGGGCACGCGTCGACCGGCAGACGGTCAAGCGACCGCGAGTCAGACGGTCAAATGACCAACCGGGTGAATCGCCAATTGACCACGTGGCAGCGCGGGCCCCGGGATGACGCAAATCGGCGTAATTGTGGTCATTCAAGAATTTCGTTGGTAGTATTTGCGCTGAGGCCTATCCTTTCGGTTAGGAAAATCCGTTGCGCAAACTGACCTTTCGACTGGTGGCTTTCACGAGGACCGGGTTGGATCATCTGTGGCGGACTCCCGCGCGATGCGGCTGACGCACCGCAACCCATCCACCGACATGAGGTCCCCCACGACGGCTCTCCTCCCAGGCCAGGCTCGTTCGACCGGTGGCGCAGGAGGTCGCGTACGCCGTCGGATCGTTGGGCTCCTCGCTGTTGTTGCGATGACTGGACTCGGCCCGCTGTCCATGTCCGTAACCGCGCTCGCACGCGACGTCGTCCAACCCGGGCGCGCCGTGACCGCGTCGGTCAGCTCGGTTCGGCAAACCAACTGGGTGGTTCCGTTGAGCGTGACCTGCGGTGGACCCACCGCAACGACCTGTCGCGGTCGCCTCTCACTTGTCGTCAAGGTCCGGTACCGGCAAACAGGCAAGCAGAGCACGCTCGTGCTCGGGACCAGGCTCTACGCCATCAAGGTCGGCACCAAACAGACGCTCCGGATCACGCTCAACCCGCGTGGGCGTTCGCTCCTGGCCAGCCACACGTGGCTCAAGGTCCGCGTCAGGCTCACGCCGACAGCCGGTGGCGGAGGGGTCGCCATGGCCAGCAGGACGATCATCACCTTGCGTGCACCCGCGGAGTGAACACCGCCCACAGCGTCACCCGCCGATCCCAACGGTCGCGAGCTGCGTGATGGCAAAGGCCCGACGACCCGCGTAGGTTGTCGCCCGATGGGAGACGTGCCGAACCAGCTGACCGTGACCAACCCATTCTCGGGTCAGGTGCTCGGATCGGTCGCACTGGCATCCATCGGTGATGTCGACCACGCGGTCACCGTGGCCCTGCAGCACCTGCCCCCCGCACCGCCCGCTGCCCGCGCAGGGATTCTCGAGCGTGCCGCCGGGCTCGTCGCCGCCCGCCACGATCAGCTCGCCCGCACAATCGCTGCCGAAGCCGGCAAACCGCTGAAACAGGCGCAGGTCGAGGCGGCACGCTGTGTCGACACGCTGACGTTCGCCGCCGTCGAAGCACGGACCTTGGTCGGCCAGATGGTGCCGGTCGACGCATCGCAATCGGGTGCCGGCAAGCTTGGGTTCACCTTGCGCGAGCCGGTTGGCGTGATCGCCGCGATCTCGCCCTTCAACTTCCCGCTCAACCTCGTCGCGCACAAGGTGGCGCCGGCAATCGCAGCCGGCTGCCCGGTCGTGTTGAAACCGTCGGAAGAGACGCCCCTTTCGGCGCTCGCCCTTATGGAGATTCTGTGCGAAGCCGGTCTCGCGCCTGGCGCGCTCCAGATAGTCAACGGCCCCGGCGAGACCATCGGTGCCGCGCTGACGGATCATCCGGATGTCGCGATGATCTCGTTCACCGGCAGCGCCGAGGTGGGCTGGCAGCTGGCGCGCAACCACCCGCGGATCCGAGTCGCCCTGGAACTCGGCAACTCCACACCGGTCATCGTGACCGCCGACGCCGATCTGGACGAAGCCGCTGCCCGCATCGCTTCGTCCGGGTTCACCCATGCCGGGCAGTCGTGCGTGTCGGTGCAGCGGGTCATCGTCGAAGCCTCTGTCCACGATCGTCTGCTCCATACCTTGGTTGCAAAGGTCGCGTCGCTCGTCGTCGGCGACCCGCTCGATCCGACCACCGACGTCGGTCCGCTGATCACCACCGCGGCACGTGATCGGGTCGTGGAATGGATCGCCGAGGCCACGGGTTGCGGCGCACGGATCGCAACCGGGGGTGACGTCCGGAACGGGCTGCTGCACCCCACGGTGTTGACCGGAGTGACGCAGACCATGCGCGTGTTCCGCGAGGAGGTGTTCGGGCCTGTGGTCGGGCTCACCTCGTTCCGCACGATCGACGAGGCGATCGACCTGGCCAACGCCACCCCGTATGGGCTGCAGGCCGGAATCTTCACGACGCACGTCGACCGGGCGATCGGATGGGCACGACGGCTGCGCTTTGGCGCCGTCCTGATCAACGAGACACCGACGTTCCGTGCCGACCAGATGCCCTACGGAGGCGTCAAAGACAGCGGAAACACCCGTGAGGGCCCGGCGGCCGCGGTGCAATCGATGACCGAGTCACGCCTGGTCGTCATCAACCTCCCCGACAGATGAGCGCCGCCCAGTTCGGCCTGTTCGTCCCGCCGTTCGACGAGCTGGCCGACCCGCGCGTGCTCGCAGACATCGCGGCCCGGGCCGAGGCGGCCGGCTGGGACGGGTTCTTCATCTGGGACCACGTCCAGTACCGGCCGCCGGTGCGTCAGGTCGCCGACCCGTGGATCGCGCTGGCGGCGATCGCCGCGCGCACTCAACGCGTCCGTATCGGGGCGCTCGTCACGCCGCTCGCGCGCCGACGGCCACAGATCGTCGCGCGTCAGACGACCACTCTGGACGTACTGAGCGGCGGCCGAATGATCCTGGGCGCGGCATTGGGTCGCGATCAGAGTGGTCGGGAGCTTTCGGCGTTCGGCGAGGAGTTGGACGACCGTCAACGCGCTGACATGCTCGACGAGTCGCTGGAGCTGATCGAGAGACTTTGGACCGGGACGACCGTCGACCACAACGGCCGGCACTACCAGGCGCGGGACGTCACGTTCGAGCCACGTCCCGTGCAACAGCCGCGCATCCCGATCTGGATCGGCGGACGGTGGCCCAGGCGCGCACCGATCCGTCGCGCGGCTCGCTGGGATGGCTACTTCCCCATCGACATGGTCGACCCCGATCAGTTGGTCGAGTGTGCCCAGCAGATCCGCGCACTTCGCGGGCATCTGGACGACTTCGACCTTGTCGTCGAAGCCGGGCCGGACGACGACCCAGCCCCGTGGATCACAGCGGGCGCGACCTGGTGGCTCGGCAGCTTCGGCATCGAGCAGGCCACAGCCGCCGCAGTGCGCCAGGCCGCCACAGCCGGCCCGCCGGTGTCGACACGCTGACGAAGCGTTGTCGCCGTGTCGGGAGTTTGTGCGAAACGGTTCACGGACGGACAAACCGTGTCTGAGGAGAAAACAGAACTGAGCGCCGCGACTCTCGCGTCGCGAGGTCCTGTTTTCACCCCCAGCGGGTGGGCGTTTTGCAACGCCCGCGCAACTGACACCACATCGCCCGGGAACCCCGTCACTCAGAAGGTTTACGAGGTGTCGGGAAGGGGGCTTTTCCGACGGTTGATGACTGTCACAAAGTCGGTCCTCAAACGGCCTATGAAGCGCGATCCTGCTCCTAAAGTTCCCAATTTGCGGGCAAAATGCCCGACGTCGGACCATCATCCACCCGTCCTCACGCCAGCGCGCCCCTTACCGGTGTCGGACACGGGTGCCCTGTAAACCCTTTGCTGGAGAGGGTTCAGATGGATCGGAACGACCCATCCCCACAGGTGCGTCACGTCAGCCGATCAGGCGGCCCACCGCGTAGATCGCGACGCCTGCGAGGCCGCCGACGACGGTGCCGTTGATCCGGATGAACTGGAGGTCCCGGCCGACTGCGAGCTCCACGCGGGTTGAGGCGTCCTCGGGATTCCATCGCGCGACGGTCGAGGCGATCAGGTCGCCGGCCTGGTGGCGGTGCTCCTCGAGCAAGTACGTCACGACCGACTCGACCCAACTGTCGATCTTGGCCTGAAGCTCGGGATCCTGGGCGACACGCCGGCCGATCGACTGAATCTCAATCGCGATGCGCAGACGAAGCTGCGACGACGGATCGTCGGCCTGCCGCTGCAAGAGCGCCTTGAGGTCGGTCCACAACGACTCCGTCCAGCGCTGCACAGCCGGGTGACCGACGATCTGCGCTTTGATCTCCTCGCCACGGGCAATCAGCTCGGGATCGTGTTGCAACCGCTCCGCGAGTTGCGCCATGCGCTCCTCCAGGTACCGGCGAAACTCATGATGCGGAGTCTCACCCACCTCGGCCAGAAAACCGCGGAGCCCGTCGAAGAGCTTGGTGAAGATGCGGTCGTCGATCGACTCCGGAACCCACCACGGCGACTCCTTGCCAAAGCGCTGACGCAGCGACTCGCGATGGTCGTCCATAAACCGAAGTCCTCCGCGAACCGCCGCGTCCACCAACTCGACATGGCGACCCTCGGCGGTTGCCACCGTCAGCGCCCGGCCTGCCAACGGTGCCAACTGCACGCGGCGCACCCACCCGGTAATGGAATGCTCGATCGCCGTCTGCACCGTGTCGTCACGAAGGACACCCGCTGCCCCGGCGAGCGCCGCCGATGAATGGCGGGCGATGGTCGCCGCATGCTCATCGGCGCTGACCCATGCGGCCGCACGCCGGGCCACGCCCACTGAGCGCAGGCGCTCCAGCACAACGCCGCCGCTCAGGAAGTGCTCCTCGACAAACTCCCCGATCGCTCGCCCGAGCTGGTCTTTGCGCGTCGGAATCAGCGCGGTGTGGGGGATCGGGATGCCCATGGGATGACGGAACAACGCCGTCACCGCAAACCAATCGGCGAGCCCACCGACCATCGATCCCTCGGCTGCGGCCTCGACATACCCCGCCCAGTCGTCCCCACCACCCAACCATCGCACGGCCACGAACACCAGCGCCGCCAACACCAGCAGCCCCGTCGCGCGCGCCTTCATCGCACGCAGCCCCCGTCGCCGAGCGGCTTCGTCGTGCAGCGCGAGTGCCGGGGATTCGCCGTCCACACCGTAATCCTGCCATCCGCCGCGGCCGGCCGGATATGAGAGTCTGCGTGGCGTTCGTCACACGACTCGGGAGGCCAGCAGAATGAACGCCGATGACGCCATCCGCCAACGCCGGAGCGTGCGTCGCTACACCGACGCGCCGGTGGCAGAGACGGACATCGACGCGCTGCTTCGCCTCGCACTGCTCGCTCCCACGGGCGGGATGGCGCAGGCCTGGAGCTTCGTCGTCGTGCGCGAGGCCGACAAGCGGCGAGCCGTCGCAGAACTCGTCATCCGCGGCGGTGGCGAGTACTTCCGCACCGTACGCCCAGCAGCGCCGGGGACGTCCGACGCGGAGCACACCGCTTGGGCGCATGGCTACGCAGAGCAGGCATTGGGCACCTACCGCGACGTGCCCGTCTGGATCGTCGGGCTGGTCGTCCCGCGCAATGTGTTCCCCGCCGATCAGCGCGAAGCCGAGCGCACCGCGGACGTCTCGTCACTGGCGTTTGCGATGGAGAACCTGTTCGTGGCGGCACGTGCCCGCGGACTCGGCACGGTCCCGACGGTGTTCCATTGGTTCGTCGAGGACGAGTTCCGCGCGCTGCTCGACATCCCGGCGGAGCTTGAGATCCCACTGATCACCCCGCTGGGGTACCCGGTCGAGTTCCCGACCAGCCTGCCGCCCGCCCTCAAGGCGATCAAGCGCCCGTGGCGCACGCTCGTCCATGACGACGCCTGGGGCAACCCCCGCACAGGCGCGTAGCAAGAGGACGACTCGCCGATTTGTTTTGGTTTTGTGAAGGCGCTTGATAGGCTTCGCCGCACGCGCTGGGGATGGACGCCCCGGCGGATGAGACAGCCGCCCATGGAGGGGAACGTGAGTTACGAACTAAGCCCACTCGAACGCGTCGCGAAGAGCATCGGGCTGAGTCGCTTCGACATCGCACAGATGCTCGATGCGACCCCGGGAATCGTCGAGGCATGGTTGACCGGCGAGATGACGCCGGGGCCGCGTTCGCGCGAGAAGCTGGATGAGTTGCTGCTGGTGTTCGAGGGACTCTTCGTCAAAATGACCCCGCGGGCCGCGCACGAATGGCTCACATCTCCCAGCGCCGCGCTCGACTACTACGAGCCCCTCGATCTGCTGCGCCGTGGAGACCTGTACTCGGTCATGTGCGTCATTGACGCGATGCCCCGGGCGATCCGCCTGGACCGCCACCTGGCGATCGACACAGCTCACCTGGTCTAGATGAGGGTTGCGAGCCGGGCCGCCTCGTAAGGCGACCCGGCGTCCGGCGCTACATGCGCGAGACCAGGACCGGCGCCTCCGGCTCAGCGCCGGAGACCTCCATGAACCGCTCCGGGTAGCCGAACATGCCGTGCTCGGAGATGTCGAGCCCGGCGAGTTCCGCCTCCTCAGGTGCCCGCAGACCCATGGTGTTGCGGATCACCCAGAACACGGCATACGACGCGGTGAACGCAAACGCGCCGATGCACGCGAGTCCGATGAGCTGCCACCCCAGTTGAACGAACCCACCCCCATAGACGAGCCCTTCGTGTCCGACGCCAAGCGATTTGGCAGCCGACGGCGTGGTCAGCACACCGGCGCCGATCACGCCGACGACCCCGCCAAGCCCGTGCCCGGCGATGGCGCCGATGGGATCGTCAACACGAATACGGTCGACGGCGAGCACGACCAGCACCATCAGTGACCCGGCGACGAGCCCGATCACCGCACCGCCCCAGGGGGCCACATACGCGCACGGACCGGCGATCGCGCCAAGACCTGCGATGGCACCGTTGCCCATCATCCCGATGTCGAGCGTGCCCAACTTGAGGCGCGCGACCATCGTCGCGCCGATCACCCCGAATGCGCCGGCCAGGTTGGTCACCACGATGACCTGACCGAGCGGCTTGTCCACGGCCCCAAGGAATGAGCCGGCGTTGAACCCCATCCACCCGACCCACAGGATGAAGATGCCGAGCAGCGCCAACGGCATCGAGTGGCCGGGGATCGGTTGCGGCCTGCCCTCGCGGAACTTGCCGATGCGCGGCCCCAGCAACATGGCCGCCGCCAGCGCTCCCGCGGCGCCGCACACGTGTACGACACCCGACCCCGCGAAGTCCTGAAAATGCGTCGACAGCCACCCGCCGCCCCACACCCAGTGGACCACGATCGGGTAGATGACCCCGACGAACACCAGCGCGAACGGCAGGTACGCGCCAAAGCGGATCCGGTCGAGCGTCGTGCCCCACACGATGGCCAGCGCCACCGCGGCGAACGTCGCCTCGAAGAAGAACTTCATGGGCTCGTCGACCACCGAATACGCCAGAGACTGCACGCCCTGGCCGTTGCCGAGTTCCAGAAACCACCCGGACGCCCCGACAAATCCGTTGCCGTCGCCGAACGCAAACGCATAGCCGATCGCCCAGAACGCCGCGAACGAGAACGCCAGGTTGACCAGGACCTTCGCCGCAACGGCACCGGCGTTCTTCATGCGCGTCAGACCAACCTCGAGCATCGCGAAGCCGCCTTGCATGAGCAGCACAAGACAACCCGCGAACGCCACCCAGACGGTGTCGATCGCCTTATTCACGTTTCCCCTTCGTCGTCGGGACCTCACGTACCCGAACCCGGCGGATTCTTGGTGTTCGCGCCCCGCGGGCACTTTAGACATATGGCCAAAGAGCGGGGTTGGGTCCTGTGCACGTGGCGAAACCTCAAGCCTCCGGCAGCCGACGCCGATGAACACTCGATGGCCACAACCGAGATCCCCCCTGGCGTCAAGCCCCTGCAAGACGCCACCGCACTGGCATCGGCGTTGCAGGCCAACCTGGCGCTCGTGATCCGCGGCAAGGCCGAAGCGATCCGATTGGCCGGCGTCGCCGCGCTCTCCGGAGGACACGTGTTGCTCGAGGACGTCCCCGGCGTCGGCAAGACGCTGTTGGCCAAAGCCATCGCGCGATCCATCCAGGGCACGTTCCGAAGGGTCCAGGGGACTCCCGATCTGCTGCCGGCCGACCTGACCGGCGTCTCGGTGCTCGATCACAGTGACGGCACGTGGCGGTTTCGCCCCGGCCCACTGTTTGCCAACGTCGTGCTTGTCGACGAGATCAACCGTGCCACTCCCCGCACCCAATCCGCGCTCCTCGAAGCCATGGAGGAGGGCCAGGTCAGCGCCGACGGCGTCACCCGGCGACTGCCCGATCCGTTCATCGTCATCGCGACGCAGAACCCACACGAGCACGCCGGCACGTTCCCGCTCGTCGAGGGCCAGCGTGACCGGTTTGCGATCGCCCTCGAGATCGGCCTGCCCAACCGCGAGGCCGAACGCCAGATCCTGACCGGCGCCGGCGGCGTGACCGCACTCGACCTGCTGCATCCGATCGCTGACGCCGACGACCTGCGCGGCGCACGCGCCGCCATCCGCGCGGTGCATGTCGCGGCCCCCATCGTCGAGTATCTGCTCGACATCGTGACGGCGACCCGATCCCACGACGGGGTCTCCCTCGGTGCGAGCCCGCGCGCGAGCGTCAGCGCCTTGCGGACCGCGCAGGCCTATGCCGTGGCCGACGGTCGACGCTTCGTCACCCCGGATGACGTCAAAGCCATCGCCCCGGCTGCGCTCGCGCATCGCCTGATCCTGAGCGGCGGACCCGACCTGACCCGTGGCCGCGCAGTGGTCGACGCGATCCTGCGGAGGCTGCCGCCACCACGGGGATGATTGCCCGAGGGATAACCAAGGGCGCGTACGTCATCACCGGGATCGGCGGCGCGTTGTACTTCGCCGCCCGTACAACCGGCGCCGGATGGCTTCTGGTCATCCTCTGCGCGCTCGCCGGGGTTCTGCTCGTCGGCTGCGTGTGGCCCCGAATCGGGTTGGCACGCGTGCGTATTGCGGCAAGCGCCCCACACGATGCGACGGTCGACGAGCCCTTCGTCCTGACCCTGCGTGTCACCCACGCCGGCCTCGGTGTCCGCATTGTTCCCAGCTCGCCCGCCGGCGAGCCAACCGCCGCGGTCGGTGACAGCGAGACGACGACGCAGGTCGTTGCCGAGCGACGCGGCGTCATAGACACGGTCCAGGTCGAGTTGGCGTCAGCCGCGCCGTTCGGCCTGGTCTGGTGGCGTCGCCGTATGACCGTTGACATCGATCGGGCAATCGAGGTCGCTCCGCGCACAGGCCCAAACACCCTGCCGTCGCCTCCAGGAGGCGCGCTGGGAGATGCCACGACGACGAGCGCGGGCACCGGCGGAGATCAGGTGCGCGGTGTGCGCGACTACACGCCGGGCGATCCGTTGCGCCATGTTCACTGGCCCGCCACCGCCCGCCTCGGTGCGGTCATGGTCAAGGAGTTCGAGCAGCCCGAGCGTCCACGCCTGGAACTCGTCGTCGACCTGCGCGGGCCCGAAGCCGCTGCCGAGCAGGCGGCCGAACACGCCATGGGTGTGTTGTGCGATGCACTCGCGCAGGACATCGACGTGACGCTCTGCACCGCCGAGGCCGGCGGTCCGCGACGCGCGGTGGTCGCGAGCCGTTTGGATGCCGGGCGACGATTGGCACGGGCGACTGCAGGTCCCCTTCCCGCGAACGCTCCGGACGGATCCACTGTGGTGATCTCAGGCGCGCGGTACGCACGATGAGTCCCGAAATCGCCAATCCGGACGGGCTCGCGGCGCCCACCCCACCCGGGTGGACGCGCTATATCGGCGACCTGACGCGACCGCCCGAGCACTCCCGCGCATTTCGCACGGCGACCCTCGCAGCGGTTGTCGCCGCAGCTGCGGCCGTCATCGCCAACGGTGTCGGCAGCGCCTGGCTGTGGACGCTGGTGCTGATCGCGATTCCCGCGGGAGCGGTCTCGTCGTATCTGCGACGACACAGCACGAGCGCCGCCGTCCCGGTCCTGCTGACGCTCGTGACCATCGGCATGGTCATCCGGTTCATCACCGCCAACGCCCACCCCGCGTCGCCCGGCGAGCTGCGGGTCCCGCTGGCCGAGCTGCTGGTGACGCTCGAAGCCGTGCGCTCGTTCGCGCTGCGCTCCAGGCGCGAGCTGCGGTTTGCACTCGCGTCCAGCCTCGCCTTGATCTCGGTCGCCGGGGCCCTGTCGCTCTCCATGTCGTTCGCGGGATTCGCCGTTGCCTGGGCCGGTGCCGGGACGCTCGCGCTGATGCTGGCGTACCGCAGCGAGTTGGCGGAGCTTGGCAACCACTCGGCTGAGGCCCATCACCCCACGCCTCTGCCGGTACGGGCCCTCGTCACGACCCTCGTCGCGGTCGGGGTGATCGGCGCGGTGGCGTTTCTGATCGTCCCTGCCGCCAAGTCCAGCCGCCTGCTGGCGTTCACCGCCAAGCTCCCCCACGCATTGTCCGTGCCGACGCCGGGCGGTCTGTCCAACCCGTCACTGGGACGTGACGACCCGGGCCGGCCCGGCGACAACGCCACCGGCCCGGCACCCAAGTCGTTCGGGTACTTCGGCTTTGCCGACCATCTGGACACATCCGTACGTGGCCGTCCCGACAACACATTGGTCATGCGTGTGCGCTCATCGGCACCGGACTTCTGGCGCGGCCAGACCTTCGACACGTGGGACGGGCGTACCTGGACGCTCTCGGACGCACGCACCGCCGTGGTCTCCAATGGCTCGCCGCTACAACTGCTGCAGCCCGTCGGCGAGCCCCCGGTGTCGGGCGAGGAGCTGATCCAGACGTTCTCGCTCGAGGTCTCGGGCCCCAACCTGATCTTCGCCGCCAGCCAGCCCACCCAGGTCTACATCCCGCAGTCGGCGGTGTTCGAGACCACCGACGGCGCGATCCGGACGGGCGTCGAGCTTGAGCAAGGCGCGGTCTACACCGTCGTCAGCCGCCGCCCACAGACCACCGCCGCCCGTCTGCGCGCCGCAGGCGACACCGCCCAGATCACACCGCCGGAGCTCACGCAGCGCTACACACGGCTGCCGCAGATCCCCGAGCGCGTGCGCACGCTGGCGACCGAGCTGACCCAAGGGCAGGCCACGACGTACGACAAGGTCCTCGCCATCGAGGGGTGGATGGCCGACCACACGCAGTACTCACTCGACATCCCGCCACTGCCCGCGGGCGAGGACGCGGTCGAGCGGTTCCTGTTCGTCGACAAGGTCGGGTTCTGCGAGCAGATCGCATCGAGCTTGGTCGTGATGCTGCGCTCGCAGGGCATCACCGCGCGCCTGGCCGCGGGCTACACCCCCGGCGAGCGCAACCCGTTCACCGGCTTCTACGAGGTCCGCGCCAAGGATGCCCACGCCTGGGCCGAGGTCTACTTCCCCACCATCGGCTGGCAGGCATTCGACCCGACCGCCCAGGTTCCGCTGGCAGGCGACGCCCCACCCGACGCCGCCCGCGTCGGCCTACGCGCGTATCTCTCACGCCACCTCCCGGACCTGCGCTCACCGCTGGGAGCGATCCTGGCCGTGACGGCGCTCGCCGGTGCACTCATCCTGTGGCGCCAACCGTTGGGTGCACTGCTGCGACGCCTCCGTCGCCGCCACCGCTCATGGGCCGAACTGCAACTCGCACGACTCGAAACCATCGGAGCCGACCTGGGACGCCAACGCGAACCGGACGAAACGGCGGTCGAATACGCCGCAGCACTCCAGCGCACCGTGTTGCGCGACCCCACAGTCGGCGACGTCGCCGCCGCGATCACGGCCGACGGCTTCGCGCCAACCCAGCTCACCGATGATGAACGCGACGAGGTCGAGCAGCAACTCACCGCCCTCGCGAAGTCGTAGAACCCAGGGGTGACCGCCGTGACGAGCTTCGGCAGTCGACGGCAACGGCGAGCGCGGCGCATACCTCACGCATTCCCCCGTCGCTGAACCGTCCGACACGCGCTCGATCGCGTCGAAAGTTCACGACGCTGCGTCGCCCGCTCGGGTCGCCACCTGCTTCGAGTACCACGTCGCTCCCAGCCCGCGGATTGTCGTGGTACAGGAGCGGATAAGAGCGTGTTATACTTGTTGGTATGACTCATCGGGTTGGAGAGAAAGGCCAAGTCGTCATCCCGAAAGAACTGCGTGACCGCCTCGGGCTTCGACCTGGCACGCACGTGGTGTTCACCGGTGACGACGCGTCGGTGACGGTCATCCCCGTTCGGCCTGATTCGCCGCTGCGCGGCCGCTACAAGCAAAGCGGCATGACGGCGCGCCTCGAAGCCGATCGGCGAAGCGAACCACGCTGAACGTCTGCTTGGATTCCTGGGCCGTACTCGCCTGGCTCGACGGACTCGAGCCTGCAGCAACCCGCGTCGATCACGTCATCGCAGACCAACCGGTGATCAGCTGGATCAATCTCGCCGAGGTCTATTACCGCGTCTGGCGAGACCACGGCCAACCCGAAGCCGAGGCGGTCTTGGCACAGCTTCGCCAGACACTTTCACCCGATGAGGCGACGCCTGCCCGGACGATCCAAGCGGCACAGATCAAGGCCGTCCATCCAATCGCCCTCGCCGACTGTTTCGCCGCCGCCACGGCAGCCGCGCATGGCGTGCCACTCCTGACTGGCGACCCGGAGATCCTCAACGCACCGTCGCTCGGCTGCGACGTCGAAGACCTCCGCTGACACACGCAACGCACGTCGCCACTGACTCATCGGGCGATATACCTCGGGCCACCCCCAACAGCGACGCAGTGCGCGGGACAGAAAACCACCAAACTAGGACTCCGCGAAACCCAACCTGGCTCATAACGACCTCGCGGGCGTCAGAGGCACACGTTGGCGGTGGGGATCGCTCATCACCGCCGAGGTTACGTGCGGAGCTTCGGAGTCAGATCAGAGCAGCATCGGGAGGTCGCGCATGTCATCGAAGATCACCGTCGCGTGCTCCCGGAGTCGTGCAGCCGGGGTGACGCCACCCGCGTATCCCAACACCCGCATCCCCGCGGCACGTGCCGCCTGGACACCGGGTGCGCTGTCTTCGACCACCACGCACGCGGCCGGTGCAACGCCCATCTGCGCCGCCGCGTGCAGGAACAGATCTGGCTCGGGCTTGCCAGCAGCGACCTCACTCGCACTGAAGATCCGGCCCGCGAACCGCTCGTAGAGGCCGGTCAGCCCGAGCGTGAAGCGCATCTTCTCGTGACTTCCGCTTGACGCCACACACGTCGGGAACACGATGGCATCGAGCGCCTCGACTATCCCGTCGACGGGCGTCAACTCACGGGCGAGAGCCTCGCGATAGAGCGGCTCGAACCCCGTTTCCCAGTCGCTCGGCAGTGACCGGCCGATGTGAGCCTCGATGTCCATCGTGATGGATTCGGTCGAGCGGCCGACGAACCGCTCGACGATCTCCGCTTCTGTCAGCGACCAACCGAGCTGTTCCAAGATCATTGCGTCGATGCGGATCGCGATCCGTTCGCTGTCGACGAGGACGCCGTCGCAGTCGAAGATCACCAGTTCGATCGGCTCGCTCACCGCGCCGAGACTACGCTGGAGCGACCGACCTGACACCGGCACGTGTTCGTTCCATTGATTTGCACAACGGCTTGCTGCGCACATCGGATGCGACCGAGTTGATCGGTTATGAGAGCTTTTTTGGTGAAGCGCCTGTGTCCTGCCAACGCTCACGTGTGCCAGTCGCAATTGGGCAGCAGCCTGTTGCGCAATCACTGGCGCGTCGATGAGTCGGGCGAATGACGGTCTCGGCGTCCCTTGCGTTTCGATCTCAAATCATCGAACATATGTTCGTATGAACGCAGCGCCGCCGCTTCCGTGGAATTCGTCCAGCAGACCGCTGGAGAAAGCGAGCGCGCCTATGAGTAAACCCATCCAACTCGACCAGTACGACACGTTTCTGCACGAGATCAAGGAGCACATCGCCACCGCCAGAGTCCGTGCGGCGCTCGCCGTCAACGCCGAGCTGGTCGCCCTGTACTGGCAGATCGGGCGCATGATCCTCGACCGTCAGGAACAGCACGGCTGGGGCGGCAAGGTCATCGACCGGCTCGCCGTCGACCTGCGAACGGAGTTCCCTGGAGTGCGTGGTTTCTCACGCTCGAACTTGCATTACGTACGCAAGTTGGCTGCCTGGTACCCCTCGTTGGAATTTGTCCAGCAAGCTGTTGGACAAATTCCGTGGGGCCACATCGTCTTTTTGCTCGATAAGGCGGATGACTCCAAAATTGCTCATGGGTGCGCACAGAAAACCCTGGAAAACGGCTGGTCTCGCAACCTTCTGGCCCACCAGATCAAAACGAGACTCCACGAGCGCCAAGGCAAAGCGCTCAGCAACTTCGATCGCACCCTCCCCGCCCCGCAGTCGGACCTCGCACGCGAGGTGCTCAAGTCCACGTACAACTTCGAATTCCTTGGCCTCGATGATCAGGCCGACGAGCGAACGCTCGAAGCTGCCCTCGTCACCCGCATCCAACGCTTCCTGCTCGAGCTTGGCAGCGGCTTTGCTTTTGTCGGCCGTCAATACCGCCTCGTGGTCGGCGGTGACGAGTTCTTCGTCGACATGCTCTTCTACCACCTGCGCCTGCGGTGCTACGTGGTGGTCGAACTCAAGACGCGGGCCTTCACTCCGGAGGACATCGGCAAGCTCGCCTTCTACCGGGCGGTCATCGACAGCGAGGTCCGCCACCCCGACGACCAACCGACCATCGGTATCGTCCTGTGCGCCGACCACAACGAGACGGTGGTCGAATATGCCCTGCAGGACATCGCCGCCCCGGTCGCAGTCTCGGACCACACCACCGCGCTTCCCAGCCCGGACCAGCTGCGCACCGCAATCGACGAAGGGCGCCGCGCCTACCTCCGATCGACGCGCACATGATCGTCACCGCGACCATTCCACGGTTCGCACTGCTGGTTGCGCTGCTCGCGGCGCGGCGACCGGTGGACGCGTGCATCGCGCTGGGGCCGCAACCGGGTGACGCACAGTTGGTCGGCGAGTGCACCCCCGCCGCGGCCCAGGCAGGCGTCACTCCGGGACTCCGGGTCGGCGAGGCGCTCGCGCGGTGCCCGCAGTTGGAGCTGGTCGTCCCTGACCCCGGCGCCGCCGAACACACGGCCGAGGAGGTCACCGAACGCTTGGAGGGGATCGGCGCGGCCGTCCAACCGGGCGAGCCCGGGATCTGGACGTTCACCTCGAGCGGGCTCGAACGCCTGTACGGCGGGTTGGACGGAGTGCTGCGCCACGTCAAGGCCGCGCTGCCGGTCGGTGCCGACGGGCGCATCGGTGCGGCCCCCATACCGTTCGCGGCACTGCAGGCCTCACGTGAGGCGCCATCGCGCATACCGCTCGTCATCACGCGTGACGCGGTCGCCGATTTTTTGGCGCCCCTGCCCGCCGACCGGCTACCGCTCGACAAGAAGGCCCTGACCGAGCTTGCCAACCTGGGCCTTGCCACCATCGGCCAGGTCGCCGAGCTGCCGCGCGCGGCCGTGCTCGACCGGTTGGGCCTGGCCGGATTGCGCGCATGGCACTGCGCCCGCGGCGATGACGACGAGGCGCTTCGCCCGCGACGTCCCCCCGACCCACTGCAGGCCGCGTTCCATTTTCCCGAGGCCGTCGGTGCACTGCCCGCCTTGGAGGCCGCTGCCAAGCTGCTTCTGACCGAACTCGCGAGCGCCGCCAGGGCCCGTGGGCGCGCGCTTCGCAGCCTCAGTATCCGCGCATGGCTTGAGGGCGGTGGGTCATGGACCCGCACGCTGACCCTGCGACAAGCCACCGTAGAGATCGACCGGCTCGCCACCGCGGCCCTCCCCTCCTTGGCCGAGGTGAGCGGGCCGGTCGAGACCCTCGTCATCCGCGCCGACGCCTCCGGGGCGCTGGCCGGCCACCAACTCGCCATCATCGAACCCGGCGCCGTCGAACGCACCCGACGTGCGCGCGAAGCCATCCGCCAGGTGCGCTCGGTCCAAGGCGACGAAGCAGTGCTGCGCCTGGTCGAGTTGGAACCCTGGTCACAACTCCCCGAACGGCGATGGGCGCTCGTTCCCTACGACGTCTCGACCAGCCAAGACCCCTCCGTGTGATCACGGGGCCCTCCGGCATTCCCCACGCGATCATCGTGGACGGGAAACGCCGGGAGGTCACCGCGATCCGCGAGGACTGGCTGGTTCAAGACCGCTGGTGGACCGACGCGCCAGTCGACCGCCACTACTACGAACTCGTCGTCGAACCCGGCAAGGTCGTCGTCACATTCCACGACACCCGCAGCGGCGACTGGTACGCCCACGCCCAGATGCAGCGCGGTCGACCTGTACGGACGAATCGACCCACAGGATGATACGGCACTCGACTGGGACCAGCCGCCGAAGCCGCGTTCCTCAAGTGCGTCAACGACATTCACGTTGAAGCACCGGCAACCGACGACTGGCCAGTCATCGCCGACCTCGTCGACCGGGATTCCGACTTCCCGCTCGGCGGAGCCGATGCCAGCCTGATCGCTCTTTCAGCACGTCTCGATACGGACACGGTCATCATGCTTGACGACGGCGTTTCGCCGCCGTCCGACCGCCGCATTGCGATGCGCTCCGCTCTTGCCTGACTGAACCACCAGACAGAGCACGACGGTCCAGGTCAGGCTCATGATTGCGTCGCCGCCAAGCCTCCTCCGCGACCATCTGGAGGGAGACGTCGGAGGTGACCACCGATCCGGCGGCGAAACATGATGCGTGTCACACCACCGGATCGACTGTCAATCATCAGTCTGCGATGGACACCCCGGCCGTAGCAACAGGCTGCACCGGTTGCGACAGAACCACCTCCCGGTCGCCTGTGACGGCCTCCGTGACGAGGACCGACTCTGAAGCATCGGAATTGTCGTCCAGCTCGTCGTTTCCTGCCAGCGATTCACGGAATCCCCGCAGGCCATGGCCGAGACTCTTGGCCATGCCAGGCAGACGCTTGGGGCCCATCACCAGCAAGGCGATACCGAGCACCAAGAGGATCTGAACTGGAGAGAAGTCGAACATCTTGCCTCGCTTTCGGCACTCAGCCGGTAATGAAGCCCGTGCCCTTGACTGCGGCCAAGATCTGCTTCATGGATTTCGCGCTATCGAACCTGGTCGGAGCCGGGGCCTTGCCGATGATCGCGCCGATCCAACCGGCGTGACGGGCTTCGACGGTCAAGATCGAGACAGCCGCTTTCACGACCGCGGCCTGTTTGATCAACGTCGCCTGCCCGGAGTACGCAGCAACACCTGTGTTCTCGAGGACGTACGAGGTGGCCTGGAACTTGGCCTGGTCCTTCGTGGTGCCTTTGAAGTCGAATTTCGGCTTCTTGACCGCCGCGCTCCCGAGTGCCTTCTTCAAGAAGGCGACATGGGCGTTCTCGTGATCCTTCACGATCTTGGCGAAGTCGAGGGTGACACCGGAGAGCGCACCGCTCGCGACCGCCTCGTTGTAGAACGCGGCCTCCAGGTACTCGAGCGTCAGGGCGTAGTTCAAGATCGCCACATCGTTCTTCTTGGACGGCGTCGCCCCGAATGCGCTGGGTGCACTGAGCAGCCCGACGCCGACAAGCAGGCTTCCACCGCCGATGACGCCTTTGCGGAGGAAGTCCGCACGGGTGTCGTTCACCGTCTGGAACATCGACTCGCGGATCGCTCCATCGGTGTCGACGGCATCGAGGTTCAGAAGTTCTGGCATCAATATCCTCCGTCGTATCGTTTGTCACGCTGATCACGCAACTGATGGGGCCTTCGAACGACCCGCGGCTTTGGATCACAAGCATCGAGATCGCTTCACGGGCATCGCCGGGGCGTCGCGCAACGACGGCCAGCCGATATCGTCTCGGTACAGAGCCCGACGATGAGCGAGACACAGCCGCGAGCGATCTCAGTCCCCAAATCAACCAGAGCGCCGATCTCTTGGGCCTCTACATCGACGAGGCGCTCGGGCGCGCCGAGGCGATCGTGGCCGCACTCACCGTTCGGGTGACACCCGACGACAGTGATGTCGACTGGGCGATGTTGGCTGCGCATTCGCTCAAGGGACTGACGGCCCAGGCCGGCGACACCGCACTGGCGGACGAGGTCCACGACGTCGAAGGCGCAATCGAGGATCTACGCAGGGTCGACGAATCCGCACGATCCGTCGCCACCACTGCCATCGTCGGGCGACTCCAGGGAATCGAACGATCGTTGGGCGACCGCGCTCGACCAGGCGTCACACGTGACCTGGAGCTGCAGCAAATCGCCGACGCCGCCGCAGCCGAGGTCCGCCGCGTTGCCGATCGCCGGCACATCAACGTCTCAGTCGTGCTGGAGGTCCCAACCGCCATCCGCGTCCCACGCCGCATTGCCGGTGTATTGGTCGACGCACTCGGCCACATCCTGCGCAATGCCGTGACCCACGGGAGCCCCCACGGCGGCGCTATTCGCATCGCGTTTCGCCGTGAGCCCGACGCACTTTCCGTCGTCGTCAGCGACCGCGGCAATGCCGAGAGCCGCGCCGCCGAACGCGCGCCCGACCTGGACAGCGGCCGGGGCGTCGGCCTGCAGGCCGCCCATAGCCGCCTGACCGCGATCGGCGGGGCCCTGACGCTCTCGCCGGCCCCGTGGGGTGGCACCAGCGTCACCGTACGCGTACCGATCTGAACCATCGCCGACCACCGCCGGCGGCGGTAAAGTCTCCGCATGTCAATCACCGCTGTCGCCATCGCCCTCGCCGCTCCGTTCACCGGAGTGCCCGCGACCCCGCCGCTCGTCGTCGACTCCTACCGGGTCGTCGCGCAGCCTCGTCTGGGCCCGGCCGACACATCGACGATCAAGGCCCCGGATCGCTTCCGCATCCGATCGGTGTTCGGGCGAGACGTCTTCTTGGACATCGGTCGGGGTGGCACCGAACGCGTGGCCAGGACGTCCACGGGTGATGGATCGCTCTTTCGCAACCAGTTGACGGCCCAGCCCGACGGGTTCGCACGGACCGGCTTCGAACGCTACGAGTCCCTCGTCGCACACGTCTTGGGTCAAGCGCGCGGCGGTACGCTGACGCTCATGCCCGTGACGATTACAGGTAAGGCCGCCCTACGCACCCAGGTCGACCTGCCGGCCAACGACTGCGCAGGGCTTCCACCGCGAACGGCTCGTATCTGGCTGTCGCAGCGCACGCTCCTGCCGCTGCGCGTGGTCGAGCGCGCGAAGTCGAACAGACGCATCATCGATTCGATCAACTACACGTACCGCCTCATCAACGCGCCGCTGCCGGCCAAGACGTTCGCGCCCCCGCCGATCGGATCTCACCCGTTTCGCACCAATGACCACTTCACCCGGTCCTCACCCGCCGCTGCCGCCGGGCCCTTGCCATACACCCCACGAGTTCCGGCGGTACTCCCGGATGGCTTCGCGCGAGCGACCTCAGGTTGGGCACCGCGCTCGGGCACCACGGGCGCGGAGGGCTCGATCCCCCCGTTCGCGTGGCTCTTCGCCGCAACGTACCGGCGCGGGCAGGAGCGCATCGAGGTGACCCAGCGCGTTTCGAAGAAGGACTGGCCTGACGATCCGTTCGGCGGGGAGTGCCAACCGCTCCAGACCGAACCGGTCACAGTCAACGGCGTGCCCGCCACTTTTGGCGTCGGCCAGAACACTGTGCCCCACATCTACTGGCGCGACCGCTCCCTGCTCTACACCGTCAGCGGACCGTATCCCCGCGACGACCTCATCGCGATCGCCGCGTCACTGCACAAGGTCGGCGCCTGACCGTTCGCGCCCAAACGACGGCCACCGCCCGGGAGGGCGGCGGCTGGCGGGACTTGACGTGGCAGGGTCAGGCGTGTGCGGCGCGCCCACCGTGGCGGTGCCATGCGAAACGGGCACCGAGCGGGGTCGCGACCAGGACTCCCGCGACGACGCCGATCAGTCCGAGCGACAGCGAAGCGATCGCGATCCAGACGAGGATCGTGCCGAGCGTCCACCATGCGTAGGACGACAGCAGTGAGGCATGAAGCATCTCGCCCCGGAACACCGTCTGCACCAGGCCGGAAAGCTCCTGGTTGTTCGGGTTGGCGCGCGATGCCGCGCTGACTTCGGCGTACGTCGTCGCGCCTTTGAGGCTCGGGTTGGCCTTCGCGGCGCCTGCGATGGAACCGAGGACATGGACGCGGATGTACTGGTCTGCGAAGACCTTGGCCTGGGCTCCGTTGACGACCTGCGTCCCGCCGTAGTCCTGGATGTCAGCGGGGAGACCCTCGTTGCCCGCCGGAGCGAAGGAGATCTTCTGTGCCGTGAGTTGATCATTGACCTGGTTATGGATGAAGAGGCCGCCCGTCATTGTGAGTCCCCCGATCACGAGCAGGACCACTGCTGAGATCAGTGAGACGATTCCTGTCATCCGGCGATTCATCGTGACGTCCTTCCCTCGGTGTCTGCAAATCCTTTGCCTTGGTCAATTCAGTACCGGTTCCCGATGCGCGGAATCCGCACCTGCCCTGACGTCCGATGCGGTTCGCCCGGATTCGGGGATGCGGGAAATCCCGTAGCCGCGCGCGGAGCACGGGCTTCAGCTTGCGATCACCCTCATCGGTAGGCGAACATGCGTTTGCTCTGTCGCCTCCAGGTGATCCGTGGGCGGCGTACCACCGGTGCTGTGGTTTCGCTCAGACGTCCAGCGCTTCGCTGGCCTCAAGCCAGGCGTCCTCCGCGACCTCGCGGCGGCTGTGGAGCGTGTTCAGTTCGGCGTAGAGATCGATCAGGCGCGTGTGGTTGCTCGATGCCTCGATCATCAGCTCATGCACGACTTGCTCACGCTCGGTCAGGTCCACGAGTTCCCGTTCGAGCTTCTGCACCTCTTTGCGAGCCGCCTTCAGCACGGAGCCCGACGCCGCGGCCTTCTTCGGGGCGGCTTTGGCGACGGGCGCGGCCGGCGCGCCGCCCCGCAGCTCCAGGTACTGGTCGATGCCGCCAGGCAGGTGACCGATCGCGCCCCGCTCATCGAGCGCGTAGATGTTGTCGCAGACCCGCTCGACGAAGTAGCGATCGTGGCTCACCACGATCAGCGTTCCCGGCCACCCGTCGAGCAGATCCTCCAGCGCGTTCAAGGTCTCGATGTCGAGGTCGTTGGTCGGCTCATCCAGGAGCAGCACGTTCGGCTCGTCCATCAACAGCCGCATCAACTGCAGACGCCGCAGCTCGCCGCCCGACAGGTCGCGCACGAGCGTGCGCCCGCGCGCACCCTTGAAGCCAAAGCGCTCGCACATCATCCCGGCGGTCATCTCGCGCCCGTCGCCGAGCGTGGTGCGCAGCCGCACGCTCTCGACCGCCTCCAGCACCCGCAGATGCCCCGGGACCTCGGTGGTGTCCTGTGACAGATACGCAAGGCGCACGGTCGCGCCGCGGGTGACCTGGCCCGAGGTGGGTTGCAGCTCGCCGGCAAGCAGCCTGACCAGGGTGGTCTTGCCCGAGCCGTTGACGCCGACCAACGCGACGCGGTCGCCGGGCCCCAGCCGCCAGGTCAGGTTGCGCAGCAGGGGTCGGTCACCGAACGCGAGCGACACGTCTTCCGCGTCGAGCACCTTCTTGCCCAGGCGCGCACTCGAGAAGCGAAGCAGCTCGGCCCGATCGCGAACCTCGGGCTCGTCAGCGATCAGGGCGTTGGCGGCATCGATCCGAAACTTGGGTTTGGAGGTACGGGCCGGGGGGCCGCGCCGCAGCCACGCGAGCTCCTTGCGCAACAGGTTACGGCGGCGCACATCGGTGGCCGCCACCTGACGGTCGCGTTCGGCCCGGGCCAACACGAACGCCGCGTAGCCGCCGTCGTACTGGTACACCCGGCCGTCGCTGACCTCCCACGTCGCAGTGCACACCGCATCGAGAAACCAGCGATCGTGGGTCACGACCACGAGCGTCCCACGCCGACGCGCCAAATGATGCGCAAGCCACGCCACGCCCTCGACATCCAGGTGGTTGGTGGGCTCGTCGAGCAGCAGCAGCTCCGGATTGCCGAGCAGCAGCTTGGCGAGCGAGATGCGACGCCGCTCGCCACCCGAAAGCGGCGCAATCGCCGAGTCGAGCCCCTCGGGGAACCGGCCCATCTCCACGCCACCCAGAAGGCCGTCGAGCACCTCCCGAAAGCGTGGATCGGCTGCCCACTCGTGATCTGCGCGCACGCCGACGAGTTCCTGGCGGATCGTTGCGGAGTCGTCCAGGTCGTCGGCTTGAGCGATCGACTTCAGATCGAGGCCGCCGGTGTGGGTGACAAGACCGGTATCCGGCAAGATCGTCCCGGCGATGATCTGCAGCAACGTCGACTTGCCGTCGCCGTTCCTCCCCACCACACCGATACGTTCGCCGGCGGAGATACCGAGCGACACACCTTCGAGTACCGAGCGGCTGCCGTAGCCCTTCCAGACGTCCTGCAGGCTGAGCAGGTTACGAACCGGGCGGCTGCTCACCGCCGGATTATGGCAGCTTCATTGCGGGGCTCAGCGGCACAACAGCAACCCGAACCGAGCGAGCCGGCGCTGCGCTACTCGCAAAGATCGTGGCGACTGAGGCTCGGCAACGGGTCGGAGAACAATTCCAGACGATCGTGGGTTGAGACCCGGCGATCAATACGCGAACATACGTTCGCCATGTCTTCCGTCCCGTACATCGAGCTGCACACCCACTCGGCGTTCAGCTTCCTGGACGGGGCGTCGGCCCCGGAGGAGCTCGCTGAGCAGGCCGCGGCGTTCGGGTATCCGGCGATGGCGCTGACCGACCACGACGGGCTCTCTGGGTCACTGGCGTTCGCACATGCCGCCAAGGATGCCGGTATCCGACCGATCACCGGGGCCGAGCTGACCTTGACCTGTGGGTCGCACCTGACGCTGCTGGTCGAGACCGACGTCGGGTACGCCAACCTGTGCCGGCTGATCACGCTCGCGCACGCCGCCACGCGCCCACCGCCCGATCGGCGGGCGATCCCGCCTGCGCTCGATCCCGCACACCTGGACGCCTACGCCACCGGCCTCGTGTGCCTGACCGGCTGTGCCCGGCACGGCGTGGTCCCGCGGCTCGTCACCGCCGACCGCACCCGCGACGCCGAGGCCGCGACCCGACGTCTGGTCCAGACATTCGGTCCGGGCAACGTGTACGTCGAACTGCAACGGCCCCGCGCCCGCGGCGATCGGACCTTGGTGCGCCATCTGACGCAGCTGGCCGAGGTCCTGGGCCTCCCGACCGTCGCGACCGGCGACGTCCACGCCCACCACCCGCGCCGTGCGTTCCTGCAGGACGCGTTCGTCGCGATCCGCCATCACCTGACGCTGGACGGCTCCGACGGTGAGCGACGTGGCAACCGCGACGCCGTATTGCGACCACCGGCCGAGGCCGCCGCACGGTTCATCGACAACCCCGCAGCCGTCGCCCAGACCGTGCGCCTGGCCGAGCGGCTGCAATTCGACCTGACGCGCGACCTGGGCTACACCTACCCCGACTTCACCAGCCCCGATGAGTCCGCTGACGCGAGTCTGTCGCGTATCTGCCACTACCACCTGGGCGCCCGCTACCCCAACGCAGAACGCCGACGCGACGCACTCGTGCGATTGCACGAAGAGCTTGGGCTCATCACCCACCACGGCCTGGCCGGGTTCTTTTTACTGCATCGCGAGATTCTGGAGATCGCACGTGAGGTGGCGTACACCTGTCGGCCCGCAGGGTCGGCACGGCGGAGCCTGCCACCGGGCCGCGGCCGCGGATCGTCGGTCGGGTCGATCGTCTGTTACCTGACCGGCCTCTCGCACATCGACCCGGTCCGCAACAAGCTGTTTTTGGGACGGTTTCTCAACCGCGACATGGTGGCGGCGCCCGACATCGACCTGGACTTTCCACGTGACATCCGCAAGGGCCTGATCGCCGAGATCATCCGCCGCTACGGCACCGACCACGCCGCACTCGTCGCCGCCTTCCCGACATTCCGCACGCGTATGGCGATCCGCGAACTCGGCAAGGTGCTCGCCCTCCCGCCGGCCGACATCGAGCGCCTATCCCGCCAAGCCGACGGGTGGTCATCGCCGACGGCGTTGGAGGAAGAGCTGCTGCGCCTGCCGGAGGGCGAACACAAGATGCGCTCACCCCGCTGGCGGGCACTGGCATTCCTGGCACGCGAGGCCGCAGGCCTGCCGCGGCACCTGTCACAGCACTCCGGCGGCATGATCGTGTCGGCCCGACCGCTGGTGGAGCTGGTGCCGATCGTGCCCGCGGCATTCGAAGGCAGGCAGATGGTGCAGTGGGACAAGGACTCCTGCGCCGACGCCGGGTTCGTCAAGATCGACCTGCTGGGATTGGGCATGTTGTCGGCCGTCGAGGAGTGCATCGACCTGGTCGCCCGGCGACGCGGCACCCCCGTCGACTTGGCCCGCATCGACGTCCACGATCCGGCCGTCTACGAGGAGATCCGCGACGGCGACACCGTCGGGGTGTTCCAGATCGAAAGCCGCGCGCAGATTCAGAGCATCCTGCAGACCCAGCCCGAGACCATGGATGACCTGACGATCCAGGTCGCGTTGATCCGCCCCGGCCCCGTCAGCGGCGGCGCCGTCCATCCCTACGTCAAGCACCGCAACGCCAAGCGTCGCGACCCCGACTTTGAGCCGCCGTACGACCATCCGCTGCTGGCCGACTGCCTGCGCGAGACCCTCGGGGTCGTCGTGTTCCAGGAGCAGGTGCTCGAGGTCGCGATGGCGCTGGCCGGGTTCAGCCCCGGCCAGGCCGAGGCGCTGCGTCGCGCCATGAGCCGCAAACGCAGTCGCGACGCCATGTTGCGGCTGTGGCGTGAGTTCCGCGACGGCGCCCGCGATCGCGGTGTGGATGACGCGACGATCCGCACCGTGTTCACCAAGCTGATCGGGTTCTCCAACTTCGGGTTTCCAAAGGCGCACGCATCGGCGTTCGCGGTGCTGGCCTACCAGAGCGCGTGGCTTCGCCGACATCACCCGGCGGAGTTCCTGGCATCGCTGCTCAACGCCCAGCCAATGGGCTTCTATCCGCCCGCCAGCCTCGTGCGCGATGCCGCGCGGCGCGGCGTGCGCACCCACCCGCCGTGCATCCTGCGCTCGGACGCACGGTGCACGGTCGAGGCCGACGGCGGCGTACGCATCGGCCTGGGCTACATCCGGGGTGTCGGTGACGGCGCCGACCATCTGGAGCTGGAGCGTGACCACAACGGCCCGTTCGTGGATTTGACCGACATGGTGGCGCGATCTGACCTGAGTCGCGAACAACTCACCGCACTGGTGCGTGCAGGCGCGTGCGACAACTTCAATCGACCCCGTCGCGCCATGTTGTGGGAACTCGGAACGCTCGCCCGATCCACATCCACTCAAGCCGGCCGACAACTGCCGCTGCCGATCCCCGCATCACCCGCCCCATCGCTCCCGCAAGAGACCCGATTTGAGCGGGTCGTCACCGACTACGAGACGATGGGGCTCTCCACCGGCTGGCACCTGGTCGCGCTGGTACGCCCCGGCTTACCACCTGGAACGCGTACCGCCGCGGAGCTTCGCGACACCCCGGACGGCACGGACCTTTCGGTCGCCGGACTCGTCGTCGCGCGCCAACGGCCGGGAACCGCACACGGCATCGTGTTCCTGCTGCTGGAGGACGAGACCGGCATGGTCAACGTGATCATCCGACCGCAGATCTACGAACGCCACCGGGCGCTCCTGCGTTCCGAACCGCTCCTCGTCGCGTTCGGCCGACTCGAGCGCAAGGGCCGCAACATCAACGTCCTCGCAACACGTCTCGAACGTGCCGCGGTTCCGACACCCACCCCACAACAAGTCGACGAGACCCACCGCCTCCGCGCCGCCGTCCCCGAAGGACAACACTTCGGCCAAGGAATGTGACCCATACGCCGCATTCAGCACGGCTCTCAGGCGGCCTATTCGCGGCCCTTCGGGCCACTCAAACGCTGACTGCGTTGAATCCAAACACCGCATTCAGCACGGCTCTCAGACGGCCTGTTCGCGGCCCTTCGGGCCACTCAAACGCTGACTGCGGCTGACTCTTTCAGGCTGTCTCAGCGACACACGCCCTGGGACGGCTACTTGCCTCCGGGCACGCAGGCGTGGATCAGCGACGGGAGGTCGTGAAGACGCGCGACGTGGGCATGGACCGTGCCCACCAGCGGTGTCTCGTCACGTGTCTTTCCGACGCTCACCAACATCACACCTTGGAGCGGTGCTCTCGGATTCGTCACGTACCCACTGTCGTCAGACTCGTTCACCAATCTCCTTCACAGCTTCCTCCCACCAGTTGTTCGCCACGGTACACGCGCCACAGGGAGAAGAGTCGCAAGACCTCGCCTTTTTTACCGCTGGGAGCGGACTTCTCATCGACACCGGCCCCCGTTGCGCAGGCGTGCCGCGGCAACCCGAGCGACGTCCGCCACAAAGCGATCGCCGACCGCATCGCCCACACCCGACGCGCTCCAGCTCATCGCCACCGCCACGACCGGACCGCTTCGCAGGTACAGGATGCCGGCGTCGTGCTTGACGTTGGTGTTGTAGCCGCTCTTGTGGGCGACGAGGACACCGGCAGGCGCGCCCGCGACGAGCTTTGTGCGGTCGCGCACGGACAGCAGCCGCGGGAGAACACCCGTCCGAATCGCCGGCGAACGCACCCCGATCCGCGGCAGCGGACCGCCGCCGCGCATTCCCCGTTGGATCGCCACCATCACCCGGGCAAGCTCGTACGGGGTGGAGATGAAGTTGGTGAGCAACGCTGGTTGGGCGGTGGCGCGCACAGGTATCGAATCTCCCGTCCGACGCTCTGCCGGCTCAATGATGTAGGGACGTCGAACCAACGATTCGCGAAGGCCCATCGCATGCAACGTGTCGGTCACATGTGCTGCACCGGTCAGCGCCGAACCGCCCCCTTGGATCGCAAGGACTTCGTTGGCGGCACGGTCGCTCGATTCGATGATCATCTGGTCGAGCAGGCGGTTCATCGTGGCGGAGGGATGCCCAGTCGACCGGCGCTCCACATCCAGAAGGATCGCTGCCTTGAGCGTGCTCGCCGCGGGGAACCGTGCCCCGGCGTTGACTGCAGCCCCGCAGCCGGTCACCAGGTGCTGGACATACGCCCCGCTGATTGCCGGCAACCGTCCGGTCAGACGGACGAGGTCACCCTGCAGGCGCGGATCGATTCTCCCTCCGATGCCTTTGGCCAGGCGTGCCGACGACGGGAGTACCCACAGCAAACTCGTACGTGACCATCGCGTACCCCCAGCACCACGTGCACGCACGCCCAGTGCATGCAAACCGACCGGAAGCGGGACCGCCAGCCTCCTCGGCGCACGTGACACGCGGAGACGCCGCACAAACCGCCCGTCGATCCATATGCCCACTGCGGTCGTGTCGCGACCGACCTGTACGACGGCATGCCCCATCGCCGTTCCTGTCGTCATGACAACCGGTGGCGGAGGTGCAGCGACCACCCATCAACTCCTCGAAATTGAACAACTCGTCTTCGATGAAACGACTGTGATTCCTTTGTAAGAACTGTTGCAGATTGCACCGCGGCCCTTACTAGCGGCGTGATCGTGGCATACGTTGCGTCGACCCCGGTGAGGTCCCCGTTCCCGCAGGGCTCACGCACACCGCACGTGCTTGGGCAGCAGCCCACCGGACATGGAGGTCCGAAATGCCGATTGCTCGTCATCCTCGTCGCAATGTCGTTGCGACGTTCGAATTCACACCCGACAATCGCCCCGGGGCGCAGCCTGGTGCGGGTTGGCGCCAACACCGCCCTGCATGACTGTTTCTCGGGACGCTCAAGTTTCCGGTGCATATGCCGATACGCATCTCGGAGAAGGTGCGCGTCCACTTGACGAGTCGCCGGGCATGGAGGTCCGAACGATGGTGCAGTCCAGACGAAACGTGTTGTCACTGGCAACGGTGCTGGGCACCGTGGTGGCCCTTGTCGGTGTTCCCGTCGCCAGTGGGGCCACTCAGAAGGAACTGTCTGGCCAATCCGTCTTGCTGACCGAGATGAACGCTGCACGCGCGGATCACGGGCTCGCGCCCCTTCGCGTGTCCCGGGTGTTGGCGCGGCCCGCCCGCAGCCACAGCGTCTACCTGGCCCGCACGGGCAAGCTCGACCACGACGGGGCCGACGGCAAGCCGTTCTACGTCCGCCTGTATCGCGCGGGTTACTCCAAGAAGAAAACCGTCGGCGAGAACCTGGGCATGTCGTCAGGCTGCGAGACGGATCTCGCGAAGACGATGGTCCAGATGTGGCTCGACAGCCCCGGCCACCGCGCGAACCTGCTGTCGACGCGCTTCAAGGTCGTCGGCCTTGCAGTCGTCGCCGCCTCGGACTGCTCCAACACGGTCTACACCACCGACTTCGGCGGGTAGCCAACCTTCTGGTTCGTTTCGGTTAGGCCTGGAAGGACTTGCCGCAGCCGCAACTGGAGCTTGAGTTCGGGTTGTTGATGACGAACCCGGCGCCCTGGAAGCTCTCTTCGTAGTCGAACTCCGCGCCGAACAGGTACGGGGCGCTGAACCGGTCGATGATGACCGTGACGCCGTGCTGCTCGACGACCTCGTCCTCGGCCTCGGCCTTGCCGAACGTCAACTGGTACTCGAAACCCGAGCAGCCACCGGGCACGACCTGAACCCGCAGACCATCGCCCTCGTCGGCCTCGTCGGCCAGGAGCACCTTGAGCTTCTCAGTTGCGGTGGGTGTCAGCGTGACCATGTCCAACGTTCCTTTCACGAGGCCTGCTTCACGAATGATAGCGCGGCCCCTCGGCAAACGGCCTCACGGGACCGCGATCAGTCGGCGGAACTGGTCGGCGGCCACCAGGGCGTAGTGTCCGCGCGGGTGCCGGGACCGACCCGAACACGAGCGTTACCGTCTCGTGGCGCGACGCATATCTGTGAGTTCGCGGCCAAGCGCACCTCCCGTGCCAACCTCCCCAACCGTGAGCGAACAACGGTCCTCTCTGACGTTATCCCTCCGGGACTGTGCCGCACCCCGACGGGCTCAGGCGGGTCGCGGTGCGCTAAGCGGGTAGATAGGACGTTGCGGCGGCCACGAAACCTTGAATTAGATCCAGGTTCACAAGGACATCCCCGACCGAGTCCACGAGACGATCGACGGCTGCGTCCTGATTGCTGGCGGAGATTGTTGCAGTCACAATGATGCGAGTCGGCTTGGAGTCGGCACCAACAACGATTCCCAGCAAATCATCGTGTTCGAGCAGCGCCTCGTAGACGGCCTCAAGCAATTCATCCGAAGTGTCGATCGGAATGCTCGATGTACCCGACACCTTGACAATCACCCTGTAATCGCACATTTCTCTCACCCCTTCGGCGGCTGATACCCGCATTGCTTCAACCGGGCGATTGTGTTTCCCAGCGCATGACGATCAGCAATCGTCGTGTCGATGAGGACTTTCCCCACTCCATCTGGCGCGTACGCAATGACACGGCCCTTCTTTGTACCTTCGACACGCCAGCCCTGCTCCTTGAGCGCATCGACCAATTTCTTGATGTCTTTGTCCAAGGACGAGGCCCATACCCGTCATAGGTGCCGCGCGTAACACCTTACGCCTAGTCGCGCGTTTCGAACACGGCCATCGGTCTGGGTTGAACCTACCCGCAGGTCGAGTTGCTGAACCACGCTCAGGATGGCAACGATCTGGAGAACGAGTGGCAATCCTGCTCTGAAATGCCACCGGGTGCCGCTCGATGCTCTGAGCAGACACCCGGCAGAACTATCGTATTTGCTGGGAAATCAGCTCCCTGAACTGGTCGGCGGCCACCAGGGCGTAGTCCTTGGCGTTGTTGTTCATGACGACGGCGACCTCCTGGGCGCGTTCGGCCATGTCGAGGACCGGAGCCACCCACTCTTCGAGTTCGTCTTGCCGGTACTCGTGGTCGAAGCGCTCGGCGACGGTGCGGCCGCGGGTCCACATCGTGGCGTTGCGGCCGTGCATCCGGACGTAGGCGAGGGCGCTGGAGGTGACCTCCACGATCGGAGGCATCGCGCTCTTGGCCTCGGACTTGGGTGCATCGACGCAGACCCACGCGGCGTCGTGTTCGCTGAGCAACCCCACCGCCCGCTCACGCTCGCCTGGCTCGACCCACGAGCGATGACGGAATTCCACCGCGGCTCGGTAGGGCTTGAGCCGCACCAGAATCCGGGCGAGTTCCTCGCGCTGGCGCTCGCCTGAGGTCACGAACGGTGGCAGCTGCACGAGGATTGCACCGAGCTTGTCGCCGAGCGGGCCGCAGGATTCGAGCAACGTGTCGATGACGGCGTCCCGCAGTTCGCGACTGGGTTTGCGGATGCGGCCCTTGGCGTCCAGTTCGGCGGGGAGGGACCGCAACGGCGCCGGCAGCCGCGACGGATCGCTGGGATGGCCCGAGATGACCTGGTGCGCCTTGACGTGGAACCGGAATTCCGGCGGCGTGCGCTCGGCCCACGCCGCGACGGTCTCGATGGTCGGAAGGGCGTAAAAGGTCGCGTTGACCTCGACCATCGGGAACTGCTCGGCGTAGTACCGCAACCGCCCCTCCGCGTCGTTCTTGACGTCCGGCGGGTACCAACCGGCCTTGATGAACTCGGGATCCGTCCACGAGGCGGTCCCCACGAGCACACCGCGACCCACAACTAGTGGACCCGTCCGGACGTCCTGTCGCGCACCGGCGGCTGCAAACCGTCGCGGGCGTTCGTCCTCGGCAGCCCGCACATGGCCGGATATGGGGACGGCCCACGTCCTGCGCTCGCTCGGTTTTCGCTCGCCGGATTCATCGGCAAACGTCCGGACGGATCCACTAACCGTCGCCAAACGCATCGAGCTCGCGTTGCAGGCGGGCGGCATCCTCGTCGTCCAGCGGAGCCACGGGCACGGCGACGGCAGGACGCCGCTTGGCCCAGGCACGTGTCACCAATGGGATTGCGCAGAGCCCGGCCACCACTGCGAGGCCTGGCAGGAGCCACGCGACGAGGTCGAAGCCGCGTTTCGGCGGCGTCGCGAGGACCTGTCGTCCGAAATCCGCGACGAATTCGTCGAGGATCTGCTGCTTCGTCGCGCCCTGACTGATTCTCAGATCGATCCGCGCCTTCATCCGCTGCGCCGCAGGGGCGTTCGACACATCGAGCGGGGTTCCGCAGGTGACGCAACGAAGTTCCGCGGCCACTTCTCCGGCAGACAACCCGAGGGCAGGCATCGGCGCGAACAGCGCACAGACCGCGAACATCGTTGCGAGGAGCCGAGTCACGGACCGACCACCGAGTCGAGGTAGGCTGCGATCTCGCGTTCGGACGCGGTGGTGAGGCCGCCGCGGACCGTTTGGCGCAGGCGTCCCGTTGCATCGACCACGAACGTCTCCGGCAGTTGACTCGTCTCGAACTTCTTCTGCGTGCGGTCGGTGCCGTCGCGAAGCGACGGGTACGTCAACCCAAACTCCTTGATGAACGCGCGAGCGTCGTCAGAGCCGTCCTGTGTGTCGACGCCAAGGACGACCACGCCTTTCGACCGGTAGCGCTCCCACAGCCGCTGCAGAATGGGCGCTTCCTCCTTGCAGGGGGGACACCACGACGCCCACAGGTTGACGATGACGGGGTGGCCTCGGAGGGAGCTGAGCGACACGGTCGCGCCCACTGGGCCCACCGTCCCTCCGGCGAAGAGCACGGGCAGCGCAAAATCCGGCGCCGCCGGAGCTTCGCCGCGCGCGATCTTCTGGTCGATGAGTTGTTGGGGGTCACCCTTCAAAAGACCGACGAGCAAGAGGGACACCAATGCCACCGCGAAGACGATTGCAAGGCCGACTCCGAACCTGCGGCCACGACTCCAGCCTGCGTTCTCACCATTGACGGATGCGTAATCGTCGTCCACACCGGCAATGTAGCGCCACGTCCAACCACCCGTCTCGAAGATGGTTCAGTCGAGGACGTTTGCCACGTCAGCGGCCGAGCAGGACCCGTATGGCTTCGGCCGGATCAGGGGCGCTCATCAGGGCCTCGCCCACCAAGATCGCGTCGACGCCGGCCTCCTCGAGACGGCGCACGTCGGCGGGATCCGAGATCCCTGACTCCGCGACCACCGTCGTGCCCGCCGGGATGTCCGGCAAGAGCCGCAGCACGGTGTCCGGGTCGACCTCGAGCGTCTTGAGGTTGCGGTTGTTGATCCCGACGATCTCCGCCCCGGCGGCCACCGCGATCTCCGCGTCCTCCTCGTCGTGGACCTCGACGAGGAGGTCAAGGCCGATCTCGTGACCAAACGCGATGAGTTCGCCCAGCAGTTCGTCGCCGATGGCCGCCACGATGAGCAGCGCCGCATCGGCACCGGCGAGCCTGGCCTCAACGAGCTGGTACTCGTCGATGATGAAGTCCTTGCGAAGCAGCGGGAGCGAACAGGCCGCTCGGGCTTGACGCAGATCGTTCAGGCTGCCACCGAAGAACTCCGGCTCGGTCAGGATCGAACAGGCCGCCGCGCCGGCGGTTTCGTACATCTGCACGATCTCGGCCACATCGGCATCCGGACGGATCGGGCCCTTGGACGGGCTTGCCCGCTTCATCTCGGCGATGAGCGAGACGCCCGGGGCGATGAGGGCCTCCGAGAACGGCCAACCACGACCCGGGGGCTCAAGCTCCGCCATCAACGCATCGAGTGACACCCCCGTCCGTCGGCGTTCCACGCCCGCTCGGGTCGTATCGACGATGTCTTCCAGGAACCCCACGCCCCCTATTCCCCCCGGCGCTCCGGCGCCAACTCGTTGGTGACGGCAACGAACTGCGCAAGACGCTCGCGCGCGCCGCCGCTCGTGATGCTCTCACGTGCGGCGGTCAATGCGTCGGCCAGGCTGGTCGCGCGACCCGACACCAGGATCGCGGCAGCGGCATTGACTGCGATCAGGTCGGCCGCAGCCCCTTCACCGCGTTCCAGCGCTGCGGTGATGATTGCCGCGTTCTCCGCGGGTTCGCCGCCGGCGATCTCCTGTTCAACTGCGGGAGCGATGCCGAGCGCCACTGGATCGATGCGCCACATCCGGACGCCGGTGGACGTCACCTCCGCCACCTGCGTCGGCGCGCCCGTCGAGATCTCGTCCAACCCGTCCTCCGATGAGACCACCAACGCGTGCTCGGCCCCAAGCTCGCCCAGCGCGGCGGCGATCCGTTCGACATAGGCGGGGTCTGACACCCCGATCACCTGACGACGTACGCCGGCTGGGTTCGTCAACGGACCAAGCAGGTTGAAGATCGTCCGCACGCCGAGCGCCTTGCGCACCGGTCCGATGTGGCGGAACGCCGGGTGATGGGACGGGGCAAACATGAACCCCACCCCGACGCGCTCCACGCACTGGGCGACGGCCTCAGGCGACAAGTCGATCCTGGCGCCGAAGGCCTCCAACACGTCGGCGCTCCCGCTGCGCGACGTCGCCGAGCGGTTGCCGTGTTTGGCGACCGAGACGCCGGCCCCGGCGACCACGAACGCGGCGGCCGTGGAGACGTTGAACGTGGAGCGTCCACCGCCGGTGCCGCAGGTGTCGACGAGCGGAGTGCTCGTCAACCACACCGACTCGCTGCGGGCGCGCACCACGGAAGCCAACCCGGCAAGTTCGGCCGCGGTCTCTCCCTTCGCGCGGAGCGCGATCAGGAACGCCCCGGTCTGAACCGGGTCGATGTTGCCTCCCATGATCGCGTCGAGCGCCTCGGCAGCGCCCTCGCGCCCCAGGTCCTCACCGGCGAGCAATCGATCGATCTGCGCGGCGATGCTCACACCGAGAGCGCCAGGAAGTTCGCCAGCAGCCGTTTGCCGGCCGCGGTCAGGATCGACTCGGGGTGAAACTGCACGCCCTCCACCGGAAACTCCCTATGGCGAAGACCCATGATGACGTCACCGTCGCACCAGGCCGAGACTTCGAGCACCGCGGGCAGCTCGCCCTGGACGATGAGCGAGTGATAGCGCGTCGCGGTCATCGGGTTCTCGATGCCGGCAAACAGCGTCTTGCCGTCGTGGGAGATCTCGCTGGTCTTGCCATGCACCGGCTCCGCACCGCGAATCACGTTTCCGCCAAACGCCTGGCCGATCGCCTGGTGGCCAAGGCACACGCCGAGCACCGGAACCACACCCGCAAAATGCCGGATCGCGTCGAGCGAGATGCCAGCCTGGTCAGGGGTCTTGGGGCCAGGTGAGATCACCAGGTGGGTCGGCCCAAGGGCCTCGATTCCGGCGATGTCGATGGCATCGTGCCGGTGCACCAGCACCTGAGCACCATGCTCCGACAAGTACTGGAACAGGTTGTACGTGAAGCTGTCGTAGTTGTCGACCAGCACGACGCGAGGAGTCATCGCCATCGCTACCAATCCGCCTGGGCGGCCGCGACCTCGATGGCCCGGAACATCCCGGCGGCCTTGTTCTCGGTCTCGGTGAACTCGGATGACGGGACCGAATCGGCCACGATCCCGGCGCCCGCCTGCACGTAGGCGACCCCGTCGTGGCAGACGATCGTGCGAATGGTGATGCACACGTCCAGGTCGCCGTTGAATCCCACGTATCCGACCGCGCCGCCGTACGGTCCACGCTTGGTGGGTTCCAGCTCGTCGATGATCTCCATCGCCCGCACTTTGGGGGCCCCCGAGAGCGTCCCGGCCGGGAACGTCGCGCGCAGTGCGTCACTGGCCCGCATGCCCTGGGCCAGCTCACCGACCACGCTGCTTTCGATGTGCATGATGTGACTGTAGAGGTGGATGCCCATCAGCTCCTTGACCGCCACCGTACCCGGCCGCGCGACACGACCGACATCGTTGCGGCCGAGGTCGACCAGCATGACGTGCTCGGCGCGTTCCTTGGGGTCCTGCAGCAACTCCTCGGCCAGCTGCTGGTCCTCGGCCAGGGTCTCGCCGCGGGGGCGGGATCCGGCAATGGGACGTGTTTCGATCGCGCCGTCGACCACTTTGACCAGCGTCTCGGGTGACGAGCCCACCAACGCGACATCGCCGAAGTCCAAGAAGAACATGTAGGGCGACGGGTTGACCGTGCGAAGCCCCCGGTAGATGGCGAATGGGTCCAAGTTGTTGCGCGTGGCGAAGCGCTGAGATGGCACCACCTGAAATGCGTCACCGGCGAACACGTACTCGCGGACGCGCTCCACCGCTGCTTCAAAGTCTTGGCGGGTCGTGTTGCTCTCGATCGGCCCGATCCGGGTCGGCGGCTTGGGCTCCGTCCGTGTCGGGACGGGGCCCGACAGGCGCGCCTTGATCTCACGCAGCTCGCCGACCGCTCGGTCGTACTCGTCGTCCAGCGGCCGGCCGCGATCCAGGCGACACGGCACGACCAGGGTCAGCGATCGACTCAGGTGGTCAAACTGCACGACCGGGCCGGTGATCATCATCGCGATGTCGGGGATGCCGCGGTCGTCGGGTGGAACGTCGGGCAGCCGCTCCACCCGGCGCACAAGGTCATACCCGAAAAAACCCACCGCACCACCGTGAAACGCCAGCTCAATCGACGGCGCCGCCACGCCCGTGGCCGCGACGACATCCTCGACCGCGCCGAACGGATCGTCGGCATCCAGCGGCTGAACATGACCCCCATCGGTCAGCAGGGCAAGCTGGTCACCCTCGCCACGGATGACCGCCTGGGGGCGGATGCCGATCATCGAGTAGCGACCCAGGCGTTGGCCCTCTTCGGCGGACTCGAGCAAAAAGCACGGGCCGTCATCGCGAAGCTTCAGAAACGCACTGACGGGGGTTTCGCAGTCAGCGATGAACGTGTGGACCAGCGGCACCTGCAGGTGATCGCCCTGCAGCGCCGCAACCTCGTCACGCGTCGGAGAGACCGCAAACCCGGCGCCATCGCTCGGGGGCAAATCCAGGCGAAGCGCACTCACGCGCGGCGGGAGTCGAGCTCTGCGGCGACCTCGTCCATGCCGACCCCGGTTGCCTGCCACAGCACGGTCAGGTGGTACAGCAGGTCGGCGCTCTCGTAGACGACCTGGCCGTGTTCGTCACCTTTGGCCGCCAGGACCACCTCGGTCGCCTCTTCGCCCACCTTCTTGCAGACGGTGTCGATGCCTTTGGCAAGCAACCTGGCGGTGTATGACGACCCGGGATCGGCGGCAGCGGCGCGCGCAGTGACCGTGCGACCGAGTGACGCGAGCGATGCGAACGGCTGGGCCGCCGCGCCCGCAAGACGATCCGAAAAGCAGGTCTCGGCCCCCGTGTGACACGCCACGCCGGTCTGGTCGACGAGGGCCAGGATCGTGTCGCCGTCGCAGTCGAGCATCAAACCGCGCACCTGCTGGGTGTTGCCGCTGGTTGCGCCCTTGTTCCACAGCTCGTTGCGCGAGCGACTCCAGAACCAGGTCTGCCCGGTCGCGAGCGTCCGGGTCAGCGACTCCTGGTTCATCCACGCGTGGGTCAGCACACGCCCGCTGGTGGCGTCTTGCACGACGACCGGCACCAGGCCATCGGGGCCGAACCGGACGCGCGCGAGCACATCTGGCTCGGCGTCGAAGGAGCTCATCAGGACTTCGAGAGTTCCTTCATGATCTTGATCGCCGACCCGCTGCCGACGCGTGAAGCACCGGCGTTGATCATGGCCTCGGCGGCCTCGAGCGTGCGAATGCCGCCCGATGCCTTGACGCCAACGCCCTCGGGCAAGGCCTCGCGCATCAACTCGACGTCCTCGACGGTGGCTTGGGTGCCCACGCCGGTCGCGGTCTTGGCGAAGTCCGCGCCCGAGTCGGCGACGATCTTGCACGCCAGGCGCTTGAGCTTGTCGTCGAGGTAGGGTGCCTCGATGACGACCTTGACGATGACCATGCCGCGCGCGTCGTTGACCGCCCGCGACTGCACCGCGCGGACCAGGCTCGCAAGCTCGTTGCGGACGTACCCGAAGTCACCGGAGCGCAGCGCGACGACGTTCATGACGACGTCCAGCTCCTCGGCCCCGGCGGTGACGGCCTGCTCGGCCGCCGCAATCTTGCCTCCCGGCAGGTCCGCGCCGTACGGGTACGAGATGACCGCGCACGTCTTGACGTCGCACCCGTGCAGGCGCTCCACCATGATCGGTAGAAACGTCGGAAACGAGCAGACGGTCGCGAAGTGATATTCCCGCGCCTCGTCACACACTCGCTCGATGTCGGCCTGCGTGGCACGAACATCCAAGAGCGTGTGATCGATCGTTTTCGCGAGCTCCTCAGACTGGATCAGGAGTCTCCCATACCGGGGTCCGACATCGTCGCGAGTATAGCGACCGTGCAGAATCGCGCCCGTGCCCGAACTGCCTGAATTGCAGGCACTGGTCGAGGGATTGGCGACCGCGTGCGTCGGTCGGACGGTCGCAAGTGCCGGCGTGTGGCAGCCGGCGGCGCTCAAGACGGCGGATCCACCGCTCGCCGCGCTGACCGGTCGAACGGTCACCGACGTCTGGCGCCGCGGCAAGATCGTCGGCGTCGCAACAGGTGATCTGACGCTCGTCATCCACCTGATGCAGGGCGGTCGGCTCGGCCTGAGCAAGCGCAGCGCCAAGCGCCCCGGCCGGACCGTCGCGATGTCGCTGATGTTCGAGGATGGTGATGAGCTGCGCCTGCGGGAGTCCGCCACCGAACATCGGGCGGGCGTCCATCTGCTCGACTCCGATGGCCTTGCAGCGCATCCTCCGCTCGCTCGCTTGGGACCCGAGCCCCTGGGGCTCCCGGCCGCGATGTGGCGTGAGCGGTTGGCATCGCGACCGGCTCGCCTGCACACCGCCCTGCGTGACGGTCAGCGCGTGGCGGGAATCGGCCGGGCGTATGCGAGCGACATCATGTGGGTGGCCCGCCTGCCGCCGTTCGCCTCCGCCACCCGCCTGAGCGAGGAGGAGTGTGCACGGCTCGCGAAGGCCGCGGACACCGTTCTGGGGCAGGCACTCGGCCGGGCACGCGAGCGCATCACCACCAACCTGCCCGACCGCGAGGAGCGCGTGACCATCGTCCACAAGCATTACGGTGAGCCGTGCCTGCGCTGCGGACGGAAGTTGGAGCGCGTGTCGTTCGAAGGATATGAACTCGTCTACTGCCCGAACTGCCAGAATGGCGGTCGCGTGCTTGCCGACCGACGACTCAGCCGACTGCTTCGGTGACCGAAGAGACACTCACCACCGGCGCGACGATCCGGGTGACCGGACCTCGCGACGGCCTCGTCGTGCTGTGCCTCAACGGGGGCACGGCCCGTGAACGACCGGGTATCTGGAGCGCCAGCGTCGAGTGTCTGGTGCGCAGACTCGCCCCAACCCTGCCCGACGTCGGCTGGGCTGAGGTGCGCTACCGCGTTCGCTCGTGGAGGCAGATGGACATGTGCATCGAGGACGGGACGGCGACGCTCGAGGGCCTCGTCACCGGGGGCGCCCGAGAGGTCGTCATTCTGGGCTACTCGATGGGCGGCGCCGTCGCCGGCGCGATCGCAGGCCACCCCCGGGTACATCAGGTCATCGGCCTGGCGCCGTGGTTGCCAGAACGCATCCCGATGCCGGGGATGGAGGGCAAACACTTCGACGTCTTCCACGGGAGCCTGGACCGCTACCTGCCCGGCATCCCAGGTGTCAGTCCGACCAGCTCACGCGCCGGCTTTGACCGCCTGCGCCGCGATGGCACGACGGGCACCTATACCCTGATCGCCGGAGGAGTTCATGCGATCGCCGTGCGCGCCCCGTGGGGGTCCGTCGTGGCGCTTCCCCGCGCCGGCAGCTGGGCTCGGCACGTTGCAGATGCATTGACCACATTTGCCCATCCAAATGGCGGAGCATCCGAGTAGCGCTTGCGCGACGGCCGTTGGGTCCCATCTCGACACGGGCCCGGCTATCGTCATCGGATGGCCGTCGTATCCCAGCAGCTCGGAGGTTCGCCTGGCGTCAGCTACCGGTCGGCGGCAGGTCGATGGGTGTTGTTCGCAACCGTGCTCGGATCGAGCATGGCGTTTCTGGATGCCACCGTCGTCAACATCGCGCTGCCCACGATCGGGCGTGATCTGGCTGCCGACCTGGCGAACCTCCAATGGACCATCAACGCGTACACGCTCACACTCGCGGCGTTTCTGCTGCTCGGTGGCTCCCTGGGCGATCATTTCGGACGCCGTCGGGTGTTCTGCGTCGGGGCCATCTGGTTCGCCGCCGCGTCGCTGCTGTGCGGCATCGCTCCAAACGTCGAGATGCTCATCACGGCCCGCGGGCTTCAAGGCATCGGTGCCGCACTGCTCACTCCAGGCAGCCTCGCGATCATTGAGACCAGTTTCCGCAGGGAGGATCGCGGCGCGGCCGTCGGGGCGTGGTCCGGGCTTGGCGGCATCGCAGGCGCACTCGGCCCATTCCTCGGTGGCTACCTGATCGAAGCCGTCTCCTGGCGGCTGATCTTTCTGATCAACCTGCCCATCGCGGCGGCCGTCGTGTGGGTGGCGCGACGCCACGTTCCCGAGACGCGTGACGAGAGTGTCCGTGGCCTGACGCTCGATATCCGCGGCGCAACGGTCACCGCGTTGGGACTCGCTGCAGCGACGTACGGGCTGACATCAGGCGTGGCGTCCGGGTGGACATCGCCGCGCGTGCTCGGATCGCTCGCCGCGGGCATCGCAGGGCTGGTGGCGTTCATCCTGCTGGAGCAGGGACGGCGTGGTGCGCTGATTCCGCTCGAGTTGTTTCGGTCACGACAGTTCAGCGCGGCGAACATCGTGACGTTCGTGGTCTACGCCGCGCTCGCCGGGGCGTTGTTCCTGCTGCCGATCCAGTTGCAGCAGACGGCCGGATACTCACCCCTGGCGGCCGGGGCGTCGCTCGTGCCGCTGACGATCGTGATGCTGCTGCTGTCGGCACGCGCCGGACGTCTGGCCCAGCGCATCGGACCGCGCGTGCCGATGAGCGTCGGTCCGATCGTCGCGGGCCTCGGATTGGGCCTGCTCGGAATCATCGACCGAACGAGCCCGTATGCCTCCACGGTGTTGCCCGGGGTGTTGGTGTTCGCGCTGGGCCTGTCGTTGACCGTCGCCCCGTTGACGTCGACCGTGCTGCACGCGGGTGGTGAGGAACACGCCGGTGCGTCTGCGGCAATCAACAACACCGTCGCCCGCGTGGCCGGACTCATCGCGGTCGCGATCATTCCCGCGCTCGCCGGGATCTCGACGTCGCAGGCTGTGGGTGCAGCATCGTTCGACGACGGCTTCACGCGCGGCATGTTGATCGCCGCCGGCGTGTGCATCGCCGGCGGGCTGCTCGCGGCAGTCACGATCCAAAACCCGCCGCGGCGCACCGATGAACCGGAGCCATGCAGCCACTGCTCGCTGGACGCACCGCCGCTCCGCGTGCACCCGCTCGAGCCAGACGTCGCCGCTCACGCGTGACGCGCAACAAGGGAATCATGGGCGCCGTCCCGGGATCGGTCCGCTCAGCTGTCGTAAACCTCTAGATTCCTGCTAGGTACCCGCTCAGCGCTGCGCTGCCATCGAAGTAGTTGGCGTGGGTCAACATGACGGTCTCGATCGAGTCCGACCCGATGAGCACAATCTCAACAAGCTTGCGGTCCTCGAGCTCCTTCTCCTTGGCCGAGTAGGCAGCCACAGCCGCCTCGCCGTCGGTACCGAATTCCACGGTGTCGATGAGTCTGCCGTCCTCGTGATCGAACACGAGTAGGAAATGTTGGATCTTCCGGTTCATCAGGCGGCTCCTCCCAACCATTGCCCAGCGCGGACCCGTAGACGATTGATTTCGCCAATCAGGTTAGCATCGACATCTCACCGCATTCCTCCATGGCCATCGCCTCGGAACGGCACCCAGAAATTCGAGGACCTCGATTGGCCCCTTCCCGCTCTTGAGGTCCTCCTGAAGGCGTCCACCGAGGCGTTCAACCGCGATCGCTCAGCCGGCGAGCTCGGAGTTGGGGATCGAGCCAGTGGCAAAACGAGTGGCAATCGTGCCTGAAAATGCCGCTGGATGCCGGTCAGTGCAACTTGGCAGCACCCAGCGAAACGAGCTTTTTTTGCAGGCGGTATAAGGGTTTACGGCCCTCAGGCGCCATACGGGACCCAGATGTTCTTGACCTGGGTCGCGTGACGCAGGGACTCGCGGTGGTCTGACGAGTACCAGTCGAGGGGTTCGCCGTACCAGATCCAGGTCTGCTTGAGGTTCCCGATCGAGGCCGCCTCGACTGCGGCGCCATCGTGGGCCGGTCCGAAGTGCCAGATCGCGTCCACGTCGTTGTGGGCGGCCAGGGTCGGGACGACTTGATCGCGACCACCGGTCACGATGTTGACGACGCCACCCGGCAGGTCGCTGGTCTCGAAGACCTGGTAGAGGTCGGTCACTACCAGTGGGTGTTGCTCCGATGGGATCGCGATGACGGTGTTGCCCATGGCGATCGCCGGTGCGACGAGGCTGAGGAATGCCAGCAACGGGGACTCGTCCGGGCAGACGACGCCGATCGTTCCGATGGCCTCTGGCATCGCGAGAGTCACGTTGCGCAGTGGCGTGTGGTGGACCGCGCCGTCCCACTTGTCGGCCATCGCGGCATACGTGAACAGGCACTCGATGCCGGCGGCCACCTCGGCCTCACCCGCGATGCCCGTCATCTGGCCGATGCGGTCCGCAAACTCACGCCCGCGTGCCGCCAGGTTCTCGGCGATGAAGTACAGGACCTGCGCGCGGTTGTACGACGTCGCGTGTGCCCATCCCGCGGCCGCACGCGCCGCCTCGACCGCGTTGCGGATGTCCTTGCGGTTGCCCTCCCCCACCTCGCCGACGCGGGCGCCTGAGGGGTCGAGCACCGGGCGGCTGTAGCCACCGTCGGGACGGACTTGTTTGCCGCCGATGAACAGCTTGGCCGTCCGATCGATCGCCGGCATCCCGTTGCGGTTGAGGGTCGGACGGGCGCGTGTGGCTTTGGGACGCTTGTTCGGCGCGACAGGACTGCGGCGCACGTATTCGTACAATCCCTCCCGGCCGCCCTCGCGCCCGTAGCCGCTCTCGCGGAAGCCACCGAAGCCTGCCGAGGCGTCGAACAGGTTGGTGCAGTTGACCCACACGACGCCCGCCTTGATCTGACGTGCGATGTCCAGCGCCAGATTCAAGTCGTCGCTCCAGACGCTCGCCGCCAAACCGAACCTGGTGTTGTTGGCCAGCGCCACGGCCTCGGCCGGAGTACGGAACGTCATCGCCACCAGGACCGGGCCGAAGATCTCGACCTGCGCCACCGTGGACGCCGGCTCGACGCCGGTCAAGAGCGTCGGCGGGTAGAAGTACCCCTCGGTCGGGCACGCCCACGAGGGCTGCCACAACGTCGCGCCCTCGTCGGTGCCCTGCTTGACCAGGGCGTCGATCTGTTCCAACTGACGGGGCGCGATAATCGCGCCGATGTCGACGGCCTTGTCCAGAGGGTCGCCGACGCGCAGCTTTTCCATGCGCGCGCGCAGCTTGGCCAACAACGTGTCGGCGATGGTCTCCTGGATGAGCAGGCGCGAGCCGGCGCAGCACACCTGCCCTTGGTTGAACCAGATGGCATCCACAACGCCCTCGACCACGCTGTCCAAGTCGGCACTGTCGAACACCACGAACGGCGACTTGCCACCCAACTCGAGCGAAATCCTCTTGCCGGTGCCCGCAGTCGCCGCGCGGATCGCCCGACCCACGCCGGTCGACCCGGTGAACGCGATCTTGTCGATGCCCGGGTGCTCGACGATTGTCGCGCCAACCCGACCGTCGCCGGTGACGATGTTGACGACGCCGGGCGGCAACCCGATGTCGCGGCAGACTTCGGCGAACGCCAACGCGGTCAGCGACGTCCACTCCGCGGGTTTCAGCACCACGGTGTTGCCCATCGCGATTGCCGGGGCGATCTTCCACGCCAGCATCAGCATCGGGAAGTTCCACGGAATGATCTGACCCGCGACGCCCAGTGGCTCGTATCCCGGCAGTTCCGTGCCCATGACCTGCGCCCACCCGGCGTGGTGGCTGAAGTGCCGTGCCACGAGCGGGATGTCGATGTCACGGGTCTCGCGGATGGGTTTGCCGTTGTCCAGCGTCTCGAGCACCGCGAAGTGACGGCTGTACTTTTGCAGGTGACGGGCGATCGCGTAGAGGTACCGGGCGCGCTCATGCCCGCTGCGCGCAGCCCACGCCGGGAACGCCTGGCGAGCAGCTGCAACCGCCGCGTCGACGTCGGCCGTCGTCGCCTGGGTGACCTCTGCGATCGACGTGGCGTTGCCGGGGTTGACGGTCGTGAAAGTCTCGCCCGGTTCGGTGAACGCCCCGTCGATGAAAAGCCCGAACCGCCGGTTGTGCCCGTCCAACCACTCGTTGACGCTGCCGGCGGACTCCGGTGCCGGGCCGTAGTCCATCGTGTCCAGCAGATCCCAGACCCGGGAGCCCATTAGGCCATGGGGTGGCGGAAGTCCGCCGAGTAGGCGCCGGTGACGTAGTGCTCGAGCTGGCGCTCGATGTCACCCAACAAGCTGCTCGCGCCGAACCGAAACAGATCCGGCGAAAGCCACGCATCGCCAAGCTCCTCTTTGATCAGCGCCAACCAATCGGTTGCCTGTCGCGCTGTGCGGATGCCACCCGCAGGCTTGAAGCCGACGACCCCGCGCGTGCGTTCGTTGAAGTCGCGGATCGCGCGAACCATGACCAGGCTGACCGGCAGCGTCGCGTTGACCGGCTCCTTGCCCGTCGAGGTCTTGATGAAGTCCGCGCCCGCCATCATGCACGCCAGGCTCGCGCGCGCCACGTTGGTCAGCGTGGCCAGCTCGCCCGTCGCCAGGATCGTCTTGATGTGCGCATCACCGCACGCCGCGCGGAACGACCGCACCTCGTCGTAGAGCCCGCGCCAATCGCCGGTCAGGACGAGGTGGCGACTGATGACGATGTCGATCTCGGCCGCCCCCGCCGCGACCGAGTCGGCGATCTCGCGGAGCTTGACCTCATGCGACACGAGGCCCGCTGGAAACCCGGTCGAGACGGCGGCCACGGGGATGGCGCTCCCACGAAGCGCCGCGACGGCATCCGCCACGAAGTGGTGGTAGACGCAAACCGCCGCGGTGTGCACGGCCCCGGTGGGGACTCCCAACGCGGCCAGCAGATCCTGGCGGACCGGCTGTCGCGCTTTGGCGCACAGGCGATGCACGTTGCCCGGCGTGTCGTCACCCGACAGGGTGGTCAGGTCGATGCATTGGATCGCACGCAGCAGCCACGCGGCCTGCCAGTCCTTCTTGACGGTGCGTCGCGTGGTCAGCGTGGCAGTGCGTCGCTCAACCGCGCTGCGGTTGACGTGAACCGACTCCACCCAGCCCAGATCGAACGCACAACCGGGGTTGCGCTCGTGATGGACCACCTGGATCGACCCGCCCACTTCGGCCAAGTCGCGCACGTCGTGTTCTTTGAGCATCGCGTCCGATGTCGGGACTGGCGACGATACCAGCCTCAGGGTTGAGTCTTGCTCATCGAACCCTCAACGGGATCGGTTGGCACCATGACCCTTGTGGATCACCGACCTCGACCTCCGCCACGACGTCGATGGCAGCCTGACCCCGCAACCTGACCGCCGGTCGCCCGCGATATGATCACAATGTCCCCGCTCTTGCGGACAACGCACCTGCGCTCAGAGACCCAGGCGGTCCAGCATGGTCTCGTCGCGCCGCCATTTGGGTCGTACCTTGACCGTCAGGTCGGTGTGGACCGGTTCGCCCCACATGCGGGCCAAGATCTCGCGTGAGGCCTGGCCGATCGCGCGGATCATCTGCCCGCCGTGCCCGACCAGGATGCCCTTCTGCGAGTTTGTCTCCACCAGAATCGCCGCGCGCACCACTCGCCCGTCAGCGGTGGGTTCGATGACCTCGACCTGCACCGCGACCGCGTGGGGCACCTCGTCACGCACTCGCTGCAGGGCCGCCTCACGGATGATCTCGCCCGCCAACTCGTCGTCGGTCTGGTCGGTCGCGACGCCCGGCGGGAAGTACGCCGGCCCTTCCGGCAGCAGGGCGGCCAGATCCACTCTGAGGGCCGCGAGGCCGTCCCCGGTCAGCGCGCTGACCGGGTGCAGCGCGGCGAAGTCGAGCAACTGCGCGACGGCGCCGATCGTGTGCATGATCGCATCAGGCGCAACGCGGTCGACCTGGTTGACGACGACGATGACCGGTAGTCCGGCGGACTTGAGGCGCTCGGCGATGAACCGATCGCCACCACCCACGGACTCGGCCGCGTTGACCATGAAGATCGCGGCATCGCAATCGGCGACCGCCTGGTCGACCGCGGTCTGCATACGTTTGGTCAGACCGTCCGCGGGCTTCTGGAAGCCCGGCATGTCGAGCAGGATCGCCTGCCAATCCGTGTCGTGAACGACTGCCGTGACACGGCGGCGCGTGGTTTGCGGTCGCGGCGACACAGCCGCGACATGGACACCGGACAACGCGTTGGCGAGTGTGGACTTGCCCACGTTGGGCCGTCCGGCCAGGGCCACGAAGCCCGAACGGAAGCTCATACGGACACCCAGGTCGCGGCCAAGTGGCCATCGCCAATAGGCCGTCGCGTCATTACTGTTCGCATCCGTGCCTCAATTCAGTCGTCGAGGATGAATGCATCGGGCAGAAGCTCGCGCAGGGGGCGCTCGACGATGCCGCCCGGGCTGCGGTAGACGACCATCATGTCGAGCCCAAACTCGGCGAGCGACTGGCGGCACATTCCGCACGGCGAGATCGCCAGCCCGTCGGCGCGCGCCACGCCTGCGCGACGAAAAGATCGGTGACCATCGGTCACCGCCTTGGCCAGCGCGGTGCGCTCAGCACAGATCGTCAAGCCGTAGCTTCCGAACTCGACGTTGGCGCCCTCGATCAACGTTCCGTCGACGGCCTCGAGGACCGCCCCGACGTGCAGCCCGCTGTACGGCGGATACGCACGCGCGGTCGCGGCGAGCGCAACCGCGTAGAACGCGTCGGCCGTCATGCGAGCAGCTGGAACATCAGGAGGGTCACGGCGGTGCCCAACACAGCGCCCGCGATGACCTCGATCGCCGAATGGATACCCGCCTCGACCCGTGATTGGGCCACCAAGAGCGCCATCATGAATGCCAGCGTCGAGATGAGCGCGGCGTGCCGAACGTCGTTTGCAACGACGGTGATCGCCGCCCAGCCGGCAAATGCGGCAGACGCGTGGCCGGACGGCAGACCGCCGCGAAGCGGCGTCCCCCGCCCGATCGCGGCCTTGATCGCCATGGCCAGAATGATCGTGACGATGAGCGACCCCACGACGATCTGCGACGGCTTGCCTTGGAGCTGCCCCACCAACTCTTGTGTGGGATCGGTGATGTGGCTGTAGAACACCAGGTAGGCCACGGCGAGGGCGTTGGCCGTGGCGACCAACACGGCGCCGGCCGAGACGTCCTTGGCGACCTTGACGAGCGGGTGGTAGTGCGTGACCAGGGCATCGATCGCCGCTTCGATCGCGGTGTTGAACATCTCGGCGATCAGGACGAAGCTGACCGCACCGAGCACTGCGATGAACTCCAACCTGGTCACCCCGAGCAGCAACGCCAGCACCAGCGCCAGGAAGCCCGCCCCCATATGGATGCGCATGTTGCGCTGCGTGCGCAAGACGTAGACGATGCCCTCGAACGCCCACGTGAAGGACCAGCGCAACGACCCCTGGCGCGGCAACGCCTCCTTGGGCTGACGGCGGAACACCCGCAACAGCCCTTCGCGTGGCGGAGGCGGTTCGCTCACGCGTCGACCTTCGCGAGGATCTGGTCTTGCAGCGCGAGCATCTCGCCCGCATCCGCCTCGTGGTCGTATCCGAGCAGGTGCAGCAACCCGTGGACCGCGAGCGTGCCGAGTGGATCCTGCGCCGCATCGGGACAGATGATGATGTCGCCGAGTTCCGGCTCGGGACCGTCGGCGGGCCAGCCGCCCAGGACCTCGGGACCGTCGATCGGGAAGGCCAACACGTCGGTGGGTTCGGGCTTGGCTCGGTGCTCGCCGTTGATCGTGGCCATCTCGTCGGATCCGACGATCATCAGGCCCACGCTCGCGCGTTGCACCCCCAAGTGGTCGCAGACTCGGACGATCAAATCGACGAGCGGCGCGACATCGACATCGAGATCCGAGCGGGCCTCGACATCGATCATGGGCGATCTTCTTCCGCCACGCGATACGCCTCGACGATGTCCTGCACGAGCTTGTGGCGTACGACGTCCGCACGACCGAAGCTGACGAACGCGATCTGGGGCACCGACTCCAGAATCCCGCCGATGGCGTGGAGCGCCGAGGGCCGGTCGCGGGGAAGATCCACTTGGGTGACGTCGCCGGTCACGACCATCTTCGATCCGTAGCCCAGGCGCGTCAGGAACATCTTCATCTGCTCGGCCGTGGTGTTCTGCGCCTCGTCCAAGATGATGAAACTGTCGTTGAGCGTGCGCCCCCGCATGAAGGCAAGGGGCGCGATCTCGATCTGCCCGCGCTCCAGCGCCACCTCGACCTTGTCGGCGTCCATCATGTCGTGCAACGCGTCGATCAGCGGGCGCAGGTACGGGTCGACCTTGGCCGCAATGTCGCCGGGCAAGAAGCCCAGGCGCTCACCGGCCTCGACCGCAGGTCTGGTCAGGATGATCCGACCGACTTCGCGACGATGTAGTGCCGCCACCGCCATCGCAACCGCCAGATAGGTCTTGCCGGTACCGGCCGGGCCGATGCCGAATGTGATCGTGTTGTCGCGGACCGCATCCACGTAGCGGCGCTGGCCGGCGGTCTTGGGGGTGATCGCAATCGCACGATGGCGCCACAAGACGTTTCCCAGCATCCCGCTCAGCGGCTCGTGTTCATCGATCGCGCTTGCCAGCGCATCCATCGTCCCGGGCCCCAGGGTCTGTCCACCGGCGACCAGGTCGGCCAGTTCGTCGATGACCGCGGCCGCGGCCTCGACCCGGGCGTCATCTCCGGTCAGCGTCATGCGGTTGCCGCGCAAGTCGATCGCCAGGTTGAGCTTGTCCTCGAGTGAGCGCAAGGTGCGGTCGTGTTCGCCGGCGAGTTCGACCGCGACGCGGTCCGCAAGTTCGATCGTCCGTTCCATCACATGGAGTGTGACAGGGTTGCGCCGCCCATCACGTGCCAGTGCAGGTGGAACACGCTCTGCAGGGCGTTCGGGCCGTGGTTTGCAGTCACCCGATAGCCGTCTTGGACGAGTCCCTCGCGCCGCGCGACCTCTGCGATGAACAGCAACATGTCCGAGCGTTCTTCGGCCGTCAGCCCGTCGACCTCCTCCAACGAGGCCACATGCCGCTCGGGAATGACCAGCACGTGGACCGGGGCCTTGGGCGCGATGTCCCGGAACGCAACGAATCCCTCCGCACGGTGGACGACGTCCGCCGGGATGTCACCCCGGACGATCGCGCAGAACAGGCAGTGCTGGGACATCAGGACTCCTCGATGGGGATTCCGTGCAGGTGATCACCGATCAGCCCCTGCGCACGAACCAAGACGATCTGGCCACGGCTCGCGACATTGGCCGGCAGCACAAACCGCGTGTAGTCGGAGCCGTAGCCCGCCGCCGTGCCGTCGTCCATGACCTTCTCGACCAGCACCGCGTCGCGCGAGCCGATGCGCCGGCGACGATGGGCGAACCCCAGTCGGTCCGAACGGTCGCGCAACGCGCGGCTGCGCTCGTCTTTGTGCGCCGCGGTGACCCGATCGCCGAGGACCTCAGCCCGTGTCCCGGGACGTGGCGAATACGGAAACACATGGACCTTGCCGAACCCCAACGCGTCGACCAGCGCGAGCGTGCGACCAAACGCGTCGTCGCCTTCGGTCGGAAACCCCACGATGACGTCGGTCGTGACGTTGAGTTCGGGGATGGCCTCGCGGGCCCATGCAACCGCCTGCAGGTAGCGCTCGACCGTGTACGAGCGTCCCATGTCGAGCAGTACACCGGGGTCGGCCGACTGCAGCGGGATGTGCATGTGGCACGCGACGGTCGGCGTCTCGGCCATGGCCGCCATCAATCGGGGAGTCACGTCACCGGGCTCGATCGACGAGATCCGCAGTCGGGCCAACCCATCGAGACCGCCGATCTGACGGATCAGATCCGACAGGTCGTCGAGGCCGGCCGGGTCGCGCCACGTTCCGATGTTGATGCCGGTCAACACCAGCTCGCGATGCCCTTCGCCCAGGCGCCGCAGCGCATCGCGCAGGATCGCCGCACGCGATCGACTCTCGGCGACGCCGCGTGTGCTGGGGATGATGCAAAACGCGCAACGCTGGTCGCAGCCGTTCTGCACCTTGATGAAGGCCCGTGTGCGGCCCGAGGGGCGCTCATCGTCGTGGCAGGCCAGCGCCGGTGCGGCGCCCAACTCCGCGGCGATCTCGACGGCGACGCGGTCGGCTGAGCCATTGACGACAGTCACCCCGCCGGCAGTGAATTGGTCGCGGTTGAGGTTGGCGGCGCAGCCGGTCACAAACGTCCTGGTCGCAACGCGCGCGGCACGATTGACCTGCTGGCGACTCTTGCGTTCGGCCTCCACCGTCAGGGCACACGTGTTGACCACATGGACCTCGGCGTGATCCGGGCTCGTCTCAACGTGGCCTGCGTCCCGCAGGGCATCGCGGATCAACATCGCATCGGCCTGACTGACCTTGCACCCAAGGAACCTGACCGAGAACTGGGCCATCAGATGATCTCCATCGCAGCGAGGCCGTCCGCCGCGACGGCAACCGCGACCAACGCGGCGGTCTCGGCCCGCAGCGTCGACGCCCCCAGGCCGCAGATCGCAACGCCCGCCTGACGGGCCTGATCGATCTCGGCCTCCGAGAACCCCGCGTCCGATCCGACGACGATCGCCGCTCGCTCAGGGGCGGCGGCACGCAACGCCTGACCCAACGTGCGCTCCCCGCGTGCGTCGACCACAAAACCCGCGCTTGGTGGGATCGCCTGGATCACGGCCGAAAACGGTACCAACCCACGAAGCTCGGGACGACGTCCTTGTCCACTCTGTTTGGCGGCTGCATCCGCGAGCCGGTCGAGCCGCTCCCGCCGCCGATCGAAGCCCTGCTGATCGGCCTTGCGCCCCGCGCGTTCCGAGCTGAACATCGTCACGGACGCGATGCCGATCTCGGTGCACTTCTCGATCACCAGGTCGAACCGGCCCCACTCAAGGCTGCCGATGTAGAGATCGATCGGCACGACCGACGGGCCGCGACGTGGCGTGTCACCGACGCGCAATTGCACCGGCGGCCCGACAGCCTCGATGACCGCGGGCCAGATCTGCCCGTCCGGACCGATCACCTCGGTGGCGTCCCCGACGCCGCGGCGTGCGACGCGGATCAGATGGTGGCCGTCATCGACCCCCAACATGACCACCACCCCAGGTTGGGGCACGTCGCCGACGGTCGAGCGGAAGGTGTGTTTCACTTGAGCGGTCCCCGGCGAAAGTATCGTCGGGATCTGGCGGCTGCAAAACACCGCCGAATCAATGCAGCGTGTGGCCATCCAAGGCCTCGGAGGCCTTGTCCTCGCCTTTGCCCATGCACTCCAGCATGGGCAAAGACTGCGTCCCCGTTCGCCGGGCTTTTCGCTCGCCATATCCCAGCGAACGTCCGGCGGGGACCACTTCGCACCAACCGCAGCGCCGTCCAATCGCTCTCGTCGAATCGATCGGTGACGACGTACCCCCGCTGCGCCCAGGCCGCGGTCACACGTGCGACATCCACGGGTCGAAAACCGGACACGATCACCTTCGTGGGGAGCGGATCGCGTAACGCCGCAACGAGTGCGATCACGGGATTGGCCGTGATGTTGGCGACGAGCGTCTGCGCTTGCGGGAGGCGGTCGTGCTCGACATTGCGCGCTCCGATGCGCAGTGACACACCGTTGACGCGGGCGTTCGCAATGGTCGCCTCGACCGCCAGTGGGTCGCAGTCGATCGCCCACACGGGGTCGTATCCGAGCTTGCGAGCGGCAATCGCAAGGACGCCCGAGCCGCATCCCACGTCCACGAGGCTCCCACCGGGCTCCGCGATCAGGAGCGTCAGACACCCTTTGGTCGTCGCGTGTTGGCCCGTGCCGAACGCCATCCCCGGATCGATGACGACGTCCAGCAGACCGTCGCGGGGCTCGGCCCACGGTGGCCGCACGCGGATTCGATCGCCCACCTCGATGGGCTGGTGATGCCGTCGCAGGCCATCGCGCCAGTCATCGCTCTGCTCCACGGTCGCCACGCCGGCGACGAGACCTCGCTCGGCGAGGGCGTCGGCGAGCCGTTGAGAGGCTGCGACGTCCGTCCGGGGCAGCCACAACTCGACCGACGCGCCCTCACCACCGGCAGACTCGCACCAACCCGAGGGCGCCAGATCGGCGAGCGCCGCACCGAGCATCTCCGCATCCTCGCCGGCGACGGTGATGGTCAACCGTTGTAGCTCGGTCAAAGCGCTACTTGCGCTTGCGCTTGCGACGGAAGAAGCCCCCGCCATCGCCCTCCGGTTCGCTGTGCGCCTCGAGTTCGGTCAGTAGACGGCGGCCTTCGTCGCTGGTCACGCGCGGGACGACGACCTCGACGACGACGCGCTGGTCGCCGTGACCACGTCCTTGCACCGATGGGAATCCCTTGCCGCGCAGCACGTGTTGGGCGAACGGCTGGACGCCGGGCTCGAGCACAACCTCGGTCTCGCCCTCGATGGTGGGGACCTTGACGGTCGTGCCGGTCATCGCATCGGCGACGGGGATCCGGATCCGTGTGACGATGTCGAGTTCATCCCGCTGGAACCGCTCGTCGTCAGCGACCGCGACCTCGACGTACAGGTCGCCTCGCGGCGCGCCGGAGTCCCCCGCATGGCCGCGTCCCGGCAGCAAGATACGCTGCCCGTGGTTGATGCCCGCGGGGATCTTGACCTCGACCGTGTCGCGGGTCTTCTTGCGACCGGTACCGCGGCAGTCTGGGCAGCGCTCGGTGGGCACTTGACCTTCGCCGTTGCAGGCAGAGCACATGGTGGCCCGAACGAATTGACCGAGGGGACCACGCATCGTCTGGCGGATCTCGCCGGCACCGTCGCAGCGTGTGCAGCGCACGAGCTCGGCCCTCGGGGCCGCGCCACCGCCGTCGCAGGTCGTGCAGACCCCGACCAGGTCGACCCCGATCTCGCGGGTCACGCCCACCGCGGACTCGACGAACGTCAGCTGGACGCCGACCAGGTGATCGTCCCCGGCCTGACGACGTGGCCCACCGCGTCCACGACCGAAGATGTCGCCGGCGGTGAACAACGCGTCAAAGATCTCTTGGAACGAACCGAAGTCGCTCATATTCGGCCCCGCAGCGCCACGCAATCCGTCACGCCCGTGCCGGTCGTACGCCGAGCGCGTGTCGGGTTCGCTCAGGACCTTGTAGGCCTCGGCGACCTCCTTGAACCGCTCCTCGGCCATAGGGTCGTCAGGGTTGACGTCAGGATGAAGTTCCCGGGCCTTGCCCCGGAACGCCTTCTTGATCGTCTCGTCATCGGCATCCCTGGGCACACCCAGGATGTCGTAGTAGTCACGGCTCGTCGTCGACATCTGCTCACCGGGAGGTTAGCAACGTGCCCACCAACTCCGTCCTCGCGTGGCACGCGCGTCACCAGCGATGATCTCGAACGGTGGCACCGGTGCTCATTTGCGGCATTGGTGATCGGAAGCCGTGGAATAACCGTCCGGGGCGCGCACAGGACCCTCAGACGGCTGGCCCTCTGAGCGTGATCGGGAACGGGCCGATCGCTCCGCGATTCGCGAACCCCGTCAGACGCAGGCGCGTTCCGAGGTTCAGCGGAGATCGGGTGGAGAATCGTCCGCGGGCAACCCGTCCGGGGCGCAAGGGCTGTCGCCCGACGCAGCGGAGTGCACCATCTGGATCAACGCCGCAGCCGAAACCGTGAGGAGCGACGAAGCCGGCCACCGATGTGCCGTTCGGCGTCCTGATCAGGAAGGTGAATGTCGTGACGTTGAACAGCACGGCGAACGTCACGGACGTCCCGGCGCGCCGCGCGACTCCACGTCCTGTCGGCGTTGCCGCCGTGGCCGGCCCTGCGACTGCGAACGCGACCGCGAGCGCAAACCCACTGATGAACTCCCGGGTGTGGCGATGACGCGACAAGCTGATCAAAGGATCCTCCTGGTGTTCAGAGCGCTGCCGGGCCCGGAGGAGGCCCGGCAGCGCCGTTGCTGCTTCAGAGGCTGGGATCCGCAGGTTGGATTAGAAGACCGCGACGATCGGGCAGTTCGAGATGAAGCCGGCTGCCCGAAGACCGCCCAAGTCCTTGTTCGCTGGACCGCTGCCACCACTGGTGGCGAGCCCGTGCTGGATCACGTTCGCGACGTCGCTGCCCGAGACGAGCCGGGTGCGGGCCCCGGCGTTGATCGCCGCCTGCGTCCAGACCACCAGGTGAACGTCCCAAACAGGGCTGTAGCGGTTCGAGCGCCCTGGAACGTCCTGGTTGATGTTGAGCGGGTCGCCCTCCCCGAACAGCGCAGACTGCAGGCCTTGCCGTGCCGGATTGCCGACTCCACGCGGCCCGTTGATGATCGGGATGATCGCTGACCGGGCCGAGGTCTTGACCTCGTTCGATCCGAGGCCGGGAGCCGCGTCGAGGTTCGGCGCGTACGTCGAGCCCTCCGCCGCCGCGACCAGTTTTGACGATGCGTCTTGGTGCAGATAGAGCGTCCGGTGCCCGTTCCACAAGCCCGAGAAGAGCTTCAGGGTGACGCGGTTGTTGGCGGTGTCGATTGTGGTGATCGAGTCGTGTTCACCCGTCGCGTTCTTGACCTGGGTCGCGTTCAGCACGACGCCGTTGCCGGTGGTGATCAGGGGACTGTAGTTCGCTTCCCCGAGTGCACCAGGATCGAAGTTGAGCGGAGGAAAGCCGTCGACCGGGTCGGGGACGACCACACGGGTCGGGCTGAAGTCCACCGAGCCGCCCGTCGGGAACTCGACCTCGCCGTTTGCCACACGGACGCGCTCGACGGCTCTTGTGCCGAGCGCGTTCGCGAGCTTCGGCGCGAAGTTGATGCCGCGCCGCGCGGCGTCGTTCTCGTCCGATGAGTCGGTCACCACGTACCAGACCGTGGCGCCGACGCTGTCATGGCCTTTGAAGAGCGGGAGCGTGACGGTCTCGTGCGCGGGGTCGGTGTCGAGCGCGAAGTTCGTGACCGTGACGTCCGGCCCGCCAGACGAGTCTGAGCTCGCGGCGGCGACGCCTGCGACGGACAACGCTGCGCCGACGGCGACCAGCGCAAACGCCCTACGTGGAAATTTCATTGAGGAGGCTCCTGAGGTTGGGGCGGTGAGGCGGACGTCGATACACCCGTCCGGTACCCAGGACCCTCGCGACCCCTGGTGAACGCCAGGTTACGAACACCTGAAAGGAAGATGACAACTCCGTCAGCCACCCGCTTCGCGTCCGTCAAGGAACGACTACTGCAACGTTTGACGGCTGCAAACCGTCGGCATACGGCGTCGCCGAGGTCGCTGTTCCCACCAGTGGCAACGAGGTTCACCAACACCGTCTGCCTCTGTTCTCGCTCGTCCTCCATCACAGGAGTTCTTCCTGACGGACCGTTACGTGACGATCAGGGTCCCGCGCATCCCCGTTGCCTCGTGTCCGGGTATCGCGCAGAAAAAGACGTAGCGGCCCGGCTGGAGGTGGAGGTTGAGTCGTGCGCTCGCGCCGTCCGCGACGGTGGCCGTGATCCCGAGGCGCTCACCGTTCTTGCGTAGGGCGACGTTGTGTTCGAGGGCTGCCGGGTTGGTGAAAAGGATGCTGACCTGCCCGGCAGGGACCCGCAGGACCCGCTCGCGGAAGTAGAGGCTCCCGTCAGATCGGGCATGGGCCCCGGCCTGGATGGCCACGGCCGCGGGGGTCGCCGAGGTCGCGGGGGTCGCGGGGCGTTGGCCGGAACAACCGGCGGTGAACGCGACGGCGAGGCCTGTGAAGGTCGTGCCGACGAGGCGTCGCAGAGGTGTGAGCACGGTGGCGCGTCTCCGGCTGAGGGGTCAAGGAAGCGCCTACGGCCACCCCGAAATGCGTGCGGTGGCCGTAGCGCTGTGATCTGCGAGCTACTTGCTCGTGAACTTCACCACGATGGGCTTGAGCCCGTGGGGCATGTGGTCGCTGCGCACCGACTGGATCGTGAGGGTGTGCTTGCCGGCTTTGAGGCCCTTGAAGACG
>JANLOO010000004.1:0-27291 GCA_031366605.1 Actinomycetota bacterium | reverse complement strand
CGAGATCACCGTGACCGACACCGGCGAGGGCATCGCCACCGAGAATCTCGAGCGGGTCTTCGAACGATTCTTCCGGACCGACGGGGCTCGGTCTCGGGCAACCGGCGGAAGCGGCATCGGCCTGACGATCGCGCGGGCCATTGTTCAGGCATTGGGCGGTGAGGTCGCCGCAACCAGCGACGGCCCCGGCCAGGGGGCGCGCTTTGTGGTCGTCTTGCCGGTCGCGCCAACCAGACCATCGGGACCATCGACCCTCGTAATCAGCCGCCGCTGACGTCCGGCACCGCTCCGCTGAACGACGTCGTGGAATCATTCACGCGCCGAGCATACGGCCACTCCGCCAACCCCGACAAGACACCGCTCGGACAAGGAGACGCACCTGCCCGACAGTAACGTCGCTCAAACTCAGCGGCTCATTGAGGGCCCCGCGTGTTCCGTGCTCGTCAGGATCTGTCGCACAGGAGGTCCACCAACCACGCTTCGTGCTGGTCGGGTGTCCATCCCCGCTCACCGACGAGAAGCCAATAAAGGTCCGGGTGGTTGAGCGTCCAGAGGATGTCCGTGGCGCCGGCGGCATCGAGGCCGGACGCAACGCATTCTTCTTGTGGAGGATCTCGATGATCGAACGCTGGTTGTCGTAACACATGGAAGCGGGCATTCGACGGCGATCCCGTCCAGCGCGAACCGGGAGGTGAGCCCGGTTCGCCTCCCTCGGACGTGGTCCGTGTATCACCGACAGGGGTCGGCCCTCGTTGTGAGACACGCAACCAAGGGAGAGTCCCGTGCCGCGAACGACCGCCGATTCGCCACAGACCAGACGCTACGGCCGCAGCGTCCTCGCACCGCTTCGCGCCCGCGAGAGCGCAACCGCGTTGTCCGCCGCGATCCGCGCTGTCGAATCGTCCACCGACACGCCATCCGAACGGCTGCGGGCGCACCCGCCGGAGCTTCGCATCGAGAAGCCCCCACGGCGCGACGCAGCGCCGACGCGGCTCATCCGGGTCGTCGTCCGCGACCGCGACCTCCATATCGACCACGACGTCGCCGTCACGCCGGATGGACAGATTGCGGAGCAGGTTCAGCGGACTGACACACGCCGCCCCCTCACACCCGACGAACGAGAACAGATCGACAGCCTGCTCGCACACCACGAGCGCACCGCGCGACTGATCCGCATGAAGAACGTCGCGGTTGAAATCGCATCGCCGACCGACCACGACGCGGGACGGCGAGTCGCCGCCCGGATCCTCCGCACCCAGCGGGGTCGGGTCACGCCGGTCGCCACCGCCGAGATCGACCTGGACGGCCCGTTCGTGGTCGGCGTCAGCGACGCCGGGGAGGAGACCCGATGAGCAACTGGGGCGATTTCCACAAGGAGACCGGCGCGGGATGGACGGTGCACTGGCGCATCCCGGATCCCGGCGCGGGCGGACTTGAGATCTGGTGGGCCGACTTTCAGGGTCGCAGGTGCATGTGGAAGGGCAGCCAGCCGTTCGCGATCGTGCCGTACCACCACCCAATCGCCGACCCCCAGGGCCCCGAGTTCACCTATAAGGACGGACTTGGCGCGATGTGCGGAGGGGCGGGCTTCGATGCGCTCCGTTCGAACGCGCCGAACGACGATGTCCGCGGCCAGCCCAACTGGTATGCGACGAAGGACCTGGAGGCCGTGGACGTCACGGTCGAGCCGGCTTCGAGCTTCGGTCCGGCGAGCATGGTGGTCCAGGCGAAGTTCCAGTGCGGCTGGTACCAGTACGTCCACCAGTGGGAATTCAACTCGTACGGCGAAATTCACGCCGACCTCGGGATGGGCGGCAAGCTCAACCCCAACGACACGTCGAAGGCGCACGTCCACCACATGTACTTCCGGATCGATCTGGACATCGACGGCTTCTCATCCGACGTGTTCGAGGTGTTCCGTCACGCCGGTTTCGACGACAACGTCCTGGGCGACGATTGGGCCACGCAAACGAACCAGGGAAGGCATCTGCTCGACCCGCCGTCGGCCCGCAAGTTTCGCGTGCGCGATCTGAAAAGCGCAGTCGGCAGCGGCGGCCCCACACGAGGATACGAAGTCGAGATCCCCGCACTGGCGGGAACCGACGCGCATTCGAGCGGCGACATCTGGGCGACGGTCTACCGGGGCGACACGTTCCAGACCGGCGAAGACGTCGGGATGCCGGGCTGCAGCGATGCCGTACTGGACCGGTACGCGACCGGCGGGCTCGACACCGCGAACGGTGACGACATCGTGATGTGGGTCGTCGTGCGCCACCACCACGAACCGAGATGGGCCGCGGAGGAGAGCACCCACCTGCCCTACCACTATGAGGGTTTCCACATCGCCCCTCGCGGCTTCGCCGTCATCCCGCCCGAGCGGCCTCGCGGTTGAGCACCACCGGGTGGGGTCGCCCGCCGCCGCCTGTTCGCCTCGGCTCGTCCACCCCCACGGTGCGGTTGGACGAGCCGAGGCACGACGTCAACCGCTCGTCCAGGGGTTCGGTCAGCTTGTCACAGGCATCTGCTCACGTCTCCCAAGGATGCCGAGCGCGAGGATGATGAAGCCGATGCCGCTCAGCAGCAGCGCGATTCCGATCACGATCGTGAAGAGCCCGAGCTTCTCCGCCATGAAGGAGACGTTGAGCGCCGTTGAGAGGGCGGTCTCGGTCACCCACGTGTTACGCGGGCCGTTTGCGATCGGCTTGCCTTGCGCATCCTTCGCCGCGGCAGCCTGGTCGTTTGTGCCCTTGGCGTCGGTTGGGGTCGCTGCGGAGGCAAAGCGTCCCATCTGCGCGTAGGTGAGGCCGCCCGACGACTCAAGCGCATGGACGCGCATGTACTGGGCAAAGCAACGGGCGTCGGCCCCGGTGTCGATCTTCTGGTCCGCGACGTTGCACGACGGGATCGGAACATTCTTGAGGCCGGCCTCCTGCACCGCCTTCTGGATCTCGATCGGACTCATATCCGCCGAGCCGACGATGAGTTCCCGTTTCAGCTCCGTCGTGACGGTGCTGCGCGCGTCCATGCCCAAGGCGATCGAGCCGACGCCGAAGGCGATCATGACGACCCCGGCCACGAGCCCGCCGATCTTGAGGACCCTCTGCATGTCCATGGTTCTCTCCGCGTGTGGTGGTGTCCGACGCGATCGCGTCGGCTGATCCCGGTGGCTTCGAATTGATTCCTCGCGCGTGCCGGGCAATCAGGTGCGCGCCACCGAAAGCGACAATCGCACGGTCCTCGCAGTCCTTGCATACGTGCAGACGCGGAGGCGAGTTTCGGATTCTCCACGGCTCGCTCTGGGATTCGCCGCAGCTGTGCCGGCGAATTCATTCAGACTGCGCGTGTCGGCTGCGAGCGCCGTCATCCATTGACCGCGGGGGGTGGGCACCGGGACGAGACCTGTTCGCGTCCGCTTGCGAAGCGGTGTGGACAAGGTCGCGAGTCCGACTTGACACGGCACGCCAATCGGAGAAGACTCGGTCGTGAGGATCAGCACCAACACGACGCAATCGTCGATGCCATCCTCACGCCACCGCACATCGGAGCGCCACGGAATGCACCGCTGGGCCATCCACCGACACGACGGAATCCTCGACGGGGTCACCCCGACGGATCCAGGCGCAAATGCGCCGACGCGTGGAACATGGCAAGAAGTGGGCGCCGTCGGGTCGCCGAACGCGAGGACGAGCGGGCTCCACCAACAGCGAGCGCATCGCCCGGGCGGGCGCGGCGTCGCGGGACGGAGCCGCCATTGACTGCGGCCCCCATTGGGCCGCCTCGCTGATTCACGCAAGCGCGGCAGCCCAGACCACCAGCCTCAGGCGGGTGCCAAACGATGCGTGATTGCATCGAAACGGCGCCCCCATCAGTCGCATGAACATCGCGGGACCGTCGTTCAAACGGTGAATCGAACGACGGTCCCGCGATCTTGTCGAACCGGGAGGCGGACGCGAACACGCCAACGACGCTTGCCCGGATCAAGAGGCGCGCGACCGTCTACAGCCAACCTGACATCAGCCTGCAACCCGCGTCAGGGCACACGATGGTCCATGAGGCGAAGTCCGACTTTGTCCTCGGAGGTACGGTAACAGCGATCTCGCCGACGCCGTATTGCTCGGTTTCGCTTCGGAAATAGGCGTTCTGAGGTTCGAATTTCCACCCGCCGGGGGCGAGCCCTCGGTCCTCCCGTTATGGCAACCGATAGCGGCAGGACACTGCGTCCTCGCCTGACTCGGTTTTCACTCGGGAAACGTGCCCGTACTTATGAGAAGGACCACTGAGTGCCCGCGTCAGGCGGGGGTCACCGTGACGGTGATGGCCTGGGTTCCGGTGGCGCCCTGAGCATCCGTCACTCGCAGGGTAAAGGTGTACGTCCCGGCGGTCGTCGGCGTTCCCGTGACCCGTACCAAGGGGCCGTCCCGGTTGTCCTGGACGAGCGACATTCCCGGCGGGAACTGACCGGCGGTCCGGGTCCATGTGTACGGCACGACGCCGCCGCTGCCGGTGATCCACAAGTTGGCGAAGCTTCCGACGACGGGCGACCAGGGAAACTGGGGGGTGATCGCGAGCCCGAGCGCCGGGTTGATCGTGATGGTGACGATGATGGTCGCCTGTTGGCCGTTGCCCTGGTCGGTCGCCGTGAGGGTGAATGTGCTCGTCTGCACGGTGGTCGGCACGCCCGAGACCGAGATGGCCGGGATCTTGCAGGGAGTCGCACCGGTGTTCGGGTCAACGAGGAACAGGCCGTTGGGGAGTTGGCCCGCGGTGATGTCGAAGCGGACGCAGCCGACGTGGGAGGAGACCCCCAACGTCGTTCCGATGCCGACGGCCGTGTCGACGAAGTTGGCGCCCACGTAGCCCGGACCCATATCGGCCGTCGGGGCGAAGAAGGCCATGGGCGGCGTCGGGTTGATCGTCAAGAGTGTCGTCTTCGTCACCCCGCCGGCGGAGGCCGAGATTGTCACGCTGGTCGGGGCGGTGACAATGGAGGTTTGTTGCACCGTGAATACCGCCTGGTTGAAGCCGGCTGCAACCTGAACGGAGGCGCTGCTCACAGGGGCGATGCTGGGATGGCTGCTCGAGAGTGCCACGGTGACCGGCGCCGAGGTCACGCTCGCCAGCAGGACTTCTCCAACGGCCAGGGTGCCGACCGAGTTGAGCGAGGTGTGGCTCAGCGCCACTGATGACAACGCCGGCGCGGGAGCCGGGGCGGGAGCAGGGGTACATCCAGAGAGGGTCGCAACCGCCGAAGTGACTCCGTCGCCCACCGTCACCTTGCAGGTGCTCGACCTGAAACTCGATGCGGAGACCCTGAACCTGCCCCCGCTATCGGCTCTCCCCGTCACCGAGGATTCGGGCGACGACACCGTGATCGTCGCGTTCGACCGCGCCCCTTGGCCCTCGACCCTGAGGCTGCCCGTGCTGAGTGAAGCTTTCGTGACGCTCACGGCAGCCAGCGCCACCGACGGAACGATCAGCACCGCCGCCATCACCGACAGCGACATCAGTCTGGTAATCCGGAATCCGAAACGGTGCATCGGTGTTCCCTTCATCTCATCGTCGCTTCGTATGCCACGGTCAAGCCGTGCTGATGGCATCGGGTCGGAGGAGACATCCCGTGACGTGGTCAGCGTGGGCTGTCGTACCAGGACGACGACACACAAACCCGGAACTTACGCTCGTCCGCGGGCGACCAAACCTCGCCCGTCCGAACATCACCGATGGGCGTCCGTGTTTTTCGCCTGTTGCGGCCCGCGGCTGAAACGGGCATCCGTCATGCCGTGGCACCTGGCGAGTTGGCTTTTCTGCGGAGCCCAAGACCCAGAGTCAAGAAGCCCAAAAGGGTCGGAACACCCAGAACCAGCGGGAGGACCCCGCCCGGATTCAACATCCTGCGTTCTGCAACGGCGATGTGGACAGCCTGCCCCGTCATTGGTCCAGCGAGTTGATGTCACCGTCCGGTGTCTGACACCGTTCGGTGCGTCCCGCTCGGTGCGGCCACAATCCCTCCGACGACCGAGAAGGCAACTGACAACAACCGACCCGCCGCCCCCGCACCTCGACTGCCCGTCACGGCGTCACCGCGACCTTGACCGAGCCCCGCTCACGTGCGGCCATGATGTTGTACCCATCCGCGGCCTGGGCGAGCGAAAGGTCATGCGTAAAGACCGGCGACGGATCGAGGCGCCCCGACTCGAGGAGCGGCCACAGCCGTCGGATGTAGCGACGCGACGGGCACACACCACCGCGTAGCGTGAGGTTGCGCATGAACGCGACGTCCCAGGGTACCGTGGGAGCGCCGAGAAACACCTCCATCCCGACCCAGCTCACCGTACCGCCGGGTCGAACCGTAGTGCAGGCATCCCCCATCGACGTCGCCGACGAGATGGAATCCACGACGGCGGCCGGCCCGAGGCCGTCGGTCAGTTCGGACAGGAGATCGCCGAGCCCGTTGCCGTTGACGGTGTTGACGGTGTGTGTCGCCCCCAGGCGCGCACCGATGTCGAGCCGGTCGTCGTGATGTCCGGCGAGGACGATGTTGGCGGCGCCGAAGAGCCCGGCCGCCTGGCAGGCGAGGAGCCCAACTGCGCCATCGCCCACCACAAGCACCGTGTCACCGGCGGTGATTCCAGCTCCCTCCACCGCGTGGAAGGCGGTACAGAAAACATCGGCCAGTGGGAGCACGCGAGCGTCGTGCTCGTCGCCGGCGAGGCCGTCCGGCACGAGCTCCAGCGTGCCATCGGCGAGGGGTACGCGCACATACTCGGACTGCCCGCCCTGCACATCGCCCCCACCCGCCCAGAACGGCTGAAATCCGAAGCATCCTCCCGACAGACACGAGGTGTAGAGCTCGGCCCGGCAGAACACGCAGTTGCCGCAGCTGACCCAGAACGGTGACAGCACCTTCTGCCCGACACGGACCCGCCGGACATCGGCGCCCACGGCCTCGACCACACCGCAGAACTCGTGGCCGAGCCGGCAACCGTCAGTGAAGCCGAATGCGTCACCATGGTTGAAGATGTGAAGGTCCGAACCGCAGATTCCGGCCTTGGTGACCCTGACGATGGCGTCCGTCGGCTCGATGATCACCGGGTCCGGGACGGTCTGGACCTCGACCTCTCCTGGTGCATGGAATACCAGTCCGCGCATGGTTCGCTCCTTCGGTGTGGGCCGTTCTCGAGACTTGGCGCCGCCAGGTAGCTCCCAACGGTTTGTGCCCGTGCTGTCAACGGACCTCTTTTTCGCCGTGGGAAGAAGGTAGGCCGACATGGTCGCGGCCCGCATCAGGGACATCCCTAGTCTCGCCGGGGAACGCGAGAGGCGCGCCACGGCAAGGTGTACGGTCGCGCCATGAGCGAGCCGAGGCGGACGGGACCAAGCGGCGCCCCTGCCACGAGGGTCCGGGCGCGCCGACCCACGCCGTCCGCCGGCCGTGACGAGACCGCAGGGCTGGTTGGCAGACACACCGAGCGCGAGATGATCGCCGCGATATTGACTCGGGCGCAAGCGGGTCGAAGCGAGGCGCTCGTCCTCGTCGGGCCGGCGGGGATCGGGAAGACCGAACTGCTGCGCGCGGCGCGGCGAATGGCGCCGGGGTTTCACGTGCTGTTCGCTCAAGGCGTGGAGCACGAGGCGGACATCCCGTTCTCAGGGCTCCACGAGCTCATCCATCGCGAGATGCAGGAGCTTCGACCACTCCCGATGCTCCAGTATCAAGCGCTGGCAGGCGCGCTTGCACTCGGGCCGCCGACCGACGCGCATCCGTTTATCGTCGGGGTCGCGACACTCAACGCCCTGGCCGTGCTCGCCGAGAACCAGCCGGTGCTCGTGCTCGTTGATGACCTGCAATGGCTCGATGCCGCGTCGCGGCAGGCGCTGCTCTTCGCGGCTCGTCGTCTCGGCAGGGAGGGGGTCGCGGTCCTGATGGCTGAGCGCGAGCCGACGCCCGGCCGAACGCAGCTCGGCATCCCCGAGTTGACGGTGACGGGCCTCGACGTCGCGACGGCAGGTTTGCTCATCGAGGCACGCTGCGGCGCACCTGCCGCATCGGCGGTTGTGTCCGCGCTCGTTGCATCCACAGATGGGAACCCGCTCGCGCTCGTCGAGGCGGCCTGTCATCTCACCCCCGCTCAGATCTCGGGGGTCGAGCCCCTCGACGATCCCCTTGCACTTGGCCTCGGGGCGAGCCTCGCATTCTCCTCGACGGTGAGGCAGCTCCCACCGGCGACGCAGATCGCGCTCGTGACAGCCGCCGCGCTGGGATCGCTCCTATCGCCCGAGCTCATCGCCACGGTCTTCCTCGAGCTGGACCTCCGAATCGAAGACCTTCAACCCGCCGAGTCCGCCGGCGTCGTTCTGCTCGGGGGAGACCGGCCCGAATTCAGGCATCCGCTCTTTCGCTCGGCCTCGTACCACAGTGCGGCTCCTGAGGAGCGACGGCGCGTCCATGCGGCGATCGCACGGGCGGGCGGCGCCGCGAGGCTCGGGGACGAATGGGCCTGGCATCTCGCTGCGGCCGCGATTGGACCGGACCGGACCGCCGCCGATGCGCTCGATGCACTCGCCGACCGCCACCGGCTGAGGCACGGGCATGCCGCTGCGGCTCAGGCACTTGCGCGCGCAGCGGCGCTCAGCGATACGGCTGCGGTCCGCCTGCGGCGCCTCGTGGCGGCCGCGGAGGCGGCCTACGACGGTGGCGAATATTCCGTTGCCGAGGGACATGTCTCCGAGGCGCTCCCACTCGCCGACAGGCCCGAGACACACGCCGACCTGCGCCGGCTTCTTGCCCGTGTCGCAGCCGCTCGGGGGCGGCTGTCGGTCGCGCGCGACATCCTCGTGGACGAGAGCGCACGACTTGAGCGCACCGATCGCCGGCGTGCCGCGCGGTTCCTCGTCGACGCGGCGATGCCGTCGCTCTGGTCGCTCGAACTCGACCCGGGCGTCCCCGACGCCAGACAGGCATACGCGCTCGAGCAGGCCACAGGCACAGTCGAAGGTGCCGGCGACGCCGTCGTTCTGGCGATGGTCCTCATGGGACACTACGAGGAGGCGCTGCCCGGTCTCGACCGCTGGCAGCAGCGGGTCCAGACGGCGAGCGCGCCACTCGACGAGCATCACTGGGCGCTCCCACTCGCCCGAGTGCTGATCTGGACTGGACGCATCACCGCCGCTCGGAGTGTCCTCGAACGCCTTGCTCATGCGGCACGCACGCAGAAACCGTCGGAGCTGCCCCTCATTCTCGAGGTCGTCGCGGATCTCGAGTGGCGCACCGGCCGATGGGGTCATGGGCACGCCGCCGCCGCCGAGGGAGTCGAGCTTGCCGCGCAGATGAGCCAATCGCTCGCGCTGACCCGTTGCCTCGCAATCCGCGCGCGATTCGATGCGGCGACGGGCCGCGACGAGGCGTGCCGCGCGGCCGGCATCCGCGTCGCGTCTCTGACGCAGGAACTTTCGCAGGAACCCTGGGCCCGGGGTCTCATTGAACCGGCAGTCGGGCTGTGTGCCCTGGCACGCGGGGAGGCAGCGCAGGCAGCCACCGCATTCGCCGCTGCGCTGGATGTCGCCAGGAATCGCCAGGTGCGCAATCCGGAGGTTGTCCCGTGTTACGGGGATCTGATCGAAGCGCTCGTCATGGCGGGCCGGACCGACGATGCCATTCCCGTCCTGGAGGCGCTTCAGCACCGCGCGAACGAGAGCGGCCGAGGCGGCGCGCTCGCGATCGCAGCTCGCTCCAGAGGGATCTTGGCGCCCGTGGACGGGTTTGAGACCCACTTCGCCGGCGCCCTCCACGCCCACACCCGATCGCAGCAGCCGTTCGAAGAGGCCCGCACACACCTGCTGCTCGGTGAGCGCCTGCGCCGCGCGCGGCGGCGACGAGACGCACGCGAGCCGCTCCGGACTGCATTGTCGGCGTTCGAGACCCTTGGAGCGGAACCATGGGCGGCGCGAGCGCGGGCGGAACTCCGCGCCACTGGCGTGACGGTACGGGCCCGTCGGGCCGGCTCGAACGAACTCACACCTCAGGAGCTTCGCATCGCAATCGCGGTCGCCGATGGCGCGACCAACAGGGAGGCCGCGGCGGCGCTTTTTCTCAGCGTCAAGACCGTCGAGTACCACCTCACGAAGGTCTATGACAAGCTCGGAGCGCGCTCCCGCACGCACCTGGCCCGACTACTGCACGAGGCTGCGGATCGATCGTTGTGAGCCAGTGTCGCGCGTTCGTCTTCGTAACAGACGCGACACGTCAATGCTGCTTCTGTTGGGATTCACCGACAGGGCCCGGGGCCTGATCCGCTGCGTTACTCACGTCGCGCCATCCTGCCTGCGTGTTTCCTCGATCCGGATACCCGAGGTTGTCCCGAAGCATCCGAGCCGAATGCATCAGATTCCAGGTCATGAAGGTCGTGTTCTTGTTCGTAAACTCGCTGTCGTAGCCTGCGGGTGTGTCCGTGCCGTCGATGACGTCCCCGTAGCTCGGGCCAGGGCCGATGTCACCGATCCATCCACAGTCGGCTTGGGGTGGAATCGTGTAGCCGATGTGCTGCATCGCGTACAACACGTCGCGAGAGCATGCCTTGACGCCGTCTTCGTTCCCCGTGACGATGCAACCCGCAGTCTTCCCGTAATAGAGGTATTGACCCTTGTCGTTCGTGTCGGCGCTGTACGCGTACATGCGCTCGATCACCAGGGAGGCAACGCTCGACGTGAACCCTAGCCAGATCGGGGTTGCCAGCACCAAGATGTCCGAGGCCATGATCTGATCCTGGAGGTCGGGCCACTCGTCGCGTTTGCCGTACTCGGTTCCGAGGTCCTTCTCCATGCCGAACGCGACGAAATGGTCGAGCACGTGCACGACGGTGACGCTGACACCCTCCTGCTCCATGATTCCCGCCGACCTGCGGAGTAGTCGCATGGTGTGGGAATCGGTCCCGTCGTGTTTGAGTGAACAGTTGATGAATATCGCGCTGAGGTCGCTGAACGCCGCCTTCATTCCGCGTCCTCGCCGTCCCCGTCGCCGAAGGCCTCGTCATCACCGTCGGCGACGAACGGGATGTCGACAAGATGCTCTGAGATGAACCAGACCTGGAGCTCATTGACGGGCAGCACGGCACTCGCAAGGAGGTCGTTCGTGACGAGGTCCCGCGCGTCATCGGCGCGCTCTGCCGCATCTCGTGCGTTGGCGATCACCAGCGCATGTGCATCGACGAGGCGGGTGAGCATCGACGGGACGTCCTCAGCGCCGTCAGGCGGGCGCGGGATCGTCGTCAACTCCGCGGCGTGGCGGGCGTCCCCCACCGCGATCGCCCCAAGCGTCTGAATCCGTTCAGCGGTGGAGTCGATCAGCTTGTCGAGTTGCCCCGCATGAACGTCCATGAGGAGGTGCAGTTGAGAGAAGGTCGGTCCCCGCATCACCCAGTGGGACTTTTTGTAGAGATCGTGAAGGACCCTGATGTCGGCCAAAATCACGTTGAGTGCTGATGCGATCTGCGCGCGATCTTCGCCCGCAAGCCCGAGCGGGAAGTCACGAAGCTCATCAAACGCCTGTACCTCATGGCCGAGCGGGTGGCGTCGCGGTTGGCTCGCGACAACCGACGGACGGGATGGAGCTCGGGGAGCTTTCGATGCCATTGGCGTTCCTCCTCGGGGACGTTGTCTCATCAATGTTCCCGATTGCCGTCGCCGGAAACGTTTGATGACGAGCTGCGGCGACGCGTCCGGCGCAGCGCGCGCCCCGCGCCGTGGCCGGCGACCACGACTGCCTGCCGGCCCGCGCGTCGGAGCAGTCTCACCCGCGGGAGTGCAGGGCGCGCTCCAGAAGGAGAAGGCCATGCAGCCTGCCCGAGCGGTTGATCGCGACGAAACAAAACCGGAGCGCGGGCTCGAGCCCCTGACCTGTCGCGCAAAAGGGTCCGCCGGCAGGCGGGCCGCAAGCTACGTCGATCACGTCGGCGAGTCGACTCCGCGCCCCGGTGCTGCCCGCCGCGGGTCGGCGGCGCTGCGGGCCATACCCCGCTCGATCGCCTCGATCAGGTACAAGCGCATGCCGCCGGCGGGAATGATGGCGTGAACCGACCCGACGTCGCGGGCGCGCTCGATGCTGTGAATGCGATCGAAGTCGGCGGCCACCTCACCGAGCTTTTCCGAGCGAACCGCGGCACGCGTCTGGGCCAGCTCGATCAGCAGGGGCGCGCGCTCGTCACCGGCGGCAGCGGCCAGTCGCTGTTCGATGCCGGCGACCCTGGCGTCCTTGGTCGTCCGGGCGTCGACGTCGCGTGCGAACACGACGGCCGCGGCCGGGGCACCGCCGATGACCGACGCGTAGGAGCCCTGCAGCGCGATGACTTCCATGTTGTCGTTGAGCGCAGCGGAAAAGACGACGAAGGCCCCACCGTGGTAGCGGGAGATCACGCAGAACACGATCGGCCCGTCGAAGTTGACCACCGCCCGCCCGATCTCCGCCCCGTACTCGAGTTGCCACTTCCGGAGCGACTCGGGGGAGCCATCGAACCCGGACAGGTTGGCCAGTACGACGACGGGGCGGTTCCCACTCGCCGCGTTGATGCCCCGGGCCACCTTCTTGGATGAGAGCGGGAAGAGCGTGCCGGCCGTCCACTGGTCGGGACCGTCGGCCGGGAGGAACCCCCGGCGGGGGATCGGCCGCGACTCGATTCCGATCACTGTGACCGGCTGCCCCCCGAGGTGCGCATCGCACACAAGGGCGGTCTCGGCGTCGGCCATGTGCGCCCAACGCTCGAGCGGCTCGCGATCTTGGTCGACCACGGCGCGGATCAGCGGACGGATGTCGAAGGGGCGCTTGCGCTCAGCGTTCGTCTCGGCGGAGAAGATCTCTCCCACCGTGGCGAACTCCCCGTCCGCGCGCTCAAGCGCCCAACTCTGAACGTCCCGATCCCGGGGGTCGCTGGTCTCGGCCCGACGCGGGAACCGCTCGCCGGGCGCGACATACGCGTGGTCGTAGTAGGCGAAGAGCACCTCGCAGGCCCCCGCGAGGTGCGGGGCCCAATACTGGGCCTGTCCGTTGGGGCCCATCACCCGGTCGAACCCGCCGATGCCGAAGTTGTCCTCCGCCGAAACCCCTCCCGAGTAGTCGAGGGCCTGTTTGCCGGTCAGGACCATCGCGCTGTCGGGGGTCATCACGAGGATGCCCCGCGTATGCATGAGCATCGTCGCCTCTGCGTTCCAGTAGGGCTGGGCGCCGACGTTGATGCCGGCGACGATGACGTTGATCTCGCCGCCTGACTGCGTGAACGTCACGATGCGGCGCAGGGCCCGTGCGACCCAGTCCATGTTCTCGACCCCGCTGTCACGGGAGATCTTCGCCCCGGACGACAGCGCGAACCACTCGACCGGCACGCCGAGCCGCTCAGCCAGGTCGATGGCGGCGATGACACGACGGCACTCCGGCTCCGCGACCGAGCCGAGCGATCTGGTCGGGTCGCCCATGAGCACGACGCGGCAAATCCCCTCGGGGTACTTGACGGTCGGGGTGCGCACCAGCCCGCACACGATCCCGGCCTCGTTGAGCCCTGGGGCCCGGTCGATCGGCGCGAGATTGTCCTCCCCGTCGAGATCGTATTCGGCGAACGATCCACCCAACCCGGCGATCAGCGGGATCAGCTCATACGGGTAGACGGTGCCGTAACGACGCGCGGGGAGCTTCCGCTGATCGTACGAGTCGAGGGCGGCGAGGGGCGTATCCGGCGCATCCGACAGGGCGACTGTCACTCCCGCGCCCGGCTGGTACGAGAAGGTCAACGCCATCTCTCCGGACTCCCCGGCTTCGGGGTCCGTGGTGCGAAAGTGCAGGACGGCCTCCTCGAGGCCGAGTCCCGCGGTCATCGGCGCGAGTCGCGACCGGGCCACCATGACCAGGTCACGCATCGGCACCTCGACCGGAGGCCAGACATAGAGGAAGACGTGGTTCGCATCGAGCCGCGGGCCACGGGATGCCCCCGCTGGGGCCACGCGGATGCTCTCGAGGCAACTGGCGAGGATCCGCTCGATTTCGGGGATGCCCACGAGGGCTCCCGACCCGTCACGGGTGGGCTTGAGGTCGCGCACCTCAGCGAGCGCCACCAGGCGCTCTTCGCCACCGCCGGAAGCGGCGCAGCGGAACAGGTAGGTGTCCTCCACCGAAGGGAGGCGCTCGATGTCGAAGCCCTCGAGTCGCCAGAACCGCAGGCTGCGCGCGATCATCGGGTGGAGACCCCGAACGACGCTCTCCTCGGCGAGCCCTGCGGCTGTGCGCCGGAACGTGAAGTGACTGTCGGCTCCGGCGACCGGGTCGGAAACCGAGATCGCGACACGGTGGACGCGGGCCGGCAGGGCGGCAGTTGACAGGTCGGCGGCCAGCCGGTTCGCGAGCACGTCAGGGTCGGTGGGCGCGTCCGGCCATGCGACGTAGATGTCGGCGACTGCGCTCTCCCCCTCCGGCCCGTCGCCGATGAGGCCACCGAGGCCGGTCGCCGCCGCGGCGATGCCCGTCGCATCGGCAAGCGTCGTGACCAGCCGAACCCGCCTGCCCTCCCGCCGCCCATAGGTGGCCGTGACGAACTGCCCGCCGTCGACGGCGACGCACCTGAGATCCTGCAGCTCGCGGATTTTGTAATACCGGCGCGTCAGCACCTCCAGCATCGGCTCGTGCGGGCCGATGCCCGCCGCGAGCCGCTCGCCGAGCAGCGGGAGGAGCGGATGCGGGTCGGCGACGATCACCTCGATGCGTTCCTCGTAATCCGGCGCCTCGGGGTTGGCGGCGAGGATTTCCAACTGCGCTCGCACCGCGGCGTGGGCCCGTTCGCGGGCGGCCATGGCGGCTGGCCGGTCGAAGCCGGAGAACCGCACGCTCCGCGCGAGATCGCCGACGGCTGGGTGGCGCAGCTGGGTCGCGACGATCAGACGGTCGAGCGTCTCGAGGAGCTCATCGCGAAGCGAGTCCGGCAGGGAGTCCGCCCCGTGCAGGCGCCGATCGAGCAGCGCCATGACGACCGGAAGCTGCGACGAGGCCCGATGGTGCGCCAGGAAGATCCGGTAGCAGGCCTCGGCGAGCTCGGCGCTCCGCGTGAGGTCACCGACGCCGTAGTGACCGAGCGCGCGCGCGAGACTGCGCTTCAGCGGCTCCGGAACACCCTCCCGCTCGGCGTCGAGCGATCGGAGAAACGCGTGGAAGTGCTCGCGCGGGCTGTGGACGAACTCCTCCCCGTCCGTCAGATCTTCGACCGGTGGCCGATTCCGCGAAAGCTCGGCGAGGTCGGCGAACACCGTGAGGATCTCAAGCTCCCCGTGAACGTGCGCCGGATCGCCCGGCGACGAGTCATTGAGCCGCGCGACCAGGTCGCGTACCTCGCCGGCGCCGACGTCGTACCCCATGACCAGGCTGCGAATGTCGGCCAGCACCTGCCCCGGAGCGGCGGCGGCACCGGTCGCTGCGTCGAGGAATGACGCCCTGGGGCGGTCGGGCTCGGACGCACTCCCGGCGCCGATCGTCTCGAGACGAACGAGCGGCGCGCCCGCCGCCACCTGAACGTTACGGGCAACGAGCACCTCGCTGACACGTCCCGCGAACGGCGCGGTGATCGTCGTCTCCATCTTCATGCTCTCGACGACGACAACCGGGGTTCCCTGCTCGACCTCGTCGCCGGGGGCGACGGCGATGGCGACCACGAGCGCCGGGGCCGGGGCCCGGATCAGCCCGCCCTCGTCGAGCGAGACCCGGTGGGCAACCCCGTCGACCTCGACGAGCTGATCGGGGGGACTCACAGCGAGGACGACGCGGTGGATCTCGCCCAAGAGCCCGAGCCTCCGCTCGAACGGCCCGAGGCGCTCCACGTGGATGTCGAGCGTCGTGCCGTCAACCCGCACCCGGTAGCGGTCGATGCCGACCCGCGCGACAGATATGCGGTAGCTCGACCCACGGTGGCGCAGCTCGATCGTGCGCTCGATCTCGTTCCTCGTCGTTGGCCTGCCGCGGCGGGCTGCGGCGTAGAACCGCTCACGCTCGACGGTCTCCTCGGCGTCGTGGGCATCGATCGCGACCGCGAGCAGTGCCACGTTTCCGCTCTGCTGAGGGAGGAGCTCCGAGGCGCCCACCCGGTCGATCCACCCGGTATCGGCCGTGCCGGCAACGACCTCGGGCCGATCGAGCAGGTGCAGGAGGAATGCGCGGTTGGTGGCGCCGCCGGCGACGATGACGGACATCTCGGCAAGCGCTCGGCGGAGGCGCGCCCGCGCCTCGCCCCGGTTGGAGCCCCAGGCGACGATTTTCGCGATCATCGAGTCGTACTCAGAGGGGATGACGTCGCCCTCCGTGAAACCGGTGTCGACCCGGATCCCCGGCCCGGATGGGAACCTCAGGCGGTCCAGTCGGCCGGGCGCGGGCGCAAACCCCCGCTCCGGGTCCTCGGCGTTGAGGCGCGCCTCGATCGCGTGTCCACGCTCGACCGGAGGCTCGCCTTCGAGTGCCTGGCCCGACGCGACGAGGAGCTGCAGCTTGACCAGATCGGCGCCCGATGTCGCCTCGGTCACGGGATGCTCGACCTGCAGCCGGGTGTTGACCTCGAGGAACGCGAACGCACGCTGGGTCGGCTCGTAGAGGAACTCCACCGTTCCGGCGTTGCGGTAACCGGCGGCCGAGACGAGGCGCACCGCCGAACGGCCGAGCTCACGCGCCTGGTCGGGATCGAGCGCGGGCGACGCAGACTCCTCGATGAGCTTCTGGTTTCGGCGCTGGATCGAGCAGTCGCGCACGCCCAGTGCCCACGCGTTTCCGTGATGGTCGGCGATGATCTGCACCTCGATGTGCCGCGCGCCGGTCACCAGGCGTTCGAACAGCACGGTCGGATCGCCGAACGAGCGTCGAGCCTCCTCGCGCGCGCGCTCGAACGCGGTCGCGAGCTCCGCCTCGGACCGGACCGTGCGGATCCCCCGTCCCCCGCCGCCTGCCGTCGCCTTGATCATCAACGGAAATCCGATGGCGGTGGCGTGGCGGAGGGCATCCTCCATGCGCTCGACCGGCCCGCCGCTCCACGGGGCGACCGGGACCCCGAGCTCCTCGGCGAGGAGCTTCGCCCCAATCTTGTCGCCAAGGCGCCGCATGGCCTCGGCCGGCGGTCCGACGAACGCGACGCCGAGCCGTTCGCACAGCTCCGCAAACGTGGGGTCCTCCGCGACGAACCCCCAACCGACCCACGCGGCGTCGGCGCGGCTCTCGCGGAGCGCCCGCTCGAGTTCGCTGTGGTTGAGATACGGATTCCCCGTGCCGCCGATCTCGATCGCCTCGTCCGCCTCGCGGACGAAGGTCGCCCGCCGCTCCGCAGCGGTGTGGAAGGCGATCGTCCGGATCGGCTCGTCCAGCTCCTGCCCGAGCTCATGCGCTGCATGTATCAACCGTCGCGCAGGCTCGCCTCGGTTGATGATTGCGATCCGCTGGAACATGTCTCTGCGAAGTTACGTGATTGCGGCTGCCAAACACAGTTGCGTTTTGCATCTATAAGCAGGGCGGGCACCCTTGAACCCGGCGGCCCGTCGACTACCGTAGTGTGACGAGATCATCGCGTCCATCCGGAGCCGCTCATGAGCAAGCCATTCGTGATCAATCGTCACAACCGCCTCGTCTTCCCGTCGAACTTCCACGGTGATCTGGACTTCAGCGTGATCGACACCGAGGAGCAGCTCTCGGCTGTCGTGCGTCGCGACTTCGAGGCGAAGGCACCCACCGGAAGCGAGGTCATCAGCCGGATTGAGGCCGGCTCGTACCCAAACCGGTATGAGCTCCTCCGCGACGTCGCCCTCAACCTGTTCTGGGTCAACCGCTACGCGATGACGATGTACGACAAGCGGCCCACCCGCTGGCGCGACGTGCCACGGCAGCGCGACGACGTCTTCCTCCCGATCCTCCAGCCGTGGCAAGACGGCGACAGCAAGGTCGCCGCGATCGCCGCCGCCTACGACGGCCTGCCCGCGCGATGGGACGACGAAACCGAGAATCGGATCCACGAGATCCTGTTCGACGTCTTTCGGCACAAGCTTGCGCACGCGACGGAGCTGTCCGCCATCAAACCGACTGTGGCGGAGATCCTGTCAGACCCGACCAACTTGACCTTCTGCCTCTCGTCCTACGACGCCGACTACCCCGTCTACAGCTACGAGGAGATCATCGACTGCTCGGAGGAGGTCCCGGAGCTCGAGGCCCTGCACCGGATGGCCCAAGTCCTCCACAACCAGTACCCGTGGAACCGCGCTGACGCGCGACTCGAGGAGATCGGGAAGATCGACGACGACGAGTTCGTTGTCGTGTTGGCGCCGCGCAACAGTGATGTCCAGAGGTTCATCCAGCGCGCGAAGGGCGGCGGCGTCGCGCGGCGGCGCCCGACCCCGCGGTCAGAGGTCGTCCGCGGCGCTCCGGTCCCTCCGCTCGTCGTCGCGGATCGCTACGCGATCATGCCGCGGATCGAGGCGCTGTCGGTCGAGAAGGGCGAGGTGGTCTGCTCCAATGACGACGTCATCCGCAACTCCGCCTACAGCTGGTCGCCGATGAGCTCGGAGGAGATCTCACGGAAGACGGGCATCGAGTCCCGCCTCTACACCGCGCGTGACCTGGAGGTCCTCGCGCTCAGCGCCGCGACCGCGGCACTCGAGCGAGCCGGCCGCAAGCCCCAGGAGATCGGCGCCGTCATCTTCTGTTCGTGCACCAGCACCCGGCTGCTGCCGTCGGTCGCGACATGGCTTTCCGGCCAGCTCGGCATCTACCAGACCCACGCGTCGTTCGACCTCGTCGCCGCGTGCGCCGGCTTCCCGTATGGCCTCACCGAGGCCATACGGATCATGCAGGACGTGCAGCGGCCGATCCTGGTCGTGTTCGGCGAGAAGTTCTCGGACAAGATCGGCTCGGTCCGCACCTCGCGCATGATCTTCGGCGACGGGGCCGCGGCCGTCGTGCTCGCCCCTGCGCGGGACGGCGAGGCCGCTGACATCGAGGTGCTCCAGACGTATGCGAGCGGACCGGTCAGCGAGGTCAACTCGATCATCTGGCCCAACCCGGAGTTCGACAACGAGATCACCGTCTGGGGGCCGGAGGTCAAGTCGCTGGTGGAGCGCTACCTCAACCAGATGATGGACGAACTACGGGTCTTGCCCGGGCCGAACGGAGGGGCGATGGTCGAGGCCGTCGACCTGGTCGTGCCGCACCAGGCGAACCGGACGATGGTCACCACGCTCGCCACGCAGGCGGGTCTCAAGGAGGATCAGCTCTACTTCAACATCGACCGGGTCGGAAACGCCTCCGCTGCCAGCATCCCGATCGCGATCCACGACGCAGTGGCCGACGGGGTCATCGACAGGGCGATGCGCGTGTTCACGCCCGGATTCGGCGCCGGCGCGGTCGCGGGGTACGCGATCCTCAGGATCGACCCGGACATCGTCGTTCCCGAAGTGACCCATTCCATCGAGGCACACGACGACCATCACACGGCGCCCGCCCGGGCGTTCTCGTGGGAGGACGTCCAGGAGGCGTTCGGCAGCTGATCGGAGGCGTTCCCCTCGCGGCGACCGGGGACATGGGCTGTGTTGGAACGCCGCTCCCCGGGGCGGCGTTCACGTCCGGGCATTCCGATTGCCATCGGCCCGGATGAACAACCTTGCGGCGAACCCCACCTACCTGATGAGCCCCTCGCCGCTGGGGTACCTGAGCATCATCTGATCGGCCCCAGCGGGTATGGCACGCGGGCCAGATCGCGGGCGCGCGCCTGAATCGTGCGGTGTGGAACAGCCGAGTGGTGCCGTTATCCCCGGCCGCCCTTTTCGAGGCCGTCCCGTGGCGTGCCCGCCGAGGGACGGCTGGGTGACGCGCCTTTCGGCGTGCTCGGGGTCGTCGGGGCCGGGGACTTCGTGCCGGCTCGCTTGGCGGGCTTCGGCGCCCGAGGAGCCTCCGCGATTGTCGCCGTCGGGGCACTGGGCTCAACCGGTTGCGGCGACACTGCCACCGGCTCCGCGATTGTCACCGTCGGGGCACTGGGCTCGACCGGTTGCAGCGACACCCCCACGACCTCCGCGGTGGCCTCGAGGAGATGCTTCGCGACGCGGGTCTGGACGGTGACGTACTGGGCCGCCGAGTCGAAGCCGATGTCGACCAGGGCCCACGGACCGTCCTGGTCGCCCGGGATCCCGAGCGCCCGTTCGGTGTCCTTGACCCATGAGCGTGAGGCGTGGAGGACTGCGCGCTTGGTGAGATCGACTGCGTCGATGGCGTGGGCGTACATGGACAAGGTCTGGTCGACGGCGTACTGAGACACGGGTGCCCCCTTCGGAAGCGTGATGTTTCGTGGAATGGTGTGGGATTGACCGCCGGCGTCGACGGGTGGCTCAGGGCTCGGTGGTGGTCTCGGCGTCGTCGTCCGGCCGGGCATCCGGCCGCGCGAAGCCCCGGTACACCGCGACAAGGGCCTCCTTCTGCGCCCGGGTCAGCGAGGGGTCGGCGAGGATGGACTGCTCGGTCGGCGGGACCGGCCCGGTGGGCTGGGCGTGTTCCTTCTCGAAGACGCCGGCCTGTCGCAGGAGCGTCTCCGCCGAAAGGTCGAGCGCCTGGGCGATCGAGTTGACCACACGCATGGACGGCTCGTGCAGACCGCGCTCGAGCTGACTGAGATAGGCGTTCGACAGTTCGGTCAGCCCGGCAAGCTCGCGAAGCGAGAGCTTCGCGAGCTTGCGTTGAGCGTGGATGAAGCGGCCGAGTTCCTCGACGCCGCTCCTCCAGGTGTTCTCCGGATCGATCATGACGCGCGCTCGGGGAGCGGTCCTCAGGCGGCGGGCTTCGTCACCTTGACCACCGGGGCCGCTGCAGCGAGAAGGTCGTTGGCGAACTTGCGCTGCGTGGCGAGGATGTCACCGTAAAAGTCGAAGCTCGTCTGGACAAGCTCCTCGGGCTTGGGAAGGTCCAGGGCGGGAAGGGCCGGGAGGTCACGGAGGGCCGGCACGGCCTTCTCTGCCGCCTTCGCCCAAGCGGCGACCGCGTCGATGATGACGGACTGGCCCTGCTTGATGGCCTGAAGCGCCTTGTCCTGAGCGGCCTTGGTGTTGTCGATCGTTGAGTTCGCCATTTGTGTGTCTCCTTCATGGGTGGGAACGGATGTTGTGGTCAATATAGTACGCACTCGCGTACCTTGTCAAGCGTTCCGCGTTATTTTTCGAGCACGAACGTTCCCGGCGCGTCGATGAGCGCGGGGTGCTGGTCGCTGCCCATCGGCGGCGGCGGAACCCGTTTGCCGCCCCGCTCGGAGATCCACTCCGCCCAGTCCTCCCACCACGAACCCTGGTGCTGCGTCGTGCCGGAGAACCACTCGTCACTGTCGGTCGGCAGGCTCTCGCCCGTGCGATACCAGGCCTTCGGGTGCGGCGGGCTCACGATTCCCGCGATGTGGCCGGCCCCGCCCAACACGAATCGCGTGTTCGCCTTGGACAGCACCTGAGTCGTCAGATAGCTCCCCCGCCACGGCGTGATGTGATCCTCTTGGGCGGCCAGCACGTAGACGTCACCGGTCACCGACGACGGATCCAGGTCGGTTCCTGCCAGCGTCATCCGCCCACGGGCGAAGTCGTTGCGCAGGTAGCACGATCGCACCATGAACGAGTGCATCGCGGCGGGCATCCGGGTGCCGTCGCTGTTCCACGTGAGGATGTCGAACCGGGGGGGTGGCTCGCCCAGAAGCCAGTTGTTGACCACGTAGTTCCAGACGAGGTCGTTGGCGCGCATGAACGTGAAGGTGTTCATCATCTCGGAGGACTCGAGATAACCGCGTCCCGCCATCTGCGCCTCGAGGTACTCGATCGACGGCTCGTCGGTGAACGCGCCGAGCCGACCCGGGTTGCTGAAATCGACGAACGTGTTGAGGAGCGTCGCCGAGCGCACCCGGTCGTCCCCGTGCTCGGCGAGATATGCGAGCAGCATCCCTGTGAGCGTCCCGCCGAGGCAGAGACCGACGATGTTGGCCTTCTCGGCGCCGGTGATCTGGCGAATGGCGTCGAGCGCCGCAACCGGGCCGCGCAGAAGGTAGTCGTCGAGTGTGAGGTCGCGCTCGGCGGGGCCCGGATTGCGATAGCTGATCGTGAACACCGTGTGGCCGTGCTCGACCGCCCACTGCACGAAGCTCCGTCCCGGAGCGAGATCCATGATGTAGTACTTGTTGATCCACGGGGGGCTCAGCAGGATCGGCGTCTCGTAGACCGTCTCCGTCGTCGGGGCGTACTGGATCAGCTCCATCAGGTCGTTGCGGAAGACGACTTTGCCGGGGGTCGCCGCCAGGTCCTTGCCCATGGTGAACGCATCGGGCTCGACCTGCTTGGGGAGCCCGCCGTTCGTCGCGACATCGTCGAGGAAGTTGCGAACGCCGCGGATGAGGCTCTTTCCGCCGGTCTCGAGCGCCCGTTTCTGCGCCGTGGGATTCGTCGCCAGGAAGTTTGTGGGCGCCAGCGCGTCCACGACGAGCTCGGCGGTGAAGCGGGCCTTCTCGCCGTCGGAATCGTCGAGTCCGGCCGCGTCGACGAGGTCATGGATGAGCCGGCCCCACAGCAGGTAGCACTGCAGGAGCGAGAAGTAGCCGGGGTTCTCGCTCCACGCGGGATCGCTGAACCGGCGGTCTTTCGGTCCCGACTCCATCGGCCCGGGGGTGTCGGCGCCGAGCACGCGAGCGGTGGTCGCCGCTGCGGCGGTCGCGAGCCCCGCGGCGTAGCGGGTGACCGCCTGGAGGACCGCGCCCGGGTTCGCCGCAGCGCCCGACATCGCATGCGACCACGCCCGCGAGAGGCCCAGGGGGTCGAGCGACGAGAGGGCGTCGGGCTCAGGACCGAACGTGTCGTCCGGCTCGTCCTCGCTGGCTGATCCATGTCCGTTGTGATTCTTCATCGAATAAATCTCCCGTTGGGATGACTTCGCGGCGGTTCCAGCCGCCTGGGCGGCGGCACCGTCTCGCTGGTGATGCAGTACACGGGCCCCGACGGGGGTCCGTTGATTACATGTTGAGCCCGCCGTTGATGGAGTAGGCCTGTCCGGTGATATAGCTCGATTCGGGCTCCGCGAGGAACAGCACGACGCGGGCGACCTCCTGGGGCGTGCCAAGCCGCTTGACCGGGATCTGCTCGATCACCCGGTCCATGATCTCGGTCGGCACGGCCGCCGTCATGTCCGTCTCGATGAAGCCGGGGGCCACGCAGTTGACGGTGATCCCCTTGTTGGCCGATTCGAGGGCGAGCGTCATGGTGAGTCCGAACAGGCCGGCCTTGGACGCCGCGTAGTTGGCCTGCCCGATGTTGCCGCGCTCGCCGATGACGGAGCTGATGTTGATGATGCGCCCGTACCCGCGCGAGATCATGTGGGGCAGCGCGGCCCGGCACATGTGGAAGGCGCCCCCGAGATTGACCCGGATCACGTGCTCCCACTCCTCGGGCAGCATCTTGCGGACCGTGTGGTCCATCGTGATGCCGGCGTTGTTGATGAGGATGTCGAGGCGTCCGTGGCGGTCGATGATCTCCTCGATGACCCGGTCGCAATCGGCGTGATCCTCGATCGTCCCTTGGTGTACCGATGCTCCGTGATCCGCGTACTTCTCAAGGAAGGCGTCCGCAGCGGCTCCGTTCCTCGAGTAGCCGGCCGCGACGCGTACGCCCTGCGCGATCAGTAGCTCGCTGATGGCGAGCCCGATCCCCCGCACCCCTCCGGTGACGAGCGCAACGTGATCCGAAAGTCCTGATGCCATCTTCTCCTCCTTCAGCCTGGATTGTCCCCAGCTTGGCCGATCGCGGCGTTCTTCGCGACCGGGGGCGGTGTCATCGGTCGCGCCGCGGCATGACGAGTGCTTCGCCGACCAGAACGGCTTCCTCGCCGCGCGACACGACGGTGTCCAAGACGACACGGCCCTTCTCCGCGATGATCTCCTTGACGGTGACGGTGGCGGTGAGGACGTCGCCGGGGCGCACGGGTGCGAGCCACCGAAGCGTCTGGGACATGTAGATCGCCCCCGGCCCGGGAAGCTGGGTGCCGAGCACCGCCGACACGAGGCCCGCGGTCAGAACGCCGTGCACCACTCGGCCTTTGAACGGGGACTGGCTCGCCCAGGCCTCGTCGACGTGCGCGGGGTTGTCGTCGCCCGAGATCTGCGCGAAGACGTCGATGTCGGCCTGGGAGAGCCGCCGCGTCAGGCTCGCCGAATCGCCCACCGCGAGCTCGTCGATCGTCTTACCGTCCGGCCGGTGCGGGAAGTCCGACCCGACCTGTGCCATCCCGAGCGAGGCGGTGTCGATCGGTCGCAGCACCATCGAGGTGGTCCGCGCGAGCACCTCGCTCCAGTCGTCGACGGTCCGGCGCCAGAACTCGACCGCGGAGACCCCGGCGCGCAGTGTCAGATCCATCACGGCGAGGGTTGGGACGAACGAGGCTTCTGGCTTGGGGAGTGCTAGTGCGTCGGGCATGGAGGCCCCTTTCGGTCGCGTTCGGCGCGATGGCTGCCGGGCGGGCGGTCATCGGGCGGGTCGGTCGAATCGTCCGCGCAGTCGCGCGGGTGTCGCTCCGGGGTACGACCCCGCGGATCAGTCAGGAGTCACCCACCGGGGCAGTCCCGTCCATCGCCTCCGCTGGATACGTGCTGAAGAACTGGTCGAGCATGTACTGGTAGCCGCGGAGCGCGCCTGCCCAGCCATTCAGGTACGTCCGGCCGGAGTCGGTCACCTTGTACCGTCGACGCGCGGGCCCCTCGGTGGTCGTATCCCAATCCGATTCGACGAGGCCGTCTCGTTCGAGCTGCCTCAGCGTTCGGTAGACGCTTCCCGGGTCGACCACCTCGAAGCCGAAGACCGCCAGCCGCCGAATGAGCTCGTAGCCGTGACTCTGCCACTGCTCAAGCGAGAGGAGCAGGAACGGCTGTAGCCAACTGCGTGGCTGCCCGTGGAATTCGGGTCCGCCATCAGCACGAATGTTCGACACATTACTAATAGGTGCAGTTTACACACATGTGCATCGCTCGCGCTCGCTTGAGAAAAACACCGGTTCATGCGAAGCCGGGCGAACTCCTCCACGCTCCTTCGTCGTGAGCTCCTCGGCCCCCACCAGTATCGACACGCCTAAGATCGATCTGAATTGCGCACCGCCGTCTCGATCGGATCAAGCTCCCCGACAGATCTGCGCGATCGGCCCACCCGACCAGCGAACCAACTCGACGGTGCCGGCCGTGAACTCCGGCGCAGTGTGTCGGTGAACCTTCGTTCACCTCCGCGTGCAGGCACCTCACGTGAACGCCCGCCGGAGGGCCAACGTCATTCATCTCGGATGCCTGGCACCGCATCCGCAACCGCGATGGTGGCTACTCCCGGGGGGCCACACCCGTCAGGAGCATCTCCGTCATCTTTCGGGTGGACTCGCCGAGCGCAGCAAGGCCGCGGGCCCTGATCGGGTAGCGGACGTGGCGCTTGCCTGCCCGAACGCCTGCGACGACCCCTCCGCACAGGCGCTCGAGGTCGGTGTCGGCCATGGCGCCAAGGCGCTTGAGACGACTCCAGGCCCTGCCCATCGGCGGATACGCCAAGGCGCGTTCGGTCATCTCCGTGACGGAGACGAAGCCGACCTCGACGAGGGTTGTCCCGATCGGCAGGCCACGGAGGTCGGCCCGAAGCCCCGCGGTGAACTGCGTGAGCCCGGCCTTCGTCGCGGCGTAGGCCGCCATCCCCGGCAGGGCACCCACTCCGGCGAGCGACGAGACATTCACGATATGACCGCGGCCGCGCCCGATCATCCCGGGCAAGGCCTGCCGGCAGAGTTCGGCCGCCGCCCCGAGATTGACGTCGAAGACGCGCGCAAGGTCGTCCTCTGACATCTCGGGGAAGTATCCCGCCATGTCGACGCCCGCGTTGTTGACGAGCACGTCGACCGGGCGGCCAGCCTCGCGCTCGAGGCGCTCGATGAGTCCCCGCCGGGCACCTGAGTCGGCCAGGTCGACCGCCACAGCAGTCCCATCGATGCGCCTTGCCAGCTCGGTGATCGCCTCGGCTGAGCGAGCCACGAGCGACACGTGACTGCCCTCGGCGGCGAACTTCTCGGCAAGGCAGGCGCCGATCCCACGTGAGGCACCGGTCACAACCACATGCATGTCTGCGAGTTCCATACGCTCACTTTCTTTACCGCTCCCGGAATGATCCGAGACCCTGCGCACCGCGACCCAACTGGCACGTCTGTCGCGAAGCCCCTCCGCATGACTTTGGCACGGCTCCGCTCGGTCACGTCACGGTACCCCATCCACCTGATCGGAGTGACCGACGTCCTCGAAGGCACCGTCGACCCCGCGCTCGCGCGGCTCGAGCGCGATGGCCGCGTCAGCGCGCGGCTCGTGTCCTCGAACTCCGGCCTGCGCGCAAGTACTACCGACCGACGCCGGCCGGCTACGAGGCGCTCACCGAAGGCACTGCGAGCTGGTCGTCCCTCGTCGACATCGTCGGAGCGGTGCTCAACCGACCCGTTCCGACTGCACCGCTCGGAGGAGCCTGACATGCCCCAACACATCACCTGGATCGACCGGCTGCGCATCGAACGCGTCGTTTGGGCGCTTGACCAGCAGCTCTACGACCTTCCTCGCGCCTCCCGGATCGCGAAGCGCCGAGAGGTCCGCGAGAACCTCTTCGCCGCCGCTCACGACATCGGCACCACCGAGGCGCTCCGCCGTCTATCGCTCTGTGGTCCTCCTCGTAAGTACGGGCACGTTTCCTGAGCGGCCCGGAGCGGGGCTCGGCCCCGGAGGGTGGAAATTCGAACCTCAGAACGGCCATTTTCCGAAGCAAAACCGAGCCAGTGGACGGGCCTCGCCGTCCTATCGCTATCGGCTGCCATAACGGTAGGACCGGTGGCGCCAACCACGTCTGGTCACGAGATCACCTCAACCAACCTCAGCGCTTCCTTCGGCCCTTTCACCGATAGCTCCGCGATCTCGCCGATTCCCGCGACGTAGAACTTGTTGTCGAGGACCGCCGGCTCGAGATCGGTGGATTCCTCCGTTCGCAGCGCCCCGCGGAATGAGCCGAGCGGGACGGTGAAGCCCGCAGACCGGCTGATCACCCTGAACATGTCCTCGGCATGCCCCGGCGACCATTCCTGACGGAACCTCCGGCCGACTTGCGGGTGGGCCTGCATGAACACTCCGGGCTGGGCTCCGTTGACACCAGCGTGAAACGACCCTTCGGTGCTGACAACCTGCCCGCTCTTGTCGAGCGTGGCTGTGTCCTCACCGAAGTACCAGACGTTGCCGC
>JANLOO010000016.1:0-99567 GCA_031366605.1 Actinomycetota bacterium | reverse complement strand
ATCGCGGCCGACGAAAGCCCCTCGATGTCATGTTCTGCCTGTGCGCCCACGTGTTCCTCCATCCAGTCGGTCGGCGCCATCCTGCCAGGCCGGGTGGCGGCCGGTTATCCTGAGCGGGCGCCCTCGTAGCTCAGGGGATAGAGCACAGGTTTCCTAAACCTGGTGTCGCAGGTTCGAATCCTGCCGGGGGCATCCACGGCGATCCGCGTGCGAGAGGAGTCGGTGTGATCAGACGGGCGTGCGCTGCCATCGGGGTTGTCGTGCTTGTCGGCGCAGGCTGTGGTGGTGGGAGCACGCGGGGGCCCACCGGCCTGTCGACGACGTCCCCGGCTGTGGAGCTGGCAGGCTTGTCTGCAGACCAGGTGCTGGTTGCGGCTCGTGCGGCCGCCGATGGGGCACGTTCGGTGCATGCCGTCGGCAACGTCTCGCAGGCGGGCCAACGTACGACCCTGGACCTGCGGCTGCGCCGCAATGGTGACGGCAGCGGGTTCATCGAGACCACTGCCGGGCGGATCGACGTGGTACGCATCGGACGTGACCTGTACTTCACGGCGGACCTGGCGACGTTGACCCGGGTGCTGGGTCCTGACCGCGCAAAGAAGGCGGGGACGCGCTTCGTCAAAGTCCCGGTCGGCGACGCGACGTTCCGAAGCTTCCGCGACCTGCTCGACATGAACGGGCTGTTCGAGACGCTTCTGGCCCCAAGCGGTGCGCTGAGTCGGATCGACGGCATCCCGGTGGACGGCATCCCAACGGTCGGCCTGCGCGACGCCGACCCGAAGGCGGGCGGGGTCTTGTACGTCACCGCAACCGGTCAGCCGTACCCGCTCCTGCTCAAACCGGACGATGCACAGGGCGGCGTCGTCGAACTCCACCTGAGCGACTGGAACGCAGACGTCGACGTCCCGCCCCCGTCCGCAGGCCAGTTCGTGGCCGTCGAAGACTTGGACGGGTAGACCCCGAGGGGGGCGCGCAGGAGGCGTTCAAGTCGCGCAACCCTGTCGAAGCTACGGAATGGTGGTGAACCCTTCGAGCCGCGCTGCGTCGGCGAGGCGTTCGTCGAAGCAGGCGAACGTCGTGAGGTCCGGGTCCGCCGCACGGGCGACGACGGCGGTCGCGAGTTGGATCGCGTCGTATGCCCGGAGTCCATGTACAGCGGTGGTGTGTGCGGCCCGGTCCAAGATCTCCTCGTTGGGAGGCACGATCGCAAGTGGCTCGGCCTCGGCGTCACCGTCGAACCAGCCCCATTCGAATGCCGCCGTCAGGGTGGCGGCATCGGTTGCGCTGATGTCGCCTGTCCGGTGCTTTCGCCAGAACGCCGCGGGGATCTCGACACGGGCGAGTGCGGAGACGACGATGTCGGAGAGGGGGCGGATCAGCTCGGCACCCGCCTCGTCGGCATAGCGTTTGACGAGCGCGGAGCTGTCGAGGTAGGTGCTCAACCCCGCTCGTCCGACACGATCTCAGCCATCGGTGCACCTGCCCCGGCTGCACGTCGTGCCGTCTTGAGTCTGGCGGCATCCGGAGGCGCGAGCGCTGGGCGCGGGGACGCGGGGGCGAGCAGCCCGGCCCGGGCGAGCCGTCCCCGTGTGCGTTCGGCGGCGCTGTCCGCAAACTCCGGGTCGATCGCGGTTCGGAGGACGGCGATCACCCAGCTGTTGACGCTGCGGCCCATGCCATCGGCATACGTCTTGACCTGGTTGGCGAGTTCGTCGTCGAGTCGAATCGTCATCTGCGCCATACTGCGATGGTATCACGAATGCAGTCATGCCTGCACAATGGGTCCTCCGTGGTGTCGGGCTTGACATGTCGGCGCCTACATGTACATACTGCGTATGCATACTCGGTATGTACACACCATCCGGAGCCGTGGAATGTCCGTTCGTGACAGCCTTCTCGCCTTACTCGCCTCCGGGCCGCGGCATGGCTACCAGCTGCGCAGTGAGTTCGAGGCCCGCACCGCGGGGATCTGGCCGCTCAACATCGGTCAGGTCTACTCGACGCTCGAGCGCCTGGAGCGTGACGGGATGGTCGCCAGTGGCGAGGCCGATGGTGACGGGCGACGGGCGTTCGGCCTGACCCCGACAGGGCGTGAGGAGCTGACACGCTTCTTGCTGGAGCCCGGTGGTGAGGATGTCCCGACCCGTGACGGGCTGATGCTCAAGGTGCTGATCGCAATCGACACCGAGGGCATCGACGCCCTCCAGGTCGTTCAGGCCGAGCGGAGTGCCCGGATGGGCGCGCTGCAGGGACGCCGCCGCGCGCATCGCGATGCGGACCTCAACGGCGACATGGCCGCCGGCCTGGCGTTCGACGCGCTCATCACCCGCACCGAATCCGAGCTTCGCTGGCTCGACATCTGCGAGGAGCGAATCCTCGCCAGGCGCCGAACCCCCGACCCGCCAACCAACGGCCGCCCCAACAAGGAGCACGCATGAACCCCGTCCTCGAGCTTCGCGACTCCCATCGGCGCTACGGCTCCGGCGCCACTGAGGTCGTCGCCCTGCGCGGTGTCAACCTGACCGTCGCGCCCGGCGAGTTGGTCGCGGTGATGGGACCCAGCGGCAGCGGCAAGTCGACCCTCCTCAACCTGGCCGGTGGCCTCGACCGGGCCTCTGCGGGTGCGGTCATCGTCGGTGGCATCGACGTCGCAGGCCTCTCGCCCGCAGGTCTGGCTGAACTGCGGCGCACGCGTGTGGGCATCATCTTTCAGGAACGCAACCTGCTGCCCATGCTGACCGCGATCGAGAACGTGATGTTGCCGCTGGAGCTCGGCGGATCGGGCTCGAAAGCCGCCCGCGGCGCCGCCCGCTCGGCGCTGACGCTGGTCGGCCTGAGCGGCAAGTGCGACCGCTATCCCGACGATCTGTCGGGCGGAGAGCAACAACGCGTCGCGATCGCCCGCGCCGTCGTCGGCGATCGCCCGCTCATCCTGGCCGACGAACCGACCGGCGCCCTCGATACCGCCACCGGCGACCACATCATCGAACTGCTTGCCGACCGCACCACCGCCGGAGCCGCGGTGGTCCTGGTGACCCACGAACCGCGCATCGCGTCGTGGGCCGACCGCGTCGTGTGGCTCCGCGACGGCGAGGTCGTCGACGAGGTGTCCGCGACCAAAACGGCGGTCCCATCGTGACCGGCCTGCGCGCCCTGACCCGTCTGGCCCTCCGCGAATGCCGGCGGCGCCCCTGGCGGTCGCTCCTGGTCGTCGCCCTGATCGCGCTCCCCACCGCTGGGGCGGTGTTCGTCTCGACCTGGATGCACACCGCGGTGAGCACTCCCGAAGAGCAGGTGACAGAGCAGTTCGGGCAGGCGGATCTGGTGATCACCATGTTCGGTGTGCAACCCGGGCAACGGGCGCAACAGGCGGTGCGCGTTCGCGCGTTTCTGGCCGGGCGATCCAACTGGCGTTCGATCGCCTTCCAGCAGGGCCAGGGTCTCGTCGCCGCCGATTCCGGGCGACACGCGCGTGCGCGGGTGGGTCTCTTCGACGTCCCGCTGTCCGACCCGTTGAGTCGCGGCATCTTCACCCTGACCGACGGGACGGCGCCCACGAGCGCCACCGAGGTCGCGGTTGCCGGCGACGTTGCCGTCGCTCTGGACGTCCGGGTGGGTGACAGGCTGAAGCTCATTCGTCCGGATCGGAGCTTGCTGGTGACCGGGATCCTGGCCGGCGGCGCGCGCTACAGCCGAGCCGTGGTCGGGTCGGGGATCGTGGCCGAGTTCTCCGGCCCGCAAGTCTTTCTGGTCGACATCCCTCCCGGAACCGAAAACCCTCCGTTGCCGTCGGGGATCCAGGCGGTTGCGCAGACCCGCGCCCAAGTGCAGTCAAACGCCGCGAGCAACTCGCGATACAACGAGACGTTGCTGCTCTATCTGTTCGGAGGCCTGGGGATGGCTGCGTTCGGTCTGATCGTGTCGTCGGCGCTCGCCATCGGGGCGCGCCGGCAACTGCGCGCACTCGGGTTGATCGGGTCGACCGGCGGCTCGCCGCGCCACGCGGGCATGCTGATCCTGTTGCAGGGCGTCGTGCTCGGAACGGTCGGAGCAGCCGTCGGCATCGGTGTTGGGATCGGCGCCGCGGTCGCGGCTCGCCCGTGGGTCGAGCGGTACACCGAGCAGCACGAGGGGCCGCTCAACGTGCAGCCCCGCGACTGCCTGGTCATCGGGGTGTTCGCCGTCGTGGTCGCGATCGCCGCCGCCTGGTCTCCCGCACGCCTTGCCGCCCGGACCTCGGTCCAAAACGCGCTGGGGGGCCGGCGCCCGCTGTCCGTCTTGGGTCTCCGAGTCCCGTTTGTCGGCCTGGTCGTGAGCGCCTTGGGGTGCCTGATGCTCGGCTGGGCGGTGGCAAGCGGGCCACACGATCGCAGGACGGTCGCCGCGACGGTGGGGACGGCCCTGATCATCGGGGGCCTCGTGATCTGCGCGCCCTACCTGGTCGGCCTGTTGGAGCGCGTGGCGTCGCGGGCATCGGGAACGTTCCGTCTCGCGGCGCGCACCGTCGCCCGCCAGCGAAGCCGGACCGGTCCCACCGCTGCGGCGATCATGGCGGCCGGGGCCCTTGCCGTGGCGGTCTCCACCGTCGTCCTGTCCACACGCGATGCGGCAGCCTCCTACCCGGTCGTCCCTGACGACGTCGTTGAGCTCCAGGCTTCGGCGACGAGCATCACGGGCGCGACTGCCCCGCTGGGGTGCCCCGAGATCACCGAGACAGGTTCCCGGCTGTTGCGAGCGGCGCTGCCCGATCTGACGATGCACTGCTTTACGTTTGCCCAAGGCCTGCTTCGGTCCGAGGGAACGACCGATCATGCGTTGGCGATCGTCGCTCCCAAGGATCTTGCGTCGATCGGCGCCCGGCGGTACGGCGCCGACCTCGCGAGGGGGCGGGCGGTGTTCGTGTCCGACGGGGGGACGCCACCGCGCGCGCGGTTGCTGAGCGGGGCCGGCACCAACCCGCGCCCGCCCGTTGAGGTGGTCTCGGCCAACCTGGCTCGGGCGTGGCCGTTCAGCACGTCATTCGGCGGGGGCATCTACCTCGTGTCGCCCACGACCGCGAAACGCCTCGGCGCGTCGACGACCGGAACGGGGACCCTGGCATTCGCGAAGACGATGCGGCCCTTGAGCGATGCACAACGCGATGCCGTCGACCGCCTCGGCACCTCGGACCCGGGCGCGCAGCTCAGCACGGCCGATCGCGACGTGTTCTTGTTCTTCCAAATCGAGCCCCGCCAGTCGCGCCTGACCGACGTGCAGTTCCTGACGTACGCGGTGATCCTGCCGGCCGCGCTCGTATTGGCGCTGCTGACGGCGCTGATCGGCCTCGCGTTGACGGCTGCCGAGACCCGAGACGAACAGGCGATGATCGTCGCTGTGGGCGCCGGGCCCGGGCACCGTCGCCGGCAGAACGCGTGGCAGGCCATTCTCGTCGTTGGGTTGGGGGCAATTCTGGCGATTCCCGGGGGCCTGGTGCCGGCAGCCATCGTCCTCCATGCAAACGGCAGGGCTGTCAGTCCGCCCTGGCTGATTCTGCTGACGCTTGCCATCGGACTCCCGCTGTTGACGGCCGTCGGCGCGGCGGTGCTGACCCGTGGGCGCCTGAGCCCACTGATTCGCCGCTCTGTCTAGCGTGCTCACGGATGTTCCATCCGCTCGCCACCGCTACGGTTCCATCGGACCACGAAACGAGGGGAGCACGATGAGCCGAATGGTCGACACGCGGGGACAGATCAGGCCGCGCCGTTTTGCCATCGCGCTCGTGGGCGCGGGGGTGCTCACGGTCGCCGGATGTGGCGGGGGCGGCACCAAGCCGACGGCCTCGCCGCCGCAGACCACGACGACTGCCGCCGCCACGCCCTCCCTCCAAGGGCTCACAGCGGACGAGCTGCTCGCCAAGACGAAGGCCGCGGCGCAGTCCGCGACATCTGTTCACGTCAAAGGCGAGATCTTCGATTCGGGTCAGTCGATCACGATCGACCTGAAACTGGCAGGCGTGGCACGCGGCGCAGGTACGGTCATCCAGGATGGCGGCCGCATCGATTTGGTGCGCGACGGCAACGACGTCTACTTCAAGGCGGACGAGAAGACGCTCAACAAGACCGTTGCCCAGGGCGACGCGGAGAACGTCAAGCTCATCGCGGGGCGCTACGTCAAGGCGACGGCCTCCACTTCGGGCTTCGACAGTTTTGCCGGGCTGCTCGACCTCGTCGAGTTCGTCAAAGGCGTGCTGAGCCCCGATGGGAAGGTCAGCCGGGTTGACGGTAAGGACGTCTCAGGTGTCCCGACCGTCGGGCTCAAAGACACCGCGGCCACGGGTGGCGGGGTCCTCTACGTGGCGGCGACGGGCGAGCCGTTCCCGCTGCGGATCGAACCCGCGTCGGGACCGGGCGGCGTGACGATGAGCGACTGGAACACCGACATCTCGATCACCGTGCCTCCCGCGGACGACGTGATCGATTTCGGCAAGCTGAAGTAGCGCGCCGCTTGTGGCAGGTGACGTGGTGCGCAAGGCTGACGGCGCGGTGTTCCCGATACGAGAGGAGTGGATCGTGGCGTTCGAAGCGCAGTTCGGTGCAGAGGATTGGCAGGCGGTCGTCAGAGGGCCGTTCCAGGCGGCGCTCGCGATCGTCGCGGCGGACCCGGGTGGCCTGGTCGCCGCAGCCAAGGAGGGCGGCGCGCTTGCGAGCGTCATGCGCGCGGGTGACGGGGCGGGCGGACTCGTGGACGAGCTGGTCGCGGACATCACGTCGGATCGGCCATCGATGAAGGAGATCGGCATCTCGCGTCAGCACAAGGACCAGGCGCTGGCATCGGCGATCGAGGCGATGAAGCATGCCGCGGGCATCGTCGAAGCCAAGGCTCCGGCCGAGGCGGCGGGCTACAACAGTTGGCTCGTCAGCATCAGCGAAGGCGTCGCGAACGCCGCGAAGGAAGGCGGGATCCTCGGCTTCGGCGGCGAACGCGTCAGCGACGACGAACAGGCCGCGCTCGCCCAGATCCGGAGCGCCCTGGGGGTCTGAGGGAGGGACGCCACCGCGGGTTGGACGATAGTGGCGTCCGATCCGGGGTGACGATTCACCCACCAGGGCTGAATACCCGTTGGTCCAACGGTTGGTCGATTCGGCCGACCTCGGCGCCTGTGGCGTCGAGCGCAACGAGGATGTCGGGATTGCCCACGTTTCGCTCGCCGACGAACAAGAACCAGCCGTTGTCGGAGGTGACCGGGATCACAGAGCCTGACCGAAAGTGCGCCTCCACACGATCGACGGTCGGGCCGACACGCCCGACCACAACGATTGGGTCGGGCGGCCCGGTGAACGTCCCACAGTTCGAAAGCGCGGGTTCGCCGACTGCAGGTTCACAAAGACCGCCTCCGCCCGCCTGGTTCGTGGTCCCGGTACGCACAGGCCATGCGAGATCCGATCCGTCAGCAAGCCGGGTCGCGTACAAGGTCCAGCCGCCGCTCGCGACGGGGGCACGCAGCACTCTGTAGATCTGACTTGGGTCCAACCCTGCGGGCGGGTGCTCCGTCACTGCCTCTGGTGGTGTGGAGAGCCGTGCGCCCAGCAACGGCGGCTCGGTGCCATAGCCTTTCGTCGAGTCGAGGGTGAAGCTCCCGTCGAACCCCCCTCGAGCCAGGAGCGCAGCGGTGAGCGTTGCCGACTTGGCGTCCCAGGTGCGGAAGCGCGCCTCATTGCCGGCGATCCGAGTGTCGGACCCAGTCATCAGTGCGTTGATGCCCGTTGACGATCCGGTGCCAATGGTCAGCGCCAAGCTGGCGTTGGAGCCGCCGAGGACCGCTGCGACGCGGGCACGTGCCTCCTCGCTGAGCGTGAGCACGACGCGATCGCCGTCTGCGCGGGCGGCCTTAATGTCAGCACTCCTGGCAAGCGGTCGGTCACGCACGACCAATGTGCGATTCGTGATCCCCCTGTTGATGCCATCCGGTCCAAGGAGGTTGTCGATGCTCAGAATCGCGAGTCCTTCGGGAATCGGGACGATCGATCCACCTTTCGGCAAGAACCGTTTCGCCTCTTCTCGCGTATGCCAACCCCCGGAAAGCTGGGGGAGCAGGGTCTGTCCTTCGAATTCTGGGAGCGCCGGGGTCGACAGCACGGTGTATGCGCTCGTGGGCGCGCCCTTTGGCGTGTTGGCAACAATGGCGCGGAGGATGGCCCGCCCGTCATCGGAGGCAGCCAGGACGTCGGTTGAAAGGTCGTAAATCCGCGGGCTGGCGGTGACCAGCAGCTCGGTCAACTGTTGGGAGTGCTGACTCCCTGCGGGGACCCTCGCAGTCACTCGACCTGGTCCATCGATCGTGGCCGAGAAGCCCTTGATCCCGAACGCCTCCGCCCGGGCCTCGAGCGCCGTGACTGTCGCGTCCGTGTCGCTGGTGCTTGGGGCTTCGCCGGACGCTGTCGTCACCGTGATCGCTGCGTCAATGCCCCAGCTGGCCGTCGGCTCGCCCGTTGCCGGTTTGTTGGGTGTGGACTTGTTGGAGTTGACGAACAACACCCCGAACATCGTGGCCAGGCTCGCGACGCCGACCACACCAACCAGACGTCCGATGCGATTTGGGCGCCGACGATCATTGCTCCACGCGGCACCCGCAACAAACTGACGTCCAAGATCAGACGCCTGGCCAGGCGATGCGTCGGGGACGTAGGCACGGAACTCCCGGAGGCGTTCGTCGATCTGGTTCATGGTTCGATCCCTTCCGGGCGAGGCAGAACGGGTGGAGTGGACGGCGCACCATGAGCGGCGAGGCCTCTGGCGGCGGATTCACGAGCGCGGTGGAGCCATGACTTGACGGTGCCGAGGGGGGCATCCATTGCGAGCGCGATCTCGTCGAGCGAGAGGTTGGCCACGGCGAAGAGGAACAGCACGTCGCGATGCTCCCTGCGCATCCCTGCGAGCACGCCGGCGAGAACCGGGTCGAACCCGCGGTCGGCGTCCGTGGCGCCAGGCGCGACCGGGTCGGCTCTCTCGGCGGTGTAGCGGCGGAGCGCCGCGCGCTCTTTCTTGCTCTGGCGGCGGATCAGGTTGGTCGCGATGCCGAAAAGCCAGGGACGGGCGCTCGCCTGGGTGTCGTCATATCGGCTGCGAATCGCGAACGCCGTCGCGAATACGTCGCTGACCAGATCTTCCGCCAACGCCGCCCCGAGCCGCCGGGCGACATAGCGGTGGATCGCCGCGTGGTGGCGAACCACTATGTGTTCGAATGCCGCGGGTGTTTCGCGAGCTGCGACAAGCAACTCGGCATCAGTGCGGGCGTTCATCTACAGACATCTTCCCGCGAGCGGGCGAGAAGGTTGCAGCTCAACGATTTTCTCCGGTTCTGGTCTGACTCGGCCGAGGCCATGCTGACCAGTGGGTACGTCCGATGTAACACCCTTCGTGTCGGGTGTGGTGATCGGCGGAGCGACGATCGTTGACGACGACGGTCATTTGGCCGCGACGACGGCCATTTGTGTCATGTGCCGTGACACTTGACTCGTTTTGGAATCGGAAGCGCTCGATTGGAAGGTGGTGCGTGGCCCGGCCGGGCGGCTCGGCGCATTGACCGTCAAGCAACGTCCGCTGAGACCGGTGGACGCCACCGTCCTGTGGCGACGCGCTGCAAGCCGGGCACGTCACCGCTGAACAGATACACCCAAGCGACGGCCGAGCCGGTTTCGGTGCGCACCGTCCGCTCAACGCATTCGTACTCATCGGGCCCGGTCACGCTGGATGTCCCGCGGGTGACGCCCTCGAACGCGTCGAGCCAGACGAACACCCGCTCTGGATCGTTGAGGCGATGCAGCTCGCCGTGGACGACGTCTCCGCCCTCCCCGTCCACCAGCCCCGGGTACCATGCGACGCGGTAGAGACGGCCCGCGAACGTCGCCTCCCCGACCAACGTCGCCTCGAGCGCCAATCGACGTGACATGGGGTGATCAGTCCCCGAGAGCAGGGTCCCGTAGACGAACAACCACGGGTTCACGGCAGGTCGACCACCACGGGTGGGTTGACCGGCTTGTAGTCGGCGTCGCAGTTGGAGGCGTTGACCAGGATCGTCTCGCCCAGCCGCGCCTGTCCGTAGCCCTCGTGGACGTGGCCGAACACGTGCAGTCTGGGCTGGACCCGATCCAGCGCCGCCCGCAGCTCCTCGCACCCCACGTGCTCGACGTCGATTCCGTCGTCCGCGCCGAACCAGACTGGGCGCTCGGCGCCGTCCAGGCAGCCGATCGGCGGACCGTGGGTGACGAGCACATCCGTGTCCGACGGGATCAGGTCCCACTTGTCGCGCAGCGGCAGCCCTCGGGGCAGGTTGAACGCCCAGTCGTGGAACCACGGCTGCCACGGGCTTCCCCAGATCCGCAGTCCCGCGACCTCGGTCGCATCGTCTGACAGATATGTGACATCGGACAGCAGCTCGCGCCCTCGGGCCGGAGTGCGCTCGAACAGCCAGTCGTGGTTGCCGGCGATGACGATCTTGTGCGGGTGCGGCAGCGCGGCGAACCATCGGGCGAACGTCTGGATCTCCGCCTCGCGGCCGCCCATAGACATGTCGCCGGCGTGCACAAGCACGTCACCGTCAGGGACGGTCAGCGCGTCATGCAGACCGTGCGTGTCGGAGAGGCAGACGATGCGGGGCATGGCGGGATCGTCGCATACGCGGTGCCCGGCGCCGGGCAGGCCAAGACGAGGTCGGTTGTCTAACCTGTCCGGTATGAGAATCGCAATCGCAGGTGGCGGGATGGTGGGGCTGATGTTGGCGCGGCTGCTTCGGCTGCGCGGGTTTGAGCCCCTCGTGTTTGAGCGCATGCCCGAGGGGGAGTTCATGCCCCGCGGGTACATGCTGGGGTACCAGGGGTATCCGCCGTTCGAGGAGCTGGGCGTGCTGCACCAGATCCGCGAATCGGGTTGGGACATCGCCCCACGCCCGGACGGCAGCACCGTCGCGATCGCCGTCAACGTGGGCACGGTCCTGCATCTGCTGGCACGTGACCTGCCGGTCGAATACGGACATTCCGTGGTCGACCTGGTCCGTGCCGAGGATGGTCGGGTCACGGGAGTCGTGGTCGAAGGTCCCGAGGGGCGGCGCGAGGTCGCATGCGACCTGGTCGTCGCATGCGACGGCATCAACTCCCCGGTGCGCGGGATGGCCGGCCTGGACGCCAACTTCGACGACATTCCGGATGGAACCATCCAGTGGATGGCGCCGACCAAGAACAAGACGTCGTTCGCGATGCGGTACTTCAGCGACGGCGGGCACATCGGCATGCTCGCCTGGCCGGAGGGGACTGCGGGTTGGCGCACCATCGACAAGGTCGGGCGTGACGCCGCGGTGGCCCCGGGCGTCGAGGCGCTCAAGCAAATGTTCATCGACCTGCTGCCGGAATGCGAAGACGGCATCCAGGGCCTCGAATCCATGGACCAGGTGCGCTACGGCGAGCCGCGGCTGCTCAACACGCCCAAGTGGTGGATCCCGGGCCTGATCCTGGTGGGCGACTCCGCGCACTTCTTCGGCCCCGAAACCGGCGCGAGCTCAGGCATCGGTCTGGGCGACGCACAGGCGCTCGCCGAAGCGATCCGCCAGAACCCCGACGACGCCGACGCCGCCTGCGCGAGCTTTGAGATGTGGCGCGCCCCCGCGGTGCGGCCGCTCGAGGCAATGGACCCCAGCCGCCAGAGGATCACCAACTACGGCGAACTCCAGCCCAAACCCGAAGAACGCTGGCCCCCCAAAGCGTAGGTCGCTCTCCAAACCGGCGCGGGCGACGACCCAGTCCGGCTGCAGGGCGCGTTCGGCCGCCTCGGCCGCATCGAAACTTCCGCCGGCCGCCCCGGCGTCCCATACCGGCGGTTTGTGGCGCGTCGTAGCCGGCATTACATGCGGCGCTCCACGTGACGTCGTCGGGATCGCAGCCGACGGTGGGGTGACCCCCGATACACCAGCGGGTCCGGCCGTCGTCGAGGAGGACCACTCAGCGTGTGATCGGTCACGGATCCCTCGGGTTGCAAAGGCGCCGGGTCGAGCGGCCTGCGCTCCCAACAGGACCGTCCGAGAGAATCGGACCACCGGGCATGTCACATGTATGAAGCCTCACCAATGGGACGGGTCCCCCTGCGATGAGCGACCGGCCGCGCTAACCTGTTTGAAGTGGCCCGGAGCATCTCCCAAGCGTCCTTCCCGGCCGGCCCTCAGGACTTTCGCGCCGGTGCAGGACTCGAACAGCAGCAATGGTTCGACGTGTTGGCGCCGCCGCAGAGCGTCGTGTCAGCAGTCGCCGACATGATGCCCGTCCATGCCCACGACCTGGACCTGGACGAGCTGGGTGCCCTCGCAGATGCGGTCGCCCGGCGCCGCGACCTCTGGGAGCCGCTGACGGTGGCTGACCCGGTCCGCCGTCGCTACCGGTTGATGTACGAGGACCATCGGACCGACGTGTGGACGCTGTCTTGGATGCCCGGCCAGGGCACCGGGTTCCATGATCACGATCTTTCGGCGGTCGGTCTCGCCATCGGGCAGGGCATGGTCGCCGAGAAGCAGATGTTGCTTCCGACCGGTGCCACCCGGCGTGAGCTTCGCCCGGGAGACATCCGCCGCGGCCCCGCCGGCTACATCCATTCGGCGGCGTGGGGCGAAGGGACACCCGCGGTGTCGATCCACTGCTATTCCCCGCCGCTTCTTCGCGTCGGCCAGTACAAGGTCGACGAACACGGCATCATGCAACGGCGCGCGGAGCATGGCCGGCAGGAACTGATGGACCACACGGTCGGCGACGTCGATCCGTCCCGGGCTGACGGCTAAACGGGCACATCCGGACGGCTCGTACTTGCGGCGTGCAACGATCCTCAAAAAGGGGGGCGAGCGTGGCTGATTTCACCGCCTATGGACACATCGGCGTCTGCATCGACCGTTCAGATTCATCGACGGCTTCGCTGAGGGAGGCCAGAGCCCTCCGTGCCGCGGCCGGCCCCGGGCGTCTGAGCATCGTGCATGTCGCCCCCTGGCCGCTCCTGTACGCGGGTGAGGCCGGTGCGTGGGCTCCCGATCCCGAGGACATCGCGTCTGCTGCCCGCGAGTGGCTGGATCAGGCTGCGGCTGACGTTCCCGAGGCCGCGGCGGTCCTCCTGGATGGATACCCCCCGGCGGCGGTCTGCGAATGGGCTCAGGCCAACGAGGTGGACTTGCTGGTGGCCGCGTCACATCGCGGTCTTGTGGAGCGCGTCCTGCTCGGCAGCTTTGCCGGGTACCTCGTCCGCAACGCGCCATGTTCGGTGCTGCTGACCCGGCCCCACAAAGCGACCGAGTAACCGTCAGGGACCAATCGCTGCGAGTCTCGCGTCGCCCGCCATCCGGTACGATGCTGCCGCTGTGCTCGCAGATACCGAGTTTCCCCGCGTTCGGCCGAGTGGTTCGCAGAGTTGCTCCATCGGCGGGCGCGGATTGATCTGAAAGAGGAGAAGGTGCCCGAAGGCTTTGTGAAATGGTTCTCGGCGGAGAAGGGGTACGGGTTCATCACCCCGGGCGACGGCGGTCGCGACCTCTTTGTCCACCACACCCAGATCCAGATGAACGGATACCGCAGCCTTGAGCAGGGGCAGAAGGTCGTGTTCGAGCCGCAGGACGGCGATCGCGGTCCACAGGCCGTCGACGTGACGCTTGTCGAATAGACGGCCACTTGGCACGAGCGTCCGGGTTTCTCATCGTGGCGGTTGCCGTCTGCGGGGCTGGGTGCGGGGGTGGCGAGGGGGCGCCCAAACCGATTGCGGTCAAGACGGTGTGTGCCCTCCCGAACAATTCCCGGGTCCAGGTACAGGGATACCTGCGACTTCCGACGCGAATCAGCCTGACGGACCGCGCGGTGATCGACCTCTTCACGCGACGCGGGGGCGCAGGCGCCAGAACGTCGGTTGAGTTCCTCCTGGGAACCAGCCCGAATCAGCTCGAGCGGCTCGAGGCCGGGTTTACGCCGACCAGCTTGCGCGTGCGCGGAAGCGATGGAAGCGTCGCGACGCTCAATGACCGCGTCGTCGTCGTGGCGAAGGTCAAGCGCTCGGGCGACACCTGTGTGCTCGGCGATCCGACGGTCACCGTCGTCAAATAGCCGATTCGTCCCGGGTGGCCTCCAGCGTGCGGCCCAGACGCGGCAGTCGGATGAGCGCCCAGACCCCAGGGATCGTCGGGAGCCAGAAGCCGACGAAACGGTAGGCCACGACACCGGCCAGCGCGTCCTGCAACGGAACGCCCAGCAGGTGGAGCGCAAATGTCATCGCCGCGTCGATTCCACCGACTCCGCCGGTCGGCAACGGCAGGATGTTGGCGACGTATCCGGTCGCGTAGGCGAGCACCACGACGCCCAGCGTCACGTGTACGTCAAAGGCGTGTAGCCCGATCGCAAGGCACGCGATGTCCGTCACCCAATATCCGAGCGCGCCGGTGATGACGGGGATGTGTCGGTGGGGGGCAAGAAGAATTGCCCGGGTACGTGCCAGGGCGACGACAGCGGCGGCAAAGCCCTTGCGGAGCGTCGTGGCGAGCCGGCCGGCGGCATCGACCTGCGCCTCACGTGAGAGTCGCCCGGCCCGATGGCCGGACGACACGAACCCTGCGGCGATGAGGCATGTCCCAATGACGGCGATCCACGGGATGGCCAGCGCTGCGGGGGCGTCGCCCCGTGCCCAGAGTACGGCCGCCGTCGTCAAGCCGATGCAGCCAAAGACCGTGTAGAGCAGCGTGTTGAGCATGACGACCCGGGCGACGGACTCGCGGGCCCCGATGCCGGCGCGTCGAAGGCCCCAGTAGTTGACGGCGAGTCCGCCGGCCCCTGCGGCCGCCAACAGGCGGGTGGCGCCAAGTCCCGCCAGCACGATCTGACTCGTCGGTCGCAGCGGCAACCGTTTGCCGTGCGCATTGACGGTGATCGTCCGGAACGCCAGCACATAGGCAAAGATCGACATGACTTGCACCACGACACCCGCGATCAGCCAACCGACGTGCGCCTCGCGAAGCCGGTCTGTGAACTTGGCGAACCCCGACGCTTTTCCCAGCAGCAAGACCACACCGGTCGCGAGGACGATCCCCACGGCCACCGACAGCGACACCCGGCGCCGATCCGAGACGAACCGCGACAGGCCATCGGGCCCGCCCACGCTGTCAGTCGTGTTCACGGACGGCATCGGCGCATCTTGGCACTCGCCGCGCAGATCGATCGCGAAGAGTCCTACCGGGAGGTGGCGGCGGGCGCCGGGCGACGCCCCAGCTTACCGCGCAACGCGACGTCCAGAACGTCGCCCAGGCGTTCGGCCAACACGATCGTGACCTTCCCCCGCAGCTCGTCGGAGACATCGGCCAGCAGGTTCGCCTCGTTGAGCTTGGGGATGATCACGGTTGTGATCCCGGCGCGGTGTGCCGCCAAGACCTTTTCCTTGACCCCGCCGATCGGCAGCACTTGACCGGTCAGCGTGATTTCACCGGTCATTGCGACGTTGGGATCGACCGGCCGGCCCGAGATCGCCGAGACAAGTGCCGTCGTCAGCGTGACGCCGGCGGATGGGCCGTCCTTGGGAACCGCTCCAGCGGGGATGTGAATGTGCAGGTCGTGTTTTTGGAAGAAGTCATCGTCCAGGCCGAGGCCCAGTTCGTCTTCATGGGCGCGCACGAACGATACGGCGGCCTGTGCCGACTCGCGCATGACGTCACCCAGTTGGCCGGTGACCACCAGCCGACCCGACCCCGGCATGACTTGCGCCTCGACAAACAAGATCTCGCCACCCGCGCCGGTCACCGCCAGGCCGGTGGCGACACCCGCCTCGCGGGTGCGTCGCTTGACCTCATAGTGGACGCGCTCGGGGCCGAGGAATTGCCGTACCGTGGCACGGCCGACCGTCACGCGTCGCGCATCGCCCTGGGCCACACGCAACGCGATCTTGCGCACCACCGCGCCGATCTGGCGTTCCAGGCCACGCACTCCAGCCTCGCGGGTGTACTCCGAGATGAGCGTGCGCAGGCCCTGATCGCTGATGCGGATCTGCGTGTCCGTCAACCCGTTGGCCTCGATCTGTCGGGGCACCAGATAGCGCCGCGCGATGTGGAGTTTCTCCTCATCCGTGTACCCGGCCAGGCGGATGATCTCCATGCGATCGCGAAGCGGCGGCGGGATCGTGTCCAACACGTTGGCGGTGCAGATGAACAACACCCGGCTCAAGTCGAGCGGCAGGTCCAGGTAGTGGTCGCGAAACGCGTGGTGCTGGGCGGGGTCGAGCACCTCGAGCATGGCCGAGGCCGGATCGCCGCGGACGTCGCTGCCCATCTTGTCCAACTCGTCGATCATGACGACCGGGTTCATGGACGCGGCGTCGCGGATCGCCCGCACGAGGGTTCCCGGCATGGCGCCGATGTACGTACGGCGGTGTCCACGGATCTCGGCCTCGTCGCGCACGCCGCCCACTGACATTCGCGTGAACGTCCGCCCCAGGGCACGGGCGATCGACTGACCGAGCGATGTCTTGCCGACGCCGGGCGGCCCGACAAAACACAAAATCGGGCCAGAGACGTCCCGCTTGAGCTTGGCGACGGCCAAGTACTCGATGATGCGGTCCTTGACGTGTTCGATGTCGTAGTGGTCGTCATCCAGAACGGTCCGCGCGCGCTTGAGGTCCAGGTTGTCCTCGGTGTACGTGCCCCAGGGCAGTTCGAGGATCCAGTCGATGTACGTGCGGATGACCGAATGCTCCGCCGACGCGGCCGGGAGGCGACTCAGCCGGCCGAGTTCGCGTTCGGCGGCCGTGCGCACGACGTCCGGCGGGTCCAGCTCGGCGAGCCGGATGCGCAGGTCGTTGATCTCGGCCTGCGTCTCGTCGGTCTCGCCCAGCTCCTCTTGGATCGCGCGCAACTGTTGGCGCAGGTAGTACTCCCGCTGGTCCTTGTCCATGTCCGATTGGACTTCGTTCTGGATCTTCGCGCCGAGTTCGAGCACCTCGGCTTCGCGGTTGAGCAGGACCGTGATCCGGCGGAGCCGCGTCTCGAGGTTGAGTTCGGCCAGAAGCTCCTGCTTCTCGTCGGCCGAGAACCGCATCGACGCGGCCACGATGAACGACAGCAGTGACGGGTCGTCGATATTGGCGACCGCCAACTCAAGCTCGTCGGGCAGGTACGGAACCAGGTCGATGATGCGGCTGAAGATGCCCTGGATGTTGCGCGCGAGCGCGACGATCTGCTTGCTGGTCTGATCGAGCTCCGGCATCGGCTCGACCTGGGCGATCAGGTAGGGCGTCGTGGAACTGTATGGACCGACCCGCACGCGCTCGGTCCCCTGGGCGAGTATCCGCAACGTCCCGTCCGGCACTTTGAGCATCTTCTGCACGACGGCCACGGTGCCCACGTCGTGCAAGAGTTCGGGACCGGGCTCGGCGACATCGGGGTTGCGGCTGGTGACCAGGACGACCAGACGGCTGGAACTGTCGACGACATCGTCGACCAAGCGAATCGAGCGCTCTTCGCCGATCGACAATGGGGCCATCGCCCCCGGAAACACGACGGTGCCCTTGAGCGGCAGCACCGGAAGCTGGGATGGGAGGTGTCCGACCTCCACAATCGGGGGCTCGCCGGTCATCCGGGGATCCTGACGCCGATCAAGACGCGTGCGACGACCGGACGCGGTGCCAGGCGAAGCGCGATCTGCAGCAGACCGCGGTCGTAGGTGACGGCTGCCGAGGCGGGGTCGACCGGGGTCTCGATGCGCACACGACGTTCAAACCGTCCCCAGTCGATCTCGACGTGTTGGTAGACGCGCCGGCCCGTCTCAGCGGGGCGACGTCGGCCACCACGGATCGTCAACATGTCGCCGTCCAGGATGACCTCGAGCGTCTGCGGGTCGAGCCCTGCGATATCCACGGTGACGTTGAGCGTCGCGGGATCATCGGTCAGGTAGACGTCGGTCAATGCGCGGGTGACCGCAGTGTCCCGCCCGACCGACATCAGGTCGGTCAGGAGTTGGTCGACGCTGGCGGGCAGCTGCCGAAACCCCGTCGGAAAGTCGTCACTGCGTGCCACGACCACGGATGGTAGCTGCGTCAGGCGGCCATTGTCCGGTAGGTTGAGCGCGGCACGACGCCTCAAGGACTTCCGCCATTGGCCACGCTGGACCACGACCACGCTCGTTCCGGCCCGACCGGTTCTCCGTCGGCCGAGCAATACGTGGCACTGCGTCAGATCGCCACGGCGGTCGCCAACGGTGCCGACACGGCATCGATCTTCCGTCTCGTTGCCGAGGGCGCAGCCCACCTGGTGCAGGCAGACGGGTGTGGAGTGGTTCGCTTCGACGAGGACGGGCGAGGGTGGTTGGTCGGGCGTTGGTCGCGGCCCGGGCTGATTCAGCGCGAGGTTCCGACCATGATCCCGCTCGATGGGGCGAGCGCAGTGGCCACGGTCTTCCGAACGGGTGCGCCTGCCCGGGTGTTCGACTACGGAGATCTGGATGATGAGCGGGCCCGCGACCTGGCATCGATCTACCGAAACGGTGTCGCGGTGCCGGTGCGTCTGGGTGCGGGCGTGTGGGGTGCGGTCGCGGTGGGCGTCACGCGGGTCGACGCACTGTCCGCAGACACCGAGGAGCGTTTGGCGGACTTTGCGGAGCTCGTGGCCCTTGCGATAGCGAGCCCGGATCCACGATCACGTGAAGGCATCGAGGTGCTGCTCGACACGCCGCTTTCGTCCGCGCCGGTCGGCCTGGCGTTCTTCGATCGCGAACTCCGTTTCGTCCGTGTCAATCAGACCTTGGCGCAGATCAACGGAAGGCCCGCCGAGGAGCACATCGGCCGCACGCTGCAAGAGTTCGACGAGGGGTTCACCGACGAGATCGTCGCGACCCTCGCCTGGGTTCGCGACGAGGGCACGCCGGTCCTCGATGTCGAGGTCAACGGCGAGACCCCAGACCAGCCGGGCGTCATGCGAACCTGGCTTGCGAGTTATTACCCCGTACGTTCCGACCACGGCGGCATCCTCGGCGTCGGTGCAGTGGTCGTCGAGATCACGGGGGCGAAGCGGGCCCAAGAGGAACTGCGCCGCGAACGGGACTACTCGGCCGCGTTGATCGAGGCGATGCAGGACGGGTTGGCCGTCGCGACCCCTGATGGCACCCTGATCGACGTCAACCATCGGTTCTGCGAGATGACCGGGTTCGCGAGCAATGAGCTGGTCGGCTGTTCGCCACCGTACCCGTACTGGCCGGAAGGGCCCGAACGAACACCGGTTGCGCAGGCGTTCGCGCGGGCGTTGGACGGACACTCGGGCGAGCATGACCTGGAGTTCCGCCGCCACGATGGGGAGTCGCTCCCGGTTGTCGTCGCGCATGCGCCGCTTCGTGATGCCGACGGTCAGCTGCGCGGGTTTGTGGCGACGGTTCGGGACGTCACCCAGCAGCGGCGAGCTGATGAGGAACGCTCGCAGCTCCTGGCGGCGGAGCGGGCGGCACGTGACCGGACAGAACTCTTGCAGACGGTCACCGCGTTGCTGTCGACGGCGTTGACGCCCGACCAGGTGCTGGACGTCGCCGTGGGCCCCGGATTTGATGCCGTGGGCGCTCCTCGTGGAGTGGTGATGCTGGTCGACGAGGGTGTGCTCGTCCCGGCGCGCGCCGGGGACCTGCAGACCGACGGCATCGGCGCGCCAGTGCGGATCCCCTTGAACGACCCGTCGCCGCTCGCGACTGTCGCCCGATCGGGTACGGCGGTGTTCTACGCGTCGCGCGCCGAGCTCCGCGCCGAGCATCCCATGGCGCTCGATCGTGTGCGGACCGACACTGCGGCACTGGCGGTGGTCCCGCTGGCCATCGAGGGACGCACGCTCGGGGTGCTGGGGTTTGCCTTCGCAGAGCCGCGGTTGTTTCCCATCGCGGATTGCGCCGTGTTCGCCACGATCGGCGCGCTGTGTGCGCAGGCACTCGAGCGCGCGCGGTTGTACTCCCATGCACATGCCAGCGCCGAAGTGCTCCGACAGCGCGACGCCCTCAAGTCGACGGTGCTCCGCGGTGTCTCGCACGAATTCCGAAGCCCACTGACCGCGATCGCGAATGCCGCCGAGGCGCTCGACTACGTGGGCGATGCGGATGAACGGCGCGAGCTTGTCGGCGTCGTGCGAACCGAGACCCGCCGCCTGGATCGCCTGGTCGTCAACCTGCTCGATCTGTCGCGGCTCGAAGGCGGTGTCCTCGAGCCCAGGCTCGACTGGTGCTCGCCGGCCGAACTGGTGGCTGGTGCCTTGGAGGCAATGTCCGCCTTGACCGCTGCGACTGCGGTCGAAGTCGATATGCCAGACGACCTGCCGTTCGTGCGGGCGGACCCGGTGTTGACCGAGCGCATCTTGCTGAACCTGCTGCACAATGCCGTCCGCCATGGGGCACCCCCGATCCGCATCGAGGTGCGGATTGCCTCGGCATCGATCGATCTGGCGGTTGTCGATGCGGGACCTGGCGTGGCTTCGACGATCCGCGAGTCGATCTTCGAGCCGTTTTTCGGCGCCGCTGAGCGCGGTGGGTTGGGGCTGGGGCTCGGGCTCTCCCGTGGACTTGCTGAAGCGCAAGCAGGCCAACTGCGACTTGATCCGACCGACATCGGAGCACGCTTCGTCCTGTCGCTTCCCGTCGACGACTGGGCAGACCGTTGAGCGTGCCCGCACGGGTGCTCGTGGTCGACGACGAGCCGCAAATCGTGCGAGGCCTATCGGCCAGTCTGCGGGCGGCAGGCTATGACGTCGCGAGCGCCGGGAGCGCGGGTGAGGCCCTTGAAGCCGCGGCGATACGCCCGCCGGACGCGGTCATCCTGGACCTGGCGCTCCCGGATGGAAGTGGGGTCGAGGTCTGCCGCAGCCTGCGCGAATGGAGCGATGCTCCGGTCATCATCGTGTCGGCGTTGGATGCCGAGGGGGACAAGATCGCGGCGCTCGATGCCGGCGCGGATGACTACGTCACCAAGCCGTATGCGGTCGGGGAGTTACTGGCACGGCTGCGCGCCGCCCTGCGCCGTGGCGCGGCGCCTCCCGGAACGACGCCCAGCGTCGTGTTCGGCGATGTCTTCGTTGATCTGGCGCGGCGCGAAGTCACCCGAGCCGCGGCACAGGTACACCTGACGCCGCGGGAGTACGAGCTGCTCGCAGAACTCGCCCGTCACGCCGGACGGGTGTTGACCCATAGGTCGCTGTTGCGCACGTTGTGGGGTCCGACGTTCGCGGACGAGACGCACTATCTGCGGGTGCAAATGGCGAGCCTGCGTCACAAGCTCGAACCGGAGCCCGCTCGCCCGCGGTATCTTCTGACCGAGACGGGTGTGGGCTACCGCCTGCGACTCGAACCGAGCGGGAGCGGGTAGTTTCGAAGAGTTTTGCCTGCTTCTCGCGTTTTAACGACATTTTTATGCTGACACGCCCTTTTTTGATGCGGCCTTAACGCGACGTCGGTTAACGTGGATGAACCCGGACGCGAGTCGCCAGAACCCCCAACGGATGGACTGTTGAACCCACGAGGCGACCCCCGTGCGAGCAGCAGCAGGCAGTCCTCTGAGGTGGCTCGTGTCCGGACCCCCACGCGACGCCGCCTGGCGGGTGCCGCCGGCATGCGGCGTCAGCAGCGCTCGGCTTGGAGCGGGACCTGCAACAGCTAGCTACTTGCCCCTGAAAAAGTCGCGGCTGAGCATCCTGCGACGCCCGAGCCCTTCGTCAGTATCCATCCTGCAGACGCGGGTGATTCAATGGCACGGCGCGCCGGGAGCCAATCGCGCGCTGTCGGATCCGCTGGCGGCGCTGCGCGGGCGGCCGACGATCCCGATGGAGCGCGTCGTGCGCCTGATGCTCATCAAGCAGCGCTCGGGTCGGGGCTATGAGACGCTCGTGCGGGAGGCCTCGGACTCGCGAGCCGTCAGGACGCGGGCGGCGACGAGCGCGAGGTCGTCGAAGGCGGCGAGCTGCTCGTCGCTCAGCGTCGCCGCGCCGGAGTCCCAGGCGCACAGCGTGCCGACCACATCGCCGCCCAGCGGGAGCGGAGTCGAGACGTACATGCGGACCCCCGGCTCGTCGCCCTGCGTGAAGGACGTGTAGCGAAACCGCTCCTCCTCGCTGGCGTCCGCGGTGGCGATGCGCTCGCCCGACTCGACCACGAGTCGGCACATCGAGTCCTCGCGGGGGTGCGGCGCGACGGGCGCGTTGTGGCCGGCGATGCGGTGCTGGGTCTGCTCGTCGAGGATGTGGATGCCGGAGGCGCTGCCGCCGGAGATGACACCGGCGAGCCGTACGATGGCGTCGAGGGCCGGGTCCTCGCCCCGGCTCAGGAGGCCGAGGCTCTTGATCGTGTCGGACATGCTGGTTCCTCCCGGGCTGGACGACGGCTGCGGGCTTTCTACCAGAGCGGGCGCCGCGCCCGCCCGGGGATCCGTCCTCGCGCCACGGCGATCGGCTGACCGAGCGGCAGCGCGGAGTGCGGCCGCGTCGTGGTGGAGCTGGTCACGAACCCATCTCCTTCCCCCCGAAAACGTGTCGGCCTGTCGTCCGATCTCGACCCGAGGATTCCCTTGTCCGTGAGGGTTCTCGGGGGTCACGATGCTGAGATTGCACGATGGTCAGCCCACCTTGTGGGAGCAGATGCTGCCCGATCAGATCCAGCTGATGGACCCCGAGTCTCGAGGCGATCGATCGCCTTCTGGACGATCCGCGCTTCCGGGCCCCGACCGCGGCCCGACAGGCGCCGCTCTCAGGCGTTTTTCAGGGGGAAGCAGCGAGTGGTGTGACATCACAATGGCGTGCCTGTATCCCTGCGCGAGAGCGAGCGAGGCGGTGGACGCAGGTCGTCGTGAATATCGGGAATCGTCGCGATACCGAGGACGCCGCAACCCGACGCTCGCAGCAAGGGAGACATCACCGCTATTTTCGATGTCGCACCACTACTAGGGTGCCAACCGTTCCATGCGCCAACCCTGGCCGTCAGGTGTGTAACGAAAGCGGTCGTGCAAGCGGTTTGCGGCGTGTTGCCAGAACTCGAACGATGCGGGCATCAGGCGATATCCACCCCAGTTGGGTGGTCTTGGGACCGGGGCGTCACCGAAGCGCCGGGTCAGCTCGGCGACCTCGTGTTCGAGGGCCGCGCGGTCCGGGATGGGGCGGCTTTGCGCTGAGGCCCACGCGCTGATCTGACTGCCGCGGTGTCGTGTCGCAAAATATGCGTCTGATTCGGCGTCGGTCGTCCGCGTGACGGTCCCCTCGATCCGGATCTGTCGGCCGATCGGCGCCCAGAACAGGACGAGCGCCGCTCGGGGATTGGCGTCCAACTCACCGGCTTTGCGGCTCTCGTAGTTCGAGAAGAACACAAATCCGTCCGTTCCCCAACCGCGCAGCAGCACCATCCGCGCGGAGGGATCTCCAGTCGATGACGCCGTCGCCAGGGTCATGGCCTCCGGTTCGTGGACGCCGGCGGTGCGCGCACCGTCGAGCCACGCGACGAATTGTACGAACGGATCTCGATCGAGATCCCCCTCATCCAGCGGGACGACCGGTTGGGTCGGCGAGGACATCGCGTTGTCCCCCTACCCGCTGTACGCGGCGAGCCCTGTCACATCGTGGCCCAGGATCAGCGTGTGGATGTCGTGCGTGCCCTCGTACGTCACCACCGATTCCAGGTTCGCCATGTGCCGAAAGATCGGGTACTCGTCGACCACGCCGTTTGCCCCCAATATGTCGCGCGCGGTCCGGGCCGTCCAGAGCGCGTGCGCCACGTTGTGTCGCTTGGCCATCGAGACCTGCTGCGGTCGCATCTCGCCGCGGTCCTTGAGCCGTCCGAGTTGCAGCGCCAAGAGCTGGCTCGTAGTGATTCCAGTGATCATCTCGGCCAACTTGGCCTGGACCAGTTGATACCCGGCGATCGGCCGGTCGAACTGCACGCGGGTCTTGGCGTATTGGAGCGCCGTGTCGTAGCAGCCCATCGCGGCACCGATGGCCCCCCACGAGATCCCGTACCGAGCCTGCGTCAGGCACGCGAGCGGCGACTTGAGACCCTCGGCCAGGGGCAGGCGCGCGGAGTCGGGCACACGGACATCCGCCAGGTGCAGTTCGCTGGTGACCGAGGCCCGAAGACTCCACTTGCCGTGCATGTCGGTGGCGGTGAAACCCGGCGTGCCCCGCTCGATCAGGAACCCGCCAATGCCGTCGTCGACGCGCGCCCAGACGATCGCGACATCCGCGATCGAACCACTCGTGATCCAGCGCTTGGTTCCCGACAGCACCCAGTCGCCGCCGTCGCGAACCGCGCGGGTCAACATTCCGGACGGGTTGGAGCCAAAGTCCGGTTCGGTGAGTCCGAAGCACCCGATGGCCTCGCCGCGGCCCATCGCCGACAGCCAACGCTCCTTCTGCCCGTCGGAGCCGAACCGGTGGATCGCGTACATGCTGAGCGCGCCCTGCACCGAAACGAACGACCGTAGCGCGCTGTCGCCGCGCTCAAGCTCCTGCATGACCAGGCCGTACGCCACCGCGCCAAGCCCGGGCAACCCGTAGCCGGTCAGGTTGGCGCCGAGCAGGCCGAGTTCGGCCAGGCCGGGCAGAAGCTCTCGTGGGAACCGTCCCTCGCGGTTTGCCTCCTCGATGATCGGGAGCACCTCGCGGTCGACAAACGCCCGCACGGTGCTGCGCACGAGCCGCTCCTCGTCGGTCAGGAGACTGTCGATGTCGAAGTAGTCAACGCCTGTGAATTCGCCCATCGCATCAGCGTAGTCGACACCTGGCGTGCACGGTGGTCCAAGCGATTTCCAGGGGGTTCATGAGACGTCCCCGTACCCAGGGCGCAATTCCAGAAACCTGCGCTACCTTTACTACAACGCCACGCGGTCACCACGCGTGCGATCGCTCCGAAAGGTTCCCAAATGGCCGCCGACAAACTCACCATCGAACGCGCAATGTCTGATTACCTCGCGGTATCCAAGAATGCGCATTTGTACGCGGCTGACGAGTATTCACGTGCCGAGGCGCAGGCCTGGGAGCGCTTCCAGGCGTTGCTGCCGCAGGACGGCGCGGACACGCTTGGCGCGGACCTGCAGCCCGCCGGGGCGTAGCCGCTCCTTCCCAAACCGAGCAGGGCATTTTGGGGTAGGACGGCCTGCTTTCGGGCGGTCTCGGCGGATGCGGCCCGAGCAGAATGGCTGTTGTGCTGGATGGGGAAGAACCGAGGCCGCACGGCGACGGGTGGCAGCCGTCGGCTTGTCACTCGCCATATCCCACCGAACTTCAGGCTGGGACCAGTTGAGGGAGAATGCGGGCAATGTCCCACGTACCGCTGAATCCACCCGCACGCGGCACTGAGCCACGTCCCTGGGAGTGGTTGTACGACATCGTCGGGACGGGGATGTGGGCGGTCACGCGGGCGAGGTTCGACGTCCAGGTGCTTGGCGGTCCGATTCCGCACGTCGCGCCTGGTCAGCTGTGGGTCGCGACGCATCGCGCCGAGACCGACGTGCCCCTGATCGGTGGACTCTTGATGATCAGGGGTGGGATGTGGCGACGGGGGGTCGTTCCCCGTGTGCATTTCGCTGCGCGTGACGACCTGTTCGAGGCGGGGGCTGTCAGCGCCGGGCTTCAACTGCCGGGTCCGCTCGCACAGGCCGCGTGGCCACTGTCGCTCGGCCCGTGGTTGTCACGCGTGCGTGCCCATCCCATCCGTCGCCCGACCGGACTCAAGCTGAGCCAGGCGTTGGACGGCCTCGAGGCCATGCTGCCCTTGTCCGACGTGCTCACGCCAGACGTGATCGCGCAGTTTGCACAGCGGGCGGCGGTGGTCGGCCGGAGACCGCCAGAGACCGTCGCCCAGGCTCGCGATGCCACGTTCGCGCGGCAGTTGTGGCAGGACGTCACGATCGCTGATCTCGACACCCCGATCGGGCGCGGCGTGTGGCGGACCCATGTGGCCCGAGCCGCCGGCGACCTGCGGCGGCTCATCGATCTGGTCCGTCGTGGCGAGCCGATGATGGTGTTTCCCGAAGGCCGCGTGTCACCCGCGGGCGGCATTGGCCCCGTCGGAGATGTGCTTGATCTGATCGTCCGGCGCGGGGCGCCCACAGCAGTGCTTCCGGTTGGCATTGCCTACGACCCGCTGCGCCCAGGGCGGGCGACGGTGGCCCTCAGCGTGGGGCCACCAATCGCGGCGGGCAAAGGATCGATCGGCCCGCCGGCGCTTGATCGTCTCCGCACTGCCACCCCGATCACCGTCGGGCAGATCGTTGCACGCGAGCTGATGGCGGCCGCCACTTCGGACAACCCAGTGCTGCAGACGCGCCACCTACTCGAAGCGCTGGCTCAGGCCCACGGCCTGGCGCGTCGCGAGGGGCGCCCATTCGTCCGCGGCCTGAGCTCACCCGGGCGGCGCGCGCGATCCGGTGCGAAGGCCCTCCACGCCCTGCAGGCTCGAGGGTTGGTCAAGGTCCTCAGCGCGGGGCAGGTGCGCGTGGATCTGGATCGGGTACCTCACGACCCACTCCTCAGCCGCCTCGCAGCCGAGGATCTGGCGGTCTGGAACACGGACCGGGGCGGCCCGTAGGATCCCGCCCACATGTGCGCCCTCTCCAAGGACAGATCCCGCCGATGAGCGAGCAGCAGTCGCTGTTCTCGGCGCAGGAGGACGCCGTCCTCTACTTCGACGGTGGCTCCCGTGGCAATCCCGGACCCGCCGGCTACGGCTACGTGTTGGAGCGGCCTGACGGCGAGACGCTCGCCGCTGACGGGCACGCGATCGGCGTCGCGACCAACAACGTCGCAGAATATCGCGGCATTATCGCGGGAATGCGCCACGCCGCCGAGCTCGGCATCAGACAACTGCGTGTATTCGGTGATTCGAAGCTCGTCATCGAACAGGTCAAAGGCAAGTGGCGGGTGCGGGCCGAGGGGTTGCGGGCGCTCCATCTCGAGGCCAGCGAGCTTGCCCGCAAGTTCGACTCGGTGACGTTCGAACACGTGCGCCGCGCGGGAAACGCCGAGGCCGACCGTCTCGCAAACGTCGCGATGGACGAGGCCGCAGGTCGACCGTAACCGTGGCGCGAGGCCCGGGGCCCCGGTGGGTGGGACCAGGACCCCGGTCAGGGGACTCGCGGCATGATCATTCCCCCCCGAATGGTCAGACCCGGCCCGGGGCGACTCCGGGACACGCCGCGGTGAGTATTGCATCGCAATCCAATGTCGGCTACCCCTCGGGCGGATTTCCTTTGCCGCACGGCGAACGTCGCGATTGGGGCGGGTGTGGCTGCGTCAGGCGCTGGTGCCGGTGGGTGCCGCCGCGTGAGCGAGCTCGTCCAACCTGATCGCCAGTTCGACGGCCTGTGGTTTGAGCTCGTCGGAGGCATGATCGGCGACAAACCACGCTTCGTCGCGAAGGATTTCGAGGCGATCGTGCGCGTCCGGCGTGCGCAGCGCGGCGTCGGTGCCGGACTCCAACCGGATCAACATCTGCCGCAGTTCGTCGTCGGTGGGTTCATCGTCGCGTTGGTGTCGCCCGAGGATCCACCACAGCAGGCCCAGCAGCGGCAGCTTGACGCCCAGGAAGGCCACGACGACCCAGATGGTGAGCGTGGCGGGGTTGCCCGCATCCGCGACGACGATCGCGATCGTGGTTCCGATGGCGACGACCAGTCCGCCGACGAACGCAATCCCGAGCAAACGCATCCCGCGCAACTCACCGTTGGCATCCATCGCGAACCGTGTCAGCAGTCGCGTCAATGGACCCTGCGTCTTCGCGTGCTCTGCCATGCAGGACAGGATAGACCTGACGAACGGCTCGTTGTGCGTCAGACGGCTTGTGCGGACGAATGCACCTGGACAAGGGTCGGTTTGCCAGTCACGGCCATCGCGGCCGCGAACGCGGGCGCCAGCTCAGCCCGGGTCGTCACGCGCAATCCGACGCCTCCGCAGCTTTCGGCGTAGGCGGCGAAATCAGGGTTGACCAAACCGGTCTGCCAGACGGGCCGGATCGCTGAGATCTGCTCCCGGCTGATCTTGCCGAGTTCGCCGTTGTCAAGCAGCACCAGCGTGATGTCCATACTGTGTTTGACCGCGGTTGTGAACTCGGCGAGGTACTGGCCAAAGCCACCGTCACCCGCGACGGCGACGATCTTTCGGGTGCCACCCGCCGCGGCCCAGGCGCCCATGGCCGCAGGGAAGCCAAATCCGATGGATCCCAGGTACCCCGACATCAACACGTCTTGACCCGGACGGCATTCGAAGTAGTGACCGAACGCGTACGTGTTGTTGCCGACGTCAACCGCGATGACGGCATCGGCTGGGACCGCCTGGGTCAGCGCGTCGAACACGGCGGCCGGGTGCAGCCGTCCGGCGCCGTCGACCAGCGCGGCACGGCGCTGCTTTTCGGTCCGCCAATGCTCCCACCGTCCGTCCAACGTCTGACGCACATCGGGTCGCGAGGCCGACGGCACCGCCGCCGTCAGCAGGTCGAGCGTACGTCCGATATCGCCCCACAGCGGCACCTGCACCGGGTGGAACTTTCCGAGCGCCATGCGATCCAGGTCCACCTGGATCGTGGGCACCCACGTCGCGATGCCCGTGTGGTTCGAAAACGACGCGCCCAATACCAACAGGCAGTCCGCTTTGGCCATCGTGGCCGAGCCGATCGGCGTACCGGACCGGCCGAGCACACCGCATGCCAGCGGATGGTCATCCGGCACCAGGCCCTTGGCCTTGAACGTGGTGATGATCGGTGCGTCGATGCGCTCGGCAAAGGCGAGCGCAGCCTCGCGGAAGGGACGGGCGCCTGCGCCGACGATGATCACCGGGCGCTCAGCGGCTCGCAACAGCGCGATCGCCTCCTCCAACTCGGCCTGGGGAGGGGCGATCGTCGTGGTCGAGATCCGCCCGGCCACCGGGCGGGGCGGCGGGTCGTCGCGGCCTGCCAGCTCCTGTGCCTCGTCAGGAAAGATCAGGTGGGCGACGTCGCGCTGAACAATCGCGTGTTTCATCGCCAACGCTGCGAGTTCGGTGGCGTTGCCGGCGGTCAGGACGGTCTGACTCCACTCGGCGACCGCGGCGAAGGCCTGGGCCAGTGGCACCTCTTGGAACGCCCCGGGCCCCAGTACGTGCGTCTGCACCTGGCCGGTCAGCGCCAGCACGGGGGCGCGATCCACCTTGGCGTCCCACAAGCCGGTCAACAGGTTGGTCGCGCCTGGTCCGGCGATCGAGAAACACGCCGCCGGCCGACCCGTGAGTTTGGCGTAGGCGCTCGCGGCAAACGCGGCCGCACCCTCGTGGCGAATGCCGACGTAGCGCAGGCGTCCGGCCTCCTCGGCCTTCCGCAATGCGTCGGCGAGTCCCAAGTTGGAGTGGCCGACCATGCCGAACACCGTGTCGAGTCCCCAGTCGCAGAGGGTCGCGACGACCTGGTCCATCAACGAGACGCGCTGTTCGACGACGGGAAGCTCGACATACAGCCCGTCGTCGCGCTGCTCGACCCGGTAGCCGGTGGCGGCGTCGACGAAGCCCGGCGGCGGGGAGCCCGTACACGGGTGGTACTCGTATCCGTGCCACGGGCAAATGACGTAGCCGTTCTCGATTTGGCCGTCGCCCAACGGTCCGCCCTGATGGGGGCAGCGGTTGTCGAGCACGCCATAGCCCTCGGCGGTGCGCGTGACACACAGCGCGCGGCCGCCGGCGACAACGGTCGTCAACCCATCCGTCTCGAGAGGGCCCGGATCGATGCGATGCCACTCCATGCTCACAGCACCCATGCCAAGTCCGTTCTGTCGGCGAGGTCGCGGTCAAGGGCCACCAGGTCCGCGTGCGCAAGATCTCCGACGCGGGTGTGGCCGCACACCCGGGTGTAGTCGACGATCATGGCGGTTGCGCCGCGTAGGAACGCTTCGAGCCGGGTGGCCGATGTCGGGATGTCCAAGCGCTCGCGCAGCACCGGATCCTGGGTTGCAATACCGACCGGGCACGTGCCGCGGTGACACGCGCGGTACTGCTGGCAGCCGATCGCCATCAGGGATGATGTCGCGAGCGCGACTGCATCGGCGCCAAGGGCCAGGGCCTTGGCCATTTCGTCGGGCGTTCGGAAGCCGCCGGTCGCGATCAGCTGCACGTCGCTGACGCCATGGTCGTCCAACCAGCGCCGGGCGCGGATCAACGCGAACATCGACGGGATGCCGACGTTGTCCTTGACGTGCACGGGCGCCGCGCCGGTGCCGCCGCCGAACCCGTCGATTGTGACCCAGTCCGCGCCGGCTTCGATCGCGATGGCCAGGTCGGCCTCGACGTTTCCCGCCGCGAACTTGATGCCGACCGGCGCCCCGCCGCTGGTTGCCTTGATCTCGGCGACCCTCCGCGCAAGGTCGGCCGGTGAGTTGATGTCGCGAAAGTGGGCCGGTGAGTGGACGTCCGAGCCCGGCTCAACACCACGCACCGCGGCGATCTCAGGGGTCACCTTGGCGCCGAGCAGGGTCCCGCCCAGACCGGGTTTGGCGCCCTGGCCGATCTTGATCTCGATCGCGTCGGCGGCACGGATGTTGTCGTCGGTCCAACCGAAATAGCCGGACGCCATCTCGAAGATGTACCTGGCGGCGTTATCGCGTTCATTCGGGTGAGGGCCACCCTCGCCGCTCGCGATCGCGCTGCCGGCGGCCGAGGCCCCGCGGGCCAGAGCCTCTTTGGCTTCCGCCGAGAGCGCACCGTATGACATGTGGCTGACGAAGATCGGGATGTCCAGGGCCAGGGGCTTGGCCGAACGCGCACCGAGCACAACGGAGGTGTCGACGGCAACGTCGCCTTGCGTCGGCAGCCGGTCGAGCTGCGCCGGCCGGAACACCAGGTCGTCGTAGCCCGGGTACGGCGCGCGGTTCTGGCCCGGATCGAGCCGTTGGGTGCCCATGGCTTCCACAGCTGGACGGCCACCGTCGGCCAGGTGTTGCACCGTGTACATGCCCCGGTCGGTCGCGCCGCGACGCATCCATTGGCCCAGGTAGACGTCCGGGCGCAAGGGCGCGGTTGCGACACGCGCCGCGTCCACCTCGACGAGCCCCTGGCGCACCCGCACCGGATAGGTCGGCAGCGCGTCGGCGGGGTTGAACGGCGAGATCCCGGTGGCCAGATCGAAGTCCCACAGGTGCAGCGGGCAGACGGCCTTGCCCTCGTGCACCGTCCCATCCGAGATCTGCCCGCCGCGGTGTGGGCACAGGTTGCCCACACCGAACACCGCATCGCCGTCACGCATCAACGCGATCTCTGTGCCGTTGACGAGCGTGAGCCGTCCGCGTCCGGGGACGATCTCGTCGAACCGGCACGTAGACACCCACCGCTCCGGGGCGTCGTGTTCCGCCAGCGCATCCTCCGCAGCCGTCATCGTTCACCCTCCGCCGTCGATTCCACAGTTCGTCCCGAATAGGACGAGAGCGTTACACGTCAGACCCCCGACGTCGAGGGGGCGTCACCCGCGGGCGCGCCGACCCGGCCGCGGTCTGCCATCTGAGAGGATCCTCGTATGAGCGGCCTTCCTACACGCAGGCTCGGTCGAGCGGGCCCAGAGTTGACCACCGTCGGGTTCGGCGCGTGGGCGATCGGGGGGGACTGGAAATACGGCTGGGGCCCGCAGGATGACCAGGACTCCATTGCCGCGATCCATCGTGCACTCGATCTGGGTATTTCGTGGATCGACACCGCCGCGGTGTACGGTCTTGGCCACTCCGAGGAGGTGGTGCAGAAGGCGTTGCACGGCATTTCGGATCGCCCGCTGGTACTGACCAAATGCGGAATGGTCTGGCATGACCAGGCCGACGCAGTGCCCCGCGAGAACCTGCGACCGGCCGAGATCCGGCGCGAGTGCGACGACTCCCTGCGCCGGCTTGGGATCGAGCAGATCGACCTCTACCAGTTCCACTGGCCTGACCAGACAGGCACGCCCATCGAGGACAGCTGGGGCGTCATGGCCGAGCTCGTGCGGGAGGGAAAGGTGCGCTGGGCCGGCGTGTCCAATTTCGACGTCGCGCTGCTGGAGCGCTGCGAGCCGATCCTGCACGTCGACAGCCTGCAACCGCCGTTCAACGCGATCGATCGCGCGGTCGCAGCCGAGATTCTGCCCTGGTGCGCGCGCAACGGCACCGGAGTCATCGTCTACAGCCCGATGGCCTCGGGGCTGCTGACCGGTGCATTCACGCGGGAGCGGATGTCCACGCTGGACCCGACCGACTGGCGGCACGGCTTCCCGGAGTTTCACGAGCCGCACCTCTCGCGCAACCTCGCGCTGCAGGACGCGCTGCGGCCGATCGCGGAGCGACACGGTGCCTCCGTCGCGGCTGTCGCGGTGGCCTGGACGCTCGCGTGGCCAGGGGTGACTGCGGCAATCGTCGGCGCGCGCAACGGCGCGCAGGTCGAGGGGTGGGTCGCGGCGGCGGACCTTGCGCTCACCGTCGGCGACCTGGCCGAGATCGGTGACGCCATCGTTGCGAGCGGTGCCGGCGCTGGTCCGGTTGTCCCTGCTCACAGCTGAGTGCCACCGCTTTCAGCGGTGATCGACTAGTCTTCGCCGCCCGGTATGGCCGGGAGTGCAGCAGGTTCTGGGGCGCTGTCGTGACTGAGCGCAGCCCCGCTGCGTCGTATTTTGACCCACTGGAAGGAGCACGATGGCGAGCAACATCACCCCACCCGCGGGCGTCGAGATCCGCGGCCCCGAGGTCCCCGGCATGGCCGAGATCCTCGTACCGGAGGCGATGGAGCTCGTCGCGAAGCTGCACCGCGCGTTCGACGCGCGGCGGGTCGAGCTGCTGGACGCCCGTGAGGCGCGCCAGGCGCGCCTGGACGCCGGTGAGCGACCGGACTTCCTGCCCGACACCGCGGACGTCCGCGCGGGCGATTGGACCGTGGCACCGGTGCCGGCTGACATGCAGGACCGCCGCACCGAGATCACGGGTCCCGTGGACCGCAAGATGATCATCAACGCACTCAACTCCGGCGCCAAGGCGTTCATGGCGGACTTCGAGGACTCCAACACGCCGACATGGGCCAACTGCATCATGGGCCAAGTCAACCTGCGCGACGCGGTGCTGCGACGCATCTCGTTCGAGAACCCGGACGGCAAGAAGTACGCGCTCAAGGACGAGACGGCGACCCTCCTCGTCCGTCCCCGCGGCTGGCACTTGATGGAGAAGCACTTCACCGTCGACGGCCAGCCGGTCAGCGGCGGTGTCTTTGACTTCGCGCTCTACATGTTCCACAGCGCCAAGCCCAAGATCGCCGGGGGCAGCGGCCCGTACTTTTATCTGCCCAAGTTGGAGAGCCACCTCGAAGCGCGCCTGTGGAACGACATCTTCGTGATGACGCAGGACCACTTGGGCATCCCGCAGGGGACGATCAAGGCGACGGTGCTGATCGAGACGATCCTGGCGTCGTTCGAGATGGACGAGATCCTGTACGAGCTGCGCGACCACTCGGCCGGCCTCAACTGCGGTCGCTGGGACTACATCTTCAGCTGCATCAAGAAGTTCCGCAGCCGTCCCGACTTTGTGCTGGCTGACCGGGCACTGGTCACGATGGCGACGCATTTCATGAACTCGTACAGCCTGCTGTGCATCAAGACCTGTCATCGGCGCAACGCTCACGCGATGGGCGGCATGGCGGCGCAGATCCCGATCAAAAACGACCCCGAGGCCAACGACGCGGCGCTCGAGAAGGTGCGTCAGGACAAGATCCGTGAGGCGAACAACGGCCACGACGGGACGTGGGTCGCACACCCCGGCCTGGTCGCGATCGCCCTCGAGGCGTTCGACGCGGTCATGCCCGGCGCCAACCAGATCGACAAGAAGCTGGCCGATGTCGAGATCACCGCGGACGACCTGCTGGACTTCGGTCCCGAGGGTCCGATCACCGAGACCGGCGTGCGTACCAACATCAACGTGGGTGTCCAGTACCTGGGCGCGTGGCTCGCGGGTGTCGGCTGCGTGCCGATCCGCAACCTGATGGAGGACGCCGCGACCGCCGAGATCAGCCGCTCGCAGCTCTGGCAGTGGATCCACAACGAGAAGGGCGTGTTGGACGACGGCCGAAAGATCGACGTGCCGATGTTCCGCCAGTTCCTCGGTGAGGAGATGGTGGTCATCAAGGACGAGCTCGGCTCCGGCTACGACGCCGGCCGCTACGAAGAGGCCGCGCGCCTCTTCGACGAGATCTCCACCGCCGACAAGCTCGTCGACTTCCTCACCCTCCCCGCCTACCGGATGATCGACTGAACAAGGACGATCTCCCGGGTACCCTTGGGCAATGCCCCCAATGACGCCACTCCTCGACACCATCAACAACCCGGCTGACCTTCGCCGCCTGCCGATGCAGTCCCTGCGGCAACTCGCAGACGAGCTTCGCGCCGAGATGATCGATGCCGTCTCGGTCACCGGCGGGCATCTGGGCGCCGGGCTTGGCGTGGTCGAGCTGACCCTCGCACTGCATTACGTGTTCGACACCCCGAACGACCGGCTCATCTGGGATGTGGGACACCAGGCCTACCCGCACAAGATCCTGACCGGGCGACGTGATCGGATGAAGACCCTGCGTCAGGGCGGTGGGCTCTCGGGGTTCACCAAGCGTTCCGAGAGCGCGTACGACCCCTTCGGTGCCGGGCACTCGTCGACGTCGATCTCAGCCGGTCTCGGGATGGCGGTCGCACGGGATCTGAGCGGCGCTGACAACAACGTCGTCTGTGTGATCGGCGACGGCGCCATGTCGGCCGGGATGGCGTACGAGGCGATGAACAACGCCGGTGCGCGCGATGAGCGGCTCGTTGTCATCCTCAACGACAACGACATGTCGATTGCGCCGTCGGTCGGCGCGATGTCGGCGCACCTGGCCCGGCTCGTCTCCGGTGGCACGTACCGCAACATCCGTGAGGCGGGAAAGCAGCTCGCTCGTCGGTTCCCCAAGCTGGTCTACGACACCGCGCAGCGGGCCGAGGCGTTCACACGTGGGATCCTGGGCGGCGGGACGCTCTTCGAGCAGCTCGGGTTCTTCTACGTCGGGCCGGTGGACGGCCACAACTTGGAGCATCTCGTACCTGTGCTTCGCAACGTCCGCGATGCCGAGACCGGACCCATCTTGCTCCACGTGGTGACGCACAAAGGCAAGGGCTATGCCCCTGCGGAGGCCTCCGCGGACAAGTATCACGGCGTGGCCAGCTTCGATGCATCGACCGGCGAACAGAAGAAGGCGACCGCTGCAACGCCGACCTACACACGCGTGTTCGCCGACGCGCTGGTCGCCGAGGCCCGCGCGGATGTCCGGATCGTCGCGGTTGGAGCAGCAATGCCGGCCGGCACCGGACTGGACGTGTTCGGCGCCGAGTTCCCGAAACGCACCTTCGACGTCGGGATCGCCGAGCAACACGCGGTGACGTTCGCCGCCGGACTCGCGGCCGAGGGGATGAAGCCGTTCTGCGCGATCTACAGCACGTTCCTGCAGCGCGCGTACGATCAGATCGTCCACGATGTCGCGGTCCAGCACCTGCCGGTGCGATTTGCCATCGACCGCGCGGGGTTGGTTGGCGCCGATGGTTCCACCCACGCGGGCGCGTTTGATGTGACGTTCCTCGCGTGCCTGCCGGGCTTCGTGGTCATGGCCCCGGCGGACGAGTTGGAGCTGATGCACATGGTCGCGACCGCCGCCGCCTATGACGACGGCCCGATCGCGCTGCGCTACCCGCGCGGCAACGGGGTTGGCCGCGATCTGCCCGAACGCGGCACGCCGCTGGCGATCGGTCGTGGCAGGGTCGTGCGCGAGGGGACCCAGGTGGCACTCCTCGCCCTCGGCACGCGTGTTGGTCCGTGTCTGGCCGCAGCCGAGCGCCTCCATGCCGAGGGGATTTCAACGACAGTTGCCGATGCGCGCTTCGTCAAGCCACTCGATCACGAGTTGTTGACGCGCCTGGCCGCGGAACACGAATGCCTGATCACGGTCGAAGAAGGCGCGATCGGCGGGTTCGGCAGCCACGTGCTGCGCGCATTGGCGGAGGGCGGGTGCTTGAGCAACGGCTTGCGCGTACACTCGCTGACCCTGCCCGACCGGTTCATCGAGCAGGACACACCAGACCGGATGCTCACCATCGCCGGGCTCGACGCCGACGGGATCGTCGCCACCGTGCGCGCCACGCTGGAGCGCCCCGCCTTCGTCTGACGCGGATTGGGGTCCGTGCGGGCACAACCGGTGCGCCGTAGTGCTGCGGTGTGCAGCGGTCGGATCGGAGCTGTACGCCCCTCCGCGGGCCCGACCTTCGCTCATGCATACCGGCATGACCGCGTCCGCGTTCGGCGGGCTTTTCGCTCGCCACATCCCGCCGAACGTCCGGCGGGGATCATTCATCTCAAAGGCGTCGGGTCGCGATCGCCGAACCGTGTGTATCAACGAGTGGAGGTGCGTGCTCGTCTGTTAGGCAGGGCGGTGCCGGAGCCCGGCGACTGGGTCCAACGGGTGGGGTTGTGTCCAGGGTTCCGGCACCGTCTGCGCAGGGTCCGCGTGGTTCCGCGCATCCCGTCAGGCCACGTCCCTCGGCAGCCGCCACCCCGCCAGGTGTTCGATTGCAGCGATCGTCGGGCCATCGGCAGTCGCAGCGGTCAACACATCAGATCGGTGTGTGGGCGCGATTCGGCGTCCGGGTCGCCGGATGCATGGGCATGGGGTGTCGCGTCGGATGCAGCGCGTGCGCGGCGATCTCGAGGCTGTCGACGAGTCGCGGGCCAGGTCGGCTGAAGTAGGCGTTGCCGTCGGTGACGTAGACCCGGCCCGACTGAACAGCCGGGAGGTCGGCCCAGCCGGGCTTGGCTTGGAGGATCGGCAGGTCGTTCAGCGCCCGCTCGGTGGTGTACCCACAGCAGGAGACGAACACGACATCGGGTTGCGCATCGACCAGGTCGTGCCACGTGAGTGTCCGGGATGCCTCGGCGGGGGAACCCAAGACGTCGACTCCGCCGGCCAGTTCGATCAGTTCCGGATTCCAATGACCACCGTTGAAGAGCGGGTCGATCCATTCGAGGAACGCGACACGCGGGCGCTGGTCGAGCGGGATCGTGGCGGTCCGCCGTGCCACGGCGTCGACTCGTGCGCGGAGCCCCGCCACGACCTCGGCCGCGACCGCTTCGCGATCAGCCGCGGCTCCGACGGCCAGGACGGCGTCGAACACCTGGTCCAGGGTCATGGGTTCCAGGTTGACCACGGGTGGGTTGCCGGGGAGCCGACACGCCGCGTCGATGACCTCGGCTGCCGCGACGGCGCAGACATCGCACAGCGCCTGGGTCACGATCAGGTCTGGGGCGAGTGCCTCGAGCGTTGGGACGTCCAGGTGGTAGAGCGCGTGCCCGGTGGACAACTGTCCCCGGACGAGGGCGTCGATCTGGTCGCTGGATGCGTCATGGGGAATGAGCGTCGTCGTCGCCTTGGGCAGGTTGCGCACGAACGCCGGGTAGTCGCACTCGTGTGTGACACCAACCAGGTCATCCCCAAGCCCGAGTGCGCAGATGATCTCGGTCGCACTCGGCAGGAGGGACACGATCTTCACCTTGGCGACACTACCAATCGCTTGCGCCCCGACCGCGGGGCCGTCTCGACGAACAGGTTGATGATTGTGATGCCGTCCAGGACGTGCCGATGGTTGGGATCCTCGGTCACGACCTGTTCGCAGCCGGGCGCTCGCCAGGCTGTGAGGATCATTGCGTCAGGGACGGCAGCGTGCTCGCGCCAGAACACCGACGCGCGGTGGCGAGCGGCGTCCCCCCACATCGATTGCGCCCGGCGGTGCAGGGTGTCACCGAGCGGCTCCGACGGCTTCGGGCACGGCGCCTGTGTCGTCTTGCCCTGCCAGTTCGCGGTTCGCGGCCATGCGCTCCTCGATCTCGCCGCGCAGTGACCAGTATCGGCCGCCGCCGAAACTCTGACGCTCGCCCGCGGTCGATCCGGTGCGCGTCATCGCGCCCCACCCCTGCTTCTTGCGCATGGCCTCCCACAGGCCGGTGATGCGCCACCACGAGTTGAGCTGTCGGTACCCGAGCGTCTCGACCACCGAGAGGTATCCGATGCGCAGGACGTGCTTCCACTTGGGGTAGCGGTGAAAGACGAGCTCCTCCATCACCAGCGACGAGATCGACAAGACGAGCCCCAGGCCGACCATGATCAGCAACATGAACGGCGCGAGGCCGGTGTTGAGCAACCCGCCGGCCCACATCGCGAGCGTGAGCAGGGCGGCGATCCCCTCCATCGCCGGGCCCAGCAACTCGAACAGCAGGAAGTACGGCAACGCGAGCGTGCCCAGGGTCCCGTAGCGCGGGTTGAACAGCATCGTGCGGTGGCGCGAGAGCGTGTCGTACAGACCACGCTGCCAGCGGGTGCGCTGACGGCGCAACACGCTGAGGCTCTCCGGCGCCTCAGTCCAGCACACCGCGTCGGGCACGAACTCCACGCGGTAGGGGCGGTCCTGCTCGATCATCACACGCTGCATCCGCACCACCAGTTCGGCGTCTTCGCCGATGGTGTGTGCGTAGCCGCCGACCTCGACGACGATGTCCTTGCGGAAGATCCCGAACGCCCCCGACACGATCAGCAGCGCATTGAGTCGGCTCCAGCTACAGCGGCCGACCAGGAACCCGCGCATGTACTCGACGATCTGGAAGCCGGGGATGTGTTTCTGGGAGATGCCCGCCTCGGTCAGCGTGCCGCGCGAAAACGACGACCCGTTGGCGATGCGCACGATGCCGCCGGTCGCGATGACCAGATCCGGGCGCAATACGAACGGCTCGATCGCACGCAGCAGGGCATCGGGTTCAAGGATCGAGTCGGCGTCGATTCCGCACACCAATGGGTAGCGCGACGCGTTGATGCCGGCATTGAGGGAGTCGGCTTTGCCGCCGTTCTCCTTGTCGATGACGATCAGCTCGGGATACGCGCGCGACTGGTAGATACCGCGGATCGCCTGGGTCTCGATGGTGTTGGGCGAGTCGCGGTCCAGTGGCTCCAGGCCGTAGGCCTCGACGACCTGTTGCAGCGTGTCGTCCTTGGAGCCGTCGTTGACGACGATGACCTCGAACTCCGGATAACGCAGGCCCAGCAGCGACGCGACCGACTCCACGATGGCCGCCGACTCGTTGTAGGCGGGCAGAAGCACCGAGACCGGCGGGGTCAGCGGGAACGTGAACATGTCCTCGCCGATGTCGGCCTTGCGGTTGAGGGCGTGGTCGTAGACCTCGCGCGCGGCGATCGCGGTCAGCGCCAGCGATGCGATCGCGAGCATTGCGAAGTAGAACGCCACGATTCCCGCAAGCACCAAGATGACGATGATCAACCAGCTCATGCGGCGACCTCCACCGGCGGCGCGGCGGGCCCGAGCAGCTCGCCCCACGCGCGGGAGCCGACGTTTTCGAGCACCTGCAGGGTCGCGATCAGCTGATCCTCGTCACCGCCGTCGAGTGCGTCCGCCATGCGTTGCTCGATCCCACCCGTACGCTCCAGCCACTCAAGGCAGGCTGACTTGGCACGGCGTGCGCCGGGCGTGTCGTCGTGGTCGCACAGGATGCGCCAGCCGAACTCACCGCCCGAGGGAAGCCGGCACAATGATTCGGCTGCGCGGTAGCTGACCCAGTACTCGGGATCGCGGGTCATGCTCGTCAGGACACGGGCCGCGCCGTCACCCAGGATCTGCCCGAGGCCTGTGGCAGCGGCAGCGCGCACAATGGACTCGTCATCCACAGACAGGTGGATCAGCCGCTCAGGAGCGACATTTACGGGCGCGTCCGTATTGGCTGCGATCTCGGCGATGGCAAGGAGCGCTTCGCGCCGCACGGGGGCGCTGGTGTCATCGAGGGTCGTCATCAGCGCGGGGACGGCCATGGCCGAGCGACGCATGCCGAGCACTTTGGCGACCAGTTCGCGGACCGTCTCATCGTGATGCCGCAGACAGTCGATGAGCGCCGGGTCGGCATCGACGTCCAGGTGCAGCAACGCGCCTGACAGGACTCCCCGCGGCACCCGTCGTCGTTCGACCGCCTCCACAAGCGCCGGCACCTCACGTTCGGTGGCGACGTGTCCCAGGGCTGTGGCGCATGCGTCGCGCACGCGGTATCGCCCATCGCTCAGGCCATAGGCCAACGCCTGAGCTGCCCGGCGGCTTCCCATCCGACCCAGGAGCGCTGCGGCCTCGGCGCGCCGCCACGAACGGTTGGTCGGCCGCAGCAGGATGCGACTGGCTTCGGCGACGAATCCGTTGTTCTCGAGCCACTGCACGGCCCGGTCGCGCCGCTGCCCAGCCAGCGCAAATGTGGCCTCGATCACCATGTCCCGTGCGACCCGCCGTCGCCTCCCGGAGCGCGGTGCGGGTGGCGGTTCGGCGTCCAACACGACCGACGACGGCAGCGCGGCCAGCGCTGCACGCACCGGTCGGTCGCGGTGTTCGGTGAACTGGCGACGCAGCTTCCAGGAGACGATCATGATGATGCAGGCGATCAGGATCAGCGAGAAGCCGTAGAGCACGATGTACACGCCGAGGTTCGCGTTCATCGCAGCTGCTCCGAATGTGCGGCGCGCGCTGCGGCCGCGAGCCACGCCGGGCCGAGCGGGTCGATCGTCGGCACCGTGGGTATGGCGTGATCGGATGGTGCGAACACACCGCCCAGAACCTTGCTCCACCGCGAGACGATCGCATCAGGCACGAGCTGGTGGCCCAGCACCTGTCGCAGCCGGTTGTTCCAGTCGCCAGGCAAAGGTGCGACGGCGCGTGGTCGTCGAGGCTCGTTGGGTACGCGGGTCGCGAACGTGTCGGTCAGCACCGTGTGCCAGAAGCCCGGCAGTACGGCGGCCGGTCCAAACTGCGATCGGTGGCGCACGAGCGTCTCGTCGCCGATTGCGCGCTCCACAGCCGCGAGCGCGTCGGGGGGGGTCACCTTGGTCACAACCGTCACCGGCTCGGTCGAGTCGCGGAGCAATGCACGGATGGCGTCTTCCCAGAGCAGGCGCATTGCGGCCGCTGCAGGACCGGTTGTGGGAGCGGGTTCAGGCATGCGGCCGACGCTGGCGCCCACGAGGTCGGTGAAGAGCTCTTGGACCTGGGCTTCGCGCTCGGGTGCGCTGCTGCGTCGGGTGATTGCGTCGTCGGCGAGCCGTTCGATCGCGAGCGTCGCCCAGATCGGGCCGAGGATGTCGACGTAGCGCGTCGGTTCGACCTCCGTCAGCAGTCGCTCGATCGTCGCAAGCAGATCATCCGGTGCCACCGGCTTCTCGACGTATGCGTCGGCGCCGGCCTCGAGCGCGTTGAGGCGGTCGGTCACGCGGGTACGTGCGCTGATCATCACGATCGCCGGGTGCCAGTCCTCCTGCTGGCGCACGCGTCGGACGACCTCCAGTCCGCGGGCCAGCGGCATCATGACGTCGAGCAGTAGCACCTCGGGGCGCTCCTCGAGCGCGAGGTCCAATGCCGCCATGCCGTCACCGGCCTCGTGGACCGTGTGATCGGCCTGCTCGAGTTCGTCGCGGATGATGGCGCGGAACAGCTGGTCGTCGTCTGCGACGAGGATCGTCGCCATGAATCTCCAGTGTGAGGGGAGGGCTACACGGACGCCGCGTCCGGCGTCTGCTGCGTTATCGGCCGGAAGTGACCAGAACCAAAGGGTTTCGCGACCGTCGCCGTCGTGGAGCCCGACGTGTGCAAACGACGATTTGACCGTGGTGCGACGGCCAGTTGGCCTTGTGGGTCGTCCGATTCGCGGGCAAGGTCACGGGAGTGAGCGATCCCGCCCCCGCCCCAGCCACCTGGGAGACCCGTAACTCCGCTCGCCCCGAGGGGCTCTGGTACATGCGACACGCGGCGGTGCTGGCGCGGTGGCCGATCCTGGACGAGGCTTGGGCGCGACGGATAGAGGCGCGGCGCATCGTGATCGACCACCCCGACCGTGGGGATATCACGTTCCTTCATGGCGCCGGGCGCTGATGCGGGTCGATTCGGCGATCAGAGGTCGCGAAGCGCTTTGCGGTCGATCTTGCCAGTGGCACCGCGTGGGAGTTCTTCCAGGACGATGATGGTGGCGGGCGCCATGTGGGGCGCGAGCATGTGTGCGACGTGGCGGCGAAGCTCGTCGGCGAGACCCGTCACGTCGCCGGCGCCGGAATCGTGCAAGACCACGTACGCCGCAGCGCGGATCAACCCGTCGGCGTCGGGACATCCCACAACGGCGGCCTGCGCCACGGCTGGGTGTTCGTGCAGCGCGGCTTCGACCTCGATTGGGCTCACCCATCTCGCGTCGACCTTGAACAGGTCGTCAGCGCGGCCGAGGTGGCGATAGACACCTGCGTCTTCGCGCAACACGTCGCCCATGCGCACCCACGGGCCATAGACAAGCTCACGGGTTTCGTCGGCGCGGCGCCAGTAACCCGAGGTGTTCGAGGGGCTCTTGATCCACAGTCTTCCGGGCGTTCCCTCGGCAACGGGTTGGCCGTCGTCGTCTGCGAGGCGAATCTCGACACCCGCGACGATCCGGCCAAGAGCCCCCGGAATCGGCTCGCCGGGGCGTGTCGAGATCACGATGTTCGAGCACTCCGAGCACCCGAGTCCTTCGATCAGCTCGACCCCGGTGACGTCACGGATCCGCCGGCCCACGTTGGCGGGCAACGCATCTCCGGACGATACGGCCAGCCGGACGCCGGTCAGCGCGCTCGGTTCCGGATGTCGGTGCAAGAACGTCGCGAGCTGCGCCCAGAACGTGGGCACGGCCGAGAGCACCGTCACACCGTGGCGTTCCACGGTGCTCAGCACGCTGCGGACGGTTGGTCGCACGGCCGAGTAGACGCATGTGGCCCCGCACCCGAGGGGCCGGAAGAATCCGTTGCCAAATCCAAGTGAGGCGAACAGGCGCGCAACCGAGTGGCACCGGTCGCCCGGGCGGAGCGCGAGGATCTCGGTGGCGTAGCCGTCAACGCTCGTGCGCAGGTCGCGGTGCGCATGCATCGCGCCCTTGGGCCTGCCAGTCGAGCCGGACGAGAAGATCATGTAGGCCAGATCTTCTGGATGGACGGACGCCACGGGGAGCGGGGGCCCGTGCTCCAGATCACTCGGATCGACACGGCAGGTGCCGGGTGGGAGCGGTTCGTCCGGTCCGCAGATGACGAGCGCGGGTCCGAGGTCCTCCAAGGCGGTCGGGGTGTGTCGGCCACCGGGTTCGAGTGGGGCCGCGACCGCGCCCAGCCACGCCGCGCCGAGAAAGGCCGTGCACCAGGCGCGTCCCTCCGGCAGGATCACGGCGACGCGGTCCCCGCGGCGAACGCCTGCCGCGTGGAGCCGGCCTGCTGCGCGGCCTGCTGCTGCGGCAAGTTCGTCGAACGTCCACTGACCGGCATCGTCGATTACGGCCAGATCGCCGCCACGGCCAGCCCGCCGATGTTGTTCGACCAACAGATCGACGAGGTTGTCCGTGGGGTGCCCGCCTGTTGCGACAGATGGGCAGGCAGATGCCGGACCGCGCGTCAACGCGGAAGCTGCGAGCGCGTCGATTGCCTCGAGCGGGACGCGCGACGGTATGGCCAAAACCACGTCTGTGGCTCCGGCGGGGCCGTATGCGTCGAGTTGGTCGCGCACCTCGTCCGTGGTCCCGACGATGCCAGTCGTGCGAAGCCACCGAAGCAGCCCCGACGACGTCGTCCCCAGCGCCGTGGCTTCGGGTGCCAGCCACGCCAGGGCTTCGCGCTCCGACGGATATGCGAACGCAAACGTGTAGAGGCAGAAGGCGAGTGGATCTCGGGTGGCGGCGAGACGCGCTTCCTCGGCGATGGCACGTCGTTGGGCGAACTCCTGGGGCGGGATCCACGCCGCGATCACCCCGTCAGCCCGCTCTCCGGCCAGTCGGAGCAGTCGCGGTTTGTGGGCTGCGAGCCAGATCGGTGGTCGGGACGCCGGCTGGTTCGGGCGGGTTTCGTCGGCTGCCGTCTGCATCGACTGCATCACGTCGAGCGTCCGCGTGAGGCCGGCGGTTCGTTCTGCGGGGGTGCCGAACGGGTAGCCGTAGGCATTGTGCTCGGCACGGTCCGAACCGGTGCCGAGCCCGATCACCAGGCGCCCGTCCGCGATGACGTCGAGCACGGTTGTCATCTTGGCGGCCAGCGTCGGCGGCCGATAGCTGGCCGACATCACGGCGATACCGAGTCGCACGCGACTGGTGAGCGGGGCCAGTGCCGAAAGCGTTGTCAGCGCATCAAACGTCGGTTCCGTCTTGAGGCGTCCCGGTGATTGGAGATGGTCGTTGATCCACACCCCGTCAAAGCCGAGGTGCTCGATGTGAAGCGCGGCCTCGCGCACCTGGGGCCATGTTGAGCCGTACTGGGGGACACGCACACCAATCTTCATGGGCTGGATGCTTGCGATCGCGGGCCCGTTGGACAACCCCGGGCGACCGGGCTACGGGAATCCCTGTGGCCAGGCTCGCGGCCATCCGTACCACCAGCCCCAGGCGGTGATCGCGTTGGGTCGGTGTTGGTTGCCGCGGCGTTGCGTCGGTCGTCGGGGCCCGCGCTGGGCCTGTCCGCTTGATGCGATGTCCGGGGCGAGCCAGCGGGCCTCATGGAACCACCGCCGCATCGTACGAACGGATGGTGCATTGGCCGCATCGGCATCGTGACGTGCGCGAAGTTCGCGAATGACGTCCTTTGGGGGCTCGCCGCCGGCGAAGCGACGCTCCGCCTCTTCGCGCAGACGTGGCCACGAGTACGAACCTGGCTGAGCGCGTTGATCTGGTGCTGACCGCACGTTGCGGATGTGCGTCGCCAGTGCGGCCCCTTGCCGCGTGCCGAGTCGCCCCGCAGCCGTCCACATTCCTCGGAGACTGTCGACAAAATCGTGCCCGCCGTCCCGACGCAGGAACGCATCGCTTCGGTGCGTCTCGCACAGCCAGACCGAGACACCGTGAGTCAGATGATGCTCCGCACACCCGCCCGCTCCGTTGTCGGCGCAGATCGCGCATTTGGGCTCATCGCCGATCCACCGAAGCCTGCCACGAGAACGCGTTGCCATGTCACGTATCCTGGCCGCTCGAAGTGTTACAGCGCTACACCGACCTGTGCCAATTGTGTGCCGAAATTCACTCATCGGATGTAACGATTGGCCGTCCTGTGGACGCTAAATGGCTGGATGGCAGACGCCCGGATGGCGCGAGAGTATGCAGTGAGTGCGTGGGTCCGGCGACGGTTGGGCCCCGGACGTCGGGTGTCTTCGCATCGTTCGATGTGGCCGGGGAGAAGGCGGCATATGCGGCGCTGTGCCAACATGCCCGGCCGTGGCTGACGAGCAATACATCTTCACGATGCACCGGCTGTCGAAGTCATATGGCTCCGGCGCCAAGAAGGTTCTCGAGGATGTGACCCTCGCGTTCTATCCCGGCGCCAAGATCGGGGTGCTCGGCTACAACGGCGCCGGCAAGAGCACCGTGCTGCGGCTGATGGCCGGAATCGAACAGCCCTCGTCCGGAGACGCGATTCTCGCGCCTGGCGCGACGGTGGGCCTGCTCGAGCAAGAGCCCCACCTCGATCCGGACAAGGATGTGCTCGGCAACGTCGAGGACGGCGTCGCGGCCACGCGGGCGCTGCTGACGACATACGGCGAGCTCAGCGCCAAACTCGGTGAGCCAATGTCGGACGACGAGATGGCCGCCACGCTCGATGAGTTCACCCATGTGCAGGAGGCCATCGAGCGCGCCAACGCGTGGGACCTCGACCGCCAGCTCGAAATCGCGATGGACGCGCTGCGTTGCCCGCCTTCGGATGCAGACGTCACCACGCTTTCGGGTGGCGAGCGCCGCCGCGTCGCACTGTGCCGCTTGCTCCTGTCGGCACCTGACCTGTTGTTGCTTGACGAGCCCACCAACCACCTGGACGCTGAGTCCGTCGCGTGGCTCGAGCGGTTCCTCGACGAATATCAGGGCACGGTGGTCGCCGTCACCCACGATCGGTACTTCCTGGACAACGTCGCCGGCTGGATCCTCGAACTCGACCGCGGCAGGGGCATCCCGTACAAGGGCAACTACTCCGCGTGGCTCGAGCAGAAAGAAGCTCGCCTCGCGCAGGAGGAAAAAGGCGACTCCGCCCGGCGCAAGGCCATCGCCCGCGAGCTCGAGTGGGTGCGCTCCGGTGCGAAGGCCCGACAGGCCAAGGGCAAAGCCCGCCTGTCCAACTACGAACGCCTGGTTGCGGAGGAGTCAGCTACAGACAAGCGCGGCGCCGTCGAGATCCGCATCCCACCCGCCCCCCGCCTGGGTGAGATCGTTGTCGAAGCGAAGGGCCTGACCAAGGGCTACGGCGATCGCATCCTGATCGACAACCTGTCGTTCTCGTTGCCAAAGGCCGGCATCGTCGGCGTGATCGGGCCCAACGGTGCGGGCAAGACCACGCTGTTCCGAATGATCGCCGGCGGCGAGCAACCCGATGGCGGCGAGCTGAAGGTCGGGGAGACCGTCAAGTTCGCTTACGTCGACCAGTCGCGCGATGAACTCGACCCGACCAACAACGTCTGGAAAGAGATCTCGGGCGACAAGGACATCATGATGTTGGGCGGCAAGATCGAGGTCAACTCGCGCGCCTACGTCGCGTCGTTCAACTTCAAGGGTGCCGATCAGCAGAAACCCGTCGGCCACCTCTCCGGTGGTGAGCGCAACCGCGTCCACCTGGCCAAGATGTTGGCCGAGGGCGGCAACTTGCTGCTGCTCGACGAGCCCTCCAACGACCTGGACGTCGATACGCTCCGCGCGCTCGAAGACGCCGTCGAGTCGTTCTCAGGCTGCGCCGTCGTGATCAGCCACGATCGCTGGTTCCTCGACCGCATCGCCACGCACATCCTCGCGTTCGAAGGTGAGGGTGAGGTCGTCTGGTTTGAGGGCAACTACGCCGAGTACGAAGAGCACCGCAAACGCACCCTCGGCGCAGACGCGAACCAGCCGCACCGCATGAAGTACAAGCGCCTCAGCCACTAATAAGCCCGCGCAGGAATGACTACTGCGCCGGACGGCGAGCGAAACCGAGGCATGGTGGTGGCGAGCCTCGTTGTGACTGGTGTGTCTCGCCGACGCCGGACGGCGACGGTTTGCAGCCGTCCAAACGGAGCAGTCGTTGCTGCGCGGGCCCGAACAGGCTCAGCGCCGCGCGACCGGGGCCATGTCGGTGCCGAACGCGGCGTCGTTGGGGTTCGCAACCTCAACGCGGTTGCGACCGCGCTGTTTGGCGCGGTAGAGCGCGGCGTCGGCGGATGCGAGGGCACGGTCGATTTCTGAGCCGGCCAACCAGTCTGCGACGCCGATGCTGACCGTGACGTCACACTCAGCGGCGAACCGCTGGCGCAGTTCATCGAGGAACTGCCAGGCGTCGTCGGCATCGCGATGGGGCAGGATCAGGCCGAACTCCTCGCCGCCCAGTCGGGCAGCCAGGCCGTTGGCGTCAACCAGTTCGTGAAGGATCGCTCCGCAGCGGCGCAACTGTGCGTCGCCGGCTGCGTGGCCTTTGGTGTCGTTGATGCGCTTGAACTCGTCGAGGTCGAGGACAGCGACGGCGGCGTCTCGTCCGGTACCGGCGGCGATCTCGGTGGCGCGGGCAAAAAACGCGCGCCGGTTGGCGACCTGCGTCAGCTCATCCGTGGTCACCAGGATCGCCAGGCGCGCCTCGGCCTGCTGGCGCCGGCGAACCTCTTCTTCGAGTGTGTCCGAACGGTGCTGCAGCACCCGAACCATCCGCAGCAACATCGTCAGCACCGGCGGCGCGATCAGGAACGGCGCCACGACCGGCAGCCCGTACGAGATCAGTTTCTCCATGCCGGTCACGGGCAGGACCTGAAACGCGAAGTAGCTCGCGACGCAGAAACCGAACGATGCCGCAGCGCTGGCCATCGTCACCGCAAGGATCATCAGCCGGCGCGTCGCTGCGGGTTCAACCCGTGCGATTGCCCACCCTGTGATCCGCGTTTGACCCGAAGTCCGACCCATACGTCAGTATCGACACATCGGCAGCGGATCTTGAACTCTCCTGAGCAGTGATCCGGATAGCTTGGTGCTTCGAAGACCTCTCCAACACACAAGGAACAAGGAGCACGTATGAGAGGCATCAAGGTAGGTCTTCTGGTGATGGCGGTGGCTGCAACGTCGGTCGCAGCCGGTTGTGGCGGCAGTGACACCGCAAGCAAGGCGACGTCCACTGCGGCGGGGGCGGCTGTGTCGTTTGTGTCACCGACTGCGGACGCCGAGGTCTCTGGTGCGGTCACGGCCGAGGTCAAGATCGACGGGTTCACAATCAACGCAGCCGGTGTCGGCCAGGCGCCGGTCGCGGGCGAGGGTCACCTCCATTTCGCGATGGACGGCGGCAAGTACGACCAGCCGAAGTACTCGGGTGCCAACGGCGACCTCGCCGTGAAGCTCGGGACCCAAGGCAAGTACTCCCCGAGCGTGACGCCGACGATCACCTACTCGAACCTTCCGACGGGCCCGCACACGCTCAAGGTGTTCCTGGCGAACAACGACCACTCTGAGGCAGGCGTCTCCGCCGAGACGATGTTCACCGTCAAGTCATCGCCGGTCAGCTTCGTGACCCCGATGTCCGGGGCGACGGTAAAAGGCCCGGTCGCAGTGAAGGTCAGCCTCAACGACTTCACAATCAACGCAGCCAGCGTCGGTAAGGCCCCGGTGGCCGGCGAGGGTCACCTCCACTTCCAGATGGATGGCGGCAAGTACGACCAGCCGAAGTACTCGGGTGCCAACGGCGACTTGGCGGTAAAGCTCGGGACCCAAGGCAAGTACTCTCCGAGCGTGACGCCGACGATCACCTACTCGAACCTTCCGGCAGGCGAGCACACCCTCAAGGTGTACTTGGCGAACAACGACCATTCTGAGGCAGGGCCGGTCGCAGAAACCACGTTCACCGTCGGTTGACGCGACGACTCCCAGGTCTGTTGACCCTTGGCCTGGTGGTCACCGTGGCCGGCTGCGGGGGGGCGTCTCCGGGCGTCTCCCCCGCCGCGTCGCGGGCGACGAGCCCCACAGCCGAGGGGCCGGCGACGGTCGTCATGGGGGACTTCTCCTACACCCCGCCCACCCTCACCGTGCGGGTCGGCGAGAAGGTCACGTTCGTCAACCGCGGCAAGATTGACCACACGGTTGCGGACGTCGATGCGACCGGTGAGATCCGTTCCACTCTGATCAAACCCCGACCGATTGCACCGCTCGAGAGCCAGACGGTGGTGTTCACGACGCCGGGGACAGTGGGCTACATCTGCACGTATCACCCGACCCTGATGAGTGGCACGATCACAGTTCGGGAGTAAACGCGATGGCGGGCGTTCTGACGTCGGGTAGCCTGTCGAGTTGACGCCAACTCGACGAGCAGGAGCCGCATGAGTACCCAGACCGACCCGTTCGGAGCACGCGCCACCCTGGACTCCGGGGGCACGACACACACCATCTGGCGGCTCGACGCCCTTGGCGCCGAACTTGTCCGCATGCCATTCACCGTCAAGGTGCTGCTCGAGAACGTGTTGCGAAACTGTGGGAGTGAGTTCGTCGGTGAGGACGACGTGCGTGCGCTCGCCGCATGGAAACCGGGCTCGGGCTCGACTGCCGAGGTTCCCTACATGCCGGCGCGCGTGGTGCTGCAGGACTTCACCGGCGTGCCGTGTGTCGTGGATCTCGCGGTCATGCGTGACGCGATGGTCTCCTTGGGCGGCGACCCCTCCAAGATCAACCCGCTTGTTCCCGTCGACCTCGTGATCGACCACTCGGTCCAGGTTGATCGGTTCGGCACCGCCGAGGCGTTCGGTCAGAACGTCGCGTTGGAGTACGAACGCAACGCCGAGCGCTACGCCGTCTTCCGCTGGGCGCAGCAGGCGTTCCGCAACTTCCGCGTCGTGCCGCCCGGCACCGGCATCGTCCACCAGGTCAACCTGGAGTACCTCGCCACCGTCGTCATCGCACGCGAACAGCACGGCGAGACAGCCGCGTTTTGGGACACGCTCGTCGGGACCGACTCGCACACCACGATGATCAACGGCGTCGGCGTGCTTGGCTTTGGTGTCGGCGGCATCGAGGCCGAGGCCGTCATGCTCGGCCAGCCCCTGTCGCTTCCCACGCCCGTCGTGGTCGGGGTCGGGCTGACCGGCAAGCTGCAGTCAGGCGCGACCGCCACCGACCTGGTGCTGACGGTCACCGAGATGCTTCGCGCGCACGGCGTCGTCGGAAAGTTCGTCGAGTTCCACGGCGCGGGTCTCTCCGCCCTGCCGCTCGCCGACCGCGCAACGATCGCCAACATGGCACCCGAGTACGGCGCGACCGCCGGAATGTTCCCGGTCGACGCCGAGACGCTCCGCTACCTGGAGCTGACCGGTCGTCCCAAGGCGGTGATCGACCTGGTCGAGGCCTACGCCAAGGCCCAGGGCATGTTCCGCACCGACGCGACGCCCGCGCCGCATTTCGACGAGGAGTTGTCGCTCGACCTGGGCGATGTGGTTCCCAGCATGGCCGGTCCCCGCCGCCCGCAGGACCGGGTCGTCCTGCAGAACGTCGGTGTGGAGTTCCGCGAGCACTACGGTGAGGACCTCGTCGCCGATGGCGCCGGCCCGCATTACCCGACCGTCGAGGTGACCGACAACGGCCAGACGTTCCCCGTGGGCTCAGGTTCGGTCACGATCGCCGCGATCACCAGCTGCACCAACACCTCGAACCCGTCGGTCATGATCGGCGCCGGTTTGCTCGCGAAGAAGGCCGTGGCCAAGGGTCTGACCACACCGCCGCACGTCAAGACCAGCTTCGCGCCCGGCAGTCGCGCGGTCACCAGCTACATCGAGAACGCCGGACTGACCGAGTCGCTCGATGCGCTCGGTTTCAACCTGGTCGGCTACGGCTGCACGACGTGCATCGGCAACTCGGGACCGCTCGACCAGCCCATCGCCGACGCGATCGACCAGAACAACCTGACCGTCGCCGCGGTGCTCTCGGGCAACCGCAACTTCGAGGGCCGCGTCCACGCGCAGGTCAAGGCCGCATACCTGGCCTCCCCGCCACTGGTCGTGGCGTTCGCGCTGGCCGGGCGGGTCGACATCGACCTGACCACCGAGCCCCTTGGCACCGGCGGTGACGGTCAACCGGTCTACCTGGCCGACATCTGGCCCAGTCGCGAAGAGGTCGACGCGGTCATGAGCGAGGCCATCGGCCCAGATGTGTTCTCGTCCAACTACGCGAGCGTCTTCGAGGGTGACGAGCACTGGAAGACGATGGCCGCCCCGACCGGCGACACCTACGCCTGGGACGCGGCGTCCACGTACATCCAGAAGCCCCCGTTCTTCGATGGCCTGACACCGACCCCCGGCGCCATCACCGACATCGCAGGCGCCCGGGCGCTGGCCGTGCTGGGCGACTCGGTCACGACCGACCACATCTCGCCGGCCGGCAGCATTCCCGCCAGTTCACCGGCTGGCAAGTATCTGATCGAGCGCGGCGTCGAGCCCCGTGACTTCAACAGCCTCGGATCGCGGCGCGGCAACCATGAGGTCATGATGCGCGGCACGTTCGGCAACATCCGTCTGCGCAACGCGATGGCCGACGGCAAGGAAGGCAACTGGACGATCCACCAGCCGTCCGGCGACGGGACGTCGATCTACGACGCTGCGATGCGCTACCAGGCCGAGGGCGTTCCTCTGATCATCCTTGCGGGTAAGGAGTACGGCACCGGTTCCAGCCGTGACTGGGCTGCCAAGGGCACCTTGCTGTTGGGTGTCAAGGCGGTCATCGCGCAGTCGTTCGAGCGCATCCACCGGGGCAACCTGGTCGGCATGGGTGTCTTGCCGTTGCAGTTCCTGGCCGGTGAGAACGCCGAGGCACTCGGATTGACCGGCCGCGAGGTCTTCTCGATCGCCGGCCTGACCACGCTCGAACCGCGCCAGACACTGACGGTCACCTACACCCGCGAGGACGGCACCGCGGGCAGCTTCCAGGCCCTGGCCCGCATCGACGGCCCGACCGAACTCAACTACCTGCACAACGGCGGCGTCCTGCCGACCGTGCTCCGCCGCCTCAACGCCTCGTAGCGAGAACGGATCAGCTCGTGTGCCAGTCCCGAGGTGCGCGTGGTGCGAGAGATTGCCAATTGGTCGGTGCGACACGGCCAGTTGGCGATCTCGGCGCGGCTAATTTGGCGCGGGCGATGAGCAGCATCGACTACGGGCTGCTTGCGGCCCAGTATTCGGTCGTTCGCCGACCCGACATTCGGATCGGTCGTGCGGTCATCGAGGCGCTGGCCCGGAGCGTCGTCAACGTGGGTGCGGGAACCGGGTCGTACGAGCCGAGTGACCGTCCGGTCGTCGCGGTCGAGCCGTCTGCTGCGATGATCGCCACGCGGCGCTCGGGCACGGCCCCCGCGATTCAGGGTCGTGCGGAATCCCTGCCGTTCACCGACGGCGCGTTCGATGCCGCGATGGCGATCCTGACCGTCCACCACTGGCAGGATCAGGCACGCGGCCTCGCGGAACTCTGCCGCGTCGCGCGGCGGCGGGTTGTCTTGACGTTCGATCCCGATTTCTCAGACGCATTTTGGCTCGTCCGCGACTACCTGCCCGAGAGCGCGGAGATCGACCGCACGTGGTTTCGTCCCATCAGGGAGGTCGTCGAAGCGATCGGCGGTGGCGAGACCCGCGTCGTGCCGATTCCGCATGACTGCACCGACGGGTTCCTGTGCGCCTACTGGCGCCGACCCGAGGCGTACCTCGACCCCCGGGTCCGCGCGGGTATCTCGACGTTCGCCCGGCTCGATGCGACGGTCGTCGCCCGGACGCTCGGGGCGCTCGAACGCGACTTGGACTCCGGGGCCTTCTGGGACCGGCACGCGGATCTCGTCGAACGTGATGCCGTGGATCTGGGCTACCGCCTGATCGTGGCCGGTACCGGTGCACGATGTGATGGGACACCCCCGCAGTAGCTCGCGAGTGTTTGGGGGCATGGCGCTTGGTTTGACAGTCAGTTATGACGACGGAATTCAAGAATCCGTACAAACCCGGTGCCGGTCACATGCCGCCGCATCTCGCCGGTCGGGAAACTGAGTACGTGGAGTTCGAAAAGCTCCTTGACCAGGACACGATCCTCGAAAATCTGATCCTGACCGGCCTCCGTGGGGTCGGGAAGACGGTGTTGCTTGAGACTTTCAAACCCCGTGCGGTACAGAGGGGTTGGCTATGGGCAGGAACGGATCTGTCAGAAACAGCCAGTTTGAGCGAGATGAACCTTGCAAGCCGGCTGCTTGCGGACCTTTCGGTGATTACTTCGACGATCACCGTTGATGATCGCGACAAACTGAAACTCGGCTTTGCGCCTGGGAAGGCGGCGCAAATCCCCCTCTCATATGACGTTCTCGTTTCGGTGTTCGAAACGACTCCGGGATTGGTCTCCGACAAGATCAAGGCGGTCCTCGAGTTCGCATGGCAGCACCTTCGCGCGCGGGGGCGCCACCGCGTCATCTTCGCCTACGACGAGGCGCAGAACCTGTCCGACAAAGCCGAAAAGGAGCAGTTCCCGCTCTCACTCCTGCTGGACGTCTTTCAGTCCATCCAAAAGAAGGACATCCCGTTCATGCTCATACTCACGGGACTCCCCACGCTCTTTCCGAAGCTCGTAGATGCAAGAACCTTTGCTGAGCGGATGTTCAGAGTTGTCACGATCGGACGTTGGTCGAAGACGAAAGTCGTGAGGCAATCGTGAAACCCTTTGGACGTGGCGAATTGTCCCGTACGGCTCAGCGATGAATCAGTGGAGACGATCGTCCGCGAATCTGGAGGGTACCCCTACTTCATCCAGTTCATCTGTCGTGAGGTTTACGACGTCTTCATCCAGCAGCTTTCAAATCAGGAGAGCGCATCGGTGCCGGTGGAGCCGATTCAGCGCAAACTCGATACGGACTTCTTTGCGGGCCGCTGGGCTCGGGTCACCGATAGACAGCGGCAAATGCTCTGGGTCGTCGCCAACCTCGAGCATGGGGATGAAGAGGAGTTCACCATCCAAGAACTGGTTGCTCAATCGAAAGCGCTCCTCCCAAAAGCCTTCTCGCCGAGTCATGCCAGCCAGATGCTCGTCACGCTTGCGGAGCATGGCCTCGTCTACAAGAACCGCTTCGGAAAGTACGCCTTTGCCGTTCCACGACTCGAGGAGTTCATTCGTCGGACATACGAACCCCCCAACGAACTGGACCTGGCGACGTAGCGACGAACCTCATCGCAGATAAGACGGGTCCGGGTGTAACCTCGACCAGTGGGATGCTCTCCAGACCGAGAGGCTACGTCCCCGTCCAGGTCGGGGGGCGCTTTTCGAGGAACGCGCTGAATCCCTCCTGCGCGTCGTCGGTTCCGGCACTCGCGGCCATGATCGGGCCGGCGTGGTCGTACGCACCCGGAAGTCCCGGCTCCAGGTTGGCGTAGAACGCCCGCTTGCCCGTCGCGAGTACGAGTGGGCTTGCCGTCGCGATCTGTGCGGCGAGCTCCATCGCGCGTGCTGCGAGGTGATCGTCGGGGACGACCTCGTTGACGAGGCCCCACTCCGCGGCGGTCGGGGCGTCGATCAGGTCACCGGTCAAGAGCATCTGCATGGCCCGTTTACGTCCCACGGCACGGGCGACCTCGACCATCGGAGTTGTGCAGAACAGTCCGACCCGCACGCCCGGTGTCGCGAACCGGGCCGATGTGGCGGCGACCGCCAGGTCGCACGCGGCGACCAGCTGGCATCCCGCGGCCGTCGCGATCCCCTGCACGCTCGCGATGACCGGCTGCGGCAGATCGTGGATCGCGAGCATCAGCTCCCCACAGGCCCGGAACAGATCGTCGTAGAACTCCGGTGCGCGGTCCGTCATCTCACGCAGGTCATGGCCGGCGCTGAACGCCGGGCCGGTCGCGGCGAGCACGATGACCGTCGCGTCGCTCCCCGTCAGGGCGTCGTGCAGAGCCGTGATCGTCTCGAGCGAGAGCGGGTTGCGCCGCTCTGGGCGGTTGAGCGTGACGATCAGAATCGGACCCTCACGTGTGACCAGCACCGGTTCGCTCACGTCGCCTCCTCGGGTCGTTGCACCGCCAGTGTAGAACCAGCCGGTCGGATACGCTGATGCAATGCCGATGCTCGCGGGAATGACCCAAGGCGCACCCAGCGACGACGTTCGGCGCATCCTGCTGCGCTACACGCGTCTGGCCGTCGTCGGCCTGTCGCCCAACATCTCTCGGCCCAGCTACCGCGCCATGGTGCACATGAAGGCCTACGGCTACGACATCACACCGGTCAACCCGATGTGCGACGAGGTGCTCGGGTTCCCCGCCGTCGGGACCCTCGCCGAGGCTGCGGCGCTCGGGCCACTCGAGATCGTGGACATCTTCCGCAAGGTCGAGGACATCCCGCCGATCGTGGACGAGGCGATCGCGCTGGGCGCCAAGGTCATTTGGATCCAACTCGGCCTCGCACACGCGGAGGCTGCGGCCACGGCGCGCGATGCGGGCCTGGAGGTCGTCGAGGACCGCTGCATCAAGATGGAGCACTGCCGGTTCTTCGGCGGGCTCAACGTCGTGGGCTTGGCCACCGGGGTCGTCAGCGCGCGCCGCATGCAGGTGCCGGCATAAGCACCGGGGAGCACGAGCTGGGGTTCGACACCCTGGCGGTACACGCCGGGCAACGGGTCGACCCCGTCACCGGAGCGCGTGCGGTTCCGATCTACCAGACGGCTGCGTACGTGTTCGAGGACGCACAACACGCGGCCGATCTGTTCGACCTCAACCGCTTCGGCAACATCTACACGCGGATCATGAACCCGACGACCGCGGTGTTCGAGGAGCGCGTGGCGAGCCTCGAAGGGGGCGTCGGCGCGTTGGCGACCGCCAGCGGTCTGGCGGCACAGGCGATGGCGATCACCACGTTGCTCGAGGCCGGCGACGAGATCGTCGCGTCGACCCACCTCTACGGCGGCAGCCACAACCAGATGTCCGTGACCCTCGCCAAATTCGGGATCACCACGACGTTCGTGCGTCCGGACGACATGGACGCCTGGCGTGCCGCCATCACCCCGCGCACCCGTCTGCTCTATGGCGAGACCATCGGCAACCCGGGCTTGGATGTGCTCGACATCCGCGCGGTCGCAGACGTGGCCGACGCGGCCGGCCTGCCGCTGCTGGTCGACAACACGTTCGCGACGCCGTACCTGTGCCGACCGTTCGACTACGGTGCGCACCTGGTCACGCACTCGGCGACCAAATGGATCGGCGGGCACGGCACGTCCATCGGCGGGGTGCTCGTGGACAGCGGCAGGTTCGACTGGGCGGCCGGAATGTTCCCAGGTCTCGTCGAGCCGAGCGCGGGCTACCGCGGGATGCGGTTCGCCGAGACATTCGGCAACTTCGCGTTCATCATGAAAGCGCGCGTCGAGACGATGCGCGACCTGGGGCCCGCGATGTCGCCGTTCAATGCGTTCCTTCTCTTACAGGGACTCGAGACGTTGTCACTGCGGATGGATCGCCACGTGTCGAACGCTGTGGCCGTGGTGCAGCTCCTGCAAGACCATCCTGCCGTCGAGTGGGTCAACTACCCGGGCTCGCCGGACTCGCCGTCACGGGCGCTTGCCGAGCGCTACCTGCCTCGAGGTGCCGGGTCGATGGTGACGTTCGGAATTCGCGGGGGGCGCGAGGCGGGCGAACGGTTCATCGAGGCGTGCGAGCTGTGCTCGCACCTGGCCAACGTGGGGGATGCCAAGACCCTCGTCATCCACCCCGCATCGACGACCCACCGCCGGTTGGACGAGGAGGCCCTGACCGCAAGTGGGGTGACCGACGACATGATCCGCATCTCGGTCGGCATCGAGACGGTCGATGACATCCTGTGGGACATCCAACGGGCGCTGGACGCCGCGGAGGGGTGATGGAACCGACGATCGACAGCCTGCTGCTGGCCGACTTCGCCGAGGTGGTCAACGGCAAGCTCTATCTGATGGGTGGCGGGTTCACTGCAGTGCAGCTCGCGCAGTTCGGCCAGTCCCACCGGTTCTTCGTGGCTGCCGCCTTGCGCATCCCGTGGACGCACACCAACACCAGCATCGAGTTGGGCGGACGGTTGGAGACCCTCGACGCCGAACCCCTTGACTGCTGGAGCCTCGAAGGCCAACTCGAGGCCGGTCGCGCGCCCGGTCAGCGGAGCGGTGACACGGTCACCATGTTCGCCGCGCCGGTCGAGGTGATCGTGCCGGAGCCCATGGACGTGGTCCTGCGCTTCACGTTCGGCACCGACGAGCGCACCGCGCGCTTTCGGCTCGTCGAGACGACGCCGGCGGTCTGAGCGGCCGGAGGCGATCCGCGCCTCGTGCCGGCGAGCGTATGGGAACCCCAGCGCGGTCAGGACCAGGCCTGCTGCGATGTCGAACACAAAGCCCAGTGGGTATCACTGCGCGGGCCCTGATCGCCACCACGTTCATGGCCGGCCTCGGCCAGGCGTACCGGTCTTGGAGCGACGACGGGTTGCCCGACGACCTGCAGAACCGCGTTGATCGACTCACCGAGCTTCTGCGAGGCGGTCTGGAAGGCTGACGCGGAATGAACGTCGTCAATCGTCGATCAGGCGGAGCAGGTGCGACGCGAGCCCCGGGCGGGCTGCCAGGAACCCATCGGGCCTGTTCGCGGTCGTGAGCGTGGTGGCGGTTCCGCCGGCCTCGCGGATCAGCGCGCTGCCGCCCGCCCAATCCCACGGTGACAGCCCGGTCTCGTAGAACGCATCGAGGCGTCCAGCGGCGACCCACGCCAGATCGATCGCTGCCGAGCCGAACCGCCGCACGTCACGGACGTGGGGCAGGAACCGCCGTAACGTCTCGGCCTGTCGCATCCGCTCCTCGGCGACGTATGCGAAACCGGTGCCGACCAGGGCCTCGGCCAGGTCGTCGCTTGGCGTCAGGCGCAGACGGGCGTCGCCAAGCCAGGCGCCACCGCCACGGGATGCTGTGAACATCTCGTCGCGGCATGGATCGAACACCGCTGCGACCAGGTCGCCGACATCGTCTGTGGCCGCGATGCTGACCGACCAGTGCGGGATCCCCCACAGGTAGTTGATCGTCCCGTCGAGTGGGTCGACGATCCACCGAACCCCGGTGGTGCCGTCCGCCGTGCTGCCTTCCTCGGCGAGCAACCCGTCGTCGGGGCGCTCGGCGCGCAGCATCCCGACCAACAGGGCCTCGGCATCCCGGTCGGCGTCGCTGACCAGGTCCGTGCGGCTCGACTTGCTGTCCAGACCGGACTGTGGACCCCCGAAGCGCTCCTGAAGCAGCTCCCCCGCGGCTCGGGCAGCGCGGCGTGCCAGGTCGAGCAGCGTCGCGAGGTCGCTCACCTCGGCGGGTCGGGCGGAGGCACCGCGAACAGCTCGATCATGTTGCCGGCGGGGTCGCGGACGAACCACCGCTCCGCACCCCAGATGCGGTCGGCCTCGAACGGCTCGGCGCCGAACACCCGGCACCTGTCGAGTGTCGCGGCGAGAGCGTCCACCTGGAGCGCCAGATGCGCCAGGGAGTCCGCGGCGGCCGGCCCATCCAAGAGGTGGATGTGATCGCCATCTCCGAAACGAAACCACGCCCGACCCGCAAGGTTCGGGATTCGTTCCATCCCGATCACGTGGGCGTAGAAGTCACAGCACGTCGCAAAGAGCTCATCGGGAACTTGCACGGACGCGTGCTGGAGGCGGACGGCACCCATGGCGAGATGGTACGGGAGGCCGTGCGCGTCGGCTCGGCTACGATGCGGGGGTGAACGAAGTCACCCTCATTGCTCCGCGCGGCTATTGCGCCGGGGTCGACCGTGCCATCGAGACGGTCGAGCGGGCGATTGATGAGCACGGTGCGCCGATCTATGTGCGTGGCGAAATCGTCCACAACAAGCATGTCGTCGCGACCCTCGCCGCGAAAGGTGCGGTCTTCGTCGACCAACCCGAGGATGTGCCGGAGGGCGCCCGGATCATCCTGTCGGCGCATGGGAGCGCCCCCGAGGTCTACGAGCGGTGCCGACAGCGCGGGTTGCAGGTCATCGACGCGACGTGTCCGTTGGTCAGCAAGGTGCACGCCGAGGTCCGTCGTTACGCAGGTCGCGGGGCCACCGTCCTGCTCGTCGGCCATCCCGAACACGACGAGGTCATCGGGACGCGCGGTGAGGCACCCGAGCGGGTCATCGTCGTCGAGGATGTCGCACAAGCTGAGACGGTCCGGGTGCCCGATCCCGAGAACGTCGCGTTGACCACTCAGACCACGCTGTCGCTCGATGACACCGCCGCAATCGTCGAGGTGCTTCGCCGCCGCTTCCCGGCCCTGCAGGCGCCGGCGTCCAGCGACATCTGTTACGCCACGCAGAACCGTCAGGACGCCGTCAAGGCGGCCGTCGTCGATGATCGCGCGGATCTCGTGCTCGTCGTCGGCTCGCAGAATTCGTCCAACTCCCAGCGCTTGGTCGACGTGGCGCAGGCCGGTGGTGCCGACGCCTACTTGATCGACTCCCAGATCGACCTGCGGCCCGAGTGGCTCGACGGTCACGCCCGCGTCGCGCTGACCGCGGGAGCATCAGCGCCCGAGGAACTCGTGCAAGGCGTCGCAGCGTGGCTCTCCGAGCGCGGCTGGCAGCGCGGCGGCGAAGAAAACCCCAGCTCCGAGGGCGTTGTGTTCGCACTCCCGAACGAGCTACGCACCCGGTAAGCCGCCCCGAGGATGGCTCAGAGGCCGATCAAGTGCCGTGCTGAGGGCGGCGTATGGTTCCGCGGCGACATCGGTCGCAGGGACATATGTCCCCCCGCGCCACGAGTGGGTCGGACCGCGGTGAGGGTACCGGATTCCGTTGCTGTCGCAGGTGTTGTGCACTGCTGATTCGATGGGCCTTGAGGGTGACGAATGTCCTTGAGGCACTCTTGCGGCCAGGGCTAGCGTGGCCGATATCGATGGGGTGCGCGGATGGAACGCGCCCCGATTCCTGTCCCCGATCAGGAGGTTTGCATCCGAGTCCCCGGTCTGGGCCGCACTCCCGCGGCCAAATACCCGCATGCCCTGTTCGCCGCCGCTGCACTCTGCGCCGTTGCGACACCTACGCTCAACGCTCGCGTCGTCGAATCAGGTCCCATCGCCGCAAAAGCCGCGCCGTCAGAGCGTGCCGCCCTCGTCACGTACGCCAAGCGGTTCATCGGAACGCCCTACCATTGGGGTGGCGCGAGTCCCGGTGGATTCGATTGTTCCGGCCTGACCAGCTTCGTCTACGGCAAGTTCGGTGTTCGGATGGCGCACTACACCCGTGCCCAGTACGCCGCGTACCGCAAGGTCGGGCGTCGCCATCTGAAGCCCGGGGACCTCGTCTTTTTTGACGCCCTCGGCCACATGGGGATCTACGTCGGCAAAGGTCGATTCATTCACGCCACCCACACCGGCGACCACGTGCGGATCTCAAAGCTCTCCGAACGCTGGTACTCGCAGCGCTACGCGGGTGCCGTCCGTCCGCCCTTTCCGCTCTCGGCGTCGAGCACCAACGGGCCGTCGATGCGAAGCCCGGTCGGGATGCGCTCAGCCAGCTCCTCGGCATCCAGCGCGTAGCGCGGGTCCACTTCGATGTCGACGCTCGGTTCGCCGTCGGCGTCGCGCGGAACCGTTGCACCCGCCTGCTCCAGCCACCGCGCGTACTCGCGGTTGAGGTCCCGGCGCGCAGTTGCGGGTGAGTCCTCGCCGTCAGCGTTCTTGATCGGTGAGAACTCGTGCTCGCGCACGACCTCGACCGAGATCACGCAGCGGGCGATTGGGAGGGCGTCGAAGATGAATGATTCGAACTTGACGCTGTTGGGAGTGTCCGGTGTGATCTGGCGTCCCTCGGTGTCGACGTGCGGGACACGCTTGATGGCACGGCGAAACGGCAGCGTCGCACCGTCCTCGGTCACCCGCTCTGCCAGGGTCAGCTCGATGGCATGCTCGGCGATGGACCCGGCCCAGAACCGCAGATCCCCGTTGGCGTCTTTGGCCTGAGCGAGTTCGTCCGGCAGATCGCTGTACTCGACCAGCACGGTCTTGCCCTGTGACCGAGCCACGATGCCAACACGCTCCGCCGGGTCGCGTTTGCGCACGACGATGCTGGACATCTCGGCACGCCCACTTGCGTGGTGGCCCAGGAACTCCGGTCGCGCGACGCGTGCCAGGGGATTGTCCACCTGGAACGTGAACATCGTGGTGACGCCCCGATCCCGCATGTCCTCGAGCAAACCGTGTCGGCGCAGGGCCGAAAAGAGGCCACCGTGGCCATCCGGCGACAGGGCCACGCGGTCGGGGGCCGCCAGCAGAATGCGGCCGGTCTCGCGGTCGACTGCGGGCATGGTGCCCTGCACAAACAGGTGTACCGAGTCTTGCGGCAGATCAAACCAGTCGTTGTGGGCGAACAGCGCCCGTGTCGCCGCGTCGTTCTGAGGCGAGGTCATGATGTACCAGGGCAGTTCGCAGCCGTAGCGATGTCGCACCGCGGCGATCTTGGCGGCGTGATGGGCGAACAGGGTCCGCCCGGTGATCGGTGCGAACGGAAAGTCGCCCTTTGGGCCGTCGAACCCCAGACGCGTACCTTGCCCGCCTGCGACGAGCACCGCTGCCACCCGGCTCTCGGCCAGAAGTTCTCGTCCGGCGCGCAGCGCGTGCCGGTCGCGCGCGACGTCGCCGTCCGACCGTGGCAGCCCGACCACATCGGGTGGTTCGATCGTCGCGTACGGAAGCTGTTTGTCGCTCTGGACGAGCTGCCGGATCAAGCGGCGGACGAGCATCAGGTCGATGTCGTTGAGCTGCGCCTCCAACCGGGCTCGCGGCTCGCCATCCAGGCGCCCGAGGACATCGATGAGGTGTTCCTGCCAGGTGTCCTTGAGACGTTGTTCGAGTGTGTCCATTGCAGCGTGCCTGTCGAGTGCGCTACGGGGCGAGCGCGACCTTGACCACGCCCTCGCGTCGCTCGGCCATCATCTTGTAGCCCTCGGCGCCCTCTGCCAGGGGCAGTCGATGGGTCAGCATCGGGCTCGGGTCCATCTTGCCGGCCGCGACCAGCTCGAGCAGGCGCGGGATGTAGGTCTTGCCCGGCACCAGCCCGCCGGTGATCGTGATGTTGCGCAGGAACTGGTCGAACCAGTTGACCTCTGGGGTCTTGCCCATGAAGTGGTCCATGCCCAGGCACGCGATCGATCCTCCGGCGCGCACAGTCGCGTGGGCGGTCGCCATCGAGTCGGTGCTCGAGATCGAGTCCACGACGACGTGGGCGCCCTCGCCGTTGGTCAACTCGTACACGCGGGCCTTGATCTCGTCGTTGTCACGTGACGGGATGACCTCGGTGGCGCCGAGCGTGGTCGCCAGGGCCAGGCGGTCGGGGTGGTGGCCGGTGCAGATGATGTTCTCGGCACCCATCGCGGCTGCACCATGTACGGCCGAGAGCCCGACCGCGCCGTCGCCGATGACGACGACGTTGTGGCCGGCCTTCGCGCCCGCGCGGGTCAGGCCGTGCCAACCGGTGGACATGACGTCGACCAGCGGCAGCAGTGTCATCTCGTGCTCGGGGCCGGCGAGCGCCTCGGGCATCGCCTGGAGCGTGCCGTCTGCCAGCGGGACCCGGATGTACTCGGACTGTCCGCCCTGCGGGTCACCTCCGTGTTGCCATACGCGGCCGGCCCAACCGAAGAGCGACCAACTCTGGCATGAGGACGACAGGTCCTCCTGGCAATACGTGCACGATCCGTCGGCGACGCTGCACGACGAGAGCACGCGATCGCCGGGCTTGAACCCCGTCACCTCGGAGCCGACAGCCTCGATCGTCCCGATGAACTCGTGACCCAGGCGTTGCCCTTCGTCAAAACCGAATGCGGCGCCCGCGTTGTAGATATGCAGGTCCGAGCCGCAGATCGCCGCGAGCGTGACACGCACGATGGCGTCAGTCGGGGCGAGGATGGTCGGCTCTGGAACGTCGCTGACGCGGATGTCGCCGGTTCCTTGGAAGGTCACGCCTTGCATCTGCACCTCCGGATGCGGTCTGAGAACGAACGGTCAGCATACGCCCGGCTCGTGCGCACCGACCGGGTCGTGCGCATCCCGGACGTGCGCGAATGTCCCGGACTTGTATTGGCGGATTCCCGGCGTAGATTTTCGGCATTCAGCCAACGAGGGAGTCACGGTGACGACACACGTCCAGGAAGCCGCCGCGGGAGTCGCCGCAGCCATCGAGCGGTTCAGCACGCCCGAGTCGGCGCAGATGACGCTGACGGTCGGCGTGGAGCTGACCGAGGGCTTCAAGATGGATGTCGACATCCGCAAGCACCGCATCACGGTGGACGAGCCCAAGGGCATCGGCGGGACCGACCAGGGACCCAACCCGGTCGAGCTGGTGCTGGCCGCCCTGACGACCTGTCAGGCCATCACCTACCGCGTGTGGGCGATACAGCTCGGCATCGCACTCGATTCGGTCCACGTCGAGGCGGACGGTGACATCGACCTGCGTGGGTTCTTCGGCGTTGACGACACGATCCGTCCCGGCTTCTCGGCGGTCCGCCTCCGCGTCAAGCTCGACGGCCCCGAGTCGGCCGAGCGCTACCAGCAGCTGGCCGACGCCGTCGACAGCCACTGCCCGGTCCTCGACTTCACCGGCTCCGCCATCCCGCTGGAGCGTTCACTCGTCTGATCCCCGACGCCCGTCGGAGGGAATGAGCGCGCCCCACGCGGATGCCGCTACACCCCGACCCGAAGCCCGGCGCGCGCGACCGCGGCGGCGGGCTCCATGACCAGGCCTACCCAGAAGGGGCCGAAGAGGGCGTACTTGGCGCTCGCTGCGTCGAAGCGCATCTCGTAGACGATCTCCTTGACCGCGACCGGATCGTCGGCCAGGAGCGTCACGCCCCACTCCCAATCGTCCAGTCCGGTGGCTCCCGTGATCAGCTGCAGAATCCGTCCCGCGTACGTGCGTCCCGTGGCGGCGTGGCCGCGCATCAGGAGCTTGCGCTCGTCGAACGACAGGTCGAACCAGTTGGCGCCGGGGATGCGGCTCTTGGACATCGGGTAGAAGCAGATGAACCGCTTGGCCGGGAGGCGGGGATGCAGGCGCGCGTCCATGTACTGCGCCATACGCTCGCGCCATGTCGCGAGCGTTCCCTCGACATCGGCCTCGCCGGTGGCCTCCAGCCGTGTGCGCTCCTCGTCCTCGGTGGTCGTGTATTCGCTGCGCTCGGTCAACGACACGAACGAATCGAGGCATTCGACCGGCCCGGCGGTGATCGCTTTGACCGTCCGATCGAGGGCGTCCAGATCGGGTGAGAGCAACATCAGGCCCAGATCGGCACGGCCCCCCACCACCGAGAACGCGATCGCCTGGTTCGGGTCCCTCGCAACGAAGCTCGCGATGGCCTCGAGGATGCCGGTTGCGTCACCGCCGCGCGCGGTGCGCAGGAACAGGTGGATGACACCCCAGCCGTCGGAGGGTCTCAGTTCGCCGTCATTCATCGTTGCGTCAGGATACCGTGTGGGTCAGCCATGGACCCCGAGACGTTCGACCCCGACGGGCGCTTCCGCGCCGCCGTGGCCGCCAGTTTGGCGGCTGACCCGATGCCGACGTTCACGCGACTGGCGGCCAACGTGGGTGTACCGGTCGAGGACGTCGTCCACTACGCACTCTTCCGGTGGGCGTCGGCGGGCTCCGAGGCGTTGATGTCCGGACCGCCAGAGGTGTTCGCGGACCTTGCGCGCGCTGCGGACGATGGGGACCTGGAGCGCGTGCACGGCATCGTGAGATTCCTGCTCGCCGGTTTCGAGGAGGCGCCGGATGCGTCGTGAGCGGCCGGGACCGGGGCAGGAGTCGGTGTGGGACTACCCGCGCCCGCCATCCCTTGAGCCCACCAGCCGTCGTATCCGGATCGTTGTGGGTGGCGAAACCATCGTCGACACGACCTCTGCCTGGCGGGTCCTCGAGACCAGCCATCCACCCGGCTACTACATCCCACCTGGCGACATCAGTCCCGGCGTGTTGGTCCGCGCCGAGGGCGGATCGGACTGCGAGTGGAAGGGGCGTGCCGAATACTTCTCGGTGCGGGTCGGGGAACGTCAGCTCACCAACGTCGCCTGGGCGTATCCAAACCCGACCCCGCGCTTTGCGGAGATCGCCGGGTACGTTGCGTTCTACGCCGGGCCGATGGACCGATGCCTGGTCGATGACGAGGTGGTGACGCCCCAGCCCGGTGGGTTCTACGGCGGGTGGATCACGGTCGACATCGTCGGGCCGTTCAAGGGTGGCCCGGGCACCACCGGCTGGTAGCGGAGCCTCCGCGCTCAAGTGCGTCGACCGTGTGTCGGGGTTTGTCACACGTGGCCGTCGCATCCCGAACCAAATGGCCGACCACCCGACGGCCGATTGCCCGGTGGGGACGGCCCTGATCGGCGCCCCCAATGGGATCGGCGGGAACCTCCGCGAGAACTCCTACCGGTCGAAACGCCAGACGGTCTCACCGGTGGTCACGTAGAGGCGGCCGTCGCTGCCTTCGCCGAAGCCGCGGACCCCGGCCGACGGAAGGCGCATGCCGAGGGAGCTTGAGATGTCACGCAGCCCGCCCGGCGTGGGGCCGGCGCGCATGGACCACACCTGCGAGCTGCAGAAGTCGCTGAAGATGTACCGACCATCGAGTTCGGGAATACTGGGCCCGCGGTAGACGTACCCGCCGGTGACCGAGCAGCCGGGGCCATGCTTGTACTGCGCGATCGGTTGGATCAACCGGCCGGCAGAGAGCGGGACGTCGGAGAACCGGCTGCGGGCCTCGAAACGGTTCCAACCGAAGTTCGCGCCGCGGGCACGTTTGAGCGTCGCAAAGTCGATCTCCTCGATCGCGTTCTGGCCGACGTCGCCAATCCAAAGGTCGGGGCGGGCACGGTCGAATGAGAATCGCCAGGGGTTGCGCACGCCCAGCGAAAAGATCTCCGGCCGAGCGCCGCGACGCGTGCGGAACGGGTTCGACACGGGGATTTTGTATCCGCGCGTCGTTGTGCGGCCGTTGACGTCGATCCGCAGGATCTTGCCGAGCGGCGTCGCGAGGTTCTGAGCTCGGTTGCCCGGATCGCCGCCACTGCCACCGTCACCCATTCCGATGTAGAGGAACCCGTCGGGACCGAACGCCACCATGCCGCCGTTGTGATTCTCGAAGGGCTGGGAGATCAGCATCAGACGGCGCCGGCTCGCGGCGTTCGCAACGTCGCGATCCCCCGAGACGCCGAACTCCGCGACCACGGTTGAACCGGCGCGGTTGGTGTAGTCGACGAAGAAGCGACCGTTCGTCGCGTACCGCGGGTGGAATGCGAGGCCCAAGAGCCCCTGCTCTCCGCCACCCGAGACCAGGGAGGAGACATCAAGGAACGGGCGTGACGCGACGGTGCCGTCGGGACGCACGATGCGGATCTTGCCGCCCTGTTCGACGACGAAGAGCCGGTCATCGCCGCTGGGCGCGGTGATCAGCAGGGCACGGTCGAACCCGGTTGCGGTCTGCGTCAGGCGGGCCCCCACCGCCGGCGCGGTGGCCGCGAGGGCCAGCCCGACAGCGGTTGCGATACGTAGGACGGATGCGGGCCGCTTCATTCCATGACCCTAGCGCCCGACCGGTTGCGTGCGGTAGTGGGAGCGGTAGGCCGGTGCAGCCGGAACCGGAAGGGGATCTCCATCAGCTCATCCGGCATCGCGTTGCCGCGCGGGCGAGCACTCCCCACCGACCGTGTGTGGCGACGTTTCGGCCGTCATGTGTCCGTGCAGGACGGAGTTTGCGCGGCGTGTGACGCCCTGGCACCACCGCACACGCCATCCGCTGATCGTGTTGCACACAAGTGCCGCCCACGCAGGCGCGGGAGATGTGCGAGGCGGTCGATCTCGGCGATGGTCATCCGGGTCCGGTCGCACGCGGCGCGGTCCACATGACCGGGGTTGCGCGTGGTGGACCGCGTCGCGCAACGAGACCCCACACGACCACGGCGACAAGCGTCGGTGTCGTACCGGGGACCTGTTGCGTCTTCGCAAGCAACAACCCGAGGGCGAGTGCGGCGACCGCGGTCAGTACCGCTGCCACGAAGCGCGGCGGTGCGAACCCCGTCAAGAGGGTCGCCCCGAGGGCAGGGGCCAAGATGTCGAGCCAGCCAAAGAGCGCGTGTCCCAACGTGGCGTCCTGCAACGCAGGCAGCGGCGTCCCGCCGAGCGCCGGAGGCACGACGGCGTGCAGTGCCTGCGTCCCCGGGCGGACCTGGTCGGCGAACACCAGGATCGTGTCGGCGATCGCGAGTGCGACGAGCCCCGCGGCGAGTGCCCACGGGGGCGTGAACGTCGCGACGAGTGCCGCGAGCGTCAGGCACGCCGCCGCGATCAAGGCCACGCTGGCGGTGTCGGCCACCAGGCCGTCGGCCCGCCACGCGACGACAAAGGCAAACGGAGCCGCCAGCGCGTAGACCCACGGCAGACGCCACCCCCACACGACTCCGACTGCCGCAGCGGCGACCGGGGTGCCAAACGTCGCCAGGTCCGAGACGGCGCGCGTCGCCCAGTCGCCGCCGCGGGTCGCCGTAAGGCCGATGAAAAAGACCACCACGGGCACCCCGATGCCGACCAGCCGTGAGCGGCCCAGCCGCAGCGGTCGCTGCCATGAAGCCGCGACGAGGACGCCCTGAACCAGGCAGAGCACCGCGAATGACCAGCCGTACGGAACGTCCACGTTCTGTACCGTAGCCCGCCGTGGAGCACGACTCGGCACAACCCGCCTAATTGGGAATCCTCTTCGGACTCATTTCCGGGGTCTCCTGGGGACTCGCGGACTTCCTCGGGGGGTTCGCGAGTCGCCGTATGAACGCGGCCGCGGTCGCCTTCGCCTCGCAGGTGATCGGGACCGCGTGTGTGATCGTGATGATTCTGATCGTCCGTCCAACGCCGCCGTCGTGGCCGGACCTCGGGCTTGGCGCGATCGGCGGGATCTGCGGGGGCCTCGGGGTCTTCGTGTTCTACAAGGCGCTGGCCATGGGGACGATGAGCCTCGTCGCACCGGTGTCCGCGCTTGGGGCCGGCGTCCCGATGGTGTTCGGGATCGCCGACGGTGAGCGGCCTTCGACGCTCGCGCTGGCCGGCGCGCTGATCGCACTCGCCGGGGCGGTGCTCGCGAGCCGGGCCCCGGGCCACGCCCCGCGACATGGGCTGGGGCTGGCGGCCCTCGCGGCGCTGGGGTTCGGTGCGTTCTTCGTCCTGATCAAGCCCGCCGCCGACACGAGCGTGCTGTGGGCAGGCCTATCGACTCGGGTGTCCAGCGTGCCGATCCTGCTCGCGGTGTGCTTCGCCATCAAGACGAGTGTGCGTGTTGGGACGGGCCTGTGGCCGCTGATGATCGGCGCAGGCGTGCTCGACATCGCCGCAAACCTGGCCTACGCCGAAGCCACCCAGCATGGGCTTCTGAGCATCGTGGCGGTCTTGGCCGGCCTCTACCCGGTCGCCACCGTCATCCTCGCCCAGGTCGTCCTCAGAGAGCGGTTGTCACAGGGGCAGGCCGCCGGTGTCCTTGCAGCGCTGGTCGGTGTCGGCTTCATCGCCGCCGGGTGACCTGAGGTCAGGCGGCGAGCACCGGCTCGATCGCGGGCTGCAATACCCGGCTGACCGACACGGGCAGCAAACGCACGAAGGCGTTCAACTCGGCCACTGGCGCTCCGGTCGCGATTCCCTGCGCGAGACGGTCCAGTACTGCGAGTTCACGGGGGCCGAGTTCGGGCGCGATGGGCTCGAGCGACTCCTTGAACCGGTCTTGAAGGTCGGCATCGAGGACTGAGATCGACTCGAGCAGTTCGGGCGGCAGAGCATTCGGCATGCAGGGATTATCGCATACGCAACGCATCTTGCGCCGACGGCACAGGGATCAGCTTGCACCGTGACGAAGACCGCCTCCCGGAGATCACCAAGGAGACGACGAGATGATGTGGACAGCCCTGTGTGCCGGAGTGGCGATCTTCGGGAGCCTCTCATGGCTGGCGGGCGCAACGCGAAGGGCATGTCCCGATGCGGGGACCGCAGCGCTCAGGGTGCTGGGCGCATCCGGCATGTTCGCGCTCGCGATCGCGACAGCCGGCGACGCAACAGTGCCGGCGGCGGTTGTCGCCACTGTCTGCGGAACGGTGTTGACCATCGACCCATTGGTGGCCTGGCGGCGGTTGTCCGCCCGCCTCTGGTCTCACGGCTCGACGGTGACGCCCTTCCAGAACGCGACGTAGTCCCGGATCTGGGCCGCAGCGTCTTCGGGCTGCGGGTACTACCAGGCGGCGCCGTCGTTGGCGGCGTCACCCACGACCACGTCGTAGTCGCTCGCTGTCCCTTTCCAGGGGCACGGTGCTGTGCGTGCTCGGGCGGAGGTGTTCGGTCCGTACTGACGTCGACGGGAAGTAGTCGTTGCCTTCGACGATGATCGTGGCGTCGCTCTCGGCGACCACGGTTCCATTCCAGGTGGCGGTTGCCATCGACGGTAGCGCATCCATCGCCTGCCACGGCTGTATCAGCGGCGGCGCGGGTCGCTCGATCTGACCAACGGCCAACGCGCGACCCGCCGCACAAGGTCCGTGACGAGACCGGCCGCGCCGGGATCGATGTTCGTTCCGAGCGACCATGACAGAGAGGAATTTGAACATGAGCACCACATCGCAGACCCGGTGGACGGACATCCACGCGCTCCTCGATCGGCTTGATCCCATTGCCGACGGGCACTGCAGCGTCCCTGGCTGCGTCCACCACTGCGTCGGTTGTCACGAGGCGACGTGGGTCGGCGGCGTGTTGCTCGCCGCCTGAATGCCGTTCAGCCGACGAACGACGTGAGCGCTGCGGTCCGCGCTCCGTCGCGGAGCACCACCACGGCGGTGTCGATCAATGCCGCGGTGAGCACGTCGGCATGTGGCGCGAGCACCTGCAGGGCGGCATCGGCCTGCCAGCCCACAAGCGCCGCTGCCACGTGCCATGCGTAGGTGTCGCCCCGAACTGAGGCGCCTGTGACCTGCGCGTAGGCAGCCGGCAGCTCTTCGATCAATGCGGCGGCACCTGTCGCGGCGGTGCCACTCTGGATCGCGGCGACGAAGAGGCTGGTGCCGAGCAATGCCAGATCGAACGCCGGATCACCGAGGGCCGGACTGTCGAGGCCGACCAGCACCGGACCATCGTCGTCCAGGATCACGTTGCCGCCGTGGAGGTCGCCGTGCAGCGTGACGTTGGGGGACTCCGGCAGATCTCCCGCGGCGGTGCGCATCGCCTGGATGTAGGTCGTCAGGCCGTCGCCGCACCCGGGGAACGCGATGCGCAGTCGCCGCGTGGCGGCGCGTTCGATGTGTCCCAGGATCGCGCCCGGCCCGAGCCGGCGCAGCTGAGGATCGGCATCGACGCTTGACAGGGAATGCATGTGGGCAAGTTGGGCACAGAGCGCCTCAACCGGGATCGAGCGCGCAAGAATCGGCATGGCATCCGATCGTTGACCCAGAACCATGCGTTCGAACCGTGTCTGGAGCCGATCGTCAAAGCCAAGTGGCTCGGCCATGCGAAACGCCCGATCGGGGTGTTCCCACAACCACTGGAGTCGCTCGTGTTCGATCCGCGCGTGATCCGGTGCGGCGTGCCGAGCGACGATGTCGATGTCCCGGCCGATCACGTGGATGACGCACCGTCGCTCTGGGACGTACCGCAACGGGATGCATGCGGTCACCTCGTGCGCGGCTCCGAGGAGCCAGCGCACGACGCCTGACATGGCAGTGGTGTCGGTCAGGCGGACGAGGGCGGGCATGGCAGGGTCGGCTGGGAACTCCCATGCCACGGCGTTCCAGCCACCGAGCACGCGTCGCTCACCCATCCCATTGTCCCCGAGTGGCTCCGACCCCCGGGCGTCGCCGGTGCTCGCATTGAGCGCCACAATCCGCGGCGCGCCCGACCGCGAGACTTCGAATGTGGCCGACAACGCTCGGCGAGGCGTATACGCGATGTCGAGCACGCTTGTCGGTTCGCTGAACGAGCACTCGGGGAAGGCTCGTGCCAGCTCCTCGAGGAGTCGATCCTCATCCAGGATCTCCGCAACGCAGGGCACGATCGGATCCAACGCGACCGGGGCATCGCCGCGGCTGTGGCGGACCCTGACGTTCACGCCGACGCCACCCGTCGGCATGACGCACGAGGCCGGCCGCAGCGAACGGCAAACGGTGCGACGGTCTGCCGTGAGCGACTCATCCGCGCTGTGGCACTCCGGCCAGCTCGCGGAACAATCCCGGCTGGTCATCCAGCTGATCTGCCGACCCATCCTGAACGATGTGCCCGTCGCGGATCACGATGATCCGGTCGCATTTGCGGGCGAGGGCGATGGAATGCGTGACGAGGAGTGTTGTGCGGCCTGACATCAGGTCCTGGAGTCCGTCGATGACATGAGCTTCCGAAATGCTATCGAGGCCGGTGGTCGGCTCATCCAGGACCAAGAGCGGTGGGTCGCGCAGAATCAGGCGGGCGATGCCAAGGCGTTGGCGTTGACCACCTGACAGTCCGACGCCCTGCGGCCCGAGTGGCTCGTCATATCCATTGGGAAGGCTCAGGATGAAGGCGTCGGCGCCCGCGGCACGCGCTGCCGCGGCAACTGACTCGCGACTTGCGACGCGGCCGTACGCGATGTTCTCGGCGACCGTTCCCGTGAACAACACCGTGTCCTGCAGCAACATGCCGACCTGGTCGCGAAGCCAGTCGAGGGAGCAGTGGCGCAGGTCGCGTCCATCGAGGAGTACCCAGCCGTCGGCCGGATCGTAGAAGCGCGCCACGAGCGCTCCCAACGTGGACTTGCCCGCGCCGGAAGGGCCGATGATCGCCACTCGTTGTCCGGCCGGGATCGTGAGCGAGACGTCATTGAGCCCGCCACGCCCACCGTCGTAGGCGAAGTTGACGTGTTCGAACTCCAGGCCTCCCTTCGCCCGTGGACCGGCATACGCGCCTGGACGATCCCGAAGCATGTCGTCCGCGCTGAGCACATCTGCGATGCGTTCGGCGCGGGCCATCGCGCGCGCCGCCTTGGTCGAATAGCGCGCAATGTCTTTGAGCGGCCGGTAGAGCCGGCTCGAGTATCGAACGAACACCACCAGGGACCCTGCGGTCACCGCGCCGGCCGACACGCGGAATGCGCCGACGACGAGCACGACCGCCATCGTGATTGCGCCGATCACCTCGACTGTCGCCGAGAAGCGTGCCTCGAGCCCGGCGACGAGGACACCGTGACGACGGCGTTCCTCACTGCTCACTGCGACACGGTCGTTCTCGTAGACCTCACCGCCAAGCGATTTGACCACGCGGATCGCGGACAGGCTCTCTGATGCAAGCGACGCGATCTGTCCCTCATGCGCCCGTTGCGCCCGCGCCGCCAGGCGAACGCGTTTGCGGAAGTACCCCGTCACGATCCCCAGGATCGGTGTGACGACGAGCAGCACGATCGCCAACCATGGATCGAGCATGATTGAGATGGTGGCAATGCCCCCGAGGAGCAGGACTGCCTGTGCCATCGAGCCGATTGCGTCCGAGAACAGATCGCCGACTGCGTTCGCATCCTCGGTCAGGCGTGTGACCAGATCGCCCTTGTGGCGCTTGTCGTGGAAGCCCAGCGAGAGGCGTTGCAGGTGCGCGTATGTCCGGACACGCAGATCGTGTGCGATCCGCTCGCCTGCACGCTTGAGCCAGACCTCGCCGACGTAGGCCCCGAGCGCCCCGACGAGGGCAATGCCGATCACGAGCTGCGCCAGGATGAACAGGAGCCGGAACTGGTCCCGATCGAACGTGAACGTGCCCGTCCGGTTGTGGATGACCTCATCGAGCACCCATTTGAGCGGGAACGGCGCCGCCAACTCCGCGGCGGTGATGAGGACCGCGCCGACCCCTCCGCCTCCCAGCGCGAGCCAGTGGCGACGGACGATGTCGCGGACGAGGCGACGTGAGTTTTGGTTCGCGACCTCGCGCGGGCGACCGCGCATCATCGTCCGGCCCCGACCGCCTCCAGCGCGACTTCGTTGGGAGCGACGTATGCCGCGGACTGATTCGCCAGCGCACAAAGGATCCCCGCCGCGGTCCGCGCGCCATCATGCAGGGCCGGATCCACCTGAGGCGCTTCGCGCGTGAAGAGTTCCGAGATCGCGGTGATCATCCGGTTGGGCGTCGCCTCATCGGGGTGGAGCATGGCGACGGCACCCGTCGCGGCGAGGGCCCGTGCACGCACAAGCTGCTCCTGGCTGGGGCCGGTGCGCGGAAGGAGAAGCGCGGGCTTGCCTGCGCGGACCACCTCTGAGACGGTGTTGTACCCGGCCATGGTCACGACTGCACGGGCGCCCGCGATGACGGCGGGCATGTCCGCGCGAAAATCAAAGCGCTGGATGCCGAGGAGCGCGGCCCTCCGGGCGAGTTCGTCCCGCTCAGACGCGGGCATCAAAGGCCCCGTGACCAAAATCGTGCGGTGTGCGATCGGCGTGCGCTCCAAAGCCGACAAGACCGCGTCGAATACGGGGAACCCGTCCACCCCTCCACCGGCGGTCACGAGCAGATATCCCGGCGCGAGGTCCGGTGCGCCGTGTGTCGGCATCGGTGAGCCGACATAGCCAACGTGGTGGACAGGCAGGTCCAAGTCGTCCCACTCCATGCAGGCCAGGGCATCGGTGTCCCCTGATTGCGGTCCGTAGATCAGGACGCCGTCGTAGAGCCGGTTGATCGGCTCCCGCAGGTTCGCACGGACCCACCGGTCGCGCACGGCGTCGGGGGTGTCTTCGATGTCCCGCAGTCCGAGCAGGATCTTGGTGGGCTTTGCCCGAAGCGCCTCGAGGGTTGGGACGAGCTCGTCGTTGAGCCCCAGCGGGGTCTTGTCCACGACGACCACCGACGGTGCGAACGTCTCGGCCGCGGCGAAGGCGAGGTGCGCGCGGAGCTCGTGGAGGTGGCTCGTATCCATACCGAGGCGAGCCGCGTGCAAGTCGCCATTGGAGTCGCGTGACAACTCGGGAAGCTTGATGATGTCGATCCGTTCGTGGCGCTCATCGCCCAGCGCGGTAGCTGAACCGGTGATGACAAGGGCGGAGGCTTCGGGGTCGAGGTCTGTGACGGCCTCGGCCAAGTTGAGCGTGCGGCGCAGGTGACCCAAGCCGACACACTCGTTGGTGTAGAAGAGGAAACGGGCGCCGCGCGGGTGGCGTCGGTCGGGGCGAATGCGTGGTGCGAGTCTCATTGTGTCTCGTACCACGCCGCGATCGACGCATTCTTAGCGACAGATGTGCGAACTTTAATAAACGAACTGGTCTTCCGACGTTTGTCGTACGACCAGTGGCACGCCCGAATTTCGGACGCTTTTGGGCGGGGGGGCACACGCACATGACGGCCTGGGCCCCGAACTCACGACACGACGTTGGACCGGTCCGCCGCGGGAGAATTGCGCGTGTTACGAGTCGGTGGCGATCCCCTGCGCCCGAGCCCAGAGCGCGGCTTGGGTTCGGTCGCTGACTTTGATCTGACGGAAGATGCTGGTCAAGTGTGCCTTGACGGTCTTCTCGCTGATGCCCAGATGGCCCGCGATCTCCTTGTTGGCCATCCCCCGGGCGAGGAGGGCCAGTACCTCGCGTTCACGATCGGAGATCACCGCACGGGATGGAGGCGCCTCGGTCCGCGCCGCGATGACGGTGCTTGCGGCCCGAGGATCGAGCGGCGACTCCCCGCGCGCCGCGGCGGCGATACCACGGGCCAGTTCACCGGGCTCGGCGTCCTTCAACAGATACCCGACCGCACCGGCGTCCAGGGCCTTGAGGATGCGCTCGCGGTCCGAGAACGACGTCAGGATGACGACCCGTGTTTCGGGCGCTTGCTCGCGGATCCGTTGTGTCGCCTGAATGCCGTCCACCCCGGGCATCTCGAGGTCCATCAGCACGACGTCGGGCCGGTGCTCAAGCGTCATCGCAACAGCTTCGTCCCCACCGGTCGCGGCACCCACGATTTGGACGCCCTCGAATGTCCCGACGAGTTCGGTGAGTCCGGCCCGAACCAGGCCGTGGTCGTCTGCGATGAGCACTCTGATCATGGGATCGGCACAACAATACTCAGCTTGGTCCCCTGACCCGCGGTCGCATCGATTTGCATGTTCCCGCCGGCGTGTGTGACGAGGTCGCGCAGGATGTCCAGACCGATGTGCCCTTCGGCGCGACGTCGCTCGTGCTCGGCGTGATCGAACCCGCGTCCGTCGTCGCGCACCTCGAGGTGCACGGCGCCTGGTTCGGCGGTCACCCTGACCGAGACGGAGCGGGCGCCACTGTGTTCGATCACATTTCGTAACGCCTCCTGCGCGCCGCGAAACAGGAGCGCTTCGGCCTCGGGTTCGAGGCGCGGAAGTGTTGCGACGTGCAAATCGGTCGCAATGTCCTTGGCCGCCAGAGGCGCCATCAGGTCCGAGAGTGCCGCGTTGAGCCCGGACGCGTGCAGGCTCGGTGGATGGATGCCGACGAGGAGGCCCCGCAGTTGCCGCATCACGCCACGCGTCTTTGCGGCAGCGTCGTGCAGGCTGCGCTGCACGTCGTCCTGCCCCGCGCGGTCTGCGGCGCCGGCAAGCGCGAACGACAACCCCGCGAGCTCCTGCACCGGTCCGTCGTGAACCTCGCTTGCGATTCTGCGGCGTTCCCGGTCGGACGCATCAATTGCTGAGAGGAGCAGTTTCTCGCGCTCGCGCTGACCATCGCGAAGGCGTCGGACCATGGACCAGGCCAGGGGCGCCTGAACCAGCGCGAGCACGAGCAGGGCCAGGAGGAAGATCGGCAGGAACTTGCCCAACACGTTGGAGCTGTTCGCCGAGATCGTCGAAAAGCGACGATACGTCTCGAACAGCAGGACGTCGCCATTCGAGGTTTTGATCGGCAGGTAGACCTCGAGCAGCTTGCCTTCGGTGCGCTCGTAGAGGTTCTCGGGTCTGGAGAGGTCGCTTACCTCGGCGAATGCCTCGTTGGCACTGAGCGCTTCCAGTTCCTCCCCGCCGAGTGGAAACCTCATTCCACGCAGTGCCGCTTGGTCGGAGTACACGATTTGCCCGTCCGGTCTCCAGATCTTGACGCGCACGATCGACTTGCCGTCGCCGATGACGCGGGCACGGATGCGTTCGTCGAACCACTTGACCGCATCGGGATCGCCGGTCAGCGTCTCCGGCCGCTCCTGCAGCATCGGCTGGGCAATGCTCGTTGCGATGAACGTCGTGATCGTGCGTGCCTCGCGGATCGACTGCTGGGTACTTTCGCGTCGCAACGCAACCAAGGCGATTGCCCCGATGATGACAAGCGCGACCAGGCCACTGATCGCAAACTGAATCAGGGCACGTCGGGTCGGAGTGCGTTCGAGCACGCGTTTCGAATCACCGGTCACCCGCGCAGTGTTGCGCGTTTTGTCGGTCATCGGCAAGCCCGGGACGCCATCCGGCCGTTCCGGCGTAGTGTTCACATGCAGATGCACCGACTCTCTGACGGGGTGCTCGTCCAACAGGCGCGGCGCGGTTCGCTGACTGCCGCCGGTCAGCTGTTCGAGCGCCACTGGCCGGCGGCGTGGCGAGCCGCCTACGCGATCACGGGACGCCGGGACGTCGCTGAGGACGTGGCCCAAGACGGTTTCGAACGCGCGTTCGGGGCACTCGAGCGTTTTGATCCGCACCGGCCGTTCGCGCCGTGGCTCCACCGGATCGTGGTCAACCGGGCGCTCGATGTCATGCGCAAGGATCGTCGGCTCGTCACTCTGGACGACGTGCCCGATACGCCCGTTTGGGACGCCGAGGTGGATGGCGATCGCGCGATGCTCACCGCCGTGGCGGCGCTGAACCCCGATCGCCGCGCCGTCTGTGTACTGCGCTACGGCCTGGGGTATGCGCCCAGCGAGATTGCGGAGTTACTCGATCTTCCCGTCGGGACGGTGCACTCCCGCCTTGCGCGTGCGTTGACGGATCTTCGGATGCAGTCGGAGGCGGCAGATGTCGTCTGAGCTCGAAGCAAGGCTCGTCCGGGCGTTGGCGAGCCTCACCCCGACGTCGCATGAGAGGGCGCGTGCCCGAGCGGGCATCCTCGCCGCCGTCACGCCCGTTCGACGCCGCGGGCGGGTACGGGTGGTGGGCGGGGGACTCCTGGCGGCCGCGACGATCACGGCCGGGGCCGGCATGGCCGCGACAGGCCACCTCGTGCCGGGCGCACACCGGTCCCCGGTGGCACCAGCTGATCTCGTTGTGCCCGACGGCGCCCCGGCGGTGACGGCCCTTGCCGACGGCCGGGCATGGGTGGTGACGGCATCGGGGGTCAGGACATCGCGCCCGGCGAGTGCCGTCGAATTGTCGCCGGCCGGGCTCTTCGTCGCGTTCGGCGAGCGTGGCGGGCTGTTGGCCGCCGAACTCGACGGCGATGTGCGCTGGCGCGCGGCCGTGGACGGCGAGGTGGTGCGGATCGCCTGGGCTCCCTACCCGACCTACATCGCCTACGTGGTCCATCACGGTGAGCGCTACGACCTGCGCGTCATCTGGGCCAACGGGCGTCACGACCGTCTGGTCGCACCTGACATCGCGCCGACCGGGCCGCGCTGGCGGTCGGACACCGGGGCACTCGACTACGTTCGAGCGGACGGTCGCGCGTGGACGTGGGTGCGCGAGCCCGACGTGCTGCGTGCTACTGCTTGAGCAGCAGTCGCACGTCGCTTTCGATGTCGGCGACGTCGAAGCCTGTCGCCGGGTAGAAGGTCGCGCGGCGCCCCTGCGCATCGATGCCCCAGATGACTCCTGAGTGTTCGATGAGCGCGTGGTTCTGCTTGTCGACCCTGGCGCCGATGCCCCAGCGTGACCATGCGGCCGCGAGCTGGTCTTGGGATCCGACCAGGTAGTCGATGTCCTTGAGCGCGCGGTGGGTGGTCAGGAAGTCTTTGACCGCTGCAGGGGTGTCGCCTGCCGGGTCCACCGAGACGGCGACCACCCGGAGCTTCTTGCCTGCAGGACCCAGCCGATCCTTGACCCTGCTGAGGTTGTCAACGATCAACGGGCAGACGTCGGGACAGTGGACGTACAGGAAGGTCACGAGGACGGCTTTGCCCGCGTAGTCGGCCATCGTGACGCGCCGGCCGTCCCAGGTCCGAAGTCCCAGCTCGGGTGCCGCTCTGACCGGCTTGACGGTGCCGCCCAAGTACTCCGGTTCGGCCACGGCGATGCCAGGCGTCGTCGATGTCGGTTTCGCCGGGGCGGTGACCTCGGCGACCGAGGGGCTCTCCGTGCGCTGTCCGGATGAGCCACCACATCCGGCGACGGCGAGGACTGCGATGGTTCCGAGGGCTGCCAGGCGCCTCACGGAGCGAGCAGCTCCGCGGGGTGGATGACCTTGACCGACGAGCCGATCTCGCGCAGACCGGCTTCGATCTGTCCGGCGCATCCCGGGTTGGCGACCGCGACGATCGGGGCGCCCGCGGCGTCGATGGCGCGGGCTTTTTGCAGCCGCAGCTCAGCCGAGAGCTCGGGTTGGGTCATGCTGTACAGCCCGGCGGCGCCGCAGCAGCGCCCGGCATCGGCGACCTCGACGCACTCGGCGCCACCCGCGCGCAGCAGGTCGCGGAGTTGAGGCCCGATCTGCTGGGCATGCAGGTGGTGGCAGGCGTCATGAACGGTCACCCGACCCAGCGTACGACGTTCTGGCCGAAGTTCGATCTCGAGCAGGTCTCGCACCCTGGTGGCAAACCGCTCGGCGCGCCCGGCCCACGCCGGGTCGTCGTTCAGCAACTCGCCGTAGGTCTTCATGTGGGCGCTGCATCCGGCGCTGTTGACCACGACGACATCCGCGGCTTCGAACTCGACGATGCGTTCGCGTGCCATGCGCTGGGCGGCTTCGGGCCGGCCGTAGTGGGCGGCCAGCGCGCCGCAGCACCCCCCCGGCGCGGGCGTGGTGGCGCGGTACCCGGCTTGCGCCAACAGGCGCATCGTCGCACTGTGTACCGGTCGGAACGCCACGTTCATGACACACCCGGTCAGCAACGCGGCTTCGGGCCCTGTGCCCAGCTCCGTGGGCACCGGCTCGCGCATGCCGCGCAGCGACACCCGTGGGGTCCCTGCGGTCAGGCGGGTGGGCAGCAGCTTGTCGATGCGCAAAGCCTGCGTCAGTCCCAGCCCCAGCGCCATCGCTTTGACAACCCGGCGGTGGCGCAACGCGAACCCCAGCCCGATGCGTCGCAACATGCGCCCGCGGGCGGGGCGGTACGGCTCGGCCATCGCACGCGCCGCTTCGATCATTCGCCCAAACGGGACGCCGCTTGGGCATGCGGCTTCGCATGCGCGGCACGCCAGGCACTCGTCCATCATCGTGATGAACGACCCGTCGATCGCGGCGCCGTCTTCGACGACCGCGCGCATCGCCGCGATGCGCCCACGTGGCGAAGCCGTCTCGCGACCGGTGATGCGAAACGTGGGGCAATGCGGCAGGCACAGCCCGCAGGCCACACACTGGCCGATGTCGGCCTCGGCCGGGCGGTGATGGGTCGTACTCAGCGTGACTCTCCGACGAAGCGGCCGGGGTTGAGGATGCCTGCGGGGTCGAAGGCCTGTTTGATGCGCTTCATGATCACAACACCGGGCGGGGGTGGACCCCACGGATCGGCCCGCAGATCGTCCTGGCCGTCGATCACAATCGCGTGCCCGCCGTGTGCCTGTGCCAGGGCACGCAGCGCCTCGATGTCTGCCGTGGTCTCGATCGCGACGCGGCACTGCCCGACACCGAACTCGGCGATGTAGTCGCTTCCCATCCGTTCCAGTTCACGAACGACGGGTGCGACCGAGGCCGGCGCGACGCCCATGTCGACCAGGCCGCGGCCGACCGGCTCTGCCGGGGCCTCTGCAGTGCTCGTCCCCACGGGTGCGGTCACGTCGGCCGTGCTGCCCACCAGGTCGATCGACAGGCGTCCCGGCGTCAGAAGGATTGCGGCGGGGCGCCACTGCTCGGACCGGATGCGTGTGGCCACGGCCACGCGCTCGTCGACCGATCCTTCCATGGCGAACCAGCCGCGTGCGGGCGGCGTGGGCCACAACTTGAGCGTCACCTGCGTGATGACGCCGAGCGTCCCCAACGAGCCCACCGCCAGGCGCGGGATGTCGTATCCGGCCACGCCCTTGACCGTACGCCCACCGGCCGTGACGATGCGCCCGTCGCCGGTGACCAGTACGACCTCCAACAGCGAATCGCGCACAGGTCCGTGGCGCAGGCGCCCGCGTCCGCTGGCGGCGGAGGCCAGGATCCCTCCCACGGTCGAACCCGGCCTGATGTCGGCCTGCGGCCACCACTGCCCTGCGGCGGACAGGCGCTCAGACAACTCGGTCGCGGGCAACCCGGCCTCGAGCGTCACGGTCAGCTCGGCAGGCGTGTGCTCGATGACCTCGCGCAGCCCTGCGGTCGAGAGTTGCATACCGGGGTCGGCGTGTCGACCGTTTCGCGAGCGCGTGCCGCCACCGGTCGTTGTCACATGACGGTGCTCGGAGGTCGCCGCCCGCAACGTGTCGGCGACCTCCTCGGCCGTCGTCGGCGTCAGACCCATGCGCCCTCGGGCAGCGCGGCGAGGTCGCCGCCCAGCTCGCCGCAGCGGCTGCCCCGCGGCAGGACCTTGTCGGGGTTGATGCGCCCGGCGGGGTCGAACGCGGCGCGCGTGCACGCTTGGGCCTCCAGGTCCACCGCGTTGAACGTCAGCGGCATGAAGTCGCGCTTCTCGATGCCGACGCCGTGCTCACCGGTCAGCACGCCTCCCACCGCGACGCACTTGCGGATGATCTCCTCACCGGCCTGCATCACGCGTTCGGTCTGCGCGGTGTCGCGACGATCGAACGCGATCAACGGGTGCAGGTTGCCGTCGCCGGCGTGGAAGACGTTGACGATCACCAGCTCGTGGCGCTTGCCGATCGCGGCGATCTCGTCCAGCACCTCGACCAAGCGGGTACGTGGGACGACGCAGTCGTGCAGGTAGTAATTGGGGGCGATACGGGCCATCGCGCCGAACGCGCTCTTGCGGGCCTTCCACAACAGGTCGCGCTCGATGTGGTTCTGGGCGATGCGGACGGTGCGCACGTTGTGGGCGCGGGCGACGCGTTCGACGAGCGCCGCCTCCTCTGCGATCTGGGTCGGCGTGCCGTCGACCTCGACCAGCACGATGGCCGCGGCGTCCGTCGGCATCCCCGCGTGGGTGAACGCCTCGGCGGCCCGAATCATCCCCTGGTCCATCATTTCGATCGCGGCCGGCACGACCCCTGACGCGATGATCTGGCTGACCGTCTCGCCGCCGTCGGCGACGGTGGCGAAGTCCAGCAGCATCGTGCGCACCGCGGGCGGGTTGGGCGTCAGGCGCACGCAGATGCGCGTCGTGATCCCCATCGTGCCCTCACTGCCCACGAACAGCCCGCGCAGGTCGTAGCCGGGCGCGTCGGGGGCGAGCCCGCCGAGCATGACGACCTCGCCGTCATAGAGGACCACCTCGACCGCCAGCACGTGCTGGGCGGTGACGCCGTAGCTCAGGCAATGCGGCCCGCCGGCGTTCGTCCCGACGTTCCCGCCGATCGAGCACGCCTGCTGGCTCGACGGATCGGGCGCGTAGTGCAGACCCAGGTGGCGGACGTGGTTGGTCAGATCGAGGTTCAGGACCCCCGGCTCCACCCACGCGCACGGCGTCTGCTCGTCGACCTCGATGATGCGCCGCATCCGCGCGAGCGACACCACGACAGCGCCGTCGAGCGGCACCGCCGCGCCTGCGAGCCCGGTGCCGGACCCGCGCGGCACGACCATGAGCTCAAGCTCGTTGGCCAGTCGCATGACGGCCGACACCTCTGCGGTCGTCTCGGGCAGGACCACCAGGCCACACTCGCCCTGCTGGATCGATGCATCACGTGCGTAGACACCACGCTCGAGCGAGTGGTCAAGGACCCGGTCGGCGCCCAGGATTGCGCGAAACCGCGTGGCCGTATCCGTTCCTCGTATCGTTGACGTCGTCACCGTCGTCGACCTTATCGGATGCATCGAAATCCTGGCTCTGTGCGTGATCCCTGCGCCTCCGTCGTCCCGTGGCTGGGGAGGACTCTGGAAGACGACCCCTCCGGGAACCTCTTGCGTATTCCCTCACGCGCCGCGGTTGCCGTCGAAAGCCCGGAGGATGCCAGCCCGGCGTGGCACAGGGTGATGTGCACCTCGGTCAAGGCGAGCGCCGATGCACACCACTCGGGATCGTCGGCCATCCGCGCGAGGACCAACGGGGTGCCCTCCTCGTCCAGATACCGCTTGACGAGCGCCGAGGTGGCGAGGATCAGCGTCAGCGGCTTCGGTGCTCCCGAAGGATTTCCGTCGACGATGGCCCGGGAGCACGGATGGGTTCTGGGGGTAACGGTGGGGCTGTCGCCCGTGGGCCTTCGAGCAATCCTGCCCCGATGAGATCCGCAATCGATGCGGGATGGTCGCCGGTGTTCAACGGACCCAACTGTGCTGCGGGCTTTCCATCGATCGTGATGATGATCCGCTCGCCCGCCATTGCCCGTCGGATCGCTCCGCTCGTGTGGTTCGCAGGTCTCGAATGCCAATACGCTCCAGACCGACGACGGTAGCACGCGTGGACACATATGGCGGTCCTGCTTCGTTGAACGTCGCATCGCCGGTCTCGGGGCCTGCGCGCGACCGCCTTGACGCTTCCGCCCCGTCGACACCTACCACGCGGGCGGCAACCAAATCACCGAGGGTGCCAAAACCTCTGGCTACGACCTCGAGGCGACCTGAGGGGCGTTGTCGTCACTGCCGTCCAGGTGACGCCAATCGGTCGCGGGGTCTCGAAAGGCATAAAGGCCGCTCGGCCACCGTCTCAGTGGTGCGGAGCGCCACGCGCCATGGCGACGATGCCCGCTCGTTCGGCCCGGAGCGCGTCCGCGACCCCGTCATGCTCGGTGAACAGCTTCACCGCCGGCACGTTGATCACAATGTTCGATGGGACGCGTCGCACGATCAGCGAAGTAGGGATCGAAGACAAAGCCCTTGTGACAGATCCACAGCCTGGCGAGACCGGGGTCCGGCCTGTGCGCTAACGCGCGGCAGCCTGCTCGCCCGCCGCGACTGCCTGGATCACGTCGCCGCCCTGGGCGACGGTCAGGCCGTCGATGTCCGCCAACCACCGGGCGGGGGCGTAGGCCTCGTCCAGGCGATCGGCGTCGACGAGCGACCAGGCCCTGGGTAGGCGGACGACCTCGAGTGGGTGGACCGGGTCGGCGGCGTCGAGCAGGCCGAGGGGGTCGATCAACGCTTGGGTACAAGCTGCGCTGAGCTCGGGATCGGTCAGGCTCCACACCGCGTCATCGTCGCCGGCGGTGCAGTAGCACTCGCATCCGATCACCGTGTGGCCGGGCGGGACCAGGCGCTCGCTCCAGTTTCGGACCTCGAACATCCGGGCGAACGGGACGCGCGGGTCGTCGATCTGAATCCACGGCTCCTCGGTCAAAGTGTGCTTGTCGATCAGCAAGTACACGAGCGCGGCCGCCCGTCCCGCGAGGTTGGGGATGACGCCCTCGGGTGGCGGGGGCTCGACGAGACCGGCGACGAGCGCAGGCGGCAGGCCCGCGATCACCTGCGCGGCATCCGGGCTGAGCGTGCCCGCGGCCGTCTCGGCGTCGATGCCGGTGACGCGCCCGGCGGCGGTCCGGATGGCGCGCACGCGGGCGTTCAGCATCACGTCGCCGCCGTGTCGGCGGATGTCGGCCGCCATGGTGTCCATCAGCTGGCCGATTCCGCCGGCCGCGTACCAGAATCCCTGTGGCGCCGATTGTTCGAGCATCAACTTGCGGGCGCGGGCCGCGGGGATGCGCTCCAACGGCATCCCGTCCACCTTCTCGAGGTACCGACGCATGACCCGGTCGACGAACCGCGCGCCGAAGCTGTCCGTCAGGAACGCGTGCGCCGAGGCCCCGCCGCCGTTGTCGCGCGTGGGCCCGGACGGCCGCTGGTCGAGGTACCGGCCGCGGCTCACCACGCCGTCCCGGACGCAGACCACCGGACGATCGACCCAAACCGCGTCATCGCCCAACAACGCAGCCAGCCAATCGCGGCGGGCACCCTCCTTGACGAACAGGATGTGACCGCCCAGGTCATACGCCAGGCCGTCGCGACGCAGGGTGCGGCACAACCCGCCGACCTCTGGCCCCGCCTCGACCAGCACGACCCGTTGGCCGTCGCGCGCCAGTGCGAGCGCGGCCCCCAATCCGGCGGGGCCGGCCCCCAGCACGATGGCGTCGTAGTTCACGCCCGCAGGGTGTCCATTGCCGCCGGTCATGTCAACGGCCACCATCGGAGTCTGCGCAGGCCCGTGTCGAACGCGGCGTTTGTGCCGCCAGTGCGGGACACCTCGCCCATCGGTGACGGGAAGGCTGGGTTATGCTCGAAGCGAATGGCCCTGATCGCGCTCATCATCGCGTCCGCAATGGTCGCCGTCGCCGGCGGGCTGGTTGCGCGCGCCGATTGGTCCGTCGTGCCGCGCGGCCGTGCCGGTGTGTTCGAGCGTCTGTGGGTGATACTGCCCGCGGCCTTCCTGGTGCTGTTGATCGTGCTCGCGGCCCGCAGGGTGCTCGCGTGACGACCCGGGCGGTCTCGGCTCCCGGGGCGGGACAACGCCTGATGGGGCTGGTCGCGGACTACGTGCGCCTGACCAAGCCACGGGTCATCTCGCTGCTGCTGTTGACGACGCTGCTCGCGATGATCATGGCGCAGCACGGGTGGCCCGCCGGCCGGACCGTCCTGTGGACGATGATCGGTGGGTACTTGGCCGCCGGTGGCGCCAACGCGATCAACCAGTGGTTTGACCGCGACATCGACGCGCGGATGCGACGCACGTCCAACCGGCCGATCGTCGCGGGGCGCATCGGACCGACCCACGCGCTGATCTATGCACTGGCAATCAGTGTGGCGAGCGCCCTGATACTTGGGATCGGCGTCAACTGGCTGACGGCGGGCCTGGCGATGCTGGGGCTGCTGCTCTACGTGTTTCTCTACACGCTGTGGCTCAAGCGCACCACGACGCAGAACATCGTCATCGGCGGCGCTGCGGGCGCGATCCCACCGCTGGTGGGTTGGGCAGCGGTCGACGGCAGCATCGGCCTTGGTGCGCTGATCCTGTTCGCGATCGTGTTCTACTGGACGCCGCCGCACTTTTGGGCGCTCGCGCTGTTGCTCAAGAAGGACTACACAGAAGCCGGGATCCCGATGCTGCCCGTCGTGCGCGGCGTCGAGGAGACCGCCCGCCAGGTGTTGCTGTGGACCGTCGTGTTGGTCGGCGTGACCTTGCTGCCGGTCGCAGCCGGGGTGTCCGGTGGCCTGTACTTCGGGTCTGCGCTCGTGCTGGGAGGGCTGTTCTTGGCATCCGCCTGGCAACTCGCGCGACGGCCGGACGAGCGCCGGGCACGATCGACGTTCTCGTATTCGATGCTGTACCTGGCGCTGCTGTTCGCCGCGCTCGCGATCGACGCGGTGGTCTGACCTGATGGCACGCCGGAGGGAAGGCAGGCGCGGTGGCCACGGTCGGGGTGGGTTCTTCCTCTCGCCGCTCGGGATCGTGTTCACGACGGTCGTGATCGACTTGATCGGGTTCGGGATCGTCATCCCGATCCTGCCGCTCTACGCCAAAGACCTGGGCGCCTCGCCGACGGTGATCGGGGCGCTGGCGTCGTCGTACGCGTTGATGCAGTTCCTGTTCGCACCGCTGTGGGGGCGGCTGTCGGACCGCTACGGCCGGCGGCCGATCATCTTGATCGCGTTGGCCGGCAGCGCGATCTCGTCGCTGCTGATCGGGCTTGCGACCTCCCTGATCTTCCTGTTCGTCGCGCGGATCTTGAACGGCATCTCGGGCGCCTCCTACTCCGCGGCCCAGGCGTACGTGGCGGACGTCACGTCGCCTGAGGAGCGTGCCAGGGGCATGGGCTTGATCGGCGCGGCGTTCGGTTTGGGATTCGTACTGGGTCCGGCGATCGGGGGGCTGTGCGCGATCATCGACCCGCGGTTTCCGTTCTTCGTGGCGGCCGGCGTCGCAGCGCTCAACCTCGTCTTGGCCTGGAAGCGGCTGCCCGAACCGGAGCGTCGACCCTCAGCGCGCTCATCGCAGCGCGATCTGCTGCGCGCGGCGTTCCGCGACGGGCGCATCGCTCCGATGATCACCATCACGTTCCTGGGGACATTTGCGTTTGTCGGCATGGAGCAGACGTTTGCATTGCTCGGCCAGGCCCGGTTCGACTTCGGGCTCGTCGAGACCGGCTTGGTGTTCACCTACATCGGAATCATCGTGGCGGTCGTCCAGGGCAAGGCCATCGGGCCGCTCGTCGCACGACTCGGTGAGCGTCGCGTGATGCTGACGGGGCTCGTGCTGACCGGTGCGGCGCTGGGGCTGCTCGCGATCACCACGCACCTCTGGGCGCTGTTCCCGGTGATGGCGCTGCTGGCCGCGTCCGGATTGGTGTTTCCCACCGTGACGTCGCTCGTGTCCAAGGCCGTCGGTGACGCCGACCAGGGCGGGATGTTGGGCCTGCTTGCCTCGTCAAGCGGCCTCGCCCGCGTGGCGGGACCATTGGCTGCCGGAGCGATGTTCGATTTCGATGTACCGCTGCCCTACATCGTCGGGGCAGCCCTGTTCGGGGTTTGTCTGGTGATCGCGTTGCGTGGATCCGGGCGTTCGGCGCTGGAGCCTGCCGCGCCCTGACGTCAGCCGGTCTCCTCGAACCGCGCGTGGAGGAGAGGGGTCTGGGTGCGTCCGCCCAGGTTGTTGACGGCCTTGGCTTGAAACTCGAATTCGAAGATGAGCTTGTCACCGGGCGGCGGTGCGGTCTGGGGGATCTCCTTCGCGAGGTCCATCGCGTCGGCCAGGATGCTGGCGGACGAGAACGTCTCACCGGGCTGTCGCGCCGGGCCGGAACTCTGGAACCGCGGAATCGCCGACACGCTCTGCCCCGCCCCGCTGCATACCGTGCCCTGGCAGCGGGTCACCTTGGTGTTGACGAAGATCTCAACCGTCTGCACGCCGCTCTCGGGGTCGTTGCCGGCGGCGCTGATGTTGAGCGGACCCGTCTTGGTGGTCAGCGTCAGGGTTGTGCCTGAGCCGCCCGCGGTGACACTCGCGGCGGGTCCGCCCGGCTGGCCCGCTTGGAGCGTCAACGTCGGCGGTGAGGCATCGGACGCCGGCACCGGCGGGCCGCTGCCACCGCCACCACAGCCCGCGGCGGCGAGCGGAATGATCAGGGCTGCGAAGCACCGTGCGACACCGGTCAATGCGCCACATCCACGACGATCCGACGCGGGGACGTGAGCGTGAACACCCGGAATCCGGCGCGCTTCGAGAGTCCGGCGCCGAAGGTGATGACCCCCTCGAAGTCCCCCGCGCGCTTGACCTGGCGCAGCGTCGGGAACCGGGGTGTGATCGTGGCGGGCGCGTTGGCGGACGAGCCGTTGACCGTCGGCTCGAACCGGATCTGCAGGAACCGGCGACCCAGCAGGGTCAGGGGCAGCCCGGATCCATCCTGGATGACCGTCGGCACGTACTCCACGCGGTAGCCAGGCGTTGAACCCGTGAACCGAAAGACGATCCGATCGAACGTCGCGTTGCGGCCGACCGTGACCCGGGTCAGGGTGGCCTGCGGCGTGGTCGGGCTGACCGTCCTCGTCTTGGGTGATGTGGTGAACGCGGGAAGCGCGGTCGCCGACCCCGCGACGCTGCCGGCCAGGGCAACAGCCCCCGCGATGATCGACGTCGTCCGATTGCGCATGTCGCTCCTTTGTTGGCAAAGACCGTACTCCTGCAGAGCGCGCGGCGCGCTCACAGATACAACGTCAGGTCGATGGTTTCGGCCTGGCCGGTTCGTCCCCGGCAGGAGGGACGTCTGACCGGTTCGGAACGTAGCGTCGCGGCATTCCGTGCGTGGTAGTTTGCGACCGCAGATGGTCAAGACCTCATCCAAGCAGCACGTCATCCCGATCGCGGTCATCGCGCTTGTCATCGCGGCGATCTCGGTGGTTGTGGCGCTGACGATCGACTGGCTGCCGGATCCAGCCTCCAAGGAGGCCGATCGCGTCGACCTACTCGTCTGGTGGACGGTGTGGGCGAGCATCGGGATCTTCGCGATCGTCATGGCGTTCATGTTCTATTCCGTGTGGAAGTTCCGGGCGGCGCCCGGGGACGAGTCGGATGGGCCGCCGATCCATGGCCACACGCTGCTCGAAGTTGTCTGGACCGCCATCCCGACGGTGCTGATCGGCGTCACGGCCGCATGGGCCGCAATCGTCTTGATCAAGAACGAGGAGATCGCCAAGGCCGGACCCGGCCCGCTTCGCGTCGAAGTCCTCGCGCAGCAGTTCGCGTGGGAGTTCACGTACCCGGACCTGGGTGTGACGACCGGCGACCTGCGGGTCCCCGCCGGCCGCCAGGTCGTGCTGAACCTGCATGCCAAGGACGTCATCCACGACTTCTTCGTCTACGAGACGCGCATCAAGGGTGACGCCGTGCCCGGTCAGACGAACGACCTGGTGCGGTTCACGATGAAACCCGAGTACGCCGGCAAGACCTACCCCATCGTCTGCACCGAACTGTGTGGCGCAGGACACGGCGTGATGCGGGCTCAGATGATCACGCTCAGCGCGGCTGACTACGACGCGTGGGCACAGAAGGCCAAGGCGACGGCCGCAGACCTCAAGGCGAGCGCCCCACCGGCGGCTGCAACGACGACGACCACAACGCCTTAGTGATCCCCGTCGCAAATACGACCACGTTTCCCGGCTGCAAACGGTCGCCGGGCATTGTCCTCGGTCCCACCGTGATGGCAACCGATGGCGGCGGGACACTGCGTCCTCGCCCGGCCGCGTGTTCGCCCGGGGAACCTGCCCGTACCCACGACGCGGACCACTGAGAGGACGATGGCGACTCACGTACCCACAACCGGTCAGCAGATCCCCCACGGATCCGGTGGCGGGCACGCCCACCACACCGATTACCGATCGATCCGTCATTGGTGGCTCCGTGCGGCCTGGTGCTCGGCCGGGGGCGTCCTGTTCGGGTTCTTGTTGCCGTTCTTCCTACGGGGGGTCTTCGGCCTCAGGCCGCTCTGGAACGAGCAGGTCTACGTCACGACGACAAGCATCTTCAGCGTCATCGGGTTCCTGATCGGCATCGGGTGTTTCGACTGGTGGGGTCGTTGGATGGTCGGCAAAGACGTCGACTACGAGGACCACAGCTTCCACGGGGCGACCAGTTGGCGCGACTACCTGCGGGTCAACACCGACCACAAGGTCATCGGCGTCCAGTACCTGGTGATCGTCTTCAGCTTCATGGTGATCTCGGGATCGCTCGCCGAACTCGTCCGGACGGAGCTGGCGCAACCGGGTTCTCAGATCACGAGCGGCGAAGGCTTCAACACGCTGTTCAGCGGCCACGCGGCGCTGATGATCTTCTTGGTCATCATCCCGTCGTTCGCCGGGCTGGCCAACTACATCCTGCCCATCATGATCGGCGCCAAGGACATGGCGTTCCCCAAGCTCAACGCCCTGTCGGTGTGGATGCTGCCGCCGGCGGGTGTGATGATCCTGATGGGGATCATCCTGGGTGGGTACTCATCCGGGTGGACCGCCTACACCCCCCTCGCGACACAGGCCGGAACCGGGACGACGCTGTTCGAGGTCGGCGTGCAGTTCGCAGGGGCCTCGTCGATCATGACCGCGGTCAACTTCTTGGTGACCATCATCACCATGCGCGCGCCGGGCATGACGGTGTGGCGTATGCCGCTGCTGGTATGGGCCAACGCGACGACGTCCGCACTCGTGGTCTTCGGAACACCGTTCATCGCCGGCTCGCAGTTCATGACGCTGTTCGACCGTGTCATGGGCACGCACTTCTTCGACTGGACCAACGGCGGCGACGTCGTCAGCTACCAGCACATCTTCTGGTTCTACAGCCACCCGGCCGTCTACATCATGATGCTGCCCGGCTTCGGCATCATCAGCGAGGTCCTCGCGACGTTCTCCCGAAAACCGATTTTCGGGTACAGGGCCGTCGCGTTTTCGACCGTCGCGATCGCGGTCTTGGGGTTCGGCGTGTGGGCGCACCACATGTTCGTGTCCGGTATGTCGCCGTGGCTGCGCATTCCGATGATGGTCACCACGGTCATCATCGCGATCCCGACCGGCGTCAAGGTGTTCTCGTGGGTGGCGACGCTGTGGCGCGGCAAGATCCATCTCAACACGCCCATGTTGTGGGCGCTCGGGTTCCTGTTCACGTTTGTGATCGGTGGACTCTCGGGCGTCTTCCTGGGCACGCTGCCCGCCGACATCTTCGTCAGCGACACGTACTACATCGTCGCGCACATCCACTACGTGCTCTTCGGTGGCAGCGTGTTCACGGTTTTTGCCGGGGTCTACTACTGGTTCCCCAAGATGACCGGGCGGATGTACAACGAGAAGCTCGGCAAGTGGCACTTCTGGTTGACGTTCGTCGGGTTCAACGCGACGTTCATGCCGATGCACTGGCTCGGTCTGCAGGGCATGCCCCGCCGCGTCTCGGACTACGACCCGCGGTTTGCGAACCTCAACCTGTTCATCAGCATCGCGTCCGTGCTCATGGTCGTCGGAACGGGGATTTTCTTCTACAACGCGATCACGTCTTGGAGGTCGGGACCAAAGGCGCCGTGGAACCCGTGGCGCGGCCGCACGCTCGAGTGGCTCGTCTCATCGCCGCCGTCGATCTTCAACTTCGACGCGACTCCGCAGGTCGTCGGTGGCCCATACCAATACGGCGTCGCCGGTGCACGTCACGCGATCGTCTTCGCACCCGAGGAACTCGGTGGCGGCGAGTTGACCGAGACCACCCATCCCACGATCCTGGTCGTTGCGAAGGACACCGTCACCGGCAAGTCGCTTCTGGACGCGACCCGTGAGCTCGGGTCACATGGGCTCTGGCGATTCACGTTTGTATCGCCCGCCGCCGACGAGGCCGAGAAGCAGGCATTGGCACGACGTCACGCCCTGGCGGTCGCGGTACTCGGCGAAGCGGGCATCCAGGCGAGCGGCAAGGTCGTGTCCGGCGACATCGTCCAGGCCATCGCGCGCGCCGCGCAGGACGAACATGCACACGAGATCATGGTCGCCACGTATCCGCTCGGTGAGTCGCAATGGCTGCGCCAGGACTTGGTGGACCGCATCCGCAAGGCAACGAGCCTGCCCGTCTCGCACGTCACCGTCTCGCACAAGGAGTCGCGGGCGACGCTGGACGAGCCGGGTCTGGCCCACGTCATGGTGCTGGCCCAGGACGCCGTCGGCGGCGACGCGCTCCTCGACGAGATCCGCGCGCGCGCCGACCGCTCACCTGCCCGATTCACGCTGGTGCTGCCGGCCGAGGTGCCGACCCCGGCGTGGGGCGACGAGGCCAATGCCCGTCGCAGCGACGCGGTCGGGCGCGTCCACGCCGCCATCGAGGAGCTGCAGGCGTCAGGAGTCGCGGTGCAGGGTGAGGTTGTCGATGGTGGCATTCTCGCCGCCGCGCGCGAAGGGGTCGGCGCCCACCGTCCCGACGAGATCCTCGTGGTGACAACCGCTGCTCAGGACCTGGCCGCGCTCCGTGGCGTTGCCCGCGACGCGACCGTCGACCAGGTTGTGCTCGGCGCGGGAGCGACCAGCTGATGACGACCCACGCGCACGACACCAAGCCCGCCACGCACGGCGGCTCGGGGATGTCCCGCATGAACATCGGCGCCCTTGGCATGTCGATCTTCATCGGGTCCGAGATCATGCTGTTCGCCTCGTTCTTCACCGCGTATTTCATCGCGCGGTCCAACGCCGTGCAGTGGCCACCGGTGTTCAACGGTGCCGAGTCGTTTGAGGTCCCCAAGCTCATCACCGGCGTCAACACCGCGATCCAGGTGTTTTCGAGCTTCACGATCTGGTGGGCCGAGAAGCGCCTGGCGGCAGGCGACCGCCAGGGCCTGATCCGCGGGCTGATGGTGACGATCATGTTGGGCGCGACGTTCCTGGTCATCCAGATCAACGAATACATCCACCTGGGGTTCACCCCGCAGGACAAGATCTTCGGGACCGTGTTCTACTGCCTGACCGGTCTGCACGGCGCACACGTGTTCGTCGGACTCAACGCCCTGGGTTTCTCGCTCAACCGCGCGAAGCGGGGCGAGTTCAGCCACGGCAACATGGGCCCGTTGACGGCGGCGTCGATCTACTGGCACTTCGTCGACGTCGTGTGGGTGTTCCTGTACGTCGTGGTGTACCTCGTCTGATGGCCGCGCACGCACGACACGGTCGTTTGACGGGATTCGTGGGCCTGCTCGTCCTCTGCGCAGCGGCGTTCGCGCTGTCCGCATGTGGTGGAGGCTCACGCGATCTTGCCAACGGCAAGACGAAGTTCGCGGCATGCGGTGGTTGCCACACGCTGGCCGACGCCGGCACCAAAGGAACGGTCGGACCCAACCTGGATGACGCGTTCCGCGGCTCGCGCCGTCAGGGCTTCGAGAAGAGTTCGTTCGAGGGCGTCATTCGCTACTGGATCGACAAGCCCGAGCAGCGGAGTCAGCCGATCATGCCGCCTGACATCGTGAAGGGCAAAGACGCAGATGACGTCGCCGCATACGTCGCCTCGGTTGCCGGTGCCGGCGATGCGGAGAGCCCTGTGCGCCCGGCCGAGGAGTTCAAGTAAAAGGGTCCGTGCAGGAATAACCGCTCCGTCGGATGCCGGGCGAAAACCGAGTGAGACGGTGTCGGCGAGCCTCGTTGCGACTGGTGGTGACAGCGATCACGCCGACGCCGGATGGCGACGGTTTGCAGCCGCCGAACGGTGCCGTAGTTCCTGCGCGGGCCCTTACTTGATGAGCGCCAGGCGCCGGGCATCGACGCCCGGCAGTACGCTGCCGACGTCGACGCCCATCCAGGATTCGAGCAGCGTGGCGTAGAGGTTGCGGAACTCGGTCGTGACGAGCAGGTTGCCGTCGGGATCCAGGTTGGTCAGGCCCGGGAACTCGCTCTGGACGCCCCCGTTGGCGTGGTTTCCGACCAGCAGGACGCAGCCGCCCGCGCCGTGATCGGTGCCGTTGGAGTCGTTGTCCTCTGCCCTGCGACCGAATTCGCTCCAGACGAGCGTCATGACACGGTCGGACAGGCCCCGCGCGTCCAGATCCGCCTGCCATGCCACCAGCGAGTCGCCGAGCGTCTTGAGCAGCTGCGCGTGTTCGACGGGTTGCTGATCGTGGGTGTCGAAGCCCCCGTGGCTGATGGTGGCCAGGCGCGTGCCGAAGCCCGCGCCCAACATGCGCGCCAGGTTACGCAGACCGTTGCCCAGGTGCTCGTCCGGGTAGGGGACCGGGGCCGCGGGCACCTGGTCGCCCTGGGCGCGCAATGGCGCGAGCTTGTCGAAGACGTCGATTGCACCGCGATAGGCCTGCTGAGCCGCCTTGCGTGCCTTGCTCTTGGCGCCAGAGGTCGCGCCGCGGTATGGGCCGAGTGCCGCCTCGTCGCTCCAGACATCGGGAATGTAGAACCCGAAACCGCCGGGGTCGAACACGGTTGCAACGGGTGCCCGGCGGCTCTGCAGGATGGGGTCGAGGTTCCATCCCATGCTGATCGCCTGCAGTGGGTTGGTGGTGTCGCCGAGTGCGTCGATGGTGCGACCGAGCCATCCGGTGCGGTCGAACGACTGCCCGACGACGCCGGTACGCCAAAAGATCTGCGAGTTGAAATGCGACTGGTCGGGGTTGGCGTAGTCCACGGCGGGCATCACGGCGACCTTGCCGGCGTCGTAGAGCGCCTTGACACCGGTCAGGGACGGGTGCCAACCGAACTCGGGGTGGTCGGCCAGCGGCAGCGTCGTCGCCGGATCGATCGCGATCCGGGTACGCAGCTGCCGGTAGCGCGGGTCGGCGATCGGCACGAGCGTGTTGAGTCCGTCGTTGCCGCCGTCCAGGTAGATCGAGACGAGGATTCGACCGTTGGGGTCCGCCGTCGCTTGCGCCGCGGCCGCCGCCTCGAACAGTCCCTTGGCGCCGAACCGCGGCATGGCGGCCACCGCGAACGCCAGTCCACCCGCGCCCACGAGCATCCGTCTGCGGGTGATCCCGCGTGAACCGGTCAGCGCCGCCGCCGGACCGTCGGTCAGCAACTCCTCGGGGATCCCGACGATGGTGTCGGCAGCAGCGCCCAGGAGCGCCCGTCGCGACACATGCCAGTCATCACATCCACAGTTTCGATTGTGGTTCATCAGCTCACCTGGGCGTCGGGGCCGGCGAGCAGCATGTGGCAGAGGACGCGCAAGCGCTCCGGCCAGTAGTGCTCCTGCTGCCAATCTGCGGTCTTGTCGGCAACGCTCGTGCGCGAATAGCGGGAGAGTGCGGCCCGCGATTGCGAACTCGTCCACGGCTTGCCGGTCATGCGCAGGGCCGCTGACAACGCCTGCGCGGGTGTCTGCGTCTTGGTGATCGTGCCATCCTTGATCTGCAGTGCCCGCACCGTCTGGGACGCGGCCTCGTACCGGGCCCGGACGGATGCGGTCGTCAGCCAGGCCTCGTCTTGCTCCCAGCCGCTGACGTTGGGCGGGGAGAACGGGCGCTGACCCATGTTGTCGAGCATCCACGTCCAGCTGTCGGTGGTGATGAACTGGTTGGTCTTGCGCAACATCCCCGCGACGAACACGACGGGTGGTTTGACCTGATCCGGCTCGCCGAGATCCGCCAGCAGGGCTGGGTGGGTCAGGATGATCTGCAGCACCGGCCGGATCTGCGTGCCCGACGTCGTATAGGCGGCGACCAGTTTTTTGAGCGTCCCGGGCGGGCAGGGACGCGGTGTGAAGTACCCCCACAGCTTCTTGCACAGGTACGGGGCGTGCTTGGGGTGGTTGACCGCCAAGTTGACGACATCGGAGGCTTTGAACCGTCCGCTCTTGCCGAGGATCGTCTTGACGCCGTCGTCGTGACGGTCAGGGTCGTAGCCGAACGTCTTGGTGTTGTAGTCATAGGTGAAGCCCGTCAAGGCGCGGGCGGCCTCGCGGATGTCCTGCTCGGTGTAGCCGTTGTTGACACCAAGCGTGAACAGCTCCAAGAACTCGCGCGCGAAGTTCTCGTTGGGATCGTCCTTGTCGGAGTTGTCCAAGTCCAGGAACCGTTGCATCGCGTGGTCGTTCAGGATCGCGAGCGCGAGCTTTCGGAAGCTGCCGAGCGAGCGTGAGCGAATGGTGAAGTACTGCTGCATCATCAGCTTGGAATCGCTGACCTTGTCATTGCTCGTGGCGAAGTGGTCGTGCCAGTTGAGCGTCATGCGCTCGACGAGTTGGTGACGGCCGCGCACCATGCGGTCGAGCCACCACAACACGTCGTGTCCGTAAACATTGACCGGGTCAATGGGTCGGCCGTCGACGGTCGGCTCGGGCCCCTTGCGCAGCTGCGGACCGCGGGGGAACAGCAGCTCATGCACCGCGGCGGTCGTTCCCGCGCGCGCCAGGCGGTCAACGTCGCCCGGCACTGCGCCGAAGCCCGCGCGCCACATCAGCCGTTCGGCTTTGGCACGGGCGACACGAGAGGGCGGTCGTGCGATCGGTTTGCTCATGGGGCGGTCGTCCTCACTTTCGGCACGCGGACGATGAGCCGCCATGACATCCCGAGGGCCTCATGGTCGGCGACCCCGCAGAACAGTCGGTAGGTGCCGGGAGTCAGGCGGACTGCGATCGTCCCCAACGCGTCGGGGTCGACGACGCCCATCTGCGCGATGACCCGTCCGTCGGCGCCGCGGATTCCGAGGTCGTGTACGTCCTGACCGTTGTTGCGAAGCTGGATCTGCCATTTGCCTGACGGACCCGCTTTACGGGACCCGTTGAACAGGAATTCAGCGGCGTTGACCAGCATCCGCGCCGGCGGCGGTGGAAGGTGGGCTGCGGGCATCTGCCTCCCGTATCGGCAGGGACCCCCCTGCGTCTTGAGTGGCTACCCTACGCCGCATGACTTTTGAGGTGCAGGGGGAGCGGTCTGGGGAGACGCCGGCGGGAGCGCGGCCCCTGCCTGCGCTTCGCGATCCGGGCCTCTGGCGCACCGTGCCGATCGAGCCGGTGGACGAGCCGCTGGTCGAGGTCGCGGCGATCGGCGGGGTGGTACGCGACGATCCGCGGTACTACGCGATGGGGTTGCCTGGAACGCGACCGCACAACAGCCTGCGCGAGGGGGTCGCCGAGCGACTGGCACGTGTCGCGCACGGTCTGCCCGACGGGATGACGCTGATCGTCTGGGATGGCTGGCGGGCATTCGAGACCCAGCGCGCGTTGTACGACGCTTGGGCGGCGCAACTGATGCGCGCCCACCCGCATTGGCCGCGGCAGACGGTCGAACGCGAAACGGCCAGATATGTGAGCGTCCCGAGCGCCGACCCGTCATGCCCGGCACCGCACATCACCGGCGGGGCGGTCGACCTGACGCTGGGTGATGGTGACGGAGCGCCGCTGGACATGGGAACGGGGTTCGACGCGTTCGTGCCCGAAGCAGGCGCGATGGCGATGGAGGGTGTGCCCGGGAGTTCGCGGGAGTTGCGGCGCCTGCTCTTCTGGGCGATGGCGGATCAGGGCTTCACCGCGTTCTTCGAGGAGTGGTGGCACTTCGACTTCGGCGATCAGTTCTGGGGGTCGATCACCGGCCGGCCCGCGCGGTACGGCCCAGTCGAGGCGGACCATACGCCGCCCTCAGCACGGCTCTTGGGCGGCCTGTGAGCCCCCGCACGGTTCGCAGGCTTCGCGAAAGAGCGCTCACGCCGGTCGAGGATTGAGCCGGCTCGCGCCTGGGCAGCGGCGGTTGCTCATTCTCGCGGCGTCGTCCCAGGCGTCCATCTCGATCGCGTCGTGGGGACTCGGGGCGCTGGGGCCTGAGTTCCGGACGGAGTTCGGGCTGTCGGCGGCGGCCCTTGGCGCGTTGCTGGCGGCGGGGTTCATCGGCAATGCGGTCATTCTGATTCCGGCGGGGACGCTCGTCGATCGGATCGGACCGCGGCGGCCGCTGATCATCGGAGGGCTCCTGTCAGGTGTCGCGCTCGTTGGGGCGGGGCTCGCGCGCAATGCCGTGCTCGTCGGTGTGGGACTGTTCGCGTTCGGCATGGTCGCGGCGTTCGTCGCCGTGGCGGGCACCGTGTCGGTCTTTCATGGCTTCGACGCCGACCGGCGGGGGATGGCGCTGGGCGTTCGGCAGATGTCGGTCTCGGCGGGCGGGCTTGTGGCTGCGGGTCTGCTGCCGGGGCTGGCGGCGCTCGGCGGGGTGCGACTGGCGCTCATCGCGAGCGGTGTGCTGGCGGCGGTGTTCGCGACCGGGTTCGGTCTGGCGAGCCCCAGCGGAGCGCTCCACAAAGCGGCGTCTGAGAGTCGACGGATCGACCTGGCCGGGCTGTTCGGCACCCCCGGGATGTGGCGGGTGGTGGCGATCGCGGCCGTGCACGTGACGGTGCTGTCGGCGGCGCTCAACTTTTCGGTCCCGGCCATCCGCGACGCGGGCGCGTCGGCCCCGATCGGCGCCGCACTGTTCGCCGTGGTCAGCGGTTCGGCCATGGTGGCGCGCCTGCTGTGGGGGCGTGTCGCCGACCAGGGTGCCGGCACACGGCGACGGGCGACGCTCCGCGACGTCGGCTTGGTGACGCTCGTGGGGGCGCTGCTCTACTGGGCTGCCGGGCCGGCCGGCCCCGCTGCGCAGCTGCCGGCGATGTTCGTGTTCTCGTTCGGAGCGATGGGGGCCAACGGGTTGCTCTACCTCATCGCCGGCGAACTGACGGGACCCGCGCGCGCAGGGCAGGCGGTGGGGCTCGTGTCGATGGTGTTGTTCGGCTGGAGCGCCTTGATGTCGCCACTGCTCGGCCGAATCGCCGACGTCGCCGGTTTTGACGCCCTGTGGCCGATCTCAGCCGGCCTCGCGTGCTTCAGCATCGCCCTGACGCTGGGACTGCCGAAGGCATCCATACGCAGAGTCTGAGCCTGGCGAGACGCTAGCTACTTCCCCCTGAAAAACGCGGGGGTGCCGTCCGGGCCAGAAAGTAGTCTTTCCCCTGTAAACGTGGGTGTTTTGGGGGGGTTCGGGATGTTGAGGTTGCACGATGGGCAGGCGACGTTGTGGGAGCAGATGCTCCCCGATGAGATCCAGCTGATGGGCCCTGAGCTTGAGGCCATCGACTCCCTGCTGGATGACCCGCGGTTTCTGGCGCCGTTTGTGGAGCGCTTCTTCTGCCCGATCGGGCGTCCGACCATCCCGATGGAGTGCTACCTGCGGTTGATGTACCTCAAGCACCGCCATGGCTTGGGTTACGAGACGCTGTGCAAGGAGGTCGCAGACTCCCTGTCGTGGCGGCGGTTTTGCCGTATCGCTTTGCACACGGCGCCACCGCACCCGACGACCCTGATGAAGCTGACACGCCGGTTCGGACCCGGGATCGTCGAAGATTTGAACCGGGTGTTGTTGGCGCGTGCCGTCGAGGGCAAGCTCCTTCGCGGGCGGCGGTTGCGGGTCGACACGACGTGTGTCGAGGCGGATGTGCGCTACCCGACCGACTCGGGGTTGTGCGCTCACGCGGTCAGCCGCCTCACGCGCGCGGTGCGCCGGGTCAAGGCGGTCGGCCTCGCCGCCCGCACCGCGTTTCGTGATCGACGTCGCTCGGCCGGGAAGGCCGTGCGACGCGTGTCGGGGGCCCTCGGCCGCGGCGGCAACACCCGCCCGGCGGTGGATCGTGAGACCCGCGTCCTGTATGACCTCGCCGCCCGCGCAGCTCGCGACGCGGGGCGGGTGCTCGCAAACGCCCGCCGGACGCTCGGCCAGGCGGGGCGCAAGGGTCGGACGCAGACGGTGCGACTCGCCGAGGAGATCGCCTTGGCCGGGCGGGTCATCGCCCAGACCGCCCGCCGGCTCACCGGCGAGAAAATCATCCCCGATCGGCTGGTGTCGCTCGCCGATCCCGACGCCCGCCCGATCCGCAGGGGCAAACCACAGAAGCCCACGGAGTTCGGCTACAAGGCGTCGATCGCCGACACTCCCGAAGGGTTCGTCGTCTCCCACCAGGTATATGCCGGCAACCCCGCCGACGTGTCGACCCTCGAGGCCGCCGTCACCGCCGCAGCCGAGGCGGGCATGCGCATCGACACCGTCCTTGCCGACCGCGCATACGGCAACAGCACCGGCGACGAAGTACTCGACCGCCTCCAGATCCGAGACCGGGTGATCCCGCGCCAAGGCCGCGCCGATCCCGTCCAACACACCCGCGGTTGGAGACGCCGCTACCGGTTCCGAGCCGGCTGCGAAGGGCGCATCAGCCACCTGAAACGACGCCACGGACTCGCCCGCACCCGCCTCAAAGGCTACGAAGGAGCCCAAATCTGGGTCGGGCTCGGGGTTCTGAGCCACAACCTGGACCGAATCGCCGCCCTCGCATGAAAACCGGGGCGGCTCGAACCGACAACCCAGCCAATCCGCCAACGGGTGCCCTCCGCCCACCGCCCAAACGTTTTTCAGGGGGAAGTA
>JANLOO010000069.1:0-5653 GCA_031366605.1 Actinomycetota bacterium | reverse complement strand
TCTCGTTGCCACTGGTGGTGACAGCGATCCCGCCGACGCCGTCTGGCGACGGTTTGCAGCCGCCAAGCGGTGCGGTAGTTCCTACGTGGGTTAGGCCCCGCCGCCGCCCCAGGTGGCTTGGCGGCGGCCCAGAAGGACGTCTTCATCGGCGCGCAGGCGTTGCCACACTTTGTCGGGGTCGAGGTTCAGTGTCGCGATCAGCTCATCGAGACGGAGCAACTCGCGCGGGTTCTCGATGCGTACGCCGACGATTTCGCCGTCGGCGCTGACCGTTTCGACGCTTTCGAAGCCCTGGACCTGCTCGGTCGCCATCTTGGCGAACGGCTGACAGAACCCGATGCTGAAGTAGATAGCCAATTAGTGCTCCAAATGAGACGCGATCACGGCCCGCAGTTTATCGATCTTCGGGACTCCGGCCACGCGCTCCACAGGCTCGCCGCCGCTGAACAGGAGCAGCGTCGGCAGTGAGAGCACCTCGTAGCGGCTCATCAACCGCGGGGCGTCGTCTCCGTTGAGGGTCGCGACCACGAGCCGACCCCCAAACTCTCGCGCCAGCTGTTCGACCATCGGGGTGACCTTGCGACACGGAACGCACCACGGTGCCCAGATGTCGACCAGCACGGGCACCGATGACGACAGGACCGCCTGCTGCCACGTCTCCTCCGTCAGCTCAAACAGGCTCACTACGAGATGTGGACCGGCATCCCGACGACGACCTGCTCGTACAAGACCTCCGCGTCACGAATGTGCATGCGGATGCAGCCGTGGCTGGCCCGGGATCCGATCGAGCTGTCTGCGGGGGTGCCGTGGATGCCCACGTATGGTGCGGAGGTCCCCATCCACCGCGTGCCCAGCGGGTTACCGCGACCCGGGGGAATCGGGCCCAAGCCCTTTGCCCACGAGCTGTCCGGCGGCGGAGTCCAGGTCGGGTTGGACTGCTTGTTGACGATCTTGTAGTCGCCCGTGGGGGTGGGATACGCCGCGGTGCCGTAGGCAATGGGGAACGACACGACGGCCTTGCCGTCGCGAACCACCGAGACGCGGAACGTTCGGAGGTTGACGACGATGCGTCCAACGAACGCGGTCCGCGTGTTGGGTCCGAACACGCCTGATTGCTTGATGCCGTGCACACGCTGGTAGCTGCGCACACCGCGCACAGTCAGATCGTCGTAGACCCCGGAGACCTTGGTGCGTTTGAACCCGCGCTCACGCAGCTGGTTCTGAAGCGCCTTGACGTCACCGCCCCGCGCACCCGCGACCAAGTCACGTGTGCCGAACTCATCCGTGCTGTCGACCACGAGTTTGAGCGCTTTCTCGCTGTGGTTGCCGGCCGGGTCGCGCACGAACACCTTGACGGCGTTGCGCCCCTGCGGAATCCGGCCGACCGACAATGCAAACCGCTTGCCGGTGAACGTCACTCCCGCCACCGGATCGCCGTTCTGGTCGACACCCGCCGCCCCCGGACGGGAAACGATCACATGTCCGTTGACGGTGGCGCCGACGATGGCCCGCCCGGGCGACTCACCTGTGATGGTGCCCGTGAACGTCGGAGCGTCGGTCTCGGTGAGCTTGGCCGGAAGTTTTGCCAGCGTCAGCGTCGGCGCCGTCGTATCGACCGTGATCTTGCGCGTGGTCACTGCCGCGTTGCCCGCGGGGTCCGAGGCCACGAGCTTGAGCGCCACCGGGCCCTCAGGAAGCTCCGTGGTGACGTGCCAGCCGCCGGTCGCGTCTGTCACGGTCGTCGCCGAGCCGCCCTTCCAGCCGATCGCGAGGTTGGTGTTGGGCTCACTCGTGCCCGTGACCACGAGGTTGCGGGCGTTGACCTCTGCTCCGGCCTTCGGCGTGGCGACCGCGAGGCTCGGGAGCTTCGTGTCGACGCTGAACGTCCACGTACGCTCGACCGAGCGCGAGAAGACGTTGCGCGTCCCAAACCGCACCGAGACCTCGTGTGAGCCGTCGCGCAGCCGTTGCGTTGGGAGTACGAGTCGCCCGTCCGACGTCTGTCCGACGCTCGACGTCCGTTCGGCTCCATCGACGAACACCTCGAGGTCCCGCATCCCCCCGACGTGCTGCGCGTCGAGTCCGATCAGGGGTCGCGCGGTGGCGACCGCGCTCCCCGGCGCTGGGACCGGTGTGCCGAGAGCTGCCCGGTTGACGTACTGCTCGCCGGCAAACGCACTTGCCGAGGCGACCGCGAGCACCGCCGCGCCGACCGCCACCCAGCCATTGCGTGACACGCTCTTGAGACCCACCGCGCCGCCTTCCCGCTCCCCGACTCACCCCAGCACCGGGCGTGATTCTAGTGTCTCCCGCCGACGTCCGCCTCATCGTCCCTGTGCCCCTGCTCCCGTCCGCGAAGTACCCTTCGCGTGTGAGCGCACAAGCCCTTCCGACGAACGGCGAAATCGCCGATCGATTCGACCTGTACGGCGACCTCTTGGAGATCGGCGGAGAGCAGTCTCGTCACCGCATCCTGGCCTACCGGCGTGGTGCGGCCCGAATTCGGGGGGCAGGTGAGTCGGTGGCGGCGATGGCGCTGGCGGGACGCGCCGTCGAACTCCCCGACATCGGTGGAACGTTGCAGGAGAAGATCGTCGAACTTGCCCAGACCGGAGAGATCGCCGCCCTCCAACGGCTGCGCGCCAAGGTCCCGGAGGGTCTCGCGGACATCGCGCGTCTGCAGGGCATCGGTCCCAAACGCGCCCATGCGGTGTGGGAAGCCCTCGGGATTGTCGATCTGGACGGGCTGTCCGCCGCCGCCGCGGACGGTCGTTTGGCGAGCGTGGCGGGGATCGGCCCCAAGCTCGTCCTGCAGGTCGCCGAGCAGCTTGCCGCCGGTGCGGTGCCGAACGAGCGGATCCCGATCGGACGGGCGCTGCCTGTGGCCCAACAAATTGTCGCCGACCTCGCCCGGACCAAGGGCACGTCTGCGCTCACAGTCGCCGGTGGCCTTCGGCGTGGCTCCGAGAGCGTCCACGACATCGACATGGCCGCGGGGACGGACGACCCCGAACGGCTCCTGGACGGGCTCGCGGCCCACCCACTCGTGACCGACGTGTTGTCACGGGGGGCGGCGGGCATGGCGGTGATGACGCAGACGGGGATCCGGGTCGAGCTTCGGGTCGGACCGCCGGAGTCGTTCGGCAACCTGCTGCAGCACCTGACGGGGTCCAAGGCCCACAACATCCGACTCAGGGAGCTTGCGGTCAAGCAAGCCCTGTCGATCTCGGAGCACGGCGTCACCCGATCCGACGGAACGGTGCTGCTGCACGCCGATGAGGCCGCGGTCTACGCAATGCTCGGTCTGCCCGAGATCCCACCGGAGCTGCGCGAGGACACGGGCGAGATCGAGGTGGCCGCGGCCGGGCTCCTGCCCGCCCTCGTCGACGAGCACGATCTGCTGGGAGATCTGCACGTCCACACGACGTGGAGCGACGGACGCGACTCCCTCGCGGACATGGTTGCGGGCGCTCGGGCGCTGGGGCTCCGGTACATCGGCATCAGCGACCACTCGAAGAGCCTGGCCATGGCGCGCGGACTCGACGAGGAGCGCGTCCGGCGTCAATGGGGGGAGATCGATGCGATCAACGCCACAAGCGACGACATCAGGGTGCTCAAGGCGTGCGAGATGGACGTGCTTGCCGACGGTCGTCTCGACTTCGACGACGAACTGCTGTCGGGGTTCGACTGGGTCACCGCCAGCCTGCACAGCGGCTTCACCCAGTCACGCAGGCGGCTGACGGACCGACTGCTGGCGGCCATCGAGCACCCACTGGTCGACGCGATCGGCCATCCCACCGGCCGTATGCTGGGTCGCCGGGACGGGTACGACCTCGATTTCGAAATGATCTTCGCCCGGGCGGCCGCAACCGGGACGTGCCTCGAGATCAACTCGCAACCCCGGCGCCTCGATCTGTCCGCCGATCTGGCGCGACGGGCGTTGGCTGCCGGTGTGCGGCTGGTCATCGGGACAGATGCGCACTCGGTTGCAGAGCTGTCACTGCGTCGCTATGGCATCACGATCGCGCGGCGCGCCGGAGCGACGCCCGACCGCATCGCAAACACGGTTCCCGCTGCCGCCCTGCGTCAGGGCGCCTGATGCCCCGCGAGGACGCGCAACAGCCCCAACGTACCGGGGACGCCGGTCACCTGGATGTCCGAGTCGGCGCGTACCGTCGGCGGGCTCTCATCGCTGACAACGCCAACACCGATCGCCAGGTCGAGTCGCCCGTCGGCCACCCGCGCCCGCAGGGCCCGCCAGACGTCGACGTCAGTGCGGTCGTCACCGAACGAGATCGCCTGCCGGATCTTCGGTCGCGCGTCGAGCAGGGTATCGGCGGCGCTGCCTTTGTGCACCGACTCCGACGGGTGGATTTCGATCGACATGCGGCCTGTTTCGGCCATCAAACCGGCCGCTCGCGCTGCCGGGACGACCGACCGCTCCAAGTGGCGACGGGCTGCGCGTTGATCTGGCGCGGTGCGGTAATGGAACGTCAACGTGCCGCCTTTGTGCTCCATCCAGACGCCCCATGTATCGAGCCCCTGTCCGCTCCAGTAGCGCGCGAAGGTCTTCAACGCCTGCAACGCACCGTCGCTGACCGCGGACGGAAGGATTCGCCCGTCCTCGAGTTGCACCTCGACGCCGTGATTGCCCGAGTAGGCCACCCCGTCGAGCGCCAGGATCCCGTGCAGATCGTCCCGCGCCCGCCCACTGATGAACGCCACCAAGCCGTAGCGATCGCGCAACGTCGGCAAAAGCGCGCGGATCTCGTCCGGGATCCGCACATCCGCCGGGTGCTCGATGATCGGCGCGAGCGTCCCATCCAGATCCAAGAGCACAGCGGTCACCCCGGGCGTCGCCGTGATCGCTGCCACCAACCCGGCCGTCTCGGGAGTCCCCATGACCGTTGACGCTAACAGCGCGCCTGCGGGGACGTGGCCGCGCCTCGCCTTGGTGGGCATGACCGCAGGTCTCTTCGCCACCCTGTTCGGCGTCGGCGGCGGCATCGTGATGGTGCCCCTGCTCGTCTTGCTCTTGGGCTACGAGACCAAGGTGGCCACGGCAACCTCCCTTGCGGCGATCATCGCGACCGCGACTGTGGGGGTCATCACACACGGGTTCCTGGGGAACGTCGCCTGGGGGTATGCCCTTCTGATCGGGATTCCCGCCGTGTTCGGGCTTCTCGGAGGGTTGTGGATCAAGGATCGCATCTCGTCCCGTGCATTGACCTTGGCATTCGCCGGTCTTCTCGCCGTGGTCGCCGTGTGGCTCATCATCGAGCCGGTGACAGATGGACGCACGCCGGCCCTCACATTCGCCACGGCAGCGATCGTCATCCCGATCGGGGCGCTCGCCGGGGCGCTGGCCGGCCTGTTCGGCGTCGGCGGCGGGATTCTGTTCGTCCCTGCACTGACCCTTGTGATCGGGCTTCCACAGCTTCCGGCCGAAGGGGCGTCGCTGCTCGCGATCATCCCGGTAGCGCTGATCGGCTCGTGGCGTCAACACCGGGCAGGGACGGTCCGGTGGTCCGCCGCCGCGCTCATGGGCGCCGCGTCCGTCGCCACTGCGATCGCGGGAGCGTTTCTCGCAGACAACACCCCGCCGAAGGTGCTGCGAATGCTCTTCGCGGCCCTCGTCGTGATGACGGCGATC
>JANLOO010000021.1:0-70056 GCA_031366605.1 Actinomycetota bacterium | reverse complement strand
CTGTGAAACGTCTGCTCGCTGACCTCCAGAGCCTTCGCGACCTCCGGCACCGTGCGGCCCTCACCCAGGAGCCGCTCAGCCTCCCTGAGCTTGCGGATGATCTGCTCCGGCGTGTGCCGCCGTCTGCGTGTACCCATCGATATGATCCTCCTCCGTCCACCAAGTGGACTCTAGGACTCTCACAACAACTGGACCCACCCACGGGGGTCACGCCAGTGGACCTCGAGCATCGTTACTACGACTACCGTCAGATGAGTTCGATGTCGCATCCGGGGTTCCGAGCCGGTCTCATATACGCGAAGCAAGCCGATCGCCCGGCTGAGGCCGAGACGGAATCCCGCTTCCAGTGGCTCAGGAACGATCTCCTCGAGCTGGTGCTCTGTGAGGGAGTCGCTGTGTTCGGTGACATTCTCCGGCGAGCAATTCTCTTACGGGAAGGATACTCGGCGACTTTCCAACAGGTGAACGCCATGACGTCGGAAGCCTACGTTCGGTGTTCGAGCACGTCAGATGGGGAACCTGGGTAGTCGGGGCACTGCTGCTCTGAGGCAAGCCGATCGAGGGCTCCTCCGAACCCGCGAATCGTCGGGCATTTACCCAAGGAGCTGACGAAGTACCTGGTTTCTAAACTACGCGATTCGCGGCTGCGACGGTCATGTCCACTCAGGTGATTCGCTGCACGGCTCAGCTGTCGATGCGCGTGAGCTGACGCGCGTGAGCTCGACGTACGCGAGGGTCTCGGCGTTCGCGTCGGACAGGTCCCGGGCTTGATCGATTGCCGCACGCCCGAGGTGGCAACGATGCGCCGTCTCAATCCGGTTGGTGGTCGGATGTCAGGAAACGCTCAGCGTCGACGGCGGCGGTGTCGATCGTCGCGTGCGCGCCGACTGGGAGGGCGGCGTTCGGGCCGTCGTGACCGAGTGGCAGGCCCATCAGCACGGGGAGACCGAGGTCGTGGATAACGGTCGTGGAGGACCTCGTCCATCAGATCGGTGTCCGAGTCGGTGCGGCGGCCGAGGGCGAGGCGGCCACGCGGTCGAAGATGCCGCTGGGTGAAGAGCCGGTCGACCCGGAAGGGCGGTTCGTTGACATCCTCCAGGACAAGGATCGCGCCGTCGAGGTTCGGCATCCATCGTGGCCGAACATCTCTGTGGCAACGGTCATGTTGGCTGGCATCAACCGACCGCTTGCACGTCCCGGGATCACCTCGTGACCGTGCAGATCGTCGACCGGCTCGCCGAAGCGGATGCCGCAGGCGCTCCTGCGACCAGTCCGGCTCGGCCGCCAGGCTGACGACGGCGGGTCCGTGGAGGCTCCCGACTCCGACCGAGGCCAGGCTCCACTGCAGTGCGGTCGGATCGGAGAATTCCACGAGCCACGGGGCATCGGGCCCGGCGGGGGCCACTCCCGGTCTTCGAGGATGCGGAGACATCCGTGCCCGCCGCGTGCAGCGACGACAGCGCGAGTGGGACCGACCCAGGCCTCCCTCAGCTCGTCGCGGCGCACGCTGTCTTCGCCGGCGAGGAACGGGAGTTCGCCGGTGCGCCCGACGATCGTGCTCAGGATCCCCACACCCGCGAGTGGTGACGTCCTGGTCGATCAGTGATCCCGCGGGAGCGACGACCCGGACGCGATCGCCCCGTCGCAGCGGTCGAGGCAGCACAATCCGATCGTCGCCACTCACCGTGTGAGGCTACGACATCGTGCGCGTTGCGTCCGCCGACCTGGCGTGGGAGGGTTCCCGGGATCGGCGGAACTTCGGAGGGACGCACCGGTGGGCGTCGAACAACGCAGCGGCGTGAATGTCATCCTCGAATACCCGGCGACGCCGGACGAGACGCTGGCGCTGTCGATGGCGTTCTCGGATGCCGGGATTCCCGCGCGGCTTCGTGCCGCACCCCGCCGCCGCGCGATCGAGAGTTCGGTCTGGCGTGTCGTCATCTCGATGCCGCTGCATGAACTCCTCGTGGGCTTCGGAGTGCCCCGCGCTGCGCTCCCGCAGACGCTGCACCGGCTTGTCGGCCGGGTCTCGGACGCGTGGAGCCAGGGCCCGGTCGGACACATCGAGGTCGGATCACGCGGGCGCAAACGCCGGGCGACGGGCGGCGTGTTGCTGACCCCGCAATTGCCGCCAATCGCGTACACGCAGCTGGTGCGCCTGGCCAGCGGCACGCTCGAAGCCGAGCGGCTCTTCTTGTGGGATGGCGACGTCGCCGAGTGGATCACGTTCGACGCGGACGTGCCGGTCGGTGTGCCCTCAGGCGACGAGGGCCGCGCGGACCTGCGCAGCGAACTGCTCCAACATCGCTTCCGCCGCTCCAACTGATTCCGCCGTTTCGATCATCCGGATCAGCTGGCTTGCAATGATGACCCCGTCGCCGAGCGCGCCGAGCGCTGCGGCCTGATCGGGCGTACGCACCCCGAAGCCCACGGCCAGCGGCGCCGAGATCGCCTTGCGTGCCCTGCCCAAGAACGCGGTCAACGCATCGTCGATGACCACCTCGCCGCCCGTGACACCGGTCACCGCGACGCAATAGACGAAACCCTGTGCCTTGCGGCCGATCGCGACCAGGCGCTCGTCGCTCGAGGTCGGGGCCGCGAGGGGGATCAGCGCGACCCCGGCCCGGGTGGCCTGGTCACGCACCTCGTCGCTCTCGTCGATCGGCAGGTCCGGGATGATCAACCCCGCGACACCCGCCGCCGCCGCCCGCTCCAGGAACAGCCGCGCGCCCTGTGCGAGCACCGCGTTGAGGTAGGTCATCAACACCACCGGCGGACCTCCGCGCAACCCGGCCGCGATCTGGATGACATCTGAGGGCGTGGTGCCGGCATCGAGCGCTGTCTGCCCGGCGGACTGGATCGTCGGCCCGTCGGCCAGGGGGTCCGAAAACGGTATGCCAAGCTCGATGATGTCGGCGTGCTTGGCGAGCGCCCGGGCGTACCGGGTGCTCGTCGCGACGTCCGGGTAGCCACCCATGACGTACGGAATGAACAGCGGCCTGCCGGCGTCGCGGAAGACCCGCTCCAGGCGAGCTGCTCCGTCAGACATCGAGCGCCAGCGCCGCTCCCACGGCGTCGACGTCCTTGTCGCCCCGGCCTGAGAAGCACAGCACGACGGGCCCCCCGGCGCCCAGTGCCACGCCGTCGCGGGCGAGCACCGCGAGCGCATGTGCGGTTTCGAGTGCCGGGATGATGCCCTCGGTCCGCGCGCACTCCTGGAACGCCGCCAGCGCCTCGAAATCCGTCGCACTCACATACGTCACGCGCCCCGTGTCGCGGAGCCACGAGTGCTCGGGCCCCACCCCCGGGTAGTCGAGGCCGGCCGAGATCGAATGCGCCTCGGCGACCTGGCCCTCATCGGTCTGCAGCAGGTACGAGAACGAGCCGTGCAACACCCCGGGACGACCGTGTCCCAACGGCGCGCCGTGCCGGCCGGTCTCGATGCCGTGGCCCGCGGCCTCGACCCCGACCAGCGCCACCTGAGCGTCCGGAACGAACGCACGGAACGTCCCGATCGCGTTGGAGCCACCCCCCACGCAGGCGATCACGGTCGCGGGCAGGCGTCCTTCTTGGGTCAGGATCTGCTCGCGCGCCTCGTGGCCGATGACCGACTGGAAGTCAGCGACGAGCTCGGGATACGGCGCGGGGCCGACCGCCGAGCCGATCACATAGTGGGTCGTGCCGACGTTGGTGACCCAATCGCGGATGGCCTCGCTGGTCGCGTCTTTGAGCGTGCCGCTGCCGGAGTCGACGGGCAGCACCTCGGCCCCCAGCATCCGCATGCGCACGACGTTGAGCCGCTGGCGTTCCATGTCGACGCGACCCATGTAGACGTGGCACTCAAAACCCAGTAGTGCGGCGGCCGTCGCGGTCGCGACCCCGTGTTGGCCGGCTCCGGTCTCGGCGATGATGCGCTGCTTGCCCATGCGTTTGGCGAGCAGCACCTGCGCCAATGCATTGTTGATTTTGTGGGCACCCGTGTGACACAGGTCTTCGCGTTTGAAATAGAGCCGCTCAATGCCGTACGCGGCCCCGAGCCGCTCGGCCAGATACAGCGGCGTGGGGCGACCGACGAACGTCGACAGCAGGCCGTCCAACTCCTGCCGAAATGCCGGGTCCTCGCGGTACTGCTCAAACGCCACCGTCAGCTCGTCCAACGCGCCGATCACGGTCTCGGGCACATACCGCCCGCCGTACGGACCGAATCGCGTCGCAAGCTCACTCATGCAACCTCCGCCATGTCATGGACCGCATGGATGAACGCGGCGACGCGCACCAGGTCCTTGCGACCCGGGCTGGACTCCACGCCACTCGACACGTCGACCCCCCAAGGACGAACACGCCGCACGGCCTGGGCCACGTTGTCGGGATGGAGCCCTCCCGCCAGGACAAACGGCCGCTGCAGCGGCGTCTCGTCGAGCAACGCCCAGTCGAACATCTGGCCGGTCCCGCCGTGCCGTCCCGGGACCGAGGCATCGAGAAATACCATGTCGGCGCGACTCGCCCTGGCCGCGGCGATGTCGGCGGGTCCCTCCACGGAGAAGCCCTGGAACACCCGGACCCGTGCCGCGATTCGAACCGCCTCGACACTGACCTGATCACCGTGCAGCTGGACGTCGGTCAGCCCTGCGCCAGACACCGTGTGCGCCACCTCGGCAGGGTCTGGGTCGACGAATACGCCGACGCGGCGAACCCGTGACGGCAGAGCTTTGCAGACCGCTCGCGCCTGCTCGACGGTGACGCGCCGCGCACTCTCGGGCGCGAAGACCAATCCGATCGCCCACACCCCCAGCTTCGCGCATGCGACCGCCTCGGCGGGATCGGTCAGCCCGCATACCTTGACGAAGGGACTCGTGTTCATGTGCCGATCTGCGCCAGCCTGCCGCGCTCGGCACCGCGCCAGCGCGGGAGGAACACCGTGATGAGCGACCCGACGCCGGGGCGGCTCCACACCTCGAGTGCCCCTCCCAGCAGCTGTGCCCGGTCGCGCATGCCGAACAGTCCATACCGGGCCTGGGGATTTCCCGGCGTTGGGCGACGCACCTGATCCGGCTCAAAGCCCCGTCCGTTGTCGCGTACCTCCATGGTGATCCCCGCGGGCCCTTCGCGCAGGCGCACGGCGACCTCGGTCGCAGCCCCGTGGCGGGCGGCGTTGTTGAGCGCCTCTTGCAGGATCCGGTAGAACGTGATCTTCTGCGACAGCGACACGCGGTTGTCAGGGAACTCTCCCCGCGTCTCGTAGTCGACGGCCGCGCCCTGTTGGGTCTCAAAAGCCCGTACCGCGTTGCTGAGAACCTCGGGCAACGTGCGGTCTTCGAACTGCGCGGGCCGCAGGTGGCCGATCAGCTCACGCATCTCCTGGAGTGCGCCACCGAGCGTCTCGTAGATGCGTGCCAAGCCCGGGCGAAGCTTGTCGGGCAGTACCGAGCCGGCTCCTTCGGCGTCGACCAAGTCCGCCTCGAGCAGCTGCACTTCGAGCAGCGCCACCGACAACTGCTGGGTCGGACCATCGTGGATGTCCAAACCGATGCGCCCCAACATCCGCTCGTCGCCCTCGAGGATCTGGGCCATCGCACGCTCGAGCGTCTCGTACAGGCGCACCTGCTCGAGCAGGCTGCCGATTCGCTCGGCGCCAACCCGTGCCGCGTGTCGGCGCAATGCGTCCTCGGACAACGGGACGGCACCGGCCACCCACACGACGCCGAGCGACCGCTCCGAGGACCGCACGGGCAGCGCCAACGCATGCTTGAACCCTGCCACCCTGAGGGCCTCGGGCAACGTGCCGGCATCGACATCCAGCTCAACGCCCTCGCCGTGAGCCTGGCCCGCCGCGCCATCAGACAGCGGCGCGTTGTCGAGCCCGGGGCCCGACGAGGCGATGTTGACCGACCCGACCACGGTAAAGCGCCCTTCGCGCGGATCGGCCGCCTGCAAGACCGCCGCGCGTCCGCCGAGCGCGTCGACGATCGCGCGCAGCAGGCGGGCCATCTCGCCGGTGGGATCATCCTGATCGACCGAGGCTTCCGTGACTGCGATCAGCGCAGCGACTGCTGACGGCTCGTGGTGGGTGGCTTCGGTGTCCCGCATCCCATGCATTCTAATGGCATCTCCTGCCTACATCCGACATATGTGCGACCGCGTCGCTGCGGCATTCGACGTGGCGGACGCGTCATGACACGTCGATATCACTGAAAACCGCCCACAAAACCGACAAACTCGACCTTTGGCGAGTGGCGACCGAGCAGGACGTCTCGGCCCGAAGCCGAATCAGCAGCCTATGCTCCCTTCAGATCCTCCGGCCTCCAAGTACGACCGGCGAAAGGACGGCATGGTCCGCGTTCTCCTTGCAGATGACAACGCCCAGTTTCGAGCGGTGCTCCGGCGCCTCCTCGAACGCGACCCCCAGATCGAGGTCCTCGCTGAGGCGTCCAACGGTGCAGAGGCCATCGCGTTGGCAGAAGAGCATCGGCCCGACGTCGTGTTGATGGACGTGTCGATGCCCAATCTGGACGGTGTTGAGGCGACGTACGCGCTCAAAGCGCGGTTTCCCGATTTGACGATCTTGATGCTGTCGATCGGAAACAAGGAGCAGGAGATCCAAGCCGGCCTCGCCGGCGGCGCAACCGAGTACCTGGTCAAGGGCGCGCCCGCGACGGAGATCGCCGACGCGATCAAACGCCACGGTCTACTGAGTCCACGACGCTGACCACGTTGGTCGGTTATGCCAGTCTTGTCCACTTGGTGGAGTACGCTGTCGCCAACGTGATGGAGTCCATCTCATGACAGCCCGATCGCTGATGCGGGTTGCGATCGCTGACGATCACCGGCTGATGTTGGACGGAATCAAGCGCGCGCTCGAAACCGCTCCTGACATCGAAGTCGTGGGCGAGGCGATGAGCGGCGACGAGATGCTCGCGCTGCTTCCCACCATCGAGCCGGACGTGGTCATCCTGGACCTGCGTATGCCCAACGGCGACGGGCTCGACACACTCACCAGGATCCGGCAGGACCACCCGGGCATGAAAGTCATCATCCTGTCGATGTTCGAGGATTCGGAGCACATCGACCAGGCGCTGCAGCGCGGAGCCGATGGCTACGTCGTCAAGTCGATCAACCCACTGGACCTGCCCTCAACGATCCGCCAGGTCGTCGAAGGCACCGTGCACCTGCGTGGTACCGCGACGGCGACACCGACCGAGGGTGGTGAGGCTGACGGCCCCAAAGCCGTCAGCGTGGATGTACTGACCGAACGCGAGTTGTCGATCTTGCGACTCGTCGCCGAGGGACTGTCCAACCTCGATATCGCCAACCGGCTCTTCGTGACCGAGCAGACCGTCAAGTTCCACCTGTCCAACATCTATCGCAAACTCGGTGTCGCCAACCGCACTGAAGCCACGCGTTATGCCTATCGGGCCAAGCTCATCGAGTAGGTCTCCCCGAGTGCGTGGGTTATGCTTGACGGGATGAGCGGTCTGACGACAACGACTTCCGGCCCCACCGCGGTCGGTCGAGGCGATGATGGCGAGCCTTCCCAAAATCCGCCGCACACGCGTCGCGCGTCGCTCAGTCGCACCGCCGCAGCCTGAGCGGACCACAGCCGACGTCCAACGCCTCGAGGCTTTTGGGCTGACCTGGCTCAACATCGAGTCCCCAAGCGGTGTCGACGCCCAGTGGTTGGCTGCCAATTACGACTTCCATGAACTCGACATCGAGGACGTGCTGTCGCGTCGCCAACAGCGATCCAAGATCGACGAATATCCGGACTACCTGTTCATCGTCCTGCACTTCCCGCGCTACGACAAGCGTACCGAACGCCTGCAGGCAGCCGAGGTCGACGTCTTCTTGGCCGAGGACCTGCTGATCACGCTGCCAAAAGATCCACTCAAGCCGCTCTCGGCGTTGTGGGCGCAATGCAGCGCGCGCGAGGAGGATCGCGCCCGTCACATGAACAAGGGTGCGGGCTACCTGCTCTACGAGATCGTCGACCGCATGTACGACTACTGCTTCCCCATCCTCAACAAGATCGGTCACAAGCTGGAGTGGATCGAGGACCAGATCTTTGAGGGCAAGAGCGAAGAGGTCGTGCGCGACATCTCCAACGCGACGCAGGAGATCATCAACTACCGCAGGGTCATCAAGCCGCAGCGCTCGACGCTGCGAGGGTTGGAGCGCGCGACACAGCGCTACGCACCCGAGGACCTCGAGATCTACTTCGATGACATCGTCGACAAGAACGAGCGCATTTGGGACGAACTCGAGAACTCCAAGGAGGTCGTCGAGGCGCTCGAGTCCACCAACGAGTCGTTTATCCGAAGCCGTCAGAACGATCTCATCCGTGTGCTGACGTTGCTGTCTGCGATCTTGCTGCCGTTGACGCTGGTGACGGGGTTCTACGGGATGAACACCAAGGGCCTCGTCGGTGCCGGACACTGGTGGGGCTCGCTCATGGTGCTGGGCATCATGGGGGTCATCGGCGGCGTCATGGCGTGGTTCTTTCACCGCAAGCGCTGGCTCTAGTGGACCTGTCCGAACGTCCTGTCGCGAACCGACGGCTGCAAACCGTCGCGCGCGTTCGTCCTCGGCGGGCCGAATATCCCCGATATTCACGACGACCTGCGTCCACCGCCTCGCTCGCGCTCGCGAAGGGATACAGGCACGCCATTTCGATGTCACACCACTAGACGCCTTGCCGCGGGACATCATGTGGGCGCCATGGCGCATGCGCTACGTGTCCGCACCCCCTGAGGAGCGCCCGGCCAGGTGTGTCTTTTGTGATCTGCCCGACCAGGGCGACGACACGGCGACATATATCCTGCGCCGCGGCCGACTGGCCTTCGTGATCATGAACCTGTACCCCTACAACAACGGGCATCTGATGGTGGTGCCGTACGCCCACGAGGCGGCGCTCCCCGCGCTTGCGCCGGCGGTCGTACACGAGATGATGGAGCTGACACAGCTGAGCCAGAGAGTCGTTCAAGACGCGATGCGCCCGCAGGGATTCAACCTCGGCATGAACCAGGGGCGCGCGGCGGGTGCCGGCATCGACGAACACCTGCATCTGCACGTCGTTCCGCGCTGGGCCGGCGACACCAACTTCATGCCCGTCGTCGGTGACACGCGGGTCATGCCGCAACACCTGGATGAGACCTACGCAATGCTGCGAAAGGGGTTTGACGAATGACGCTGGATCCTGCCGCGTTCAAGGCGTACGACATCCGCGGCACCTACCCGGATCAGGTCGACGAAGACGGCGCCGGGCGCCTCGGACGGGCGTTCCCCGCGCTGACCGGCGCCAACCGGGTCGCGGTCGGACACGACGTGCGGCTCTCATCGCCGTCCATCTCGGCGGCATTCTGCGACGGGGTGCGCAGCGCCGGCGCAGATGTCTGCGAGCTGGGACTCGCTGCGACCGAGATGGTCTACTTCGCGGTCGCCGAGGGCGGCTACGACGCGGGCGCCATCATCACCGCCAGCCACAACCCGCCTGACTACACGGGGGCCAAGCTCGTGCTCGCCGGCGCGATCCCGCTGTCGGGCGACACCGGGATCGGCGAACTCGGTCGCATGGCCGCGCGCGATGACAGACCTGCGGCCGCCCAGCCTGGAGGCACGACGACCGACCCGGGTCTGCTCGAACGTTTCGTCGACTGCGCGCTCGGGTTCGTCACGCCCGAAAAGATCACTGGACTGCGCGTCGTCATGGACGCGGCAAACGGTATGGCAGGGCTCTACCTGCCCCCCGTCATCGAGCGCCTCGCGATCGACGCCGTCCCATATTTCTTGGAGCTGGACGGACGCTTCCCAAACCATGAGCCCAACCCGTTGCTTGAGGAGAACCGCGTGTTCATCGAGTCCAAGGTCGTCGCCGAAAAGGCCGATCTGGGCATTGCGTGGGACGGCGATGCAGACCGCTGCTTCTTCATCGACGACACGGGCGCGTTCGTGCCCGGCGACTTTTTGACCGCGCTGCTGGCCGAACACCTGCTGAGCCGTAATGGTCCCGCGCCAATCGTCTACGACCTGCGCGCATCGTGGGCGGTGCGCGACACCATCCTGGCCGCGGGCGGCACACCGGACGAACACCGCGTCGGCCACGCGTTCATCAAACGCCGCATGCGCGAAATCGATGCGCTGTTCGCGGGCGAGGTCAGCGGGCACTACTACTTCCGTGATTTCTCATACGCCGACACCGGGCTCATCCCCGCCCTCCTGACACTCGAAATGATCTGCGAAGCCGGGCAGCCGCTGTCCGAGTTGATCGCGCGCTTCCATGACAAGTACCACATCTCCGGTGAGATCAACTCGACGGTCGCGGACAGCGGTGCTGCTTTGGAGCGGATTCGGACCCGCTACGCTGACGGTCGCCAAACAGCGATTGACGGCCTCTCGGTCGCCTTCGATGACTGGCATTTCAATGTTCGCTCCTCCAACACCGAGCCGCTCCTTCGACTCAACCTCGAGTCCCTCATCTCGCAGGCGGACATGGAGCGTCGGCGCGACGAGGTGCTCGACCTGATTCACGGAAGCTGAGGACAGCCCATGGCCGAAATCGAGATCGACGGAGTGCGATACCGCGTGCGCGTCGACCACGACATGTGCATGGGCAACCGCGTGTGTGAGGCGCACCTGGCGCAAGTGTTCACCGTGGACGACGACACCAACCTTTCGACCGCCCGCGCCGGTGCACTGGAGTCATCACTTGCGGACGCCGTCCGCGAGGCCGTCGCCGACTGTCCGCAGGACGCGATCATTCTGGAGCGGGTTGACTGAGACCCGGCCCGCGCTGGCAGTGCGGGAGCTGGAGGTGGTGTACCAACGCGGCGGCGAACCGGCTGCGCGGGACGTCACGTTCACGCTCGATCCCGGTCACGGCCTGCTGCTGACCGGCGACCACGGCTGCGGAAAGACGAGTGTCCTGCGCGCCATCCTCGGCCTCGCGGTCGCGACCGGCGAGATCGCGGTCTTCGGAGAACCGCCCGGAACGCGCGAGGTCATGGCACACGTGGGATACGGGCCGCAAGGCAAGACATTCATCGAATGGCACACCGGACGCGAAATCGTCAACCTCGTCGCGACGCTGCGGACCGGACGGCCGAGTGCCCAGGTGGCGGAGGACGCGCTCGCGCACGCGGGGATTCCGGCCGAGCAGCGGGCCGCCCGCAGATTCGACGTCGAGGATGTTCGCCGCATCGCCCTGGCGTGCGCCATCGCAGCCGACCCCGACCTGATCGTGCTCGACGATCCGTGGGAATTCCCGGAGACGATGGTCGAGATCGAACGGGCGCGTGCCCGCGGCGCGGCTGTGCTCGTCGCAACCGACGAGCCCGGGGGCTTCGCTGCGCTCCTCGGCCAGACGATCACCCTCGTCGACGGGGTCCCAACGTGATCGCCCAGATCATGCGCCTGTCACGGTACGAGCTGACGGTACTGTTGCGTCGTCGGTGGCTCTGGTCACTTGTCGGGGCAGGCATCGTCGTCGTCGCAATCGCAGGCATCGCGGTCAGCGGCGAGGCGCATCAGGCCCAGTCCGATGACTTTCGCGCCTCGGCCGCGTCACTGCTTCTCGTTGGGGGCCTGACGCTGGCACTGTGCCTCGGTGCGACGACGATCTTCACCGGCGGCATCAGCGGCGGACTGGGGGTCCTGGTCGGCTCTGGAGCCCGCCGGGCGGAGCTGACCCTGGCCAGGGTGGGTGCGCGTCTGGTGACGCTGGCCCTGGCCCTCGCCGTGTGGTGCGCGGCCCTGCAGGTCGCGAGCCGGGCGTTGGGGCGTGGATGGGACGGTCCGCTCGCAGTTCACGTGGCCGCAAGCGGCGAAACGCACGCGGCGGTGCTGCTCGCGACCGCGGCCGTCAGCACGGTGTTGGGGCCGTTCGTTGCGGGGTTCGTGGGCCTGATCGTCCACGTCAGCGCTCAGGCGATCACCAACCTGGAAGCGGCCGCCGACCTGGGCCGGCTTGGCAGCGCCAATCGGCTGACCCACGTGCTCTACAACCTGTTGCCCAGGTCGGTGTCCTCACCCATGATCGTCGAGCTGCAGAACCGCGGTGTTGGCGGCCCTGCGGCGCCCCAGTTCGAGATCAACAACGTCGCGATCCCGTTGCAAGCCGCGGGCATCGGCACGGTGCTGTGGACGCTCTTCTGGTGCGGGTTGTTCGCCCTGCTCTGCGTCCGCGGGATGCGCCGCCGGACGTTGTAGCCCGTCGCGGGAAGCACGCTTGGGCAAGGGTGCGTATGCTCCCTGAGGCAATCTGCGCTGCGTCCCCCGGGTACCCCGACGGCCACGTCGACCTGAGCACCCTCGCGAAGTACGCGATCGTGGCGAATTCCGATCACAAGCGCGTCACCCTCACGCCCGCGCGGCTCAGTTCTGTCCCGCGCAAGTGGACCTGGCGAGATCCTCGCCCAGCGCACGCTGCACGAGGTGCCGCCGCGGAAAAACGCCTGGTCAAGACGGCCCAGACCGAACACCCGCCAGATGCTCGAGTCACCTCGGGAGCCTCGGCTCCGTGCAGTTCGCCGCGACGCCTGGAACGTGAGGCCTACGCCGAGGTGGTGAGTTCCTCACGGTCGACGCGGCGGTAGAGGGTGTCGCGCTCGACCGGGACTCGGCCACCTGAGGTGACGAGCGAGCGGATGCGCTCCTGCGTCAGGCCGAGTGGGGTCTGGACGGTCGTCGCGTGCGCGATGCGCTCTTCGGTGAGGGTCCCGGACAGATCGTCCAGGCCGTATGAGAGCGCCTCGGCCGTGATCTCCTCGCCAAGCATGACCCAGTGGCCCTTGAGGTGCGGAAAGTTGTCCAGAACAAGCCGTGCGACCGCGATCGTGCGGAGCTTCTCCTCGCGGGTCGGGCCGGGCAGGTACGCGAACTCGGTGTTGCCCGGAAGGAACGGCAGCGGGATGAAGGCCTGGAACCCGCCGGTCTCGTCCTGCAACGCACGCAGCTGCGTCATGTGATCGACTTGCTCCTCGGGCGTTTCGAAGTGACCGAACAGCAGCGTCGCGTTGGTACGCATTCCCTTGCCGTGGGCCTGGCGATGGACATCCAGCCAGGTCTCGGCCGGAACTTTGCGGTCCGCGATGATCTTGCGCACGCGCGGGCTGAAGACCTCTGCCCCGCCGCCCGGCATCGTATCGTGGCCCGCGGCCATCGTCCGTTCCAAGGCCTCGCCACTCGACACCTTGGACAGACGCGCGACGAAGTCGATCTCGACCGCCGTCAAGGCGGTCAGCGCCACATGAGGCAGCGTCGACTTGAGGTCACGGAAAAGCTCCTCGTAGTACTCGAGGTCGTATTCCTTGGTCATCCCGCCGACGATGTGCAGCTCGGTGATGCCAAGGTCGGACAGCTGCTGTGCACGGTCGACGAGCTGATCGACGGAATACGCGTAGGCGCGGTCGTCCTTGTCGGTCCACACCGCGAATGCGCAGAACCCGCACCCCACGACGCAGATGTTGGTCGGGTTGAGGTGCGCGTTGACGTTGTACGTCACCTCGTCGCCGTAAATCCGGCGGGCCACAGCGTCCGCGGCGGCCCCCAAGTCTTCGAGTGGCGCGTCCCGATACAAGGTGACGGCCTCGTCAGACGTGATTCGTTCGCCGTCAGCGGCGCGGGAAAGGATGGAATCGATCATGCCAAGCACGTTAGCAAGCGACTCCGGTGGCCTGTCACACAAACGGCCCATCGGGACGTGTCCCTTGACCCCGAATCGCCTCGGCGTGGCGCGGGTGTCGACACTGCCTGCTAGCCTCGCGCGCCGTGGCCTACGCAGATGAGTTTGCTTCGCTCCTCGCTGAACAACCCGACGATTGGGCGTTCTTCGAGTGCTTCCTGACTGTGGACGACCCGCGTCGTCTGACCGACGCGCGCGTCGCGCTGGGTCGTGCCAATGCCCGCCCCGTGCGTGAGGCCGGCGGCCACGACTTTGAGATCACCGTTGCCAACACCTGGGGCCACGGTGCGACTGCGGGGGTCGTTCAGAGCGCGCTTCGGATCCTTGATGACCTGCAGATCACCGGGCGCATTTGGTACGGGGCGACGTACGACATGTTGCGACCCGCGCCACCGCATCGCTACGGTCCATAGATGTACCGCTCCGACGATGATCTGGCCCTGTTGGCCGAGCTCGCCGGCGTGCTCGATCAAACCGTCACCGAGCATGGCCTGAGTTCGGGGACGTATCTGGTGCTCCGCCAGCTCGTCCGCGCGGAGGGACCAACCGCGATCACGGCGATGGCCGAGCACTTGTCGGCAGACTCCCAAGAGGTCGCCGATATGGCGGCGCGCCTCGCCGCGGCCGGTTTGGCCGAGGTCCCGGGCGGTGGGCTGCGGGTCACCGACGCCGGACGTGACCTGGTCGCCGAAGTTGAGGCGAGCGCCAACCAGGCGATGCGTGACTACGTCGTCGAGCGCCCGCACACTGCGACCGTCTATGGGCTGGTGGCCTCGATGCAAAGTGGCCGATTCACGGTCGAGGACCTGCTCGAATTCCTCGCCGAAGGCCCGACCGAAGACGAAGCGTGACCGCCGCGATCGGGGCTCGCACGGTCGCCCCGATCGTCGTGGTTGTGGTCCTGGTCGGGCTCATCGTGGTGCTCTCGCTGCGCAATCGCCGCGACCGGTAGCCGCTGAGTCCACGCGACGGCCGACCTGTCATGGGTCGCGTCGCTCGCTCGGCACGGCGACGGCTCAACACCTGTTCAGTCCGCCTCGTCGCCATCGAGCGGCGTCACATGTGCGGCGAGGATCTCCGCCGCGCCGGTGTCCAGGGCCTGCATAGCCTGCGCGATCGCCTCGGGGATCGCGCCGGCGATCCCGGCGCGGCCCGCAGCTTCCTCCACGTCGCGAAGCGCGGCGATCAGTTCATCGGCCAGACGGTCCTGGATTGCCACAAGGGGTTGGGTTCCCTCGACGAACCGTTCGTACTGGCGACGGGCGGCATCGTGGATCTGAATCCCGGCTTCGAGCGCCGCCAGCGAGGCGATCGCCCGATCAGGAGCCGCGCACCAAGTCGACAGCTGCGCAGCCGCGGCGGCCAGCCCGCCGAGCGCATCGCGAAGATCCACGGCCTCGACATGTGTGGCCAGGGCGGATGACGCCGAGGCGAGGATATCCAGCTCGCCCTGCTCGATCAGGCCCTCAACGTGTTCGACCAGCAGGGCGCAGGTCGCAGCCTGCCGGACCCGCCGCCGATCACGCTCCACACGCATCGTCGCGTCGAGACACAGAAACCGTGGGCCGTCAAACGCGCACAAATACCAACGCTGCCCGCTCGCGGGTTCAACGGCTCGCACCCCGACCGGTGCGGAGCCGACCGTTGCGTGGGCCTGGGCGCTCGCGTCGCCCAGGCGTGCGACAAGCGCTTCGAGGAGATCATCCGGCATACGAATCAGCGTAGCGATCGACCGTGCGTCTCGGCGCACTACTATCCGGTCGGATGGCGACCGCGCACCCCACGCCCCACCGTGACCTGCCGTCCGTGCTGGAGCTGGCCGAGCGCATCGGCGCGCTCATGCAGGTCGTCCCACGCGATCCACCCGCCGATTCCGGCCGGCTCGCCGCCGTGCTGATCCTGCTCTATGCGCGTGACGATGTCCCGCATGTGGTCTTGACCAAACGCACGGACACGCTCGAACACCACCCCGGGCAGGTCTCGCTCCCAGGAGGACGCTGGGAGACGAGCGACGGGGATTTGGGCACGACCGCGCTCCGTGAAACCCACGAGGAACTTGGCATCCCGCCGGACGCGGTTCGGTTGCTCGGCCGCCTGAACGACGAGCTGACGGCGGTCAGCGGGTTTGTGGTCGCGCCGTTCGTCGGTGTCTCATCGGTGGCGCTCCAACCCGTACCCTGCGAGCACGAGATCGCACGGGTCCTGCAGATCCCGCTCGCCGCACTCCTGGCCGCCGACGACGCGCTCCCTGCGTCCCCGGACATCGTCTCGTTGCGCTACCCACTGATGGGAGAGGATGTGTGGGGTGCCACGGCACGAATCCTCCACACCTTTTCAGGCGTCGTGCGCGCCGCCCTGCCAGACCCCGTTCCCGTCGACGACTGATGCGGGAATCGCCAGCGAAGGGCGTGCGGGAAGTTCGGCCTGTCCACTCCGTCCAGCCTCACCACCCAATGCGAGTGCCTCGAGGCGGGCGACATGCGCAGTGAGTTCGGACTGCCGCGCGTGATCCTGCGGCAGCGAGTGCGCCAGCGCCGCAACCCGATCGCGGATCTGCAACGCAAAATGAGGTGTCGCCGCGCCGACCATCTGCGCAAGCTCAGCCTCGCTGGGGATGGGATAGATGTGTTCGCGAACGGTCACGGACGTGATCTTGCCACAGCCGCCCCCGGGAGTGACCGACGATGAACACCGATGCCCGCGTAACACCACCCACGACCGCCGAACGGGCGGGCCGATGGCAGCGCCGCTTGGCCGGTTGCTACCTGGAGCTTCGCGTCGTGCCAGTGCTGCTGTGGTCGTTCTCGGCGATCACGCTGGGATCGGCGCTCGCATGGAATCAGGCTGGTCATGTCCGGTGGATGGTCGCGGCCTGGGTCATCGGCCTGTTGCTGCAGGGAGCCGTCGCGCATTGCGTCAACGAGCTGACCGACTGGCGGTCCGGCACGGATCGTGATCCCGCTCCGCGCGTGCTGAGCGGCGGCAGCAAGGTCTTGCGGGCCGGGCTGCTGACCGAACGCGACCTGGTGTGGATGGGAACCGGCGCAGCAGTCTTGGCGACGGGCCTGGGCGTCGTGGTCGCGGCCGAGCGCGGATGGTGGCTGCTCGCGTTCGGCGCAGTGGGGATCGTCGGCGCAGTCGCCTACACGTTGCCTCCGCTCGCGGCCGCGTATGTTCCGTTCGCCGGCGAGGCCGTCGCGGTGTTGTGCGTGTGGGCCTGCGCACTTGGCGGGTTCGCGGTGCAGACCGGCTCGATCTCGGCGCAGGTGCTGTTGGTCGGGGCAAGCCATGCCGCGTTCTGCATTTCGATGCTGATGTTCCACCACTACCTGGACAGCGGGCCCGACTCGCGAGCACAGCCTCCCAAGCGCACCACGGTCGTCCGCCTGGGCGGCGCTGCCCGTGCCTACGGGCTGGCATGGGCCGGTGTGGCCGCGGCGACGGCGCTGCTCGGAACGCTGATCGTGGACGTCAGGCTCGTACCGACAGCGGTCGCGGGAGTGGTCGCGATGATGCTGCACGGACGGGTGCAGCTCGACGACCCAAAGGCGGTGACCCGAGCTGAAGCCATCGTGATCGGCCTGGGCATCGTCGCCGCGATCACCAGTGGCATTCTGCTCGCCCCGGCCCTGTGGTGGGTGGCGATCGTGCCCCTCCTGTTGGTCCCCATCGAAGGGATCATCGCCGCGCGATGGCTGACGCCGGCGCTCGGACCAGAGGTTCCCGATGCCACGACGGCGGCCGGCGCCGCGTGATTCGCGCGCCTTGGTGGGCACTGCGAGGAGTGCTGTCAGACCCCCCTCACTGGGGTGCGGCGACCGTGACGGCCACTACCCCTGGGCGTTTCCAGAGTTATCCACAGGCAATCGTGACCTGTGGGCGCACGGGAATCTCGCATCGTGCGGGCAGGACTTCGGCCGGCGTCTCCCATATCCATCAAAACTGCCTCGGCCCGTGAATTCCCTCGATTACAATCGCGCCGCAGTGACCCCTTCCGCCCTGACCCGCCCGTGGCGATGAGAGACGACGACAAGCTGGTCCGTCAGCTCTCGCTCGTCGCCTTCCTGATGTCTCAGCATCGGCCTGTGACGGCCGACGAGATCCACGAGAACGTGGAGGGCTATGGCGGAATGAGTGAGCAGGCGTTCCTGCGGCGGTTCTACTCGGATCGCAGCGAACTTGAGGCGATGGGGTTCTCGCTCACGGTCGAACGACCGGGGGACGACCCGTTCCAGGGCGACCTGTACGCGCTGCCGCCCGAGAGCTACTACCTGCCGGCCATCGACTTCGATGAGGGTGAGCTGTCCGCCCTGCAGACGTGTTTGTACCTCTTGGAGGGCCAGTTTGCGTACGCAGAGCCGCTACGTTTGGCGTTGCAGCACCTGACGCTCGGACGGCCGAGTCCGCTGGATGACCACGCCGCGCGGACCGTCGCGGTCAACCTGCTTGGCCCCGGCTATTCGACTGACGTCGCCACGTACTTGACCAAGGTCGAGTCGGCGATCGGCCGGCGCAAGACGATCCGATTCTCGTACTATTCGATCGGCCGGGACGAGCGGTCCCAGCGTGAGGTCGACCCATACAGCCTGCTGTACGCGGCAGGCAACTGGTACATGGTCGGCCATTCGCATGAGCGCCAGGACACGCGGATCTTCCGCCTGTCGCGCATCGAGGGACGCATCACGTTCAAGTCCCGAGCTGAGCATGACTTCGCGCCCCCGCGTGACTTCGACCTGTCGCCCTATCGCGACCGCTCGGCATGGCAGCTGGCGGAGCCAACCGAGACCGCCACGATTGCGGTCACAGCGACGATCGCCTGGTGGGTCGAGCAGATGTTCGGGCAGTTCGGAACGTTCGAGGCGAATGCGGATGGCTCGGGGGTGTACACGACCCCGTACGGATCCAAGCGTGAGCTCCTGACGTGGATCCTGGGCCTGGGCGCCGATGCCGAGGTCATCGGACCCCCTGAACTGCGCGCGTCCGCCGTCAGCGCGCTCGAGTTGGTTCGGGATCGCCACACTGCGGAGCCCGAGGAGCGGGACGAGCCGGCGTCCATCACGGTGTCGGTGTCCGAACATCGCAGTACGGCGAGTTCGGGCCCTGCGACCGCGCCCGATCGCGTCGTCCCCGCTGAGCGGTTCACTCGGCTGCTGGCGTTGATGACCCGACTGCTCGCCGCGTGCGGCAAGTCGCGGGATGGTCAGGTGCCGTGCGTCGACCTGCGCACCGGGCTCAATCTGTCGCAGCGGGAGCTTGAGGATGACATCGGGTTACTCAACCTGATCAACTTCGGCGGGGGCTGCTACGCCCTGTTCGCCCAGGTGGTCGATGACGCGGTCTCAGTCCAAAAGGAAACCTACGGCGAACAGTTCGCCCGGCCGGCCCGGCTGTCGCCGCTCGAGGCCAAGGCCCTGTTGTGGGCACTTGAGTTCATCGGCGACCGGCTGCCCATCGGCGACGATGATCCGTTGGCCTCTGCCCGCGCGAAGATCGAGGGCGCGATCGGCGAGGACCGCTTGCCGCCGATCGAACTGGGACGCATCCAGACCGCCAACGCCGCTGTCGCCGCCGCGGTCACCCGCGCGATCCGTGAAGACCGCGTCGTCGAGATCGACTATTGGACCGAGGCGCGCGGCGCGATCACGTCGCGTGCGATCGAGCCCCACTTATTGGTCAACACCCGGGATGCCTGGTACGTCGTGAGCTGGTGTCGACGCGCCAAGGAGCAACGCACGTTCCGGCTCGACCGCATTCGCAGTGCCCGGGTCACCAAAGAGCGCTTTGAACGTCGCAGTGAGATGACCGCCGGCCCCTACCTGCCGTGGGGCGACCGCCCGCAGCAGCCGGGTGGGACGATGGCGCAGAGCGCGTCCGTCTGGTGCAGCCCGGGTGTCGCGCGCTGGCTCGAGGAGGAGCACCCGTCCAGCGAGCGTCACAGCGACGGCTCCGTCCTGATCGAGATCCCCTACGCCAGCGAAGCATGGTTGGTCAAGGAACTGGTCAAGCATCAGGGCGAGGCCGTCCTGTTCGAGCCGGTTGCGACGCGCCGCACCGTCGCCAAGGAAGCCGAGGCCATCCTCAAGCGCTATCGATCCCGCGCTCGGCAGGCTCGCAGGACCCCGGCGCGCTCAAGCGGCTCCGCCTGAGGGGAACGACGCCGCCCAGAACCGCTGGGCCTGGCCACGGACCACGTAGCCGTCCAACTCCAGACGCCCGAGGGCCGCAGCGATCGCGGCGGCATCACCTCCGACGCGCGCGCTGAGTTCGTCGGCCCGCAGCGGCTCACGGTTGAGCAGCTCGTAGATCTGCCCGTCCAGGCCGGACGGGAGTGCGCGGACCTCGGTCTCGAAGCGGTCCCAGGCGAGTTCCGGACACTCCGCGATGACGTCCTCGACGTCTTCACACATGGCCGCGCCCGCACGAAGCAGCGCGTTGCACCCCACCGAGGCCGCGGCCCCGGGCGCACCCGGCACAGCCAGCACCGGGCGCCCCTGCTCCAACGCGAAGTCGGCGGTGATGAGTGCCCCTGAGCGCTCCCCCGCTTCAACGACGACCACCGCGTCCGCGATGCCCGCGACGATCCGATTTCGCGCCGGAAACCGCCAGGGCGCGGGTTCAGTCCCTGGCCAGTACTCAGACATGACTCCCCCGCAGTCCAGGATCTGCGACCGCAGCCGGTCGTTGCTGCGTGGGGAGCTGACATCGACCCCCGCCCCCAACACGGCCCACGTTGGGCAGCCTGCGGTCAGCGCACCCGCGTGCGCCTCGGCGTCGATCCCGAGCGCGAGGCCGCTGACCACCGTCGCGCCGCGAGCGGCGAGCGAGGACGCCAAGCCGTGCGCAAAGCGCATCCCGAACCCCGTTGGGCGGCGACTCCCGACAATCGCGATCACGGGATGCTGACGGGCTTGATCGCATCCGACGGTCGTGCCCATCGCGAACAGCCCAAACGGCGGATCCGGAGTCTCGGCGAGACGCGCCGGATAGCCAGGATCCCCAATGCCAACGTGGGTGATGCCACGGACCCCGAGCGCCAGTCGTTCGGCGTCGGCGTCGAACGTGCGCCTGAGGGCCAGCACGTCGCCCAGGACCGTCGCGTCGAGCCGCAGCAGGCGCTCCAGCGACGACGGGGCAGCACTCCACAATCGTGCCCCTCCCCCGGCCGCACGCACCGGGCGTTGCAGATCCCGCCCCAGAACGGCGGCCAGACGGGCCAAACCGAGCTGCCAATTCATGCCGCCCTCCGAGCCAGCGTGCCGGCTGTGCGGTATTGCAGGGCCTCGGCGAGGTGTTCGCTCGTGACGCGTTCGACCGCCGCCAGGTCGGCGATGGTTCGCGCGACGCGCAACAGTCGATCGTGCGCACGCGCCGACAGGCAATGCCGCTCCACAGCGCGCATCAGCAGTGCCTTGCCGTCGCGATCGAGTCCACACGCATCACGGGCCTGCGCCGGCGTCAGATCGGCGTTCATACACGTTTGGCCCCGTTGTCGTGCGAACGAGCGCGCTGCTTCGACCCGTGCGCGCACCACGGCCGTCGCCTCTCCTGCAGGAGCCGTGCCAACGATTTCGTCGGCGTCCAGGCGCGGCACGTCGATCTGGATGTCCAGGCGGTCGGCAACGGGCCCTGAGATACGCGCCCGGTAGGCCTCTTGGCGACCTGGCACACATGTGCAGCGCCGTCGCGGGTCGCCGTCGAATCCACACGGACACGGGTTGCCGGCACACACCAGCAGCGGCCGGGCGGGAAACCGTGCCGTGACCATTCCGCGCGTCACATCGACCCAGCCTTCCTCAAGGGGTTGGCGCAGCGCGTCCAAGGCCCCGGGAGCGAACGCACAAACCTCGTCCAGGAACAACACACCCAAATGGGCCAACGTCACCTCACCCGGTTGCGGTGACCGTCCACCTCCCACGAGCCCAACGGCCGAGATCGTGTGATGCGGCGCCCGAAACGGACGTGCGTCGACCATCGGCTTGCCGTGTGGCAAGAGCCCCGCGACCGAGTGGATACGCGTGACGGTGATCGCATCGTCCACGTCGATCGCCGGCAGGATCCCGGGAAGCCGCCGGGCGAGCATCGTCTTGCCGCTTCCGGGAGGGCCGATCATCAAGAGGCTGTGGCCGCCCGCGGCAGCGACCTCGAGCGCCCGTCGTGCTGCGACCTGACCCCGAATATCGCCAAGGTCGGGTACGGACTGTGGATCGCAGGTGGCCAGAATCTGGTCCGGGTTGAGCGTCTGCGCCACGACCTCGGCGCGCCCCTCCAACACGTCGACCGCGTGACGCAGGCCGTCGACCGGCACAACCTGGATGCCACGCACGAGCCCGGCCTCTGCGGCGTTGACCGATGGCACGAGCAGGAACTTCCATCCGCAGCGGGCGGCGTGCTCGGCCATCGCGAGCGATCCCGTGACAGGTCGGATCGACCCATCCAGTGCCAACTCGCCCACGGCTCCAACTCCGACCAGGGCTTTGCGTTGCAGTTGGTCGGACGCCCCCAGAAGCGAGAGCGCGATGGGCAGGTCGTACTGTGGCCCCGCCTTGCGCAGATCCGCGGGAGCCAGGTTGACCACGATGCGGCCGCGCGGGATCTGGAAGCCCTGGTTGGACACCCCCGACCGCACGCGCTCACGGGACTCCTGAACCGCCGCATCGGGCAGGCCCACAACGGCGAACGCAGGGACCCCGCGACGCAGATCCGCTTCGACTTGAACCGTCGCTGCGGCGAGGCCGATGAGTGCTGGGCTGACAAGTGTGGCGACCACGCCGTGAACCGTGGCACCTCAACGTGTGACAGCGCTGCACCGAGGTGTGTCAATACCGTCACATCTTTGTGTCAATTGATGTGACATTTCGAAGTGTGTCGGCGATTGACACACAGTTGTGCGTGAATTGTCACACCTACGTGTCGCGCTGTAACACGTGAGGTGAAACGGTGCCGCCATGGCCGAACGTGGAGACCTTGGAGAGACCCTCGCCGCGCGTTACCTCGTCCGGCGGGGGTGGAAGATCGTCGCGCGCAACTGGTCAGGAGCCGGTGGTGAGCTCGATATCGTGGCCTTGCGCGCCGGGGTACTGGCGTTCGTCGAGGTCAAGTCACGCGCGGAGGCCACGGAACTGGAGGACCCGGTCCGCTACGGCCAGCGCGGTCGGATGATCAACGCCGCGCGCCTGTTTGTCGCGCGCCACCGCACGTTGGCGGGTGTGTCAGCACGGTTCGACGTCATCGCGATCGACATGAGTCGGCGTTGGCGCCGTGTGGATCACATAGCGGATGCGTTTGAGATGGACGAATCCGTCGACACGCCCCCACCGCCGAAGAGTCGCAACTCCGGGTACGCGACCGAACGGAACGACCGCCGGTGAAGCGGGCTCAGACCACCGGCCCGCAGGGCGTCCTGGTGCTCGCGCGTCGCGTAGCCGACGTGGCGCTCGAAGCCGAACTGCGGCCACATGTCGTGCGCAGGGCCGACCATCATTCGGTCACGGGTGGTCTTGGCGATGACCGAGGCCGCCGCAACGGCAGCGGACTTGGAATCCCCCTCGATCACGGCCCGGTGTGCGGGCGCCGGATCCGGCAGCCGGAACCCATCCGAGATACAGACATCTGCGAGCGGATCGAGGGACGCGAGACACTCCGCCAGCAGGCGCAGGTTCGACTTGTGCAGTCCGTCGCGGTCAATCGTCGGAGCGCACGCGGCCCTGACGACGATCTGTTGCGCGTGGCAGATGATCGCCGAGGCCAGGCTCTGACGTGCGGCGGCCGTCAGGCGTTTGGAGTCGTCGAGCCCGGCCAGGTCGCGCCTGGCAGAACGGGTCAGCGCCTCGAGGTCGAACGCCACCGCCGCGGCCACGAGTGGGCCGGCCAGACATCCCCGCCCGGCCTCATCGGTGCCGGCGACAACTCTGACGTCAAACGATCGATCGAACCGGAAGAGCGCCGTGGTGCGTGATTGGCGCCGCTTCGCTGCGCTCGTGCGAGGCGGCATCCGGACCGGCGGGCGGAAGCTGTTAGCGCTGCTTCTCGCGGACACGTGCCTTCTTGCCGACCTTGCCGCGCAGGTAGTAGAGCTTGGCCCGGCGGACGTCACCCTCGATCATGCGCTCGATGCGCTCGATCTTGGGCGAGTGCACGGGGAACGTACGCTCGACACCGACGCCGAAGCTCTGCTTGCGGACCGTGAACGTCTCACGCGACGTGGAGCCCTGCCGCTTGATGACGATGCCCTCGAAGACCTGCACCCGCTGGCGCTGACCCTCGATGACCCGGAAGTGTACCTTGACGGTGTCCCCGGCCTTGAATTGGGGGACGTCGTCACGGAGCTGCATCCGCTCCAGGCTCTCGATGACGCTGCTCACACGTGCTCCTTGGGGGTCTCAGTACGCAAATCAGCGGGCATCCTACCACTACTCAAAGACGGTACGGCCGCACGCGCTCATCGCGCCAGCGCTCGATGGCGGCGTGATTTCCCGACAGCAGGACTTCGGGGACCCCCCAGCCGTCGAACTCGGCCGGGCGCGTGTAGTGGGGATGTTCCACGCCACCGCCCAGTGCTTCGCCAAACGACTCTCGCTCAAGGCTCTCGGGGTTGCCGAGCGCCCCCGGAAGCCGCCGTCCGACCGCATCGATGACGGCCATCGCTGCGACCTCGCCCCCGGCAAGCACGAACGGGCCCAAGCAGACCGCGTCGTTGGCCAAGTGCTCGTGCACGCGCTCGTCGAACCCCTCATATCGGCCGCACAGCAGCACCAACTCATCGCGCTCACCGAATTCTCGAGCGACCGGGTCCGCAAACTGACGGCCACGCGGCGTCAAGACGACCACGTGACGTTGCTCCTTCACCTGGTCGGCGGGCTCCCCGTAGACGGCCTCAAAGGCGGCTGCCACGACGTCAACCCGCAATACCATCCCCGCTCCTCCACCGTACGGTGCATCGTCCACCTGCCGTCCGGCGAGCGGCGAGCTGTCGCGGAACGAGAAGCACCGGATCTCCAGACCGGACTGGATGCCCGCCTGGGCCAGGTGTCGCGGACGGCGCATCCAATCGAACCACTCGGGAAACAGGGTGAAGACGTCGATCCTCACGCGCGGTCTCCGAACAGATCGGGTCGAATCACCACCCGCCGTCCTGGCAGGTCCAGTTCGGTCACCGCATCTTTGGTGAACGGCACGAGCAGCTGCTGGCCGGCGTCAGTCGTGACGACCAGCGCGTCGTTGGCAGCGCCCGGATAGACCTCGATGACCGGGCCCAGGACCGTGTCACCCGCGCTGACCACACAGCCGACCAGGTCACGGACGTAGAACTCATCGGCGTCGGACAGCCCCGCAAGACGATTCCTTGCGACAGACAGCGTCGCCCCCGTCAGCGCTTGTGCGTCTTCACGAATGTCCACGCCCTCGAGTCGGATCAACACGCCCCGGTCCACCGACCGCAACCCCATGATCTGAGCCTCCCGCCCCTCTCCGGCGCCTCCGACGGCCAACATCACGCTGTCCCCGGGGCGCAATGTCACGAGCGTCGCGCCCGTCGGGATCGCACGCATCTCACCACCGAGGCCATGTGGTCGTCCGATCCGGCCAACCACGACCAGGTCGTCTGCGGTCACGAGTGCCCGGTCAGTCGACGATGTCAAGCGTGGCACGGGTGCCCTGCGAGCGCCCGGCGGCTTGTGTGACCGCGCGCAGCGCATTGGCGATCCGCCCACCGCGACCGATCACCTGGCCACGCTGTCCGTCCGGGACCACCAGCTCGAACACCACGCGGTCCGCATCCTCGCGCACGTCGACCCGTACCTCGTCCGGCGTTTCGACCAACCCACGCGCGAGCGTCGCGATCATCTCCTGGATGGCCGCGTTGTCGGACACGTCAGGCAGCTGCTGCGGCGGCGACTTCGGCTGCTGCGGCGTCCTTCTCGGCGATCTTGATGAGCTTGGCCACCGCTGAAGACGGTTGCGCGCCCTTGCTGATCCAGTCCTTGACCTTGGGAAGGTCGAGCACGACCAGCGACGGCTGGAGCTGCGGGTTGTAACGGCCAACCGTCTCGATGTTGCGTCCGTCCCGCGGAGAGCGGGCGTCGGCGACGACGACGCGATAGATCGCATTCTTTTTGCTGCCCACACGGGCGAGGCGAATCTTGACCACGGTCCTCCTCAGGACTGTCAGAAACCGAGTTGCGGAGGACGGCTGCCTTTGCCGAAGCTCCGCATCATTTTCTGCATCTGTTTGAACTGTGCCAGGAGTTGATTGACGTCCTGGACCCGCATACCACTGCCGTCCGCAATACGCCTCCGGCGACTGCCTTTGATGATGTCCGGCTTGCGACGCTCAGCCGGGGTCATGCTGCGAATCATTGCCTCGACGCGATCCAGTTGACTGTCGTCGATCTCGGCATCCTTGAGCTTTGCCGCTTGGCGCATCCCAGGGATCATGCCGAGAATACCGCTTATCGGCCCCATCTTTCGTATCTGTTGGATTTGATCGAGGAAGTCGTCGAGCGTGAAATCGCCCCCGCGGATGCGTTTGCCCAGCTTTTGAGCGGTTTCTGGGTCAATCGTCTGCTCGGCCTTCTCGATCAGGCTGAGCACATCTCCCATGCCGAGAATGCGTTGCGCCATGCGGTCCGGGTGGAACGCCTCGAGATCGTCGACCTTTTCACCGGTTCCGACGAACAGGATCGGCACACCCGTGACCGCCCGAACCGACAGCGCAGCCCCGCCGCGCGCGTCACCGTCGAGTTTGGTCAGCACGACCCCGTCGAACTGCACCGCGGTCTGGAACGCTTGAGCGACCTCGACCGCCGTCTGTCCGGTCATCGCGTCGAGTGCGAGCACGACGGCGTCCGGCTGGACCTCGGCTTTGACCGCGATCAGCTGCGCCATCATCTCTTCGTCGATCGACAACCGACCGGCCGTGTCGACGATGACCACGTCACGAGCGGTGCGCCGAGCCTCGCGCAGGCCGTTGCGCGCGACCGCGACCGGGTCCTTTGAGTCCTCACGCCAGACCGGCACGCCGATCTGGCCACCCAAGACCTCGAGCTGATCGATCGCGGCAGGGCGCTGCAGATCGCACGCGACCAGGAGCGGCGCGCGCCCCTCAGTGCGCATCTGCTTGGCGAGCTTGGCGCAGAACGTCGTCTTGCCCGAGCCCTGCAGCCCCGCCATCAGGATGACCGTGGGCGGTTTGGACGACATCGGCAAGCGCGACGCGGTGCCGCCCATCAGGGTGGCGAGTTCCTCGTTGACGATCTTGATGACCTGCTGGTCCGGCGTCAGCGACGACATGACCTCACTGCCCGTCGCCCGCGCCTTGATCGCATCGGTCAGCTGCTTGACGACCGGCAGGCTGACGTCGGCCTCCAGCAGCGACAAACGAATCGCCCGCATCGCCTTATCGATGTCCGCCGACGTCAACTTGCCCCGGCCACGAAGACCGGAGAAGACGCCCTGCAGCTTGTCGGAAAGGTTCTCGAACATCAGCGACCCGGGATTGTACTGGACCCACTCGGCGCCACTCTTGTCACGCTCAGCTCTTGCTCGCCCAGTAGAGCGTGTACGGCCTGAGACCCTCGACCGGCCCGAGCGCGAGGTCCTCTTCCAAGCGACGAACCCCCTCGCGATGCGCTTCGTCGCTGATGAGGTGAAGGCACGAGTAGGCGCGGTCGCGGTACGGCGCGATGTCTGTGACGGAGTGCGGGGCTTGGATCGACAGCGAGCCGTCGCGTGTGAGCCCCGCCTCGCGTACCGCGATGTCGAGCTCGGCCATGCTGGGATACCGCGCCAGGTCCACCACCACGGTGTCCGGAAAGTAGATCGCAAGTGGGCGCCGGCGCCGGATGTCGTCCTCGGAGTCGGTGACCGTGCACACACGGCCGCCTGGACGCAAGATCCGTGCCACCTCTTGAAAATACCTGGTTCGATCGTTGACGTGGTGAATCACGTCGACCGAGTACACGAGGTCGAACGACGCTCTGGGGAATGCGATCCGTTCGGCGCCGCCCTTGAGCACGGTGACCGATCCGCCGACGGTGTGTGCACGCATCGTCTCGGACGGCTCGGTCCCCCAACACGCACATCCGGTCTCGCGCGCGACGGCGCTGAGGTAGTTCGCCGTGCCACAGCCGACCTCGAGCACGGAGGACCCCGGCTTGGTCACCGCGATCAGGGCTCTGAGCACCGCCGGATCTGGTCCACGATGCTTGGTATAGGCAATCGCCGCCTGCTCATAGTCGAGGTCCACACGCAAAGGCTAACGCAGGCAGTGCCGCGTCTGGGCCTTGCACGCCAGCCGGCCCGAGTCTTTCCGGACCTGCCTCACACCCCTGACGGGGCAAAGATCGCGCGGGCGAAGCCCTCGGCGTCGAACGGTTGAAGGTCCTCCAACGCCTCCCCCACTCCGACGAGTTTGACCGGGACGCCGAGTTGGTTCTGGATGGAGAGGACGATCCCGCCTTTGGCGATGCCGTCGAGCTTCGTCAGCACGACCCCAGTCAGCTTGGCGACGTCGTTGAAGAGCATCGCCTGGCTGATGCCGTTCTGGCCGGTCGTCGCGTCGAGCACGAGCAGGGTCTCGTGCGGGGCTTCGGGGTCGAGCTTGCCCGCCACCGACGCGACCTTGCGCAGCTCCTCCATCAGATTCTTCTGCGTCTGCAGGCGACCGGCCGTGTCGATGATCACGACGTCCGCGCCGCGGGCTCGTCCGGCCGCGATCGCGTCGTAGGTCACCGCCCCCGGGTCGGCGCCCGGGGCCTGGCGGATCAGCTGCGCGCCAGAGCGTTCCGCCCAGATCTGGAGTTGCTCCCCGGCCGCGGCACGGAACGTGTCGCCCGCGCCGATCACGACCTTCTGGTCGAGTTGGCCCAAGCGGTGGGCGAGCTTGCCGATCGTCGTCGTCTTGCCGCTGCCGTTGACCCCGATCACGAGGATCACGGTCGGCTCACCGTCCAGCGGGATGCGCGCGGGTTCGGGCGCCATCAGCCGCGCGACCTCCCGCCACAGGCCTTGGGCCAACGTCGCGCCGCTCGTCACGCGCCCCTCACGGGCCTCCTGGCGCAGGTGGCTCACGAGTTGATCCGTCGCCTCCATCCCGCAGTCGGCCAGGATCAGAGCTTCTTCGAGATCGTCCCAGGTGTCCTCGGTGACGAGCTTCGGGGCGTAGATCGCAGCGAGTTGCGGTGAGATCGCCTGCTGGGTTCCGCCACCCAGCGAATCGCGCAGGCGGCCGAACAAGCCACGGCGCTTGGGCGCCTCGACGTCCTCGGGCGCAGCACCCTCGACGGGCAGCTCAAACAGCTCCGCCCAGGGAACAAGTTCCGGGTCCATGGCTACGAGTCTATGAGTTCACGAGACGAAGCTGCCTGCGGACGTACGGCCGCGCCGGGCCCTCGACCGAGCGCGACAGCTGACGCGAGAGCACCTGGCTCGCACCGTCTTGGCCCATCGTCACGCCGAACAACGTGTCGGCGATCTCGACCGTCGGCTGCTGGTGGGTGATGACGATGAACTGCGTCTCCCCTGACAAACGACGGACGACGCCGAGGAAGCGCCTGAGGTTGGCGTCGTCGAGCGCGGCCTCGACCTCGTCCAGCAGGTAGAACGGCGCCGGGCGGGCGAGCGCGAGCGCCAGGCAGAAGGCCATGGCGATCAGCGACCGCTCGCCGCCGGACAAGAGCGACAACGCCCGCGGGCGCTTGCCTGCGGGCACGACCTCGACCTCGACGCCCTCGTCGCCGCCCTCCTCATCGGGCTCGACGAGCCGCAGCCTGCCGGTGCCTCCGGGGAACAGCAGACCGACGACCTCGGAAAAGCGTTCGGACACCGCCTGGAAGATCGCCTCAAAGCCCTCGCCCACCGCGGCGTCCAGCTCACCCAGGTGCCCGCGCAGGGCCTCGCCGCTCTCGTGCAGATCCTTGACCTGCTCGTCGATATGGGCCTCGCGCTCGGCGAGTTCGATGCGTTCTGTCGCCGCGAGTTCGTTGACCGCGCCGATGCCAAGGCGGCGGCGTTCCAGGTCGGCCAGGTGTGCCGCAACCTCATCAGGGTCGAGCGGCTCGTCGGGAACGACTTCGGGGACGGGCCCTGCCTCAGTCGCCCGTTCCTCGGCGAGGCGCAGCTCGACTTCGGCCGCGTGCAGTCGCTCGCGGACGTCGGTCGCCGCGGCCTCAGCGGCCTCGACGGTGCGCAGTGCCTCTGACAGCCGCTCCTCGGCCGTCGTGAACGCACCTCGCGACGCGCTGACCTCGGCCCTGGCGGTTGCAACACGTGGGGCCAGCTGCTCGGTGGCCGCCTGAAGGGCCGACGCGCCACGGGCAACCAGCGCGAGATCGGCCGGCAGCGTGTCAGCAGCACCCACGAGGGCGCGAGCCGCCGCCGCTTGCGCCTGAATCTCGGCGGCTTGCGCATCGACAACCGCTGCGCCGGTCCGCGCCTCACGAAGCTCGCCTCGCAGGCGCTCCAGCTCGGTCGCCCCGATCTGCGCAGCCTGGCGGGCCTGCTCGACCTGCTGCTGCGCGCCGCTCAAGACCTGCGCAAGTTCCTGACTGCGGGCACGGGCTTCGTCGGTTGCCCGCTGCGCCTCGGTCGCCTGATGGTGGGCTGCCTCGGCATCGGCACGCAGCCGTTCGAGCCGCTCGGCCCTGGCCGCGGCCTGGGCGCGCTCGGCCCCAAGACGCTCGGCAATTCTGGCCGCGGAGCGCTCCGTCGCCGTGGCACGAAGACGGACCCGGTCGCGCTCATCAGCTGCGACGGCGACCGCCTGAACAAACCCCGCGACCTCCGTTTGGGCCGCTTCCGCGACGTCGAGTGCACGGCGATACAGCGCGTTGCGCGCCCAGGCGCCGCCACTCGTTGTGACGGTGCCGTCGACAGGGCGCAGCACGACGCCGTCGCGGTTGACGAACACGCCGATGTCAGTGGGACGAATCGCGTCCAAGTCATCGACAAGCCACACATCCGCCAGCAGGCGCTCGACGTGGGTACGGCTGGCTGCCGGACACGCCACGATCACTTGCGACAACGGCCGCGCACCGGCGGGACCCGTTCCCTGCGTGCGTGCTGACGCGGGGATGACCACCGCCGTCGCGCCATCATCGATCAGCACTCGTGCGTCGGGAACCCCAGGGGCGACCGCCGCGTCCGCAAACGCACCCAGCGCACCCGCAACCGCCCGCTCGAGACCGGCCTCGACCTCAAGGCCGTCGCCCAGGGCACCTCGCGGTGCATCGCCTTCCTCGGGTGCCAGGCGTCGCGCCTCGGCGGCGGCGTCGCGATGGCGCTGCTCAGCGCCGCGGAGCTCGGCGGTGCGGTCTTCAAACGTCGCGGTGACGCTGGCCAGACGCGCACGATCGCGTTCGACCCGTTGTGTCGCGATCTCGTCCCGCCGCTCCGCACGCGGCAGGGACTCGGGCATGTCCAACGCCATCTGGCCAAGGGCGGTCTGCGCGCGTGCGATCGCCTCGCGGGCGACGGTCAGACGACGTTCGCCGTCCGTGACCGCGCCATCACACGTTGCGATCTCGGCACCCATGCGTCGCACTGCCTCCGTGGCCTCGAGTTCGACCCCCCGCAACGCGATCTCGGCTTCCTCAGCCGCATGTGCCGCAGTCTGGGCCGCGGTCAGCAGCGCGGCGGCCTGGGCGAGCCGGCCAACCAGCGCGTCGTCCTGCTCCTGCAATTCGACCAGACGCCGCGCGGCATCTGCGCGGGCCTTTCCCAACCGTTCCTGACGAGCTTCGAGCTCGACCAGGCGCTCGTGCGCCAGCTCTGCCCGACCGCCAACCCGATCGGCTGCACCGCCCAATGTCGCAGCCAGCACCTCTGCCTGCTCCAACACCACGACGGCCTGTGCGCGCGCGTCGGTTTCGACCACACGCAGCGAACGCGCAGCGTCGAGCATCTCGCGGACCTCACGATCCGCGTCGACTTGGACGACGTGTGTGGCACCGGCGCTCTGCAGCGCGACGGCGGCCGCGACGGCGCGTGCCGCACGTTCCGTGTCGCGCAGCTCTGCGATCTCGGTCTCGAGGGCGGCGGCGCGTTCGGCCGCCCGTGCCTGGCGCTCGAGCGACCGGGCACGCGACGAGAGTTCGGTCGCAAGATCACGCGCGCGGTCGAGCTTCTCGGCGACCCGCGTCAACTTTTGCTCGGCGCGACGCCGTCGGCGCTTTGCGACTCCCACGCCGGCGGCCTCGTCCAACATGGCGCGACGCTCTCCGGGCTTGCTCGTCGCGAGGGCCTCGACCTGCCCCTGCCGGATGACGGCCAACGAGTCGCCTCCAAGCCCCCGCGCCGACAAGGCTTCTTGCAGGTCGAGCAGGCGGCACGAGCCACCGTTGACACGGTAGTCGGAGTCACCGGCGCGGGTCAGGCGACGCCCCACCTCGACCTCGGCGGGTCCGTCCTGCTCACCATCGAACTGCAACGCGACCTCGGCCAGGCCGGCGGGCGGACGGGTTGCGCCACCCTGATACAGGATGTCGCCCATACCCGGTGCGCGGAGCTTGCCTGCCCGCTGCTCACCGAGTGCCCACACGATGGCCTCGGCAAAGTTGCTCTTGCCGGACCCGTTCGGACCGACGATGACGTTGAGCCCGGGCCCCAATTCCAGGGTCACATCCCCGGCAAACGACTTGAAACCGCGGATCTTGACCCGTCTCAGCATGATGTCGTCCCGGTGAGTCCCGCGATGGCCTCGGTTGCGGCGGCCTGCTCGGATGCCTGCTTGGAGCTGCCTGCGCCCTTCCCCGCTTCGTTTCCCCCGACCAACACGCGAGTCGTGAAAATACGTGCGTGCGGAGGGCCGTCGCGCCCCACAAGCTCATAGCGGACCTCGAGCTTGTCGCTCGCGGCCAGCTCCTGCAGCGCGGTCTTGGCGTCACGTTGACCCAACGTCGCCGCGCCGATGACCGTCTCGAAGGCATCGAGCACCGCCGGTGTCGTGCACTCCTGGCCCAGGTCCGTCCAGCACGCCCCGATCAACGCTTCGATGAGCGCCGCCTGCACGCTGACCTGCCCGGCCATGTCACGCGCCGTCGTGCGCTGGCGGTTGGGCGACCCGGTGATGAACTGCTCCACAAGGCCCAGGTCGCGCGCCACCGACGCACACGCTTCGCGCGCGACGATCTGCTGGCGCATCCACGCCAGGTCTCCTTCGGACGCCTCCGGGTGACGGGTCAGCAGCTCGGACGTCACGACGAGCTCGAGCACGACGTCGCCGAGGAACTCCAGCCGCTCATACGAGACGGCGCGCGACGGCGCCCACGAACGATGCATGAGCGTCTCCGTGCGCCGCTCGGGCGACAGCAGGAGTGCCAGTTGCGAAAGACCAAGGGGCGATTTGGTCGGTGTCGATGACGTGTGTCAGCCCCCGGCGGACGCGACGACGTAGTCAACGGCGTCGCTGACGGTCAGGATCTTTTCTGCGTCCTCGTCAGGGATCTTGACGCCGAACTTGTCCTCCATGCTCATGATGAGCTCGACCAGGTCGAGCGAATCGGCGTTGAGGTCCTCCTGGAACGACGCTTCATCGCGCACCTCGTCGGGGCTCACGCCGAGCTGGTCGACGATGATTCCCTTGACCTGTTCGAACGCTGTCTCGCGGTCCACTCGTATCCCTTCGCAGCTTGCGTTGCCTGATGCGTGGGGACGTTACCAACGCTTGCGGACGAGGTATCCACACGCCGCCTCCAACACGGGCTACGCGGGTGGGGCGAGTCCCGCTTCGATGCGTTGGACCAGTTGGGCGTGGACACCCCGCGCACACAGGTGGAGCGCGTTTGCGATGGCGTAGCCGCTCGCGTTGCCGTGGCCGATCACGACCAGGCCGCGGACCCCGACCAGGTAGGCGCCGCCGTACTCGTCCACATCGAACTTGGCGCGAAGCCGCCGAATCGCCGGACGTGCGAGTAGGCCGCCCAACTTGCCGCGCAGGGAGGTGTTGAGCGTCAGCTTGATCTCGTTGAACATGACCGCCCCGGCACCCTCGTAGAGCTTGAGCGCGACGTTGCCGGTAAACCCGTCGGTCACCACGACGTCGACCGACCCTTGAGGGATGTCACGACCTTCGACGTTGCCGACAAACCCCTCGGTGCCCTCGAGGGCCGCATATGTCTGCTGAACCAGCTCGCTGCCTTTGCCCGACTCCTCGCCGATCGAGAGCAAACCGACGCGTGGCTCCGGGATCTGCAGCACGTCACGCGACAGCAGGCGGCCCATCACGGCGAACTGCTGCAAGTACTCCGTGCGACTTTCGTGGTTGGCGCCCGCGTCGAGCAGGACGACAGGCCCGCGGGCGCTTGGCAGCACAGCCGCGATACCGGGCCTGATGACACCGGGCAGACGGCGGATGTACAACGTCGCCGCGGCGAGGGTGGCTCCCGTGTTGCCCGGTGACATCACACCCTGCGCGGTCCCATCCGCGACGAGCTTGCACGCGACGACGAGCGACGACTCGGGTTTGGCGCGAACGGCCTTGGCGCCATCCTCATGAGAGCCGACGATGTCCGACGCGTGCACGACTTGGATTCCCTCAGGGGCACCGCCCTGCGCAGCGAGTTCGGCGGTCAGGGTCGCCTGGTCGCCGACCAGCAGAACGCGTACGCCGGCACGCGCAGCAGCGATCGCGCCGCGAACGGGCTCCGTGGGTGCTCGATCCCCGCCCATCGCGTCCAGCGCGATCGTGACGGGTGCGTTCATCGACCCGCCCGGAGGCGGCACCGACTATTCCCCGACGTCGACGACCTGTCGGCCGCGGTAGTACCCGCACACCACGCACACGTGGTGGGGACGGATCGGGCTCGTGCACCGCGGGCAACTGCCGAGACGCGCAGCCTCGATGGAGTGCGTCGCCCTGCGCGTGTCGCGCCGCTGACGGGAGGTCTTTCGCTTCGGAACAGCCACGGTGTCTCGGGTCCTTCGTCGGAGGTGTCGGCCGCGGAAGGGTAGCGATTCCGCGCGGGCGGCGCCACCTCGCGACCCTCCGGGAGTCTAACCCTCCCCGGCCGTGAGACGTTCGGCGATCTCTTGGAGTGCCGCCCATCGGCTGTCGGTGGCCGCCGGTGGACAACTGCAGGGACCTGCGTTGAGGTCGGCGCCGCATGTCGGGCAGAGGCCGGCGCAGTCCTGGCGGCAGAGGATGCGTGCGGGTAACAAGTCCACCAGCGCGTCACGCGCCATCGCGATGACGTCCAGGTCCTCACCGGTCAGGTATTCACAATCCAGGTCCTCGTCGTAGCCCTCGCTGTAGGGACGGTCATATGCGGAGTAGTCACGGCTTTCGGCCTGCAACGGGACATGGGCGTCGTTGAGACACCGCCAGCAGGGCCCGACCAGTTCGGTCGCGACCCGCAGGCGGAAGTGCCAGCCCGACGATGACTGGGAGACCTCAACCTGGGCGACGGGCTCGCCCGGATGGGCGACGTACCGCTGCCCCGCCAGCACGATGTCCTCGACGGGGATCGCCAACGCGAACTCACGCGCCTGACCGGGCGTCAGCTCCAGCGTCCGCAGGTCAAACGCGCGCGAGCCCTCCTCACGCCGGCTCGTCCCCCCTCGGGGTCGCCGTTTCGGAGTGATCCCGCTCATACCCGTCGGTCAGCGCTGGTCAGGAGGTGCGATCGGCTCGGGGATCGCCTGGCCGGATCCGTCGGTGCCACCACCGCCGCGTTGGAGGCGCTCACGCCCACGTTGGACGGCTGCCAGGAACTTGCCGAGATTGACCTCGAGCGTCGACAACACCTCGTCGGCGTAGTCCTCGGCACCGAGACGCACCTCACGTTCACGAACCCGCGCCTCTTCGAGCACCTGTGCGGCCTCACGCTCCGCGCGCTTGACGATTTCCTCCTGCGACGCCTCCTGCGCGGCCTTGTCGCGTGCGTCAGCCACCAGACGGTCGGCTTCGCGCTTGGCCTCGGCGAGCATCTCCTGCCGCTCCTTGACGATCCAGCGGGATTGCTTGATCTCCTCAGGGATCGTGGAGCGCATCTGGTCGAGCAGCTCGTAGATCTCCTCCCGTTCAATCGCGACCTTGTCCGAAAACGGCACGGTGCGCGCGTTGTGGATGAGGTCGTCGAGCTTGTCAATCAGCGCGAGTACGTCCAAGAGTTGTCAGTCCTCCTCGTGGTGTGTGCCAACCATGTGCCGAAACGCTTCGACCACGTTGGCCGGGACCCAATCGTCGACGGAACCTCCCCAGACCGCGATTTCGCGGACTCCGCTGGAGCTGAGGAAGCTGTACTTGGCGGATGCCGGAAGGTACACCGTCTCGATTTCGGGAGCCAGTCCCTTGTTGATCTGTGCCATCTGGAACTCGTAGTCAAAGTCCGAGATGGCCCGAAGGCCCTTCACCAGCGCGCACGCCCCGATCTGCCGCGCGAACTCGCTGACCAACATATTGAAGCCTTCGACTCGGACGTTGTCCAGATGGGCGACCGCGTCACGGACGAAGTTGATGCGCACGTCCGTGTCGAACATGTACCTCTTGCGAGTCGATCCGATCACGACGCCGACCACCACCTCGTCGAACAACCCCGATGCGCGCTGGATGACGTCGACGTGCCCATAGGTGACCGGATCGTAACTGCCCGGGCACACGACGATGCGTCGCTCGCTCACCCTGATGCCCCGATGCGCATGACTGTGATCCCCGTGCCTCCGTATGTGCGGTCTGTGCGGTCTGCGACCAGAAGATCCTCGAGTTCGACCGGCCCGGTTGCTGCTGCATGTTCGACGACCAGCGTAGCGCCATCCGACAGGACCGGCGCGAGGGCCGCGCCGAGGCGGCCCGCGATGCGGGGCAGGACGCTATAAGGCGGGTCCAGCAGGCACAAGCCGTAGATTCGGCCCGCGCTGCGCTCTGCGCGGAGCGCCGCCTGCCAATCGATCGGCATCACCCGGACGCGGCTCGCATCGTCGACCATCGCAGTGTTGGCGCGTATCGCGGTGATGGCAGCCCGCGAAGAATCCACGAACGTCGTCGATGCCGCCCCGCGCGAGAGCGCCTCGATTCCGAGCGCGCCTGAGCCGGCGAACAGATCGAGCACGTGCACACCCTCCACCGATCCGATGATCGAGAAGAGGGCCTCGCGGACGCGGTCGCTGGTGGGCCGCGTCGATCCCCCGCGCGGAGCGACCAACGTGCGTCCCCCGTACTGACCGGCGACGACCCTCATGCGTCCAGCAGCCGTGGAAGCTCGGCGAAGCGCGCGAGCACGGCTCGGCGCAGCAAGCTGTGTTCGGGGCGCTCCAGCCGGGGGTCGTCACGCAAGGTTCTCCGCGCGATTTGGCGTGCCTCGGCGAGTTCGCGGCGGTCACGTGTGAGCCGGGCGAACCGCAAATCCGTGGGTCCTGATTGCCGTACGCCGAGCACGGCGCCCTCTCCACGCAGTTCCAGGTCCAATTCGGCGAGGCGGAACCCGTCGTGGGTCTGCGTGATTGCCTCCAGCCGGCGTTGTCCCTCGTCGGTTGATGGTTCCGCAAACAAAATGCACGTGCCCAGGTCCGCGCCACGACCGACGCGACCGCGCAGTTGGTGCAACTGCGCCAGACCGAACTGATCGGCGTCCTCGATCACCATGATGGTGGCGTTGGGGACGTCGATCCCGACCTCGACGACGGTGGTTGCCACGAGCAGGTCTGTCTGCCCATTCGCGAACGCGGTCATCGCGGCGCGCTTGTCGTCGCCCTTCAGTGCGCCGTGCGCGAGCCCCACGTTGAATGCGGCAAACGGCCCCCGGCGCAGGCGTTCGGCCTCGTCGACGGCTGCGCGTGCCAGGGCCTCCTCGCCACCCTCCACCCGAGGGCAGATGACGTATCCCTGGCGACCGGCGCGAAGCTGCTGACGAATGCGTTCGTAGGCGTCGTCGCGCTGTGGTTCTCTGATCCAGAGGGTCTCCACGGGTTGGCGACCTGGTGGGCGGCCGCGGATCGTCGAGACGCGCAGATCACCGTAGGCCGTCAGGGCAAGGGTGCGTGGGATCGGCGTCGCGGTCATGTACAACAGGTGCGCGGCCGCGTCGTCCCCGGCGTCGGTCGCGCGATCGGCCAGGGCCTGGCGCTGTTCGACGCCGAACCGGTGTTGCTCATCAACGACCACCAGTCCCAGCCGCGCAAACGCCGCGCGTTCGAAGAGCAGCGCCTGGGTCCCGATCGCGACCGTGGCGGTGCCCGACCGAAGCGCCAGACGCCGATGCTCGCGCTCGCTTGCGGAGACGCGGCCGGTCACGAGGACGGGTGTGATGCCGGCAGGTGCCAGCACCGCATCGAGCGTCCGCAGGTGTTGGTCGGCCAGCGTCTCGGTCGGGACGAGCAACGCGGCTTGGCGCCCCGCCTCGACGGCCTGGCAGATCGCGAGCGCCGCGACCACGGTCTTGCCCGAGCCGACCTCGCCCTGCAGCAGTCGCCGCATGGGACGGTCACGTTGCAGGTCACGCGCGATCTCGCCCGTCACCCGCGCCTGTTCGGCTGTCAGCGTGAACGGGAGGGCCGCCAGAACGACGGCACGCAGCCCGCCGTCACCGCGCAGGGCGGGCGCCGGACGACCGAGCTGCTCGTTGCGACGGACTGCGCCCAGGCCCAGCTGCAAGATCACAAGTTCCTCCAGGACGAGGCGGCGGCGACCGAGACGGCCCTCACGGGTCGTGCGCGGAAAGTGGATTGCGGCGAGGGCATCCGCCTGGTGCGGCAGGTCCAGGCGCCGGCGCATCCATGCGGGCAGGTTCTCGACCGCGGCTCCCAAGTAGGGGCGTGCCGCATCGACCAGCTCGCGCAGGCGGCGTGCCGACAAGGCTTCGCTGGCCGGGTAGACAGGCACGAGCCCTTGGGTGTGGCGCCCCTCGGATCCCTGCCCCCCGACAACTTCGTGGGCCTTGACCAACAGTTTCGGTGGGCGCCCGGGTTCGAGTCGCCCGCGCAACAGGACCTCCTGGCCCGGTTCGAGAACGCGCAGCAAATACTCCTGGTTGAACCACACGGCGATCGCGGCGCCGGTCGCATCACTCACGCTGGCCTCGACGATCCGCAGTTTGCGGCTCCGCGTCGGGCGCACGGCGATGCGTCCGATGCGCACGCGGACGGTGGCCTCCTCATCGATGGACAGCTCGCCCAGGGGGCGGGCATCGTCGTAGGTCAGGTAGCGGACGGGCAGGTGCTCGAGCAGGTCTCCGACCCGCGCAATGCCCATGGTGGCCGCGCGCTCGCCGGTGACCCGGCCGATTCCGGTGAGCTCAGTGACCGGTGCATCCCACCATGCGGTGCTCGGCCGTTTGGGGTCAGGCCCGCTCACCCACGGCGTTCCACGGGCCTCAGCGAAGGGCGGGATTGTGGGTGTGGACGGGCTCGGTTGCACGTTTGGGCGTTGAGTCGGCATAATCCAGGGCCGTTGGCGGGCCCGCTTGGGTTCGCATCGTGTCATCGACCCAGGACGGAGCGCCGTGGCGAAGGTCTGCAGTGTCTGCGATAAGAAGCCCATGTTCGGCAACAACCGAAGCCACTCGATGCGGGCAACGTCCCGCCGGTTCAACCCCAACATCCAGAAGGTGCGCATCCTGAAGGGCGCGACGCCGATCAGCGTCTACGTCTGCACTCGTTGCCTCAAGGCGGGCAAGGTCCAGAAGGCGGTTTAGCTCGGCCACTTGGGGGACCCGCGCGGCCACCCGGAAAGCGCCCACCAGCCGTACGGTTCTGTGAGCGACCGTATGTACGGCCGAATGTCTGAGAGCGGCATGATTCGCTGCGACCACGCGTTGCCAACGCTCTGCGTTGCTTCCGGTGCTGGACCGTGGCTGCGGTCGTCAGTCAGCCACCGCGCCTCACAAAACCATCGACGCATCGTCCGGACGGACGGCACGATGGCATCGCCTCCCGCGTGATGTGCGCGCAACTCATGGATGACCAACCTGGGCGACTCCCCTGCGGCAAACCGCCGCTCAGCCTCAGCGCGAAGCACCGGCCATGAATACGACCCGGGCCGTGACCGGCGATCCGCCCCGGACCGGCTGACGCGCCGCACATGCGCCGCGAGCGCCGACCGATGCCGCGCCGACAGGCAACCGGATGCACTCCAGAGTCCTGCAAGCTCATTCGCGAAGTCCTGCCCATCGCGACGACGCTGATACCCGTCGCTTCGGTGGTCCCCACACAAAAGGACCGAAACGCCGTGCGTCAGGTGATGCTCAGCCACCCTTCCAGACCCAGGCGCGGCGCAAAGCGCACACACCGGCTGATCCGTCGCCCAGCGCCGCCCTACCTTCCGACCACCCGTTGTCGACCCGTCACTCACACGACCCATGATGCCGCCGACACCTGTTACAGCGCTACACGCACCTGTCACAAAAGCGTGCCAAAAGACGCACGCCAAACGACACAAATGGCCGTCCAGAAGATGGTTGATTGGCTATTTCCGGGACGTGTACCCGGGATCGAGACCCGGAGTCGTCGCTCGGGGGCCCGGGGTGTTCAGATCATCGGGTAGACGGCGCGGTCGCGGCGGGCGTGTGGGACCGGGGTGGGACTGACCAGCAGGACGACAACCGTCGCACGGGTCGGGTCGTTGCGGAACGTCGGAACCTTGCGTTGCTTGGGGTCGGCGTGGTGAGCGCCTGCCTGGGGAGCTCTCAGCCGGCCTCGTTGGTGATCAGGTTGGCCATCGTCACGGCGGCGTCGGCGGCTTCCTCGCCTTTGTTGCCCACCGCTCCGCCGGCGCGGGCTTCGGCTTGCGCGTACGTGTCGCAGGTCAGGACGCCGAACGCACAGGGCACCCCGGTGTCCAGCGAGACACGCAGCAGCCCGGACGCGGCCGCATCACAAACGTAGTTGAAATGCGGGGTCTCGCCGCGGATGACAGCCCCGACTGACACGATCGCGGCGTAGCGGCCGGTCCGCGCCAACGTTTGGGCGGCCAACGGCAACTCGTACGCACCGGGTACCGACACCTCGTCCAGGTTGCCTTTGGGAAGGCCGGAGGCCGCCAAGCGCAACCGGACGCCTCCCAACAGCGCTTCCGCGATCTGGCGATGGAACCCGGCCACCAGCACAGCCATGCGGACCGTTGCATCGACAAGCGTTGGCGCAGGAGGCGCGGGCTCGCTACGTGCCATCGGACTCACCACCCAGCTCGCCGACATCGTCCGCGTCACCCTCCTCAAAACGCAGGTCCTGGTGGTGCAGCTTGTGCCCCATCTTGTCGCGCTTGGTCTGCAAGTACTTCGTGTTCTCGGAACCGGGCGGTACCTCGATGGGGACCGCCTCGACGACCGTCAGGCCATATCCCTTGAGGCCCGCGATCTTCTTGGGGTTGTTGGTGAGCTGCCGGATCGTCGTCAACCCCAGGTCGACCAGAATCTGGGCACCGATCCCGTAGTCGCGAAGGTCTGGCGGGAACCCGAGTTCAATGTTCGCCTCGACCGTGTCGCGCCCATTGTCCTGAAGCTCATACGCGCTGAGCTTGTTGAGCAGGCCGATGCCGCGACCCTCCTGGGCGATGTAGAGCACGACGCCCCGGCCCGCGTCGCCGATGATCTGCAGTGCCGCCTGGAGCTGCTCCCCGCAGTCGCAGCGAAGCGACCCGAACACATCGCCCGTCAGACACTCCGAATGCACGCGCACCAGCACGTCCTCCGCCCCGTCGACCTCGCCCATGACCAACGCCAGGTGTTCCTTGCCGTCGACGACGCTGCGGTAGCCGATGGCCGTAAACTCGCCAAAGGGCGTCGGCAGCCGCGCAGGCGTCCCACGCTCGATCAACTTCTCATTGCGGCGGCGGTGTTCGATCAGCTGCGCCACAGTGATCATCTGCAGGCCGTGCTCCTCGGCGTACCGGGACAGGTCCGCCACGCGGGCCATCGTGCCGTCCTCATTCATGATCTCGCAGATCACCCCTGCGGGAATGAGCCCGGCCATGCGGGTCAGGTCGACCGCCGCCTCGGTGTGGCCGGCGCGTTTGAGGACGCCGCCCGTCTGGGCCCGAAGCGGGAACACGTGTCCTGGCTTGGCCAAGTCGTCCGGACCGCTGGTGGGATCGATCGCGACCATGATCGTGCGTGAGCGATCCGGCGCAGAGATACCGGTCGTGACCCCCTCACGCGCCTCGATCGAGTCCGTGAACGCCGTGCCGTGCGGAGTCTCGTTGCGACGTGCCGCCAACGTCAACCCGATCTGCTCGCAGCGCTCCTCGGTCAACGCCAGGCAGATGAGCCCACGGGCGTTCGTCGCCATGAAGTTGACGGCTTCCGGCGTCGCGAACTGGGCGGCCATGATCAGATCGCCTTCGTTCTCACGGTCCTCGGAATCGCAGACGACGACCATTCGCCCCGATCGAATCTCCTCGATCGCGTGCTCCACGGTGGTGAACGGGGACGTCGTACTCATGTGCTCTCTTCCGAAGATCTGTACGGCGCCACGAGCGCCTCGACGTACTTTGCCACCAAGTCGACCTCCAGGTTGACGCGACGCCCCACGACCATGCGACCCAAGGTCGTCTCGCCCAGCGTATGGGGGATGAGCGCCACCGCGAAACCCTGACGCTCGCACGTGGCAACCGTCAGGCTGACGCCGTCCAACGTGATGCTGCCCTTCGCGACGACGTAGCGCAGGATCTCGGGCGGCGCCACGACGCTGATCCGTGATCCGGTGCCTTCGTCCGTCACGCTGCTGATCTGTCCGGTCCCGTCGACGTGCCCCTGCACCAAATGCCCGCCCAGCCGGTCACCGGCCCGCACTGCGCGTTCGAGGTTGACCCGGTCGCCGACCGATCGATCCCCAAGTGCCGTGCACCGCAGGGTCTCGGTCACTGCGTCGATCTCGAACCCATCGTCGTGAAGGGCCACGACCGTCAGGCACGCCCCGTCGACAGCGACCGAGTCACCCAGTGCAAGTCCGTCCGCCACGCGGGTCGCCCTGACCCGCACGCGCGCGCCGTCCGGACGCACTTCGAGCGTTGCGACAGTCCCGATCTCTTCGACAAGGCCGGTGAACATCAAGCCTCCGCCAAGGGGCGCAATCGGCCCGTGATCAACACGTCGTCGCCCACCCGCGTGACTTCGACCCCGCTGAGTCTGGGAACGCCCGCCAACAGGCCGAGGCCTGGACCGCCAAGCGCTCCCGGCGCAGTCGCCCCACCGATCAAGATCGGCGCGACAAACCACGACACCCGATCAACAGCGCCGGCGGCCAGGAACGCCTCGGCCAGGATCGGACCGCCTTCGAGGAACACCGATTGCACGCCACGCGCTCCCAGTACCTGGAGCCCCTGCATGATTCGTTGGCCTGCGTCTCCATGCAGCGCCAACACATCGACCCCCGCGTCACGCAGGCCGGCGACCCGTGCGGCATCTGCGTTCGCGCCGACAAACACCATGACCGGCGCCTGGGCCTTACTCCGCACCAGCGCTCCGTCCAGCGGCAGCCGCGCATGGCCGTCAAAGACCACGCGAATGGGCTGTCGCAGATCACCGTCCACGTCGCGCGCAGTCAGCATGGGATCATCGGCGATCGCCGTGCCGATCCCCACCGCAACGGCATCGGCGTCCGCGCGCCATCGGTGCACGAGCGCACGCGACTCGGACCCGCTGATCCACCGCGTCTCCCCCGTCGACGTCGCGACCTTGCCGTCCAGGCTGGCGGCGAGCTTGAGCGTCACCAGCGGACGCCCAGTCAACGCGTGTGTGATGAACGGCGCGTTGAGCTCGCGACATGCCTGGGCATCGTCACCCGAGGTCAGCGCCACGTCGATCCCTGACTGCGACAGCACCGCTGCGCCCCCCGCCCGCCCACGCTCGAGTGGATCCAGACAACCGATCACCACCCGAGCCACCCCTGCCGCCATCAGCGCGTCACAGCACGGCGGCGTGCGGCCATGATGCGAACACGGCTCGAGGGTGCAGACGACCGTGGCTCCACGCGCCGCAGCGCCCGCTTCGCGCAGCGCACCGACCTCGGCGTGTGGTGTCCCAGGCCCCTCGTGCCAACCCTCGCCGATGACGCGCCCGTCGCGCACCACGACGGCGCCCACCAACGGGTTGGGGCTCACGCGTCCTCGCCCGCCGAGCGCAAGCTCACGTGCTCGTGCCAACTGGAGCAGCTCGTCTGCCGTCGCAACTGACGCGGTCGCCGCGGTCACGCCCCCGCCGCCAGCACGGCCAGCTCGGTGTACGCCGCCACCGGATCGTCTGCGCCGAAGATGGATGACGCAGAGACGAACAACGTCGCCCCCGCGTCACGGACGCCGGCAAGCGTTGCGACGCTGACGCCACCGTCGACCTCGATCGCGACGCCCTCAGGCAGACGGTCGCGCAGGTCGGCAAGCCGGGCGGGAGTCGTCGGGATGAACGACTGCCCGGCAAACCCGGGGTTGACGCTCATGACGTTGACGAAGTCCACCAGGTGCGCAACCGGATCGACCGCCGCCAACGACGTCCCCGGGTTGAGCGCAAGTCCCGCCAGGCAACCGAGTTCGCGAATGCGGCCGAGCAGGCGATGTACATGCGGATCGGCCTCCGCGTGGATGCTGATGGCGCCCGCGTGAGGCGCGAACAACTCGATCATTCCGGCAGGCCGTTCGACCATCAGGTGTATGTCCAGAATCCCACCCGCAGCCCTGACAGGCGCGGCCAGGCTCGCGGCGAAGCCGGGCCCGACCGTCAGATTGGGCACGAACTGGCCGTCCATCACGTCGACGTGGAACACCCGCGCGCCCGCGGCCAGCAACGCGTCGATCTGCTGCCCCAAGCGCAAGAAGTCCGCGGACATGATCGATGGCAACACCTGAGGTATCGAAAGTGCGCTCACAGCGGGCAGTTTATCCGTTGGCGACGCGGAGCCCGGCCACGAAGAACCCATCCGTCTGATCGCGCGATGGAAGGGTCAAGAGCGCACCGGCAAGGCGTGGGTGCGCGAACTGAGAGAGCCGCGCGGTCAGATCCATGACGTCGAGCCCGCTCGCCAACACGATCTGCTCGTTCTCGTCCGGCAGGAGCGTGCACGTCGAATACACGATCCTGCCACCGGGCCGCACGACCTGGATCGCCCGCCGCAGGAGTGCCGACTGCAACGCGACCAATTCGGCAATGTCCTCCTCGCGGCGACGCCACCGCGCATCCGGGCGGGCCGACAGGACACCCAACCCGGTACACGGCGGATCCACCAAAGCCGCATCGAAGGTTCCTTCGAGTGGAACCGTTCTACCGTCACCCTCGATGACGGTCAGCCGGGCGCCCATGCGTTCGGCCAGTTCCCGCAGCGTCGAGGCACGGGCGGGTCGCGGCTCCACGCAGACGATCTCGGCGCGGTTGTGCGACAGCGCGGCCAGGTGGGTCGCCTTGGCGCCAGGCGCTGCGCACAGGTCGAGGACGCGCTCGCCCGGTTGCGGTGCGAGCACAAGCGCCGGCAGCATCGAAGCCCGGCTCTGTCCCATCCCAAGCCCGCGGGTCCAGATCGGCGATTCCTCCAGCGCAAAGGGCGTCCCCGACACATACGCATCGGTGATGAATTCATCCGCCACGGCATCATTGGGCAGGAGCGCCACGAACTCCTGCCGCGAACCCCGCAGTGGATTCCACCGCAACGCCGACTCCGCCGCGCGATTGGCGCACGCGAGGACCTGGCAGGCGACGGTCTGCCCGAGGGCATCGAACAACCGCTCCGCGATCCAGTCCGGCACGCTGTGTGTGATCGCCGCCGCCTGCGGCACGTCGTCGCTGAGCGTCCCTAAGCGCTCCTGTGCGGTTCCCGCGACCTTTCGCAGGACAGCATTGACCAGCCCCGCGCGAGCCGTCACACGGCGCGCGGCGCCGGGTAGGCGACGTGCCAGGCGAACCGCCTGATCCACAGCGGCCGATACCGGCACCCCGTCGCTGTACGCCAGTTCGAATGCACCCAGCCGCAATACGTCCCGCACGGCGGGCTCAACTCCATCGGGTCGGTCCAACTCGGCGTCGATCAGCCAGTCGAGCGTCCGCCGACGCTGCACGACGCCAAACGCCAAACGATGCGCTTGTCCGCGTGGCCCCGGGGCCAGCCCATCGCGACGAGCCTCGCCGGCCAGCGCCCGGTCGGCATACGCGCCCTCGGCCACCCGACGCAACACACGAAACGCCACCCGCCGCTCGGGGGTGGCATCAGGTTCGGACATCAGCGGCCGGGAATCCGGCTGACACCCAACCCACCCCGCCAACCGCGCAGAAAATCGGCGGCGCGCATGCTGCTGCGGTTGGGCGGTTGCAGCTCGAGCACATCGACAGCTCCGTCACCGCACGGCAGCAACAGGTGGCCCGCATCGACGCGCCCCACGCCCGGCTGCATGTCCGCGACGTCGGTGGGACGGGCAGCCCACAGCTTGAACCGCTGACCGTCGATCAGACACGCCGCCCCGATGTACGGTGACAACGCTCGGATTCGGTTCGCAACGATCTGCGGGGACAGCGTGAAGTCGAGTGCGATGTCCGCATCACCGATCTTGGGCGCCAGTGAGACACCTTCGCAGGGTTGTGCGGTCATCGTCAGCGTCCCAGCCGCGAGGTCGTCGAGCGTCGCGCCAAGAAGCTTGCCACCGCGGGCGGCAAGTCGGTCGAGCAACGACCCGGCATCCTCGTCGGCGCCGATGTCGATGCGGTCGATCGCGATGATCGGACCGGTGTCGAGGCCCGCGTCCATCTGCATGATCGTCACGCCGGTTTCGGTGCGGCCGTCCATCAGGGCACGCTCCACCGGGGCCGCGCCGCGATACGCCGGCAGGATCGAGAAGTGGACGTTGAGACACGGCCAGGTGGTGAGCAGCCGATGGCGCAGGATCTGCCCGAACCCCACGACGCACACGGCATCGAGCCCAAGGGACTCAAGTGCATCCAGCGTCTCGCCATCGTTGATCGACGCGGGCCGCCACAGGTCGAGGCCCAGTTCCCCAGCCGCGACGCTGACCGCCGTTGGGACGGTCTTGCCGCCACGCCCTTTGGGTCGGTCGGGCTGTGAGATCACGACCGGGAGGTCGTAACCGGCAGCGACGAGCGCACGCAGTACCGTCGCGGCTGCGGGCGGGCTCCCGGCAAACGCGACGCGGGTCACGATTGCTCCGCGCGCAGCTGTCTCAGCGCCTCCTTGCGCTCCTCGGGTCCTGTGCGATCGATGATCAAAATTCCGTCCAGGTGGTCGACCTCGTGTTGGATCACGCGCGCGCCAAAGCCGTCGATTTCCATCGCGACCTCCTGCCCATCGAGATCGCGCGCAGTCAGGCGGATTCCGACGGGGCGAATGACCGGAACCACGACCTCGCCGATCGACAGGCACCCTTCGTCGAATGAGTCCTGTTCATCCGAAAACCAGGTGATCTCAGGATTGACCAGCGCGATCGGTGGCTCATCCACGAACGGGTCGATGACGATCAGGCGGCGCAGGCGGCCGAGCTGCGGGGCCGCCAAGCCGACCCCGTGTGCGCTGTGCATCAGCTCGATCATCGTCGCCGCCTCATCGCGCAACGCGTCATCGAAGACCTCGATGCGCGCGGACGGCGTCCGCAACACCGGGTCCCCGAGCTGCCGAACATTGCGCAACGCACGTTGGCGGCGCTCCTCCAGTTCCGGATCTTCGAATGCGCGCTCGCCCACGAAACGACCTACCTGGGCACGGGGAGCAGACGACGTGCGACAGCCAGCGCCCCTGATCGGTTGCGCACCCAGTCGGCTGGTTCACTGATGGTCAGCGCCGAGGTTGAGCCGTTCGCGACGAACCCACCCCCGATGTCCCCATCGGCCAGGCGCACCGACAGCGCACCGTTGTCCAGCACGATCTCCACGGTGGGCTCCCCTGTGCGCGGGAACGCAATCCGCGCCTCGGTTGTACCGCCCGGCCCGCTCGCGATCAGTGGCGCCGGCGAGATGTCGTTGAGATCGAAGAACACGGAAGACAGCGTCGGCCGTAGCGCGGGAGTGATCGGTGGGCTCAGCTCCTCGAGCCGGTAGAGCTCCGCGACCCGCGGCGTCAGGAAGTACTCGGCCTCGCGAAGCAACGCCAGATCCACACCCGTGGCTCCGCCGCGCTCGGGCCGCTCTTGCACCCAGTCCCGCACGCGCAACCAACTCTTATGACGCGCATCGATCCCATCCGCCTGGGCGGCTTGCACCGCTGACGACGGCTTGCGATCCGGCGTGATGACGACCCCGATGACCCGCTCGGCTTGATCGGCCAACGCGTGGTGTGCGGCGACGATCCCGGGATGCGCATCGGCCTCGAATCCCAGCGTCGCCTGCACCGCGACCGCCCACCGACGCTCGCGATCACGCACCAGAATGTCAACCCCCGCGCCGCCGAGCGGATGCGCCTCGCGCGTTTGCGCTTCTGCGACACCAGGCAGGTCCTCGCCGGTGAGTTCCGAGATAAGCGCGGGTCGGGTCTCGGGGCCTGACAAGCCGATCAGGCAGGCAAGCACATGAATCCAACGCTCGCGCTGGTCGGATGGGGCCTCGAAAAGGCGGGGAACCGGCATTGGTGGTGGCACTCCTTGCGGGATGCGTGTGGTCTGGGCGGCGGAATCGTATCGAGGTCCGCCGAAAAACGTGCGCGCCCCCTCACATTGACCGCGCACTCCGATCGTAAACCCCCGACCCCGTCCGCAGTTCAGGTGTCCTGCGGGTCGACATCCACAACGACACGGATCGCCGCTTTGCGCAAGGCGGCCTGGCGTGCGTCGATCTGCGCCGTGACCGCGGCAGTGGCATCCGTCGCACGCTCTGCCCGCACCAAGATCGCGCGACGCGATTGGCCGCGGAGCCGGTGCAGCATGGCCGGCCCGAGCACGGTCATGTCGGGCTCCGCGTCGCGCAGCGCATCGGCCAAACCCCGAGCGACGGTGGTGACCGATGCGGCGTTTGCGCCATCCACGATGATCCGCACCAAGTGTCCGAACGGTGGGAACTGCCGATCCTGTCGACGGTGGATCTCGCCGGCCAAGAACTCCTGTACGGCATGCCGCGCTCCCAGTCGAACCGCGCGACCGTCCGGCTCCCATGCCTGGACGAACACTGTCGAGGGCTCGCCACGGCGTCCGGCTCGGCCCGCCAGCTGCACGATCAGGGCAAACGCCCGCTCCTCGGCGCGGAAATCGGGTCGCTGAAGGGCGCCGTCGGCGTCCAGCACCCCTGCGACCGTCACCGCCGGCAGGTCGTGGCCCTTGGCCACCATCTGTGTGCCCAACAACACGGCTGCCCCGGGCCGAGCGAACCGCGCCAGTCGGCTGCCCAACTCCCCGCGTCGGGCGATCACATCGCCGTCGAGTCGAATCAAGGGGACATCCGGCACCACGGTCGCAAGCGCCTCTTCGAGGCCCTGTGTACCCGAACCCTGGCGGGCGACCTCGGCGCCGCGACACGACGGGCACAACACGGGCACGGGTGCGTCATAGCCGCAGTGATGGCACACCAGATGTTCGGGCCGGTCGTGGACGACAAGCGGCACATCACAGGACGGGCAGCGGGCGATCCACCCGCACGCCCGGCAGAGCCCCATCCGCGCCAAACCACGCCGGTTGAGCAGCAGGATGGCCTTCTCACCACGCGTTGCGGCCTCTTGCAATGCCCTGGCGAGCGGACGCGAGATCGGTCCGGGCGGTTGCATCCGCATGTCGACGACCTCGACGTGCGGAAGCGGCGCCCCATCGGCCCGGTCAGTCAACGTGATGTGTGGCAGGGCCCAAAACGATTCGGGACGTGGGGTTGCGCTTCCGTAGACGACGAGCGCATCCTCCAACCGGCCACGGCGATATGCCACCTGACGGGCGTCATAGCGCGGCGACGCATCCTGCTTGTAGGACGCCTCGTGCTCCTCGTCGACGATGATCAAGCCGACGTTGGCGAGCGGGGCGAACACCGCGCTCCGCGCGCCGAGTACGACATCCGCCTCGCCCGCGCGGATGCGCCGGTCCTCGGCTGCCCGTTCGCCGTCCGACATTCCGGAGTGCCAGAGCGCGACCCCGGCGCCCAAACGCGCCCGCAGACGCTCCAGGAGCTGCGGCGTCAGCGCGATCTCCGGGGCCAGGACGATCGCCCCCCGACCCAGCACCCGCACGGCTTCGATCGCGTGGATGTACACCTCGGTCTTGCCCGACCCGGTCACCCCATGTACGAGGAGCGCCTCCTGCCCGCGCCCCAGCGCGGCGCTGATTTCGGTGACCGCGGCCGACTGCTGCGCGTTGAGGTGAGGCCCCGGTGTACGCACACCGTCTCCCCCGGCATCCAACTGAAGACGTTCCCGCCGTTCGAGTGTCACGAACCCCGCGTCGGCCATCCGTCGCAAGGTCGGCAACGTGGTCCCGGCCTGGGCACACAGATCGACCGCCGTCAGCGTGCCGCCCGCATGGATCAGCTTGGCGACGACGGCACGTTGACGCGCGGTGCCCCCGGCGACGGGCGTGCTCACCACGAGTTGCGCCGGGGGGCCAGGGGGATCCGCGAGCCGCCAGCCGCCGCCGGGAATCCGCTTGAGCGTCCCTTCGGCACCCGGCGGCAACACGAGGCGGAGACACGCGGCAAGCGGAGCTGCGTAGTACCGGGCAATCCATGCCGCGAGCTCGACGAGGGCATCCGGAATCGGCTGCACATCCACGATGCCGGCGAGTTTCGCCAGATCGCCATCCCACGTCGGCGGCTCAGCGCTGACGACGACCCCCAGAACCGTCCGTCGCCCAAGCGGGCATGCCACGAGCGCGCCTCGAATCGCACGCCCGGCGAACACTTCGGGGACGGCATAGTCGAGCGGTCGGTCGAGTGCCCGCGTGGCAAGCAGCAGGACGACCTGAACCGTGTTCACCAGGCTCCGCCCTGTTTGGGGCGGGCTGGAGGGACTACTGCTCGGCGCGGCGGCGCATCACCAACGCCGCCCCGAGGATGAAACCAAACAGCACTGCAAAGATGACTGACCGCTTCATTTCCTAGCCCTCCCGAGCCGAACCGGCGAACGCGTCGCCGATGCTGGTGTTTTCCCACGTGAAGTCGGGGTCGTTGCGTCCGAAGTGACCATACGCCGCGGTCTTCTGGTAAATCGGGCGACGCAGGTCCAATCTCTCGATGATCGCCGCTGGTCGAAGATCGAAGTTCTCGTCGACCCACTTCTCGATCTGCTCGACCGGGCGTGTCTCGGTCCCGAAGCACTCGACCATGATCGAGACCGGTCGGGCAACGCCGATGGCGTACGCGACCTGCAGTTCACAGCGCGAGGCGAGCCCTGCGGCCACGACGTTCTTGGCGACCCATCGTGCCGCGTAGCACGCCGACCGGTCGACCTTGGACGGATCCTTGCCGCTGAATGCCCCTCCACCGTGGCGGGCCATGCCGCCGTACGTGTCGACGATGATCTTGCGGCCGGTGAGACCGCAGTCACCCATCGGCCCACCGACGACAAACAACCCCGTCGGGTTGATGTACACCGTGATCTCGTCGCGCCACATGTCGAACTCGGCGATGATCGGCTGAATGACGTTGGCCGTAATCTCACTGCGCAATTGATCGTTGGAGACATCCGGTTGATGTTGGGACGAGATGACGACCGCAGTGACCTCTTTGGGCTTGCCGTCCTGATATCGCACCGTCACCTGCGACTTGCCGTCAGGCCGCAGGTACGACATGCCGTCGCGGCGCACCTCGGCCAGACGCTGGCACAGGCGATGTGCGAGCGTGATCGGAAGCGGCATCAACTCGGAGGTCTCGTCAGACGCGTATCCAAACATCAGCCCCTGGTCACCGGCGCCCTGCAGGTCGTAGAGGTCCTCGTTGCCGACACCTCGCGCCTCGAGGGCCGTATTGACCCCCTGGGCGATGTCGGGACTCTGTTCGTCGAGCGCCACGGAGATGCCACACGTCTCGGCGTCGAAGCCGTACTTGGCGCGGGTGTAGCCGATTCTGCGGATCGTCTCGCGCGCGATCTTGGGGATGTCGACGTACGTGGTCGTGGAGATCTCGCCAGCCACCATCACCTGCCCGGTGGTCACAAGCGTCTCGCACGCCACGCGACCCATGGGGTCTTCGCGCAGAACCGCATCCAGGACGCCGTCAGAGATCTGGTCAGCGATCTTATCGGGGTGACCTTCGGTGACCGACTCGGACGTGAAGAGGTATTCCCGCATGCGTGTACCGCCGCCTTTTTCGGGTATCAAAACGGCGGCCTGCGCTACTTGATGGTGAGGAACGCCTCGAACGTCGGCTTGTCGCCACCGGTGCTCCACGCCGCGATGTTCTTGAGCGGGCGGACGTTGGCAATGACGTCCTTGGGCGCGCGCTTGAGGACCCCCAAGCCGTCGAGCGTGGTCAAGAGTTCCTCGCCGTTGATCCAGAGGAGTCCGTCGACCTTGGACGGCATCTGCCGGGTGGCCGCCTGGTAGGCGGGATCGTCCGTCAGCTTGGACACCGGGGCCTGCACCTGCTTGACGGCCTCCGGGAGCGTCCCGATGAGCGCGAGGTTGCCGTCGACGCCGTAGACGACACCCGCCTGGGGTGTGATGGCCGACTGCCACCCGCTGACGCCGTTGGCCAGCGCCACCTTGACGAAGGCGGGGATCTTGGTGCCGCTCTTTTCGATGAGCGCCGGGGCAGTCTTGCTGAGGGTGTCGAGCGTGGCGCCGGCCTTTGCCGGATCGGCGACCTCAAGCGCAAGGACCGCGCCTGGGACCGTCGCGCCCTTTGTGACGACCAGCGCATGCTCAAGGCTCGTAAGCCCCTTGACGTCGTCGAGGTTGATCCCCAAGAGCGGAAGCACGAGCGACGCCTGTGACAGGGCCTTCTTGACCTGAGGGTCCTGTCCCCCGATCTGCTTGATTGCCTGTGCGCCGAGCGAATACGCGTTCCTGAACCCGACGTACGCGAGCGCATCGGCCGGAACCTTCTCTGCGAGCTTCGGGGTGAACGGCTCCGTCGCGCCGGCGAGCTGACCGACGCCCAGCCCGACCGCCTTGATCCGAACCCCGTCCGCCTCGGCCGAGACCGACAGCCCGATCGCAGCATCCGCCCCGATACCGCTCTTCTTGAGCTGTTCCGCGATGGCGGCCCCACCAGCGCTCGCGGTACCGCCACCGGCGGTGCTCGCAAGCCGCACGACCGCGCCGAGGTCGACAAACCCTTGGGCAAGTACCTCGTCCGGGAGTTCGGCGAAGGCGTCGTCGAGCCTGGTGGAGCCGGCCATCGTCTGTGAATCGCCGCCCCGGTGGGCGTCGATCGCCCGGTTGACCCGGTCCGGCGTGTCGCTGACCAGGACCGTGCCGTCCAGGACCGCGAACGTCGTGTTGGAGTCGCCGTACAGGTCGACACCGTCGTGCCGGCCGACCTTCTTGGCCGGGTCCTTGCCGGTCTGGATGAGCTTGACGAAATCCGCCTCTTTGCCGTCTGCCAGATCAATCGCCCCGACGACAGACGGGTCGGGGGAGTTCTCCGCAAGTCCCTTGATGTCGAACACGCCAACGGCGGCGGCCGACCCGAGCAGCGGTTTGATCTGCCCCGCGAAGTCGATCTTCTGGTTGGCGAGTTGATCGGTGACATCCGTAACGAGCTTGCCGTATCCGGGAAAACGCTTTGCGAGTGCGACCGTCTGCGTCCACTGCGTGCCACCGAGATCGGTGGAGAACTCGAAATAGACCGGCGAACCGGCGGGGATGAAGCCTGCGACATCGGCGGCTCCAGCACCGGTCGACGCCTGACCTCCGCCGCAGCCCGCGACGGCCAGCGACGCTGCGGCCACGACCGCGACAACACCACTCGTAGCACGCCGATTCTTCGGCGCACGCGGTACGACGAGACGCATTCCGACCCCCAAAGCAACGATGACTTGACTGTCAAAACGAAGGTAGCACCGGCCTGCACCGATCCCGTCACCGTCCCGGTAAAGACTTGGTCAAGTTCGTAGACGCTCGCGTACCTCGATGATCACGGGGAGTCCTTCCAAGTCAAACGCCCGCCGCAGACGGTTCTCGATCCAGAAGATGTAGTCGCGTGTCAGCAAAGCTTTGTCGTTGACGTCCAGACGAAACGTCGGCGGATTGATCCCCGTCTGCACGATGTAGCGCAAGGACAATTGCTTGCGGCCCTTACGTGGTCCGGGCCGTTCGTCGGCGAGGCTTCGCAGCTCGGTGTTGAGGCGCTTGGTGGAGATCCGTTGCGACAGACGCCCGTAGAGCCGCAGTGCTGCGGGCAGGATGCGGTCGATGCCCTCACCGGTCGCAGCGGAGCTGACCTCGATCGTGGGCCGTTGACGGATCTTGGCGCGCACCAGACCGGTCAGGTGATCGAGCGGCGGCTGTGCCAGGTCCCACTTGTTCATGACGATCAGGGTCGCGCAGTGGGCTTTGGCGGCGTAGTCGGCAGCCGCAAGGTCGGCGTCCGTGATGCCCTCGACGGCGTCGCACACGACGATCGCGACGTCGCTGCGATCGGCCGACTGGACGGCGCGCAGGTGGCTGTAGCGCTCAACGATTTCGACGGACTTGCCGCGCTTGCGAAGTCCGGCCGTGTCGGTCAGCACGATGCGCTGACCATCCACCTCGATGACCGTGTCCACCGGATCGCGCGTGGTACCCGGCACATCGTGCACGATGACGCGGTCCACACCCAACAGGGCGTTGAGGATGCTGCTCTTGCCGACGTTCGGACGACCCAGGATCGCAAAGGCCGGGGGAGCGGTTGCGTCCAGGTTCATCTCCGGTGCCTCGGGCAAGCGGTCGACGATGGCGTCCAGCAGGTCCCCCGCACCCCGTCCGTGTTGCGCCGAGATCGGGATGACGTCGCCAAGCCCCAGCGCCCAGAGCGCCTGTGCGTCGACCTCGTGGCCCTCGTGGTCACACTTGTTGGCGATGACGAGCACCGGCTTCTTCGCGCGACGCAGGCGTTCTGCCACATCCAGGTCACCTGCCGCGGCGCCGGTGTGGGCGTCGATGACGAACAGGATCAGATCGGCCTCATCGATCGCCGTCGCCGCTTGGATCACCACCTGCCGCCCGATTGGCGTCGGGTCACTGTCATCGATACCGCCGGTGTCGACGAGTTGGAACACCCGGCCCCGCCAGTCGGCGGTCGTCTCGCGCCGATCGCGCGTGACGCCGGGACGCTCGTCGACCACGGCTTCGCGCCTGCCTGTCAGTCGGTTGAACAGGGTCGACTTGCCGACGTTCGGATACCCGATGATCGCGACAACGGGCAGCCCATCGCCGATCGTGGCAATCGTCGCCGTCCGGCGCTCACGCGCCTCGGCACGTCGTTCTGATGCGGTTGGTCGTCCGCGAGAGTTGGTAGACACGAGGGAAGTGAAGCAGGTTCCGGCGCAAACGCGGTAGACGCGGTCTCATCGAAGATCAATCCATGGGACGCAGACTGATCCGTCGGTCGTTAGATCACGGTTCTTGCGAGCATCGCGGGCAGGTAGCTGAGGTCGAACAAACGGCCTGTTTCGCAAGGTCAACAAGCTCGTTTCGCCTGCGATTCGAACCCGTCGTCTCGCGTGACCCGCTCAGGTTGCCACAGCGCGACGTGAAACACGGCGTCCAAGTCACCGGTGCCCTGGGCAATCGACGCGATACGGCCCACGGTGGGTTCGGCGGTGGCAACGACGACATGCGGGACCCTGCCACGACGATGGCGGATCAGGCCGCAGCCGGGTGCGTACATTTTTGCACCCGATCCGACCGAATGGTCCATCTGCAGGAGCGTGATGCGTGGAGAAGCGGGGCATCAGGAGCCGGGTGTTGCCCGTCAGCGCAGAGCGGAGCGAATGAATGGAACGGGATCGATCGTCATTCAAATATGCTCGCCGAGTAAAGCCGAGAATCGTTTCTGTCCTGCGCCCGCCGACATCACTCGCGGGCCCGAAGCCGTCGCACGGTCCCTGCGATTTGCTGCGCGACGACGTCGGAGGGGTCGTGCTCCCAGACGCGCAGCACGGTCCAACCCGCCTCACGCAGTAGTTGATCTGTTTGACGGTCCCGAGCGCGGTTCGTTGCTACCTTCGTCGCCCAATACTCCGAGTGCGCCGACGGGGCGCTGTAGTGGATTGGACATCCATGCCAAAAGCATCCATCGATGAAGATGGCGACCCTCTGACGGGGAAACACGATGTCGGCGGTGCGCCGCAGGTCGCGAAGTGGCCGGGCGTTGACGCGGAAGCGCAACCCCAGGCCGTGCACAGCCGAGCGGACTGCCAACTCGGGGGCCGTGTCCCGGCTGCGATTCGACCGCATTGAACTGCGGACAGCCTCCGACGAGGCCCACGACTCCCCGGCTGCGCGCGTCACAACGCACACCGAACGGCGCGCTGACCGGTATCCATCGCACACAGCTCTTCCCTGAGAGCGGGAACTACGGGTTTGAAGACTACGAACACCTGTTCGTATTCCGTGGCCCGTTGCGGTAGCGTGCGGTCGTGGAGCCCTTCACGATGATCGACCTCTTCGCGGGGTGTGGCGGCATGACCCTCGGCTTCGAGGCGACCGCGAAGTTCAGGTCGATTTTCGCGGTCGAATGGGAGCCGGACGCAGCCGAGACGTACCGCCTGAACTTCGGGGACCACGTCCACTGCGGCCCAATTCAGGACGTCGAGACGTTCCCGAACGCCGACGTCGTCGTGGGCGGTCCTCCGTGTCAGGGTTTCTCCCCTCTCAACATGCAGCGCGTCGGTTTGGACCGGCGCTCGCTGTGGCGACAGTACCTGCGCGCGCTTGAGCAGTCAAAGCCTTCGCTCTTCATCATGGAAAACGTGCCGCAGTTGCTGCAGGCGCCCGAGTATCAGGCGTTCGTCCAGGCCGCGGAGCAGCTGGGATTCTCAGTCGAAGGGCGCATCCTCAATGCGGCGTCCTTCGGCGTTGCCCAACGTCGGCGGCGCGCGATCGTCATCGGCTCGAGTGGCGCCCCGCCGCTCTGGCCGCCGGAGCGTTTTCACCCACCCGAAGCGATCTCACTCGAAGGTCGCCCATGGAAGACCTTCCGCGAAGCCGTTGAGGGGTTGCCGCTGATCCCCGACGGCGACAACTGGCATTCACCGAGGAACCCCCGGCCATTGAGCCTTGAGCGCTATCGCACCATCCCGAACGAGGGTGAGAACCGCTTCGACCTCGCGCGCCGCCGACCGGACCTGACGCCCGACTGCTGGCTCCGCAAGAAGACCGGTTCAACCGACGTCTTCGGTCGACTCTGGTGGGACCGCCCCGCCTACACGATCCGAACGGAGTTCTTCAAACCGGAGAAAGGTCGCTACCTGCATCCGGCGGAACATCGCCCGATCACGCTCCGCGAAGCCGCGCGTTGCATGTCGTTCCCCGACGATTTCGTCTTTCCTGAGTCGCAATCGATGACCTCGGTGGCCCGTCAGATCGGCAACGCGGTGCCACCGCTCATGGCGACGGCGCTCGCAGAGGTCATCGCCGCACAGCTGGTCACGTCCATGACGCACGCGAAGGCCGCGTGACCTCCGGGCAACGCGTTTGTCAGTAGCGCTCCAGCGAGGGTTCGCCCGTTGGAATCGACTGGGCCGGGCCGCCTGCGCGTTCGACGAGTTCGGCGACGGCGGCGACGATCCGGTCCGTCGCGAGTCGGGCGCGTTCGCTTCGGGCACCCCCGGTGACGTCGTCCAGCATGAAGGCCGCGCCGAACACGACCTTGACCGGCCCCCGCAGTCGTTGACTTCCCCACAACGCCGCGGGCACGACTGTGACGCCGGGCTCCAGCGCCATCAACCCGGCACCCGGGAAGAACGGCCGCACGTTGCCTGACAGGCTGCGCGTGCCTTCGGGGAACATCACCAGGGCGTCGCCACGGGCCAAGATCTGGCGTGCGGTTCGGATGGCGTCGCGGTCCGCGCCACCACGCTCGACCGGGAACGCGCCCACCTTCGCCAGTACCCACCCGACTGGTTTGATGCGAAACAGTTCCGACTTGGCCATGAAGTACAACCGGCGAGGTTTGGCGGCGCCCCCGACAAACGGGGGGTCCAAGACTGAGAGGTGGTTGCACACGATCAGCACCGGGCCAGTCCGCGGAATGTGCTCCGCGCCCTCACGGGTGAGTCGGAACCCGAACCGAAAGATCGGGCGAAAGAGCGCGCGCCCCACATCCCACATCACCGGGCTCATCATGCGATGTCTCCTCTCACCAGCAGGCTGATCTGACTCACGACCTCATCGATCGCAAGCTCGGAGCTGTCGATGACGACAGCGTCCGAAGCGACCACGAGTGGGCTCTCTGCACGGGTGGAGTCGATCGCATCGCGACGCGTGATGTCCTGCAACACGTCGCCAAACTCCACGTCGTCCCCGCCCGCCGCGAGTTCGGCGTGACGTCGGCCGGCGCGCACCTGGGGCGATGCGGTCAGAAAGACCTTCAGGTCGGCGGCGGGACACACGACGCTGCCGATGTCCCTGCCATCGGCAACCCAGTCGCCTGACGTCAAGAGCGCCTGCTGCAGCGCCACGACTTCCGCGCGCACGGTGCGATGGACGGCGACTCGCGACACGGCGTCCGTGACGGCGGGCTCGCGCACGGCGTCGGTGACGTCCTGACCATCGAGCGACACACGATCCCCTTCGGGTGTGGCCTGCAAGGCGATGTCGTGTGAGCGAACCAGTGCGGACAGCGCAGAATCGTTGTCCAAGTCGACTCCATCGCGCAGGGCGAGCAACGTCAACGCGCGATACATCGACCCGGTGTTGAGATAACCGATTTTCAACTGCGCGGCCAGCGTGCGCGCCACGGTGCTCTTCCCAGCTCCGGCGGGACCGTCGATCGCCACGATCACGCGACAGCACCGAGCGCCGCCAGGTCACGGCCAAAACCGGGGTATGACACCGCGGCCGCCTCGAAACCGCGGATGCTGACACCGTCGGAACTCACCAAGCCCGCGATCGCCCCGAGCATCGCCAATCGGTGATCTCCATGTGAGTCGATCTCGCCTCCGGCGATCCCGCCGGCACCATGGACGGAGAACCCGTCCTCGTGCTCGTCCGCGCGTACGCCGAGCGCCCGCAGCGCCTGACAGACCGATGCGATGCGGTCACTCTCCTTATGCCGCAGCTCGTGCGCACCCCGCACCACCGTGACACCATCTGCGAACGCCCCGAGCAGGCCGACCAGGGGCAACTCGTCGATCAACGCAGGGACCTCGTGGGGCGCGACCTCGGTTGCGCGCAACGCGTCAGCCCTGGTGACGATCAGGTCACCGGTCGGCTCACCGGCCATCTGGGCACGGTCGAGGATCTGCACGCCGGCCCCCATGCGCTCCATGACCGCCAGCAACCCCGTGCGGGTCGGGTTGAGGTTGACGCCGTTCAGGCGCACCTGCGGGTTGGCGCACAGCACACCCGCCACAGCATGAAACGCGGCCGACGAGAAATCACCGGGCACGGCCAGGTCAGGCAGGGCGATGCCATCCACCGGACCGCGCACGCCGACGGCCAAACCGTCACGCAGGATCGTGACCCCGGCGGCCTCCAACATGCGCTCCGTGTGATCGCGTGATCGCTCCGGCTCGTGGACCCAGGTCTCGCCCTCGGCGAAGAGCCCCGCCAGGAGTAGGCAACTTTTGACCTGCGCACTCGCGACAGGCAGCCGATGGACCATTCCCCGCAAGTCGCGGGGGCCCGAGACGACCATCGGAGGGGTGCCGCCCGGCATCGTGTGAATCTCTGCGCCCATTGCCGCCAACGGCCTGGCGATGCGGTTCATGGGACGGCCTCGCAGCGACGCGTCGCCGTCGATCACCGTCTGGTCGCAGGATTGCCCAACCATGATCCCCGTCAGCAAGCGCGCCAGCGTCCCGGCGTTCATGCAGTCGATCGTCGCAGGGGGCCGCAACCCGCGCAGGCCCACGCCATCAAGTTCGATGCGATCACCCAGATGGCCCCGGGCCGTGACCCGACAGGCCTCCATCGCACTGAGCGTCGCGCCCGTGTCCTCGGAGTCGAGGGGCCGTTCGATCACCACCGTCCGGTCCGAGATCGCGCCGAACAGAATCGCCCGATGGGTGATGGACTTGTCCGGAGGAATGGTGATCGCGCCACAAAACGCTGATGCTGGTGCGACTCGGACGGTTGCCACGACCACGAAGGCTACATGGACGCGGCGACCCGCAGCGCGACGTCGCCCGGAGCGTCCACACCGACGATCTGAATCCCGAACGCTCGGTCGGCGGCCTGCCACACCAGCGTCGCAAAACGTCCGCGGCTCACCAGACGAGCCGACCAGGGACCGACGTGCACCGGCTCACATCGCGCTCCGCCCGTGTCCGGGCTCGCCAACTGGCCAGGCGACTGACGCACCAAAACGCGCTGCGGCTCACGCCCCCATGCAACTGCCACCGACGGTGGGGCGGCCGGATAGGCGACATCGGGCTCGATGTGGAACATGCCCCGGTCAAGCCCGTCGGGCAGCCAGGACGGCAACACGGGCGTGAACCCCGCCTCGAACGTTGCTTCGTCCGCATCGGTGACCCAATAGCCACCGCCGAAACCGGCAGCGAGGCCATGACTGACTCCGAGTCGACCGGTGACGCGTCCAGCCGACAGTGACAGCATCCCGATGCCGGCTGAATCGAGACGGCCGACTGGTTCGCCGGTGGCCGACAACGCGTCGATGCCCATGACGGGGATGGTGATACCGATCCGAGCGAGTGCAATGCCCTGGGACCCAACCGGCGTGACCGGCGGTTGAACCTCGTCGGCGACGATCAACTGCACCCCCGCGATTCCATCGACTGCCCGTACCGCAATCACCCGCTCGTCGATGCCCGCCTGATCGACCCGCACATCGGTCGCGACGAGCGGCCGCATGCGGCTCGGGAATCCGGGCGGGCAGACCAGCCGTGCGGCGATTGTCGCGCCCCGCCAGTCGATCCAGGCCAGGCGCGTGCGTGGCGGGTCTCCTGCGACGGACGCGGCGATCATCACCGCCGTTTGCTCATCCGTCAGCGTTCCCGCGACAGGGTGACCCAACAGCTGCTCGGCGCCGCGCAGATCGGCCATGCGCGAACGGTACGCGGTCCTGCGAAGATGCGCCCCATGAACGATGACCCCGCGTCGACGCCCGCCGAACAGGCGCAGAGCCCCTCCGAACCGCCCGAACCACATGTCGGCGGCCGCTGGGTCAGTCGCGTCATGATGACTGCCATCCTCCTCCTGGCAGCGCTGATCTTGTTCTTCATCGGAGCGGCGTTCCTCCCACGATGGTGGTCACACCGCGTCGGCGACCAGGTGGGTCAGAGCACATCGTCGGGGATCGGGCTCGGTTTGTTCTACGGGACGGTGTTCACCCTGTTGCCATTGCTCGTGCTGTGGTTCGGCTTTCGCAAGCGCCGCTCCGCCAAAGTTTGGCTCGTCATGGCGATTGCGGCGGCTGTGCTCGCCGCCCCGAACCTGTTGACCTTGGGCATCGTCATCGGTACCGGCAACGCCGCACACGCCGGCGAGCGCACCCTCGATGTCGAGGCCCCGTACTTTCGAGCGAGCACGTTGATTGGGAGCATCGGTGCGGCAGCCGTCGTCGGCGCGCTGTGGTTGATCCTCTTCAGACGTCGGCGCAACAAACGCACCATGAAACATCTTCGCGACGAACTCCGTCAACGTGATGCCACCGCGAAGGCTGCGGGGGACGCTGCAACTCAGACGGAGAAGCCCTCCGAGTGACGGATGGCGGGTCTGCCTCCATCGCCGTCAACCGGCCGGGCCTGACGCTGCACGGTGAGGTCGCGGGCGACGGCCCTCTGGTCATGGCGCTGCACGGCCTGACCGCCGCACGCCGGTATGTCCTGCACGGTTCGCGTTCCATCGAACGCGCCGGATACCGTGTCGCCATCTACGACGCCCGCGGCCATGGACAGTCGGATCCGGCGCGGGCGCGGTCGGAGTACCGCTACCCGGAGTATGCGGAGGATGCGGTCGCCGTACTCGACCACCTCGGCGTCGAGCGTGCCGTGCTTGTCGGCCATTCGATGGGCGCCCACACCGCAGCCCGTGTCGCGCTGACCCACCCCGACCGTGTTGCCGCCTTGGTCCTGGGTGCTCCAGCCCATGTGGGACGCCCATCCGACAACCTCGAGCGCTGGAACGCCCTGGCCGACGGCCTGGAACACGGAGGCCCTGAGGGCATGCTTGCCGCGCTCGAACCGCTCGGTGTACCCGAACAATGGGCGGCGTCCCTGCGCACCGTCATCGTTCAACGGCTGAGCAAGCACCTGCATCCGGGCGCGGTGGCCGATGCGTTGCGGGCCACGCCGCGCTCGGTGGCCTTTGACGGCATGGAGGCCTTGACCGCGATCCGTGTGCCGACGCTCGTCATCGGAAGCCGCGACGAGATCGACCCCGACCACCCGGTCGCCGTCGCGCAGGAGTATGCGCGAAGTATCCCCGGCGCGCAGTTCGCGATCGAGGCTGAAGGCGAGGCGCCGCTCACCTGGCGGGGCGGGGCGCTCTCACGCACCATCATGGAATTCCTCGCGAAATAGCGGCTGCTACTGGCGTCCGTCCGCGGATGGCGCTACCGTTCCCTCACCACGGAAAGGAGGTGGTCGTTTGTTACAGAGAACCAGTGGAGGTGGCAGTAGCTAGGGGTGCGCCTTCCACGCGCAGCGCAGCTGGGAGGGTAAGGGTACGCACCCCTTGCAATCCACTGCTGCCACCGGGGCCTGGGGCCGGCGACCACCGCCGCCCCGGGCCCTTTTTCGTTGTGCCCGGATCCGCCGACTCCCGGTGGGATCAACGGGGCTTTGCAGATCTTCGCTCAATGCGAACAGCATGCACACAACCGATGTCCGCTCCCAGCGTGTTTTTGGTCCCACGTGCCCTTGTAACGGGTGTTGCGCAAAGGCACTATTCGTCTTGTCGGACGGAGTTGAATTCGGAGTCTCCCTCGGGAGGCAACGTTTTTTTCACTGGGACTTGCGGCGACGGCTTTCGGGTCGGCGACGTTGGAATCGGGCTCCGAACGGCACGGACTAGGGGCTCCTGCAAGGGAGCCCCTAGCTCATTTCGGGGGCGGACCACACGCCCCGCTCGACACGCTCTCGGGCGGCTTATGAGCCACCCTCCGGGCCGCTCAATCACTGACTGCGCGGCATCCACACGCCGCATTCAGCACGGCTCTTGGCCGGCCTATTCGCGGCCCCTCCGGGCCACTCAATCACTGACTGCGGCTGAACTTCCGGCAAACGGGCGCGGTGGCGGGGATGTGCTGCGAGCCCGCTCCCGCTAGCCTGCTTTGCACGACCGGCCTGCGCACACCTTGCTGTCTCACCTTCATCCGCGCAGCCGTCATCGCTGCTGGAATGCTGCTTTGCGCGTTTGTGCCGGTCGCCGGGGCGGCGGTCGACTTTGCACCACGGCTGACCGTCGCGACGGAGCGTCAACCCACGGTCGCTGCCGTTGCGGACGTGACCGGTGACGGCATCCCCGATCTGCTCAGTGGAACTGCCCAGGCTTCTGACCTGATCCTGCACGTGGGTCTCGGCCGTGGGGCGTTCGCATCGGGCGTCGGGATCGCGGTCGGCGGTACGGTTCTTGCGATCGCGACGGGGGACTTCACTGAGGATGGCAACCGGGACATCCTGACGTCGAACCTCGATCGCTCACTCAAACTTCTCGAGATGGACGGCCACGGGATCGTGGCCGGCACCACGACGCTGACCGTCGGCGGCGCGCCGACAGGGATCGCCGTGAGCGATCTCAATGGCGATGGGCACCTCGACCTCGTCACGGTCAACCGCGAGTCACGCAACGCGGCGGTCCTTCTGGGCCATGGGGCCGCCGGGTTCGATCGGGCGGTGTTCATCGACATCGGCGACTTCGCGGTGGATGCCGTGCTGGCCGATGTCACCGAGGATGGCCGGCTCGACTTCGTCGCGGCGACGCAGCGACCTGAGGGCGTCACCGTCACCCCCGGCAACGGCGATGGAACGTTCGGTCGTCCGACACGACTCAAGGCCGGGCTCGAGCCGTCGGCCCTCGGTGTCGCGGACTTCGATCGCGACGGCCACCTCGACATCGTCACCGCCAACGCCCGGTCCAACGAGGTCACGATGCAACGCGGCATCGGCGGGGGGCGCTTTGTCGCAGGACGCCGCTCGCTGACGAGCAACTTCCCCGTCGATCTGAGCCTGGGTGACTGGAACGGCGATGGTCTGCTCGACGTCGCGACTGCCAACGCTGGATCCAATGACGTCTCGGTCCTCGAGGGCACCGGAGGGGGCCTGTTCCGCCCCGCCCAACAATTTCAGGTCGGCCGGTCACCGGGCAGCCTCGTGTCCGGCGACGCGACCGGGGACGGCATCCCCGATCTGGTCGTCGCCAACGGCGGCGGGGCGAGTATCTCGATTCTTACCGGTCGCCCCCTGCGCCCACCGGGCACCGCCAAACGCCACGTGCGTTGTCCGCAGGTACGTCTTCGAGCGGTGTCTGCGATCGAAACCAGGTGCGTCACGCTGACGATGTCCCCCGCCCAGGTCACCGAACTTCAAGGACCGCCCAAGGGCACGCGCCGAACCAATGGGGGCGCATCGGTCCAGTGGCACTACAAGCAGTTCCTCGTCACGTTCAGCCGCAAGCAAAACTTCGTGACATCGATCCGAACCCTGTACCCCGGTGCGCACACTGCGAATGGCGCCCAGGTGGGCTCGTTCGTCGGGAACCTCGCACGCAAACTGGACGCAGATCTCTCGTTCTGCGCCCGTACCGGATTCGTCCAGACGTGCTCCGAGTTCTCGCTGTTCACCACGACCCAGTACCAGGTCGTCCGTGGACGCCTCACCTGGATTCAGCTCACCCTGGCGGCCAACCTCTTCGCGTAGCGCGGCAACACACGTCGAACGCTTATCGGACAGGCTCGAGGCGGGCGCGATAGCCGCGTTCTGTGACGAGGCCTTGAGCCCGTTCCGCGGCGGCTTGACCGGTGACGACGACGCTCAGTTCGCCCTCGTCTGCACCGGCACCGCTTCGCAGTGAGAGATCCTCGATGTTGATGTGCGCGTGGCCCAGGATCGTCGCGATGTCCGAGATGACGCCGGGTCGGTTCGGCATCGCCACGACCACGCGCCAGGGCTCCGGCAACACCTCCGGCTCGGCTTCGCGTAGTCGCGCGCGCCCCACCGCGGCATCGCTCATGAACGTCTCGAGCCAGGTTCGATCGCCCCTCGCGAGTGCGGTGACGACCTCGCCCAGGCGTTGGACCTGGTCATCGATCGCGCCGATGACGGCGTCCCGATTGGCGATCAGGATGTCCGCCCACAGCGGTGGGTTGGCGCCCGCGACGCGGGTCAGGTCGGTAAACGACGGCCCGGCCGAACGCAGCGCCTCGCGCCCCTGTGGCGCGGTGGCGGCAGCCTGGTGGATGAGCGCGGAGGCGATGACGTGTGGCAGGTGTGACACAAGCGCCATCAGGCGGTCGTGTACGTCGGGATCGATCGCCGAGGGACGCGCACCTGTCGCGGCGATGATGCCGTGCAGGCGTTCGAACAGCTCAGGACGTGCCTCGGCGGCGGGCGTCAAGAAGTATGTGGCGCCGACGAACAGATCCTCGCGCGCGTGCTCCACCCCACCTCGCTCTGATCCGCAGATGGGGTGCCCTCCGATAAAGCGCTCGCGCTCGACAGCGGTCAACTGCGCCAACACGTTGCACTTTGACGAACCTACGTCGCTGACGACGCAGTCCGCGGAACTCGCGGCGAGCGCCTGGCGGGCCATACCCGCGATCAGGCCAACGGGCGCCGCCACGAAGACGGCGGCAGCGCCATCAACCGCTTCGTCGGCGGTTGCGCACCCATGTGTGATGGCCCCGCGCGCGAGCCCGGCCCGCACCGCCGCCGCGTCGGTGTCGAAGCCACGGATGTCCTGTGCCCCGGCCCGGGAGCGCAGGGCGAGCCCCAATGAGCCGCCCATCAACCCTACGCCGAGAATCGCAACCGGCCCCACCGAACGCGCGCTAATGAGCTGGACCGGCCACGCCTGCGGGGACACTCTCGCTGCCCGACATGACCTTGCCCATCAAGTCGATGCAGCGCCGGACGTCAGCGACCCACGCCGCAAACCGATCGGCGTGCAATGCCTGGGGCCCGTCACACAGCGCATGCTCGGGCGACGGATGGACTTCGACGATCAGACCGTCGGCACCGGCAACCACGGCCGCGCGCGCCATCGGCAGGATCAGGTCACGCTTGCCGGCCGCGTGTGACGGGTCCACGATCACGGGCAGGCTTGTCAGGCTCTTGGCGACGGGCACCGCCGAGATGTCCAGCGTTGAGCGCGTGGCGGTCTCGAAGGTCCTGATCCCCCGTTCGCACAGGATGATCTGGTCGTTGCCCTCTTTGGCGATGTACTCAGCCGAGAGCAGCCATTCCTCGATCGTGCTGGACAAGCCACGCTTGAGAAGCACCGGTCGACCGCACTTTCCAACCTCTTGCAACAGGTCGAAGTTCTGCATGTTGCGTGCGCCGAGCTGGATGATGTCGGCGACCTCCAGGACGTCGTCCAACTGGCGGATGTCCATGCACTCGGTCACGATCGGCAGGCCGGTCTCCGCGCGCGCCTCGGCGAGGATGCCGAGCGCCGGCCTGCCGAGTCCCTTGAAGGCGTACGGCGACGTGCGGGGCTTGTACGCCCCTCCACGAAGGAACGTCGCGCCCACGGCGGCACAGACACGGGCGGTCTCCATGGTCTGTTCACGCGTCTCGACCGTGCAGGGCCCGGCGATCAGGGCAAAATGTTCGCCCCCGATCTTGCGGCCCGCGATCTCGAGCACGCGATCCTCCCGGTGGAACTCCCGCGAGACCAGTTTGAACGGCTTGAGGATCGGCACCACCTTCTCGACGCCGGGCTCACCCTCGAGCGCCATCGACGCAACCAGCTCGCGGTCATCGCCGATCGCGCCGATCACCGTCATGAACTCGCCGCGGACGACGTGTGCCTTGGCACCCGCATCCTCGATGCGTTGGATGATGTGGGCGATCTGGTCCTCGGACGCGGCGTCCTGCATCACGATCATCATGGGGAGACGCCTTCGACACGCCGGGTCAGGGCCCCTGCACGTGCATCGGCGAGCGCGGTCAGGAACGCGTCGTTCTCATTCGACGCCCCGATCGTGATGCGCAGCTTGCCGGGCACACCGAGTGCCATGCCGTCGCGGACGATCACACCACGTCGCAACAAGGCGTCGTGCAATGCGGGCCCGTCCAGCGGGTGCGCGTCGATCAGGATGAAATTGGTGCGGCTCGGCAGGTACGCCACGTCCATGGCGTCGAGGGTGGCCTCGATCCGAATCCGCTCGGCCACGGTCTGGGCGACGCGTTTGGCAAGCGGCGAGTGATGGCGCAGGCTCTCGAGTGCCGCCGCTTGCGCGAGGGTGTTGACGTTGAACGGCTGGCGGACCTTGTCGATCGCAGCGACCCAGCTGGTGCTGCCGACGCCGTAGCCGACGCGCAATCCGCACAGGCCGTACGCCTTGCTGAACGTCCGCGTGACAAGCAGGTTGTCGCGGCGGCGCACGAGCGACATGATCCGTCCGGCATCCGCGGAATCCACGAAGTCGAAGTACGCCTCGTCCACCAGGATCGCCAGGTCGTCGGGCAGGCCGAGGACGAACCGCTCGATCGCATCGGCGCCCCGGTAGACCCCCGTCGGGTTGTTGGGATTGCACACGACGACAAGGCGCGTGCGCTCGTCAACTGCCGCGGCCATGGCTTCGAGGTCGTGTCCCCCATCCTCGGCGAGCGGCACCGCGATTGCCTCGGCCCCCGCGGCTGTGGCCAGATGGGGATAGATCGCAAACGACGGGTCGGCGTGGACGATCGTGGTTCCGGAATCGAGCAGCGCCTGACCTGCGAGCAGGATCAGTTCGCACGAACCGTTGCCCATGACGACCTGGTCCATCTCGACGCTGTGACGCTCGGCGAGCGCCCGACGCAGTTGTCGCGCGTACGCATCCGGGTAGCGGTTGAGACCCGCCAGACCGGCCTGCAGGACTGCGATCACCTCGGCAAGCGGGGCAAACGGGCTTTCGTTGGACGCGAGCTTGACCGCCTCGTCCAACCCGTAGCGCGCGAGTACCTCAGCCGTCGTCAGGCCGGGCTCGTACGTGGGGATCGCCGTCAGGCGTGGTGAGACACGGATCGACATGAACGGCTGATATTAGTGGACCCGTACGAACGTCCTTCGCGAACCGGCGACTGCAAACCGTCGCGAGCGTTCGTCCTCGGCGGCCCGCATATGGCCGGATATGCAGACGGCCTGCGTCCTTGCGCCCGCTCGGCTTTCGCTCACCCGGATTCGTCGGCAAACGTCCGGACGGATCCACGACGAGACAGGACTTCGGTTCAGTCGTCGCGAAGCTGAGCCATGGTGTACATGGCCAGGTAGGCCACGCCGATGAACCCGGCGAAGACCGCCGCGATCACGGTCGGGGCGCCGGTGGGGTCGGCGAATCTGGTCAGGTCGGCAATGAGACCACCGGGATGCGTCATCACGTCCCAGCTGTTCCACCGAAGGAACCTGCCCAGGTACATCCCGACGCCGCACAGGGCAACCGCCCCCGCGACGAGGGCCCACCCCCACGCGGCACCCAGCGACCGACGCACGGTGCGATGGACCAGCAGCAGCGACACAAGACCCAGGAGGAGGCCGGTCCACGCGAACGCGACGTAGACCACCGCATCGAACCACAGGGGATCTGCGCCGGAGGTCGGCAGATGGATCAAGTCAGTGACGATGTACGGCGCGTTGGGCAAGAAGACCAACCACGCGCCGACGAGTGCGATCTGACCGAGGCCCGCCCGCCCGTGCTTCCCCCGCTCGGAGATCACAAGCGCAACGGCGAACGGAATCCAGGCGAGAAAGAGGTTCCAGACCAGGTAGAAGTGGCCGAACGAGCCGACGATCCGGGGACGCACCGCGAGCAACATCACGCAGAATGCCGTCGAGAGCGCCAACGTCACAAACACCAGAAGCCGCGCGCGCGAAGAATGACTCGCCATGTATCGAAGCGTAAACGGCCGGGCTGGGACTCACGACCGAACCGGGTGCTCCGTCACGTCATCGAGATCCGGGACCTTGGAGCCGCGGATCGGACGTGCGCCGCATCAGCAGGGAGGTTCCGGCCTCGGTGCTGAACCCGAACTGGGCGTAGGACGCGACGAGATTGGGGCTGGCACACCAGTTCGGACCAAGATCATGTTCTTGAAGAACTACGGCTCGAAGGTTGCGAGCGCGGCGTCGAGTTGGGGCTTCTTGGACCCGGCACCGGCGCGCGCTGCGACCACCAACGCCTGGGAGCCGGACACCTGCAGTTCGACACGTGAACGGCATTGGTCGATGTATTCCCGGGTGTATTTGTCCATGCTGAGCATGTCGCCCCTGAACGTGATGGTGGTTTGACGGAAGCCGCTCGTCCTGCGCGGTGGTACGCCGACCGAGCGTCGACCGAGGTGGTCAGAGTGGCCTCCCGAGCGCTACGAGGCGCAGCTCCCTCAGGCAGCGCACCCCGTGGAGGCACCGGGAGGCGAGTCCTGCTCGGACTGCTCGCCCAGCCCGTGGGGACCTGGAGTCGACGCGGTCGGCAGGATTCCCGACAGATCCCAGACGCGCGGATTGTCCCAGGCGAGCCGGAGCAGAACCCCTGGCTTGGAGTTCCTCTCGGCCGCGAACCGAGCGCCGTCACCTGCTCCGAGATAGCGCCCCGCGATGTCCGCTCGCACCGCACTGACATCGCATTCGAGCAGCTCGCCCACCCCTCGCACCTCAACGCCGCGGAACGGCCGAACCGCTTCGAACACGACGAGAACGCACCGTGGGTCACGCGCCAGGTGGCGAAGCTTGAGATCGCCCTTGGCGATCACGACCTCGAACCCTGCGTCCCTCCAACGAAACCACACCGGCGAAACAAGTGCGCCGCCGTCCTTTCGATACGTGGTCAACACCGCCGGAGAGAGAGCCTCAAGGAGCGAGCGCACGCCTTCAATCAAATCGCCGGCACCTCCTCATCGAGCAGCGTCGGAAGCACCAGGTCCTGATCGAGTGACATTCTCCGAACACCGGCCCACCCGCGGCTTGGAGGGCCAGTCGGGAGGCTGTAGGGAACCGAGCGCGTGTGGACGCCTGAGATCGCACTGGTGCAACCACCACGGCGATATTGCGGCCGTCGCCATACGGCGTCGCCGAGATCGCCGTTACCACCAGTCGCAGCGAGGCTCGGCGACACCGCCTGACTCGGTTTTCGCTCGCCATCCGGCACAGCAGCTATCTCTGCGCGGACCCTTAACGTCCGTTTCGAGGAGATAGCCCTAGCCCTAGCCCTACTTCCCCCTGAAAAACGTTTGGGCGGTGGGCGGAGGGCACCCGTTGGCGGATTGGCTGGGTTGTCGGTTCGAGCCGCCCCGGTTTTCATGCGAGGGCGGCGATTCGGTCCAGGTTG
>JANLOO010000062.1:0-34792 GCA_031366605.1 Actinomycetota bacterium | reverse complement strand
CCGTAACGAGCAGGCCGAGACGTTCCGTTGTAGGGCCACGGCGCAGCCGGCGGCTATCCCTGCTTGGGTTGCTCCCGTCGCCCCGGCGGGTAGCACCACGGTAGCGTGTGCGACCAACCAGTGGTAGATCGCTGACCTCTCTCGAGTCAACGATGCAAGTGAGAATGGGCCCGCCTTCGGCGGGCTTATTCTTATTGAAGTTCAAGTCGAGCATGTGCCTGTGCCGATGGAGCTGTAGGGCTCATTGTTATCGAGCTTCATGCCGTTCTCATAGAAGGAGCTAGGATCGATGTCCAACCGAAGTTATCGGTGGCGGACAAGGCAGGCTGGCTTTACGCTGATTGAACTCTTGGTCGTCGTTCTCGTCATTGGAATCCTCGCGTCTATCGCGATCCCGGCCTTTCTTGGCCAGAAGCGTAGGGCGCAGGACACGGCTGCCAAGTCCCTGCTTCGCAGCGGAGTCATCGCTGCTGAGAGCTACTATTCCGAGTACCAGACCTTCCTTGGCCTGACGCCTGCTTTGCTCGGCGATCAGGAGCAAAACGTCAAGTGGCAGGATCCTGCGACAACGCCAGCGTGGGTTCAGGCACAGGCGATCAAGGACCAGATCGATGTTGTCGTTCTGCCCGGGGACTTGAGTTATGTGCTGAACTCAGCAAGTCGGACCGGGACGATGTTCAGCTACACGCGTGATGCAAATGGTCTCGTGTACCGATGCAGTGGAACGACGCCTGCGACAGCGGCAACTGGTTGTATCGGGACATACGCCAGCGGCTGGTAGAAGTCGGTTAGGGCGAAAACAAGACGGGCCCGCCTCGGCGGGTCTGTTTTGTTTTCGGAACGTTAAGGGGCTCTTCCGATTCAGGTGGGGTTCGCGGGTAGCTGAGGTCGTCTCGTAGGGGTCAGGGGTCCTGGTCATCATTGCGGCTGTTCGACGGCTGCAGGTGACGAGGAGAGGACCCCTGGCGACGATTGACGCTATCGGTCTGGCCGAGGCGATCCTCGGCCTTGACGGCTTCGGTGTGCTTGGTGTTGAGGAGACGGCGTGCGAGGTGATCATCCGCGTGGAGACGTCGGGTGGGCTGGTCGGCTGCCCGGGGTGCGGATCGGTGGCGGTGGTCCACGGCAGGATGGTGGTGGAGTTTCGTGGATCTGCCGGTGTTCGGCCGGCCCGCACGGTTGGTGTGGCACAAGCGCCGGTACCGGTGTCGGGAGTTGTTGTGTGAGGTCAGGACGTGGACCGAGACGTCTGCTGCGGTCTCGTCGCGGTGTCTGCTGACGCGTCGGGCGGGGTGGGAGGCGTGCCGGCAGGTCGGGCGTAAACGCCCGGCCGGTGTCGCAGCTGGCGGACGAGTTGGGTGTGTGTTGGGACACGGTGATGGATGCCGTCAGGGAGTACGGCCAACCTTTGGTCGATGATCCAGGTCGCGTCGGGTGTGTGCGGATGCTCGGCGTCGATGAGACCGCGTTCCTCAAGGCAAACCGGGAACATCACACGCTGTACGCGACGGGGATGGTCGACTTGGACGCGCGGATCGTGATCGACGTCGTTCGTGGAAACACCAGTGCTGATCTGGGTTTGTGGCTCGACCAGCAGCCCACGTCGTGGCTCGATGGCGTCCGGGTCGTCGCGACGGATCTCGCCGATTCCTACCGCGCGGGCCTGGTCGGCCGGCTCGATCACGCGTTGCGCGTCGCCGACCCATTCCATGTTGTGCGCGTCGCGAACCGGTGCCTCGACAAGGTACGCCGCCGCGTGCAAAACCAGACGCTCGGTCACCGGGGCGGCAAGCGCGATCCGCTCTACAAGATCCGCAAGCTCCTATTGAAAGGCGCTGAACGGCTCGACGCCACAGGCCTCGATCGGATGCTCCTCGAGATGCGTCTCGGTGACCCAGACGGCGACGTCACCGGCGTGTGGGCCGCGAAAGAATCCGTCCGGGACATCTACCTGACCAACAACCCCGTCGACGCGGAACTGCTCCTCGACAAGGCGATCGAGGGATGCCGCTGCGACTGGGTCGAGGAGATCCGCTCGCTCGGCCGGACTCTCGCCAAGCGGCGGACAGAGATCTTGAACCACCATCTGACGGGCGCGTCGAACGGGCCGACCGAGGGCCTGAACCTCCTCGTCAAGAAAGTCAAACGCGCAGGCCACGGCTTCCGGTCATTCGCCAACTACCGACTACGGATCCTGCTGCACGCCGGCGGCGTCGACTGGCCCGCTATCAGACCCGCACCACCGAAGATCCGAACACGCCAACCCCACTGAAACCGGAAGGGCCCGTTAAGTCGGGCCGCCCACATGCCGATCCTCTCATCGGATGGACACGAGACTTGACATGACGGCTGAGAGTGGGGCGTTCGCATGAGCGCGATCCCGCTCTGGTTCTGGGCAACCGCCGCAGGGGTGTTCGGCCTCGCGATGGGGTCGTTCTTCACGGTGCTCACCTACCGGTGGCCGCGTGAGGAGTCGCTGGTGTCGCCGCGGTCGCGGTGTACGTCGTGCCGGCATCAGCTGCGCTGGTACGAGAACATCCCGGTGGTCTCGTGGCTCGCGCTCGGTCGCAAATGCGGTTCGTGCCGTGAGTCGATCTCGTGGCGCTACCCGGCCCTCGAGCTGGCAACCGCGGGACTTGCCGCCGGCTCGATCGTTGCGTTCGGCGCCAACTGGCGCGGGCTCGCGGTGCTGGTCATGGCCCTGGCGCTCGTTCCGGTCGTCGTCATCGACCTGCAGCACAAACTCATCCCCAACATCGTCACCTACCCGGCAGCGGCGCTCGCGCTGACCTTCGCGATCCTGGACGACCCCGCTCGTTGGTGGGTCCCGGTCGTGGGTGCCCTCGGCGCCGCGGCGTTCCTGTTCGTTCTGTGGATCATCAAGCCCGCGGGCATGGGCCTGGGCGACGTCAAGCTCGCCCTGTTGCTCGGCGCGGTGCTCGGTGCGTCCGTGATCCCCGCCTTCTTCATCGCCTTTGCCGCCGGCGCGATCCTGGGGATCGTCTTGATGGCATCACAGGGCATGAAGGCGCGCAAGACCCAAATTCCCTTTGGCCCCTACCTTGCCGCCGGAGCAGTGCTTGCGCTCTGGGTCGGCCCGACGCTGATCACCCTGTACACCGACAGGCTCGGATAGGCCCGTCGTGCTTTCTCCCACCCCTCTGAACCACAAGGACGTCGCCAGATGAGTACCGTCGTTGCACTGGACATCGGATCGAGCGCCATCGCAGGCGCCGAGATCAAAGATGGCCGTCAACTTTCGCGCGCAGCCGTCGAGGAGCTCCCTGAAGGGCTCGTCGTCGACGGCGAAGTTGCTGAGCCCGTTGATCTTGCGAACCACATCAAACGGTTCTGGAAGGACAGCAAGTTCAGCGGCCGGTCCGTGCGCCTGGGCGTCGCCAACCAGCGCGTCGTGGTTCGCATGATCGAGCTGCCCGCGATCGACGACCCGGCCGAGATGCGTCAGACGGTCGACATCGAGGCGGCCGAACACATTCCGATCCCGCCGGACCAGGCCATCATCGACTACCAGTCGATCGGTTGGTTCGAGGACGAGTCGGGTCCGCGTCAGCGGCTCGTGGTCGTCGCAGCCCACCGCGAGATGATCGAGACCCTGGTCTCGGCCGTCCGCCGGGCCGGTCTGCGCGTCGACGGCATCGACCTGGAGGCGTTCGCGCTGATCCGGTCCTTGGTGCCGACGGTACCGCGGGGTGACGGTGCGGAGGTGCTGTGCCACATCGGCGCCGGCGCCACCAACATCGTCGTCTCGGTCGACCGCACCAGCCAGTTCACGCGACTTGTCGGACTGGGTGGGGTCGACCTGACCAACGCGGTCGCCGACCAGACGGGGCTCTCACCTCAGGAAGCCGAGGCCCTCAAGGCCGCATGCGGTTTGCTGGGCGATGTTCCCGCCGGTTGGGATCCGGCAACGGTCACCCGGGTGCGTCACGCGCTTGCCCTGGCCGTCCGGCCCCTGGTGCAAGAGATCGGTCGCACGATCGACTTCTACCGATCGCAGGACTTCGCACGTCCGGTCGAGCGGCTCGTCCTGTCGGGTGGGACCGCGCTGTGCTCAGGCCTGGACAAGTACGTCCAGCAGGCACTCGGTCTTGAAGTCGAGATCGGCAACCCCCTTCAGAACCTGTCCAAGTCTGCCGATCTGTCATTCGACGTCGCCACTCGGGCGGCCGTCGCTGTCGGACTCGCGCTGGATGCGTCGGAGGAGTCATGAAACCAGTCAACCTACTGCCCGCCGAACGCCGTAAGGCCGATCGAAAGGCACCCAAGCTCACTCCGCTTCACGGCGCGGGTCTTGGGATGCTGGTCGGTGCGCTCGCGCTCGGCTACTGGGGCCACAGTCTTAACGGACAAGTCGCTGCTGAGCAGCTCAAGATCGACGACCTGGATCAACGGACCACGACCCTGACGGCGCAGGTCGAAACGGCCAAGGCCGCCCGCAAGGTCACGGTCTCGAGCTACGAGACGGATAAGCTGCTCGTCAGCGGGCTTGCCACGGCACGGGTCAACTGGTCGACCGTGATGATCAACCTGTCACGGGTCGCGCCCAGTGGGGTCTGGCTCAAGTCGATGTCGGTGACGACACCGACGAGCGCCGACGCCGCCGCCGCAGCAGCCCCCGGGGCCAAGCGTCCCGCTGCGATCAAGCTCGATGCCAGCGCCAAGACGCGGACGGATGCCGTCCTGTTCCTGTCGCGCCTCAACGGCATCCACGGGTTCGTCGAGCCCCGCCTGACCGGCGGGATCAACCCCGAGGGTGGTGACGCGAGCCCAACCGGCACAACCGCACCTATCTCGTACACATTCAGCGTCGAGATTCCGGTCGATGACGCCATCTTCGGTCCGGGGGCACGTCCTGCCGCACCGGCGACCGCCCCGTCCACCACGACCCAAACGACACAGCCATGAGCAAGCTCAGCAAGCGCGATAGCGCACTCCTCATCATCTTCGGCGTGATCGCCGTGGTCGGTGGCATGTTTTGGTTCTACGTCAAGCCGGCGAAGGCCGACTTGAAGGCGAAGCAGCAGGCCTCACTGGACGCGCAGGATCGGGTCGACCAACTCCAGAGCGAGCTGACAAAGCTCACCGCCCAAGCCAAGAAGCCCAGGACCGTTGCGATCGTCGACGAACTGCGGCTTGCCAAGGCGTACCCATACTCAGAGGATGTCCCGGAGCTGATCCTCCAGATCGAGGACATCGCCAAGCAGACGAAGGTCACGCTTGGTGATGCCTCACCCGCCGCGGGGACCGACTACGCCGGTGTCACCGGCACGCCGTTCACCATCGCGGTCAAGGGCAAGTACTTCAACGTCCAGGACTTCCTGTACCGCATGCACAACCGCGTCATCGTCGATGGCAAGGGCCGGCTGCGGATCAAGGGACGGATGCTCGCGGTCACCAAGGCGGATCTGACGCCGGGTGACGGTGCGGCAGGTTCGACGGGTGGCACCTCCACCACGTCTGGTTCCACCGACGTCAGCGCCAGCATCACGGTGGTGGCGTTCAGTCGCACGGCAGGCGCTGCCGGAGCAGGTGCGGCAACAGGTCAATCAACAGCCGCAGCGCCGTCGGGTCAGCCAAGCAACAACGCCGGAGGTACAACCAGATGAGCCGCACACGGATGTTCGGCACACTTGCCGCGGTCGTCGCGTGCGCTGGATTGGTCGCAGGATGCGGCGGAGGCGGCTACACGGCTGCTGAGTCCGCGCCGACCTCGACGACTCCGGCCGCGCCGGCAGCGGCTGCCGCTCCTGCGGGACCGACTGCCCAGGGCGTCATCGGATCGTTTGCGCAGTCCGATCCCGCCTCGTCACAGGACCAGACGTTCTCCAGCTACACGCAGTTCCCGAAGACCCGTGCCGGCAAGATCTTCGTCGCTCCTGCGGCGCCGGTCGTTCCGACGCCTGCACCGGCAGCAACGCCTGCCGCCATCTCCCCGGTCACCACAATCCCGACGGCGCCGGCTCCGACGACGATCACGCCGACACCGGTACCGGTCGCGACCCAGCTCTCCGCCAGCCTCGATGTCTCGGGTGTCGTCCAGACCGTGGTCGTCGGCAACCCGGTCCCGGCCACGTCACCGCAGTTCACGGTTGCGTCGATCACGGCGACGACCGTGACGCTCAAAATCAACACCGGCACTGTGCCCGGGGGAGGCACAACCGTCGACCTGACCGTGGGCAACCCGGTCACGCTCTCCAACGCGACCACGGGCACCAACCTCGTGATCAACGTCAAGGAGATCAAAACCCAGGTCTGAGCGCAGGACGCTGTTCGTTTCGATTGGCACGGGGCGCTTCGGCGTCCCGTCGTCATTTCGGCGGAAGGGGTTCCCTCGGCGCCTGTAGACTTTGCGTCGTGGCCCTGACGTACCGAACGGCGGGGGAGTCCCACGGGCCTGCGCTGATTGCCCTGATCGAGGGTCTTCCGGCTGGCCTGACACTGACTCCCGATGACATCGACGGCGATCTCGCGCGTCGCCAGTTGGGCTACGGTCGCGGCGGGCGCATGAAGATCGAGACCGACCGGGTTCAGGTCAAGTCCGGTATCCGTCACGGGCAGACGCTGGGCAGCCCGGTCGCACTCGAGATCGCCAACCTGGACTTCAAGAACTGGGAACGCGATCGCATGGCGATCTGGGAACCCGAGTCGGAGGTCGATGCCATCACGATCCCGCGGCCTGGGCACGCCGACCAAGCCGGGATGCAGAAGTACGGCACCAAGGATCTGCGCAACATTCTGGAGCGGGCGAGTGCGCGCGAGACGGCGGCCCGTGTCGCTGCCGGCGCAGTGGCCAAGGCGCTGCTTCGCCGGTTTGGCATTGAGCTGCGCAGCCACGTGGTGCGGATCGGCGAGGTGGCCGTCCCGCTGCGCGACGACTTGACGCTCGACGACTTCGCGGGCGTCGACGACAGCCCCGTGCGGTGCCTGGACCCGGATGCGTCCCAGCGCATGAAAGCCGCGATCAAGGCGGCGGGGCAGGGGCACGACACGCTGGGCGGTATTTTTGAGGTGTGGGCGTTCGGCGCGATGCCGGGCCTGGGATCACATGTCAGCGCCGACACGAGGTTGGACGGCCGTCTGGGACAGGCGATCCTGTCGATCCAGGCGATCAAGGGCGTCGAGCTGGGCGCCGGGTTCGAGCTGGGCCGCCTGCCGGGCACCCAGTCGCACGACGAGATCTTCTGGAATGAGGAGCGCGGCTACTACCGCAAGACCAACCGCTCCGGGGGCCTTGAGGGCGGCATGACCCATGGTGCGCCCGTGGTGGTACGCGCGGTCATGAAGCCGATCTCGACCATCACCCGTCCGCTCGCCTCGGTGGACATCGTGACCAAAGAGGCCAAGAAGGCGTTCAAGGAGCGCTCGGACGTCTGCGCCGTGCCCGCCGCAGCGGTGGTGGGCGAGGCGGCGGTTGCCTTTGTCCTGGCGCAGGCACTGGTCGAGAAGTTCGGGGGCGACACGCTCAGCGAGATCGAGGCGGCCGTCGATCGCTACCGGAGCGAGATCACGGCTTGAGGTGGCTGGCTTTGGCCGGCTACATGGGAGCCGGCAAGTCGGTGGTCGGCAGGCGCACGGCTGCCCGTCTGGGCTGGACGTTCGTCGATGCCGACCGGGCGATCGAGGAGTTCGCCGAGATGTCGGTCCCCGAGATCTTCTCCAAACGCGGTGAGCTGTGGTTTCGTCGCACCGAAGAGACCGTCATCCGTGAGATCGTGCTACGTGAGCAACCAGGGGTCATCGCGCTTGGCGGCGGCGCGCTGGGAAGCGATCGCACGCGGGATCTGCTGCGGCGGCGTGCATGGGTCGTATGGTTGCGTGTCAGCCCCGACGTCGCCTGGCGGCGTGTCGAGGGTTCGGATCGTCCCCTGGCGCAGGATCGCGAGCGCTTTGAGCGGCGCGCGGCCGAGCGCGAGCCGACGTACCGCGAATCGGCCGATCTCGAGGTGTTGGCCGACGATTCGCCGGACGACATCGCCGCCCGCGTGGGGGCGTGGACCTTGGTGCGTGGCCAAGCTGAGCGGGAGCAGGCGTGAGTGACGTGACGCTGCGGGCGGCGATCGGGGAGCACAGGTTCCCGGTCCACATCGGTGCCGGACTCGTCGGACACGTCGGGCAGCTCTTTCCCGAGGGCAGTGAGTCGGCATTGGTGGTGTTCGACGTTGCCGTCGAGCACATCGCAGATGATGTCGCGCGGGGGCTCGGGCGTCGCAACATCCGGGCCGTGCCTGCACCGGTCGCATCCGGCGAGTCGTCAAAGACGCTCGGTGAGCTGGAGCGGCTCTCGCGGTTGGCAGCCGCCGAGGGCATCAGGCGCAGCGACACGATCGTCGCCGTGGGCGGTGGCGTGGTTGGCGACCTGGCTGGGTTTCTGGCGGCCAGCTACCAGCGCGGGGTGCGCTTGGTGCACGTTCCGACGACGCTGCTGGCCATGGTGGACTCGGCGATCGGCGGCAAAACGGGCGTGGACCTGCCCGAAGGCAAGAACTACGTCGGCGCGATCTGGCAACCGGAGCTTGTGGCGATGGACGTCGCGACCCTCGATACGCTGCCGGCCCGCGAGCTGTCAGCGGGCTTCGCCGAGGTCATCAAGTACGGCCTGCTGGAGGGTGGCGATCTGGCGGCAACGATCGAGATGTGGCCGGATCTGCCCGGCCCACGGGACACGCTCATCCCACTGATTGTGGCCTGTGTCGAGCACAAGCTGGCCGTGGTCGCGCAGGACGAACGTGACCTGGGCATCCGCGCGACGCTCAACCTGGGCCACACCGTCGGGCACGGCATCGAGGCCGCCGCGGGATACCACCGCTACCTGCACGGCGAGGCCATATCGCTGGGCATGCTCGCGGCGCTGCGCGTCTCGGAGCGCCACGTGGGCCTGGATCCGGGTTGGCGTACCCGGACCGCCGCGTTGTTCGCGCGACACGGGCTTCCGACCACGCTGGATTCCTCCGTGGAGACGTCTGCGATCCTTGCGGCGATGGGACGTGACAAGAAAGCCGATGCATCGGCGCTCAACATGGTGCTGCTGGCCGAGCCCGGCACACCGCTGATCCGGCAGGATCCGCCATACGCAGTCGTCGTGGCGGCCATCGAGGAGCTTCGCGACTGATGGCACACCGCGTCGCCCTGTTGCACGGGCCCAACCTCAACATGTTGGGTCGCCGACCCGCGGTCCACTACGGCACCGTCACGTTGGCCGAGCTCGAGGCGCAGGTGCGGGCGTGGGGTGACGAGCTGGGTATGAGCGTGGCCACGTTCCAGACCAACCACGAAGGCGCGTTCTTGGAGCACGTCCACGGGCTGGTCGGCGCGGTGGATGGGGTCGTCGTCAACCCGGGGGCCTGGACGCATTACCAGTGGTCCATCCGCGACGCGCTCGAGCTGCTGGGTGTGCCGTTGGTCGAGGTCCACCTGTCTGACATCGAAGCACGCGAACCGCACCGCAAGATCAGCGTCATCCGCGACATCGCCACCGCGGCCGTCTGGGGCAAGGGCCCCGACGGGTACCGCGAGGCGCTGCAGCTCCTGAAGGAGCACCTGGCATGAGGTACGCCGACCGGCAAGAGCGCATTCTGGCGCGCATGGCCGAAGAAGGTGTGGACGCGCTGCTGGTCACCAACCTGACCAACGCGCGCTATGGCTGCGGGTACATCGGCTCCAACGGCAGCCTGTTGCTGTCGCCACAGCGGCGGGTGTTGTTCACCGACTTTCGCTATCTGGATGCCGCCCGCGAACAGACCGGGGGGGTGGAGGTCGTCGAGGCGGGCCGCGATCTGTTCGACAAACTCTCCGAGGCGCTGGACGGGTTGGGCGCCGGTCGCGTGGGATTTGAGGCCGAACACACGAGCGTCGCCCGGTTCGAACGGCTGCGAGCCCGGTTCGCCACGACGGAGCTGGTTGCCACGACGGGCTTGGTCGAGGCAGTGCGCCGGACCAAGGAACCCGACGAGATCGTCCTGATGGCGCGAGCTGCAGAAATCACCGACCAGGGCTTTGCCGCGTGTCGCGACGGGTTGTTCGCGGGCCGAACCGAACGGCAGGTCGCGTGGGAACTCGAGGCCATCCTGCGCGGCGCCGGGGCGGACGAACCCAGCTTCGGCATCATCGTCGCTTCGGGAGCCAACGGGGCCAGGCCCCACGCGGTGCCGAGCAATGAGCCCATCGCCAAGAACACGCTCGTCACGATCGACATGGGCTCGATGGTCGACGGCTACGTGTCGGACTGCACTCGCACGTTTGCCACGGGGCCGCTGCCCGCTCCGCTCGCCGAGGCCTATGACGTGTGCTTGGCGGCGCAGCAGGCCGCGCTGGCGGCCGTCCGCCCCGGAATCACCGGCGGCGACCTGGACAAGGTCGCGCGCGACCACATCACGGCCGCGGGGCTGGGCGAGGCGTTCCGGCACAGCCTCGGTCACGGTGTGGGCCTCGAAGTCCACGAGGAGCCGTACGCACGCGAGGGCCTGACCGACGAGATCGGTGTCGGGATGACCGTGACCATCGAGCCGGGGATTTACCTTGCGGGCATCGGCGGCGTGCGGATCGAGGATCTCGTTGTGGTCACCCAGGACGGTTGTCGGGTGCTGACCGGATTCACAAAAGAGCTCCTGACGGTAGATTCCTCACCAGGCAACGGTGTTTCGGAGGATTCGTGATTTCAACCAATGAGCTGAAGAACGGCTTTGTCATCGAGGTCGACGGGGTGCTCAACACCGTCGTGGAGTTTCAGCACGTCAAGCCGGGCAAGGGCGGGGCGTTCGTGCGGATCAAGCTCAAGAACCTGGCCAACGGGGCGGTCGTCGAAAAAACGTTCCGCGCGGGCGAGAAGCTGATGCGCGTCACGACGCAGACCAAGAACATGCAGTTCCTCTATGTGGACGGGACCAACCTGGTCTTGATGGACAACGAAACGTACGAGCAGATCAACTTTGCGGCTGACGACATCGAAAACCGTGACCTTTTGGCGCCCAATGCCGAGGTGCAGGTGCTGATCATCAGGGACCAGCCATTCCGGGTCGACCTGCCGATTGCGGTCGAGCTGGCCGTCGTCCGCACCGACCCAGGCGCCAAGGGGGACACCGTCTCCAACGTCACCAAGCCGGCGGAGCTCGAGACCGGCGCGACCGTCAACGTGCCGCTGTTCGTCAACGAGGGGGACCGTTTGCGCATCGACACCCGCACCCGCCAATACGTGAGCCGCGTGTGAGCACCGGCCCGGTCGGCTACGTCGACACGACACTGCGGGACATGGCCGCGCATCCGTGGGCGGGTTCGATCAGCACCGAGGAGATCGCGGCGGTGGCCGCGCAGCTTGCAAACTCCGGGGCTGTCGCGCTCGAGGCCCTGGACTCCTTCAGCGCGCGCGGCGCATTGGAGGGACGGACCGAGAGCCCATGGGACCGTTTGCGCGTCGCTGTCAGGGCGGCCAAGTCGGTGCCGGTCGGCATCGTGGTCGCGGCGCGGACGTTGTTCGGTGATCAACCGGTCGGTGCAGACCTGGCGCGCAGCCTCGTCACAGGCGCCTGCGAGAGCGGTGCCCGCCGGATCCGGGTCATCGATCCGCTCAACGACGCCGAGGCGCTCGTGCCGTTGGCCGAGGCGGCGGTGGCCGGAGGCGCGGAGCTGGTGCCGACGCTGGTGCTGGGCCCGTCACCCGTCTACACGGATGAGCGCTGGCTTGACGAGGCGCGCGCGATCGCGCAACTGCCCGGGGCAAAGTCGATCTGCCTGGTCGATCGCGCGGGGCACCTGCGCCCCGCTGAGCTTGCGCAGCTGGTGCCGCGGGTCGCCGAGGTGGCGGGACTTCCGGTCGAACTGTCGCTGGTCGGTCCCGGTGGGCTTGCGCCCGTCGCCGCAGTCGCCGGCATCGAGGCCGGGGCTGCCCGTGTGCAGGCCGCTGTGGGTGCAGCGGCGTTGGCGGCGGCGCGACCATCGGTCGAGACCCTGCGTGCGGCGTTGGCCGGTGGACCGCGTGAACTGCAGTGCGAGCGGGCGTTGATCAACCAACTGGCCGGAGTGATCTGGTCGCTGATCCCCTCCGATCGACTGCGCCAGGCGCAGGCCACCGAGGCCGGTCCTGCGCTGGGACTTCCGCTCGATCTGGCGGCCGGGCTGGCCTCCCGTCTGACGCGGCTGGGCCTTGCGGACCGGCTGATCGACGCGTCGCTCGAGGTCACGCGCGTGGCCCAGGAGTGCGGCAACCCGACGCTCGCCCACCCGCTGGGACCGGCGGTCGTCGCACAGGCCGCCCGCCACATCATCGAGGGTGCGCGTTGGCACGAGATCGAGCCGGTGCTCGTCACGGCGATCCGCGGTGGATACGGCCGGCTGCGCGGTGACGTCGCCGATGTCGCCCGTGTGGCGAGTGAGGCGGCCACCATGGCGGATCCGGCGCCCGGCCCGGATCTCGCTGCACTCACCGAAGCAGCGCCCGAGGGGATGTCCGAGGAGGACGTGCTGCTGTGGGCTCAGTTCCCCGAGGCGTCCGAACGCCTGTTGGACCGTCGGCGGTCGCTCGTGGGTGAGGCCACAAACGGTCTTGGGATCACGACGATCGATCGCAGCCTGGTCGAAACGCTCGTGGACGTGGTCGAGGCCTCAGGTGAGGCCGAGGTCAGCGTCGAGATCGGGGGCGCGCGGGTCACGGTGCGTCGTGCATCGCCGGCCGCACGCGCAGCGAGTCCGGGCGGGGACCCCGGCGCAGGCGCCGTCGGCGACGGGTTGGTCCGCGTGGAGAGCCCCATCGTCGGCATGTACTACGCGGCTTCGTCGCCGGATGCCCCGCCGTTCGTCAAGGAGGGCGACACCATCGCGGTGGGGCAGACGCTGTGCATCATCGAGGCGATGAAGATCTTCAACGAGATCGTCGCCGACCACGCGGGCACGCTGCGTGAGATCTGTGTCCAGAACAGCGAGGCGGTTGAGTACGGGACACTGCTCTTCCTGATCCAGCCGTGAAGCTCCTGGTCGCCAACCGCGGCGAGATCGCCGTGCGCATCATCCGCACGGCGCGCGAGTTGGACATCCCGACCGTGGCCGTCTACTCGACGGCTGACGTGGACAGCCTGGCGGTGGAGTTGGCCGACGAGGCCGTCTGCATCGGTCCGCCCCCCGCGGGTGAGTCGTATCTGGTCATCCGCAACGTCATCGGCGCGGCTCAAGTCACCGGCTGCACGGCGGTGCACCCCGGCTACGGCTTCTTGTCCGAAAACCCTGAGTTCGCACGGGCGTGCGCGGACAACGACATCATCTTCGTGGGCCCGTCACCCGATGTGATGGCCCGCATGGGCGACAAGGTGGACGCCAAGATCGCGGCGCAGGAGGCCGGTTTGCCGGTTCTGCCGGGATCCGACGGTCCGGTCGGCAGCGTGCAAGAGGCAATCGCGGCCGCCGAGGTCGCCGGGTACCCGATCCTGCTCAAGGCGGCGGCCGGTGGCGGTGGTCGCGGCATGCGCCGCGTCGAGTCATCGCAAGAGCTCCCCCAAGCGTTCGACGTTGCGCAGCGCGAGGCGCAGGCGGCGTTCTCGGACGGGTCGCTGTACGTCGAGAAGCTGCTCGAGGGCGCGCGCCACGTCGAGGTGCAGATCCTGGCGGACGGCCTGGGCGGCGTGCTGGTGTGCGGCGACCGTGAGTGCTCGATCCAACGCCGCCACCAGAAGGTGGTCGAGGAGGCGCCCGCCCCCAACCTGCCCGACGCCACACGGGCCGCGATGCACAAGGCATGCCTTGATGCGGCTCGGGCGTGGGGATACAAGAGCGCCGGCACGATGGAGTTCTTGGTCGACAAGTACGGCAAGTTCTACTTCCTCGAGCTGAACGCCCGGTTGCAGGTGGAGCACCCGGTCACGGAGCTCGTCACCGGGCTCGACCTGGTGGCCGAGCAGCTTCGCGTCGCCCAGGGCGGTTTGCTGACGACGACCGGCGTTGCCCCGGCCAACGGTCATGCGATCGAATGCCGCATCAATGCCGAGGATCCGTCAAAGGACTTCCAGCCTGCAGCCGGCCGCCTCAAGGAGTTCCGTATCGCGCAGGGTCCCGGAGTTCGCGTCGACACCTACTGCCAGCCGGGCATGATGGTCCCGCCGTACTACGACTCGCTCATCGCGAAGCTCTGTGTCTGGGCGCCCGACCGCCCGCGGGCGGTGGCACGTATGGCACGGGCGCTCGACGAGACCGTCATCGACGGGATCGCCACCACGATCGACTTGTTGCGCGACATCGCGGGCGAACTCGCGTTCCGTGACGGCCGGTACACGACCTCGTATCTGACCGATCATCGCGACGCGTTGCCATCCCTCGGCCATTGACATGAGCATCGAGAGTCGACGCGCGGCGCGGCGGCAGGCGGTGTTCCTGCTCTACCAGCGTGACGTGACGGGGCTCCCGATCGCCGAACTCGAGGGCAACGCAGAGCGAGATCGGGCGCGTGTACTCGACGCCTACACACGGGCAATGGTCACCGGGGTGCTGGAGCAGATCGAGTCGATCGACGCGGCCATCGACCGAGGCGCCAGTGGGTGGAGCGTCGATCGCATCGCACCGCTTGAGCGCAACATCCTGCGCGTCGCGATCCATGAGTTGACGTCGCGTGAGGACATCCCGACCGCAGTCGCCATCGACGAGGCTGTCGAGATGGCCAAGCATTACTGTCAGGCCGACGCCGGGGGCTTCGTCAACGGGGTCTTGGGAAGCGTCGCTCACGAGATCGCGAGCGCCACACCGTGAGCGACGAGCGCACGCGGCTGGCCGAGGCGGTCGATCAGTTGGAGGCGATCACCGCGCGGCTCGGCGACGACGGTCTGGAGCAGGACGAACTCAAACGACTCGCGGAGCAGGCATTGGCTGCATCGGCTCTGGTGACAGAGCTACTGCCACGGATCATCCGCGAGATCGAACGGGCCTCCGAAGGCGACGTCGAACGTCGGGTGCAACCGTCATGACACATGAGTATTCGCTCATTGGCCTGACGTTTTTTCATCATGCCGGGTAGGTTCTGGATCATTGATTCGCGTGCATGGAAGCAGCGCGTTTGCTGCGACTGTGACGCAGACACCGCAAGGAGCAGGGCATCATGAAACGACGGGCAATCGCGGCTCTTGTGCTGGGGGCGACGACCATCGCGTTGAGCTCTGCGGTCTGGGTCGGGGTTGCCAACGGCACGTCGCCGGGCAAAGCTCGGCAATACGTCGTACTTTCCGAGCGGGGTGCGTCGCAAACCTCCGTCCGTGCCGCCGTGCGCAGGTCGGGTGGCCGAGTGCTCCGCGCGAACCGCAGGATCGGTTTGCTGACGGTCGTCTCGAAGAACCCTGACTTCGTGCGAATCGCGACCGCCACCAAGGCGATCCGAAGCGTTGGACGCAACCGCCCGTTCGGGCGGTCGTTGGATGGTCGGCACGAGAAGTTCGATCCCGCATCGCTCGACGACGCGCTCGGTGCGCCACCCAGCTCCGGATGGTGGTCGGAGCGCGAGGGGGGCGACGATCACGAGGACGAGCATGGATTGGAGCCGCTCGCCGGTTTGCAATGGGACATGCAGATGATCCACGCGACGCCCGAGGGCTCGTACGACGAGCAGAAGGGCAACAAGAAGGTACTCGTCGGCATCATCGACACCGGCGTTGACGGAACCCACCCGGACATCGCACCCAACTTCGACAACGCTTTGAGCCGAAACTTCACGACGGATATTCCGGAGATCGACGGACCATGTGCAGAGGAAGCGGATCAATCCTGCACCGACCCGGCGAACGTCGACGAAGGCGGGCATGGCACGCACGTTGCCGGCACGATTGGCGCCGCGATCAACGGTCTCGGGATCGCCGGCGTCGCTCCTGGCGTGACCCTGGTCAACCTGCGTGCTGGACAGGACAGTGGGTTCTTCTTCCTGCAGCCGACGCTCGATGCGATGACCTACGCCGCCGACAACGGCATCGACGTGGTCAACATGAGCTATTTCACCGATCCGTGGCTCTACAACTGCCGCGCCAATCCGGCGGATTCGCCCGCGGAGCAGGGAGAGCAGGCGCTCATCATCGACGCCACCCAACGCGCGGCTGACTACGCGCGCGCACACGGGGTGACGCTCGTCTCCGCGCTTGGCAACGAGAACACCGACATGGGTCTGCCGACACCGATTCTGGACGAGACAAGCCCGGATTTTCCGCTCCAGACCGAGCATCCGCGGACGGTTGACAACTCGTGCCTCGATGTCCCCGCCGAAACAGACGGGGTCATCTCGGTGTCGTCGGTCGGACCGAGCGGCGCGAAGAGCAGCTTCTCCAACTACGGGCCGGAGCAAAACGATCTGGCGGCGCCGGGTGGGTGGCAGAGCGACCTCTTCGGAACCCCGCGTTTTGGCAGCATCGCGAACCAGGTGCTCTCCGCACTCCCTCAGAGCGTCGCGACGGAAAAGGGCTGGCTCAACGCCGACGGGACGCCGAACACGACGGACGTCGTTCGGGACTGTGGGTTGACTGTCTGCGCGTATTACAGGTATGAGCAGGGGACATCGATGGCGTCACCGCACGTCGCAGGCGTGGCAGCCCTGATTGTGAGCGAGTTCGGAGCCCGGGAGGGCAAGGGGATCACCATGGACCCTGTGGACGTCGAGCGGATCCTGTCTCAGACCGCAACGAAACGCTCCTGCCCGAATCCCCCGCTCGTCGACTACACCCCGCTCAACGATCCGACGCTGGAGTTTTCACCGAAGACCGCTCTCTGCGAGGGGACGCCTGAGTTCAACGGCTTCTCCGGCAACGGAATCGTAGATGCGCTGGCCGCCGTCGGCGCGGACGAGGATCACCACCGCCACGGCGGACACGACGGAGAAGGTCACTGATTCCACGCCGTCCGGCAGGCCGTCCGGCGCACAAAGTTGTTAAGGGACGGTAAACCGTGTCTGACACCGATTGTCCCGGAACCCTTTTCTGCGAGACGGATTTCGGAGTGTAGGGAAGGGTCGTTCAAAGGAACTTCGCGGGTGTCACAAAAGTGGCCGCCCTCCGCGGTTCGGAGGGGTCAAAAACCCGGAAAATGCGTGCATTCGTGAGGCGGCACGGGAGTTCGGAGCACTTCGCGCTCGTCCGTGGACGGTTCGGCCCCACTCCTGGTGTCCGACACGAATGACCCAGAAAGGTTTGGTACAGCGGGATTCCGGGGCGCGCAATGACCCTTCCCGCAGGATGGACGCTAGGGCGTTGGGTGCTCCGGGCGGGCCGTTTCTGGCCGTGGGGTCCAGGGGAGGACTGTCCGGAAGGTGCCCCAGAGGCCCAATCGCGTGATCGCCGTCGCCGCGATTCCGAGGAACGCCACGGCGATCCCGACGAATACCCAGAAGACTGCACCGTGCTGCTGGCCCGGGAGCGGCACGTTCATTCCGTAGAGGCCGGTCAGGAGCGTCGGCAGGAAGAACGCCACGGTGATGATCGTGAGCAGTAGGACCACACGGTTCGTCGACTCGCTCCGCTCGCCTTGGACTTGCGTCAGCGCGCCTGCAATGCGCGCCTCGGCGACCGCGAGCGCGTTTGGGACGTCATGCGTCAAGTCCATCTCGATGTTACGCAGCCACCGACTGCCGGCCTCGCTGACCAGGTGCCGCTCCACGGGGTCACGCAGCTCGACGATTTCGCGGAGTTCGCCCCGCAGCGGCAAGAGTCCGTCCCGCACGCTCCCGAGATGACGGCTCAGCGTCAGGATCTCCGATTGCACCTGGTTGAGGGCAGGGTTCGCGACCAACATGCGTTCTTCGAGGTGGCCCACACGGACGCGGATCTCATCGAAAACCTCAGTCGACCCGTCGACGACTCCGTCCAACATTTGCACGAACAACACGGAGGCATCCCGCTGATCTGGGGGTGTCTGGGCCCACTGCGCGGCGACGTGGTCGAGCGCGAGCGTCGCGGCGAACCCTGTGATGGGTCGTCGACGCAGCAGCACACTGGACTTCGTCAGGATCAGGTCGATCCGTTCCAACATCGGCACGGTGTCCTCTGTATCGAACGACGCACCGACGAGCGACGCGCACAACGAACCGTCGATCTCAGCCAGGCGGGCGCGCGTACCGGACTGCGCCAGAAACACCATCATGGCGTCGCTCAGCTCCGCCCCGGGGGGCGGGGTGTCGTCGTGCCACTCCACGAGCGGAGGTGGCGCCTCGGGAGGATGTACGAACCACGGCATCCCCAGCGGATTCGACGTCGTGCCCGCGCTTCCTGGCCGAAGCACTACAATCCCGCCCCATGGCCAGCTCCCGCCTCGACACCGCGCTTGTAGAGCGCGGTCTGGTCCCATCGCGCGCCCGCGCGCAAGCGGCCGTGGCATCGGGGCGCGTCCGCATCAACGGGCACGTCGCCGACAAGTCGTCCACGCCCGTGGAGGCGGAGGCCACGCTTGTCGTGGAGTCGGCGCCGGAGTTCGTCTCACGCGGCGGCGAGAAGCTGGCCGGCGCTCTCGCTGATCTTGATCTCGATGTGACCGGGGTACGGGCACTCGATCTGGGAGCCTCCACGGGAGGTTTCACTGACTGCCTGTTGCAACGCGGCGCTGCCCACGTCACCGCGGTGGACGTCGGCTACGGGCAACTTGCCTGGACACTCAGAAACGACTCGCGCGTCACGGTCCTTGAGCGCGTCAACGCGCGCCACCTGACGCCCGACGCGGTCACCCCGCCCGCCGATTTTGCGACCTGTGATCTGGCGTTCATCAGCGTCGCGACCGTCTGGCCGGCGGCGTCGCGGTGCTTGACACCCGATCACCGGGCACTGGTGCTGGTCAAACCGCAGTTCGAGGTGGGGAAGGGCAAGGTCCCCCAAGGCGGGGTGGTGCGCGATCCGCTGTTGCACGCCGAGTCCATCCGCCATGTCGCTCGGGCGATCGCCGCACAAGGCGGGCGGGTGCGTGCAGTCGTCGCGAGCCACCTCGTCGGACCCAAGGGCAACCGAGAGTTCTTCATCTCCAGCGAGGGACCCGAGACCGAGGCCAGACCGCGCCTCGATTTGGAACAGGCAATCGCCGACGCACTTGGAGGGCCCTCATAAAAGACATCACGGTTGCGCAGGCAAACGGGCCCGTCAAGCGCGTGTTGCTGTTAACGCACAAGGCTCCTGAGGTCACGGCGAGCGCGCTGCCGGGTGTGCTGTCGCTGCTCGACGACGCTGGGGTCGAGCTGCTCGTCCCCGAGCGTGAAGCACGCAAGCACCCAAGCCTGGATGGCTATCGCCGCGCAGGCGGTGTCGAGCTCACCGCCGGTGGCGACGATCTGATCCTGGTGTTGGGCGGTGACGGCAGCATCCTGCGCGCGCTCGCACGCGAGGCCGGAACCGGTGCCCCGGTCATCGGCATCAACTACGGCCGCGTGGGTTTCTTGGCGTCGATTGAGCGGCGTGACCTCGAAAGTGGCGTGCGGCGCGCGCTTGCCGGCGAGTACATCACCCTGGAGCTGCCGTCGCTTCGCGCGAGCTGGGCCGAAGGTGAGGCCAACGCGGTCAACGATTTGGCGTTGCTGCGCGGTGGCGAGGCCCGTTTGGCGGACCTGTCGTACACGGTCAACGGGGAGCCTGTGGCCAATGTCCGGTGCGACGGCATGGTGTGTTCGACCCCGGTCGGCTCAACGGCCTACAACCTGGCCGTCGGCGGGCCGACCGTGTCGTGGGGCGTGCGCTGCTACGTCGTGTCGTTTCTGGCGGCTCACCATCTGGATGCGCGTCCTCTGGTGCTGGCACGCGACGAGACGTTCACTGTGACCAACGCGGCGGTGGTCGGTGACTGCGACATCTACAGCGACGGGCAGCGCATCGGCGCCCTCGGCCCCGGCCGCGCCATCTCGATGGATCTGATGGGTGCCGCTGTGCACCTGGGGATCTTTCCCGAGTCGTCGTTCTTCCGTCGCTATCGCGAGAAGTTCGGCCGTCCGTGATCCGGCGGCTCGAGATCCGTGGTCTTGTCGTGATCGACCGAGCCGAACTCGAACCGGGCCCCGGCCTGACGGCGATCACGGGTGAGACCGGGGCCGGCAAGACCGTCGTCGCCCAGGCCCTCGCCCTGCTGGTCGGCGGGCAGGCGGACAGCAAGGGTGTGCGGCCGGGTGCCAAACACGCACTCGTCGAGGCGACGCTCAGCCTGCCACAGGGTTTTTGGGATGACCTGGATGAGGATGATCCGGCCAGGGATGTGCGCGAACTCGTCGACGACGAGAGCGAGGTCGTCGTCGCCCAGCGGGTTCCGGCCGAAGGCCGCAGCCGTGCGCTGTTGGACGGTCAGACCGTCACCCGCGCGGCAGCCGGCAGCGTCGCCGGCCGGCTGATCCGATTCTCGTCCCAACATGAGGGTCGTCGCCTCGTGGCCGGCGCGACCCAGCTCGCCGTGCTCGACGCGTTCGCCGGGGCCGAGGTGGTGTCCGGGGCTCGTCGCCTGACGGCGCTGCGCCGTCGCCTGCGCGCGTTGGACCGCGCCCTCGCCAGCGCCAAGGAGCGCCGTGACGCGGCCGAACGCGAACGCGCCGCGCTCGAGGACTTGATCGCGGCGGTCGACGCCGCCGGTCTCGACCCGATCGAGGAAACCGGCCTGCGCACCGAGCGCGGACGCCTGTTGCACGCCGACCGGCTCGCACAAGCGGTGCAGGCGGCAGCCGAGGCATTGTCGCCCGAGTCCGGTGAGGGCGGCGCGCGCGATCTGATCGGCGAAGCCCTGCAGATGCTCGACTCCGTCATCGATGTCGATCCCACGCTCAAGCCGCCGCGTGATGAGCTTGCCGGAATCGAGGCGCAGATCCAGGAGACGTCATCCACGGTACGGGGCTACCTGGCCTCGCTGGACGCCCAGCCGGGGCGTTTGGCCGAGGTCGAGGATCGGTTGAGCGTCTATCACCAGTTGTCACGGCGATACGGCCCGACGTTGGAAGAAGTGCTGGCGCGCACTGCCGAGGCGCGCTCGGCGTTGAGCGAGCTGGATGCGGGCGAGGGCGCAGACGACGAAATTGCGGCCGAACATGCCGAGGTCCTGGCGGAGTCGCAGCAGTTGGCTGCGACGCTGCACGACGCCCGGGCCGAGGCCGCGCCCCGCCTCGAGGTCGCGGTCACCGCCGAGCTCGCTGAGCTTGCGATGGCGTCGGCCACGGTGCGGGTCGAGCTGACGCAGGACGGCGGCGATCTTCCGACGGATCGTGCGGTGCTGTGGCTGCGCGCCAACCCGGGGCTGCCCGAGGCCCCGCTCGCGGACGTGGCGTCGGGTGGCGAACTCTCACGCGTGCTGCTCGCGCTGCACGGCGTCGCGGCGGCGGCCGAGCCGGGTGTGACATGGATCTTCGACGAGGTCGACTCGGGTGTCGGTGGGGTCACGGCGACCGCGGTCGCAGCCAAGCTCGAAGCGCTTGCCCAGAACCGGCAGGTCATCGTCATCACCCACCTGCCCCAAGTCGCCGCCCTCGCGGAACGCCACTACCGGCTGATCAAGGGCGTGGACACGAACGGTCGGGCCACCACCGAGATCACGTCCGTCGAAGGAGAGGGTCTCGTTGACGAGCTGTGTCGCATGCTGGGTGCCGCGCCGTCAGACGAGGGCGCCCGCCGCCACGCGGAGGAGCTGCTCTCGCGCCGGACGGCGAAACCGGCCAAGGCACGCGCAAAGCGCGCGGCAAAGTAGCTCGAGGAACGCTCAGACGTAGTGCGCCAAGGCACGCTCCACGGCTGATCGGTAGCTGTCGCCAAACAGGATCAGGTGTACCAACAGCGGCGCCAGCTGAAAGAGTGGAACGCGGTCACTGTGCCCGTCGGCCAGCGGAGATGCCTCGTGATACGCGGCAAACACGCGCCGCGAGAACCCGCCGAACAGGCGCATCATGGCCAGATCCACCTCGCGGTGGCCACCGAAGACGGCTGGGTCGATCAGCACAGGTGCGCCGGTGGCGTCGACGATTGCGTTGCCGGCCCAGAGGTCACCATGCAGGCGGGCCGGAGGCTCGGCTGGGCCGCAGAGGTCCGACATCCGGCCGAACAATTGCTCCCACCGGCGGAGAGTCTCGCGGCGGAGCATCCCGGCATCGACCGCGCGACGCACCAACGGCTCGAGTCGCCGGGTCGTCCAGAACTCCGCCCACGTCGGGGTTGGTGTGTTCGACTGTGGCAGCGTGGCGATCATGTTGTCCCGGTCGAGGCCGAACGACGGGGCACGCTCCAGGTGGAGCTGAGCGAGGCCGCTCCCCAGTGCGTCATCGTGGGTGGACGATGGCGCACCGCGTTCGATCCACTCCAGCACGAGCAAACGGGGAGCTTCGTCGCGCACGGCGACGACGGTCGGCACGCGGATCGCTCCCCCCGTCGCGAGCCATGTCAGCCCGTGGGCCTCAGCTGTGTACATCCCGGGTGGCGCGCCGAAGCGGTACTTGACGAAAACCTCGGCGCCGCTCGCCAGTCGAACGCGAAACGCACGGTTGACGTCGCCTCCGGCAACCTCCGTGGCCGTCGTGACGGGCTGTCCGACGGTAGCTGCGACCGCGGCGCGAAGGTCCGGCGTCACGGATGAAGCGTTGCGAGCAGTCCGCGGCAGGCCAGCTCGACCATGTCGAACACGTCGGCGAAGCCATCGGGGCCACCGTAGTACGGATCGGGAACCTCGGCGTCGGGTGGCGCGGTCGCGTCGTAGCTGCGAAGCAGCCGAACCTTGGCGGCGGCATCGGCATCCGGTGCGATGGCCAGCAGATCGGCGCGGTTCTCGTGGTCCATTGCGAGGATCAGATCGAATCGCGCAAAATCCCGGGCGGTGAACTTCTGGGCCGAGTGGGGCATCGGCACGCCACGCCGGCGCGCCTCGGCGGCCGCGCGTGGGTCGGGGCCGCCGCCGACGTGCCAACCGCCCGTTCCCGCACTCTCGATGAGGATGCGATCGCCGAGGCCGGCCGTCTGGACCAGCTGAACCATCAGCGCAGCCGCTGTGGGGGATCGACAGATGTTGCCAAGGCAGACGAACGAGATGCGTGTGGACGACGTCACGTTTCGGTGTCCGAGTACATCGTAGAGAGTGCATCGACGTCCTCATCGCGCAAGAGACCCGGCTCACGCCGTTCGGCGCGGATCATCGTCACCGTGGTTGAGGATATCTGCGCGTCGGGTGCCGCAGGAACATTCGCCACGTGGCTCGGCGCCATCGGGCTACGCGAACGTGCGCGCGGTCTCGACGAGGGCCAGTGCCACGTCGACGGTGCGTTGCAGGCTCTCGACGGCGATGCGCTCGTCCGGGGTGTGGACGTCGATCATGTCGTTGCATAGGTTGACCGAGGCCAGGCCGTTCACGAGGAACGCGTTGGTGTCGGAGCCTCCACCGGTCTCGACGAGGTACGGCTCGTAGCCGCAGGACTCGAGGGCCTGGCGCGCCAGTCGCACCTGAGGGTCGCGGTCGCTCAATCGGTAGCCGGTGAACTCGTTGACGACACGGGATTCCAGGTCGACCTCGGCCTCGGTCGCTGCCCAGGTCATTGCGTCCAGCATCGCCATGACCTGTTGTGCCAGGACCTTCTCGTCCAGGCTGCGGGCCTCGGCGGTGATCGTGCAGCGCTCCGCCACGACGTTGGTGGCGGTGCCGCCGTGGACGGTGCCGAGGTTGGCGGTGGTGAGCGGGTCGATGCGTCCCAGTGGCATGCGCGAGATGGCGCGGGCTGCGGCCTCGATCGCACTGCGGCCTTGTTCGGGGACGATGCCGGCGTGTGCGGTGCGCCCCACGAACGTCGCATGGATCTTACGAAGGGACGGCGCGGCCGACACGATGCCGCCGATCGGGCCGGTGTGATCGAAGACGAACGCGAGTGTGGCCTGGGTCGAGGTCGGATCGAACCGCTGTGCGCCCTGTAGACCGATCTCCTCACACGGGGTCAGGATGACGTCGATGCCTGCGTGGGGCCGATTTTCGACGACAATGCGGCGCACGGCCTCGACCACCGCGGCCACCGCGGACTTGTTGTCGCCCCCCAAGATGTCCGCCCGGTGGTTTGTCAGGAACCCGTCGACCAGCTTGACCTCGATGGGGCCGTTGTTGGGAACGGTGTCGAGGTGCGCACAGAGTGCGATCGGCGTGCCGCCCTCGACTGTGGCCGCAAACCGCGCCACGATGTTGCCGCAACCGGCGGGGATGTCCGCCGCCGCACCGTCTTCGCTCAGCTCCCCGCCGAGCGTGCGCAGTTCGTGTCGCACGACCTCGGCCACGGCCTGCTCATCACGCGAGGGGGAGGCGATCTCGCACAGTTTGACGAACAGCTGCGCAACCGGAGGAAGTTCGGCGAGCTGCTCCGGGCTCACGACGCGGCGTGTAAGCGCGCTCCGACCGCGGCACCGACGAAATCACGGAAGAGCGGCGCCGGATTGGTCGGGCGGCTTTTGAACTCCGGGTGGAACTGCGACGCACAGAACCAGCGGAGGTCCGGCAGCTCGATCATCTCGACCAGACGGGCATTGGGTGATTGGCCGCAGACGACAAGGCCCTTGTCCTCGAGCTGGGTGCGCAGCATCGGGTTGACCTCGTATCGGTGGCGGTGGCGCTCGTAGATGACCGGCGCGTCCTCGTAGCACTCGCGTCCGCCCGTGCCCTCGACGAGCGAGACGGGATCGGCGCCCAAACGCATTGTGCCGCCGCGATCTTCGATGCCCTGTTGCTCGGGCAGCAGGTCGATGACGGGGTAGGGGGTCTCGGGGTCGAACTCGGTCGAGTTGGCGCCATCCATTCCGGCCATGTGGCGGGCGTATTCGATGATTGCGACCTGCATGCCCAGGCACACGCCCAGAAACGGCACGTCGTTCTCGCGGGCGTACCGCACGGCTTGGATCTTGCCTTCGATGCCGCGGCTGCCGAAACCTCCCGGCACCAGGATCCCGTCGGCCTCAGCCAGCTTCTCGTCCAAGTCGGGATCCTCGGCGTCGATCCAGTCGATCTCGAGGTTGACGCCGTGGTGGATTGCCGAGTGGCGAAGGGCTTCGGCCACCGACAAGTAGGCGTCGTGCAACTGCACGTACTTGCCGACGAGGGCGATCCGCACGGAACCCTCACAGCGTTCGATGTGCGCCACGAATTCGCGCCAGTCGCCCAGGTCCGCCGGAGCCGCGTCCAGGCTGAGCAGGTCCAGCACGACGCGGTCCAAACCCTCCTGCTCCATCATCAGCGGCACCATGTAGATGTCGGAAGCATCGACGGCCGAGATGACCGCGTTGTGGGGGATGCCGCCGTAGAGCGCGATCTTCTCTTTGATGCCGGCGGTCAGCTCACGATCAGAACGCAGCACCAGCACATCCGGCTCGATTCCGATGCGGCGCAGTTCCTGAACGGAGTGCTGCGTGGTCTTGGTCTTGAGCTCGCCGACCGAGTCGAGGAACGGAACGAGCGTGACGTGGACGAACACGACCCGCCCACGGCCCATCTCGCTGCGCATCTGGCGGATTGCCTCGAGGAACGGCTGCGACTCGATGTCGCCCACGGTCCCACCGACCTCGACGATCACGACGTCTGCTGCCGAGGCCGCAGCCGCCTGCCGGATACGGTCCTTGATGGCGTTGGTGATGTGCGGGATGACCTGCACGGTGGCGCCCAGGTAGTCGCCGCGGCGTTCCTTCTTGATGACCGAGTCGTAGATCGCGCCGGTCGTGACGTTGGCGGCGCGCGTCAGGTTCTCGTCGATGAAGCGCTCATAGTGACCCAGGTCCAGGTCGGTCTCGGCGCCGTCTTCGGTGACGAACACCTCGCCGTGCTGATAGGGGCTCATAGTGCCCGGATCGACGTTGAGGTAGGGGTCGCATTTCTGCATCGACACCCGCACGCCGCGCGCCTTGAGCAGCGTCCCCAGCGACGCGGCGGTGATTCCCTTGCCGAGACCGGATACCACACCTCCGGTGACGAACACGTACCTGACATCCCGCTCGGACAAGACAAACTCCCTCGTTCTCGTACAGGCCTCGCGAAGGATAGCGACCCGTCCGGTCGTTGACCGAATCGCCGGAGTTGGTTGTTCGCGTGATGCGGGAGCTACGGCGCCGTGGCGGACGCAGCGCCAAGCTTCTTGAGTCCTCGGGGATTGACGCGGTAGCTCTCGGTGCCGCCTTGGGCGTCGATGACCTCGCCGTTGAGGCTGACCGCAATGTTGGGCGCCCATGCGACACCGAGCCACAGGGGCTTGGCCGAGCGAATCACCCGGGTTACCCCGCCGCCGACGATGCCGGCGAACACCTGCGCGCCGCCGACGTCGCCGCGACGGACTTCGACCCACACGGTCTTGCCCGCCTTGGCGCCGAGACGCAGTTCGATGGCGGCGCTCGTCGGAGCGGTCGGGCGCAGCGTGGCCGGAGGCTGAACCACGGGCGGCTGGACAGTCGTTTCGGCGGATGCGGTCCGCGTCGGTTGCGCGCGGGTCGTGGTCGTGGTCGTCGTGGGCGCGGTTTGGGGCGTGGTGTTGTCCGACCCGAGCCCGCCGCCCAGCAGGATCAATCCGGCGATGCCGATGACTGCGCCGCCACCGACCCAGGCGAGCGTGGAGTCACGACGCGTCGGTGGACGAATGATCGGGATCGGCTGGGTGTCGGCATCGGGGTCGTCCGAGGCCGCCGCCCCGACCTCGTCCGAGAGTCGCTTTGGGTCGAGACCCAGGTGCGCTGCATAGCGCCCGACCAGATCGGGCGCGTGTGCGGTCGGTGGGAGGTCGTCAAAGCGTTCCTCCTCGAGTGCCTTGAGGAACGCGGGCCCGATCCCGGTCGCGGCCGAGCAGGCGGCGAGATCCTGGCCGCGTTGCACGCGCGCCGCGCGGAGGATGTCGCCGATGCCGGTCACGTCACATCGATGTTGTCAGTGTCGACGCGGTCTACCAAGGCGGGTGGTAGCGTCGCGGCGTGATCGTCTCGCGTGAATCGGGCGGTCTGTGCGTGGTCCGTCAGGTCGACCACCAGGACCAATGTCGGCTCGCGGCACGCGCGTGGGGCAACGGTCGCTTCGCCCGACTCGAGCCGTGGGAGCCGGTCGAGGTCGCGGCCGGGGTCCACGACGAGGGATGGCGCGCGTGGGAGGCGACGCCTCAGGTCGATGCGGATGGCTGTCCCATGGACTTCCCCAAACTGGCGTACCCGGAGCACATCCGGTTGTACGAAGACGGCATCGCGTCGTCCGAACGCCATGGCCCCGCCGTCGGGTTGCTCGTCAGCATGCACGGGCTCGGCCTGTACCGCTCGCGACTGGGTATGGATGGCCCGGTCGGGGAATTGGACGCCCTTCCGCCAGTGACCCAGGGGTTCGTTCGTGATCAGGTCGCGCGACAGGAGCGCCTGTGGGCCCAACTCGGAGACGATCCCGGGCGGCGCGAGTGGGCATGGGCGGCGTACCGCCTGATCCAGGCCTGGGACGGACTGAGCCTCTACCTGACATGGCGCGGCCTTCCCCAAAGCAAACCCGGTCGGCTGCCGGCCGTCCCTCGGGATCAGGCCGACCCCGGCGTCGATCTGCACCTACGGCCCGTCGATCCGCGCACCGCCGTATGCGACCCATTCCCATTCGCAGGCGACGAGGCAATCGTTGCTGTCGTCGCCCGCGTCATCCCGGACCGCCGCTACAGCGACGACGGCGACCTTCGCTCCACCCTCAACGCCACCCGGCCGGAGCGACGAGATTTCCGGATCCTTGCACCACGCGGGTGAGGGCCCACGCAGGAGTAACCGCTGTGCCGGATGGCGAGCGAAGCGGCCGGGAGCGTGGCTCGCCTCCGGCGGGTGACGATCCGAACGTCGGAACGCCTATTCCGAGGCAAACCGAGGCAGACGGTGTCGGCGAGCTCGCTCCACTGGAGGTCACAGCGATCTCGCCGACGCCGTATGGCGACGGTTTGGAGCCGTCAAGCGGTGCAGTCGTTCTCTGCGCGGGCCCTGACCCAGCTTTGATCGCTCGTTGAGTGGTCGCCATCTCCTCGAGGCGTCACCGGCTGCCAGTTGCGCGCGATTCGGTGTGTCACTTGGCCAACCGCACGACCTGGGAAAGCCCGACGCGCGGAGCGTGTTGCGGTCACGTTGCCGGATGCGCCCGCAAGCTGATTCCGGGTCGTATCCACTGTGGCCGGCCCTGCGGGCCGGGCGACGACGTCCCGCCAGCTCTGTTTGGGAGCGCTGGCCGTCGTCGCAACGGCAGGGAGGAGAATCCCAGCGAGTGATCTGAAGCGGCTCCGATCGACGATCTGGATCTCCCCCCGCGCTCGTAGCGTCGTGCCCGCCGTTTCGGATCGTCCGGCTCATAGATGGATTTGAAAAAGGCCGGCGGGGCGAGCCAACATGGCTGCCAGTTGGCCGACGTTGGTGTGCCAATTGCAGGTCATGGTCGTCACAACACCCGGTGCCCTGACGCGCTGCACGGCGGTCGCGAGGCCGAAATGGCCGCCCGGTAGCGGCAAATCGGCAGCACAACGAACGTTGGTACGTCCCCACGGTTGTTCCGAGGCCGGCCTGCGCCCCGGCAAGGCTGGCTGGTCGGCCGAGAACGGTCCGGAGGACCGTCGGAAGGCGTTCTCGAACGCAAGCCCAGGGAGCAAGCTCAATGCAACTGGCCGTGCGGTGGTCGGCCAACTGGCGGTCTCCCATCGCCATGAATGTGTCGATAATTGGCACAGAGATGAGTGAAAGAATTCACACCTCGGTGCAGATTTGACACATGTGGTCGCGGCATCATTGGTGCATGACGGTGAGTTACTACAAGGGGCCCTGGATCGGGAAGTTGCCGATGTGCGCGATCTGCGGAGGGGCGGGCGAGGGGACGCGGGCTGAGCACTTCTTGACGCACGGCGTTTCTGTCTGGCTGTGCGAGACGCATCGCAGTGAGGAGTTCCAGCGACGGCGCTCAGGGCGGGACTTCGTGGCCAGTGTCGGGGCGGTCTGGCGTGCGGCCGGAATCACCGGGCGGCGGCACTCACAGGCGTTGGCTGCACATCTGCGCCGGGTTCGTGGCGCGGGAGAGCGGGAACGACCTGGTTCGTACGCGTGGCCCGAACTGCGCCAGGAGGCAGAGCGGAGGTTCGCAAGCGGTGAGCGACCCCGCCGCGTGATCGCCGAGTTGCGCCAGGCGCCGCTCGTTGGAATGCGCTTGCCCTCCATCCGCACGCTTCGCCGGTGGTTTCATGAAGGGCGGTGGCTTGAACGTCTTGTGCCGAGCCTCTCAGCGTCAGGACGACGGGCAACGGGGGGCGGTGGATCGAAACACAAACGCCAACGTGACGCACCTGGTGATCGAGCCGGCCGGTCCGGATCGACCTCGACAGCAGACGACCAGCGTGCGCCTCCGTAGCCGACGCGAAGCCGGGGAAACGAGACTTCGTCACGGATTCGGAATGCGCATCGAGACGCGGTCGTTTCGCCGATTGTCCAGACTGCCGTCGGTGCTGAGCCGGTTCTGCGTTCATCGCCCACCGGTTGCCCAGTATCGGGAGCAGGCACCAGCCGTCGCTTGGCGCGTGATCGCCCGCAGTGCGGGCGCGGTCACAGCACCACGATCGCCTCCCAAGAGCCAGAGGGACGCCCGTCCGAGTCTCGCGGTGTCAGGCAGAGACACTCCCGTCCGCGTTCCTGAGCAGTCTTTGAGGCCGATACAGATTTGAGGGACCGGACGACGCCGACGGCGACGTCAAACGGCCGTGATCGTCCCTTCGGCTGCGAGGCGGGCGACGGTCGCCTCAAGACGGCCTCGCAGGTTCGCATCGACGGGGATGAGCATCTGGCCCCGGGACGGTGTGCCGATGGTCAGCGCGTCCCGCGGCGTGTAGACGGCGCGGTGGGCGACGTAGGCGCAGACGACCGCATCGAGGATCGCCGCGTCACGGATCGGTCCCCAGTCACCCTCCGGTGCGGTCGGGGTCCACCCGGCCAGGTCGACGTGACGGGCGAGCATCGCCGCGATGGCCACAATGCCCGCGGGGTTCGCTCGGCCAGGCCCTTTGGGTCGGTAGGTGGGCGGGCGGAGCCCGAGCCACTGCGCCCGGTAGTCCGCCAGGTCGATCGGTGCGCCACCGGTGGCGTCCTCCCACATCAGGAGCCGGAGCACCAGATCGGGATGGGTCTCGATCGCGGTGACCCCCAGAGGGAGGTCCCCGCCGAACGCCACACCCCGCGATCCGCCGTGCACCTTGGCCAGTCGCGCGCGTGAGACCGGGAACGCCGGGACATCACACCACGCCAGGATGCGTTCGACGTCACGTTGGCCGCTGTCGTTCGGCACCACGAGCGGTGCATCGACGACCACCAGCGCGGGCTCCGCGCCGATCGCATCAACGATCTCGGCCACCGTCGCGATCGGAACCACCCGCATGATCATCCCGGCGGCGTCCAATTCGACCACGACGGACCGCCGCGGTGTGTCGACCAGGTCAAACGACTGAAGGAGATGAAGTCCAAGAGTGCGCACGACGGACCAGACTAACCGTGCGTCCCCCGACGTTCCCCGGTACGATTGCCGGAATGCTTCAATCCGTCTTGCTCCTGTTCGTCGCGATCGCCGGTCCCTGGGTCGTACACCTCGCCCCGGTCCGGCAGCGCCTGATGGCCCTCGTCGGCTTCGTCGGCGTGCTACTGCTGTGGCTTGCGCTGGAGAGCTGGATCGGCAAGTGGTGGTTCTGGGTGGGCCTGATCATCGGCATCGCGTCGGTGCTCTTCGTGGGTGGTGGCGAGCCCCGCAATCGCCGGCCGCCGCCGAGCCGCCGTCGCACCCGTCCGACGGACATGACCGAGGAGATCGGCCCACCGGTCCCGCGGTAACGGCACTCCTACGGGGTGTTCGGTTCCAGGCTCGAGGTGATGATCTGCTGTGCGCGCACCGGGTCGGCGAGCAGCAAGAGGCCACGCCTGAGGTCGGCGATGCCTTCGGCGGTGCGGGTCAGCCCGATCAATGCGACGCCACGGGCGATGCGGGCTTCCTCGTAGCGCGGATCCAAGAGGATCGCCGCGTCGGCTGCCACCAACGCTGCGTCGAACTGGTTCGCCGTCAGCAGTGCGTAGGCGTGGAACGTCGCGGCGATCGCGTCGGTCGGATCAAGCGCACGGGCCTTTTCGAACGCGAGGATCGCCAGGGCGTTCTGCGCGCCGGCTGTCGGGGGGTCGTCCTGCGCGTTGGCGATCCGGGCCAACCCCTGCTGGAACGACGCGGCCGCCATCGTGGGATCGGCGATGAGGGCGCGGTTGTACGCACCGGCGGCTTTGATCTGGTCGTCCTGCGCCGACAAGATCGCCCCTGACAGCAGCTCGCCGGGTGCGCTGGTCTTCTCAGCTGCGGTCCACGCGGTGTAGAGGGTCTTCGCAGTGGCCGTGTCGCGCGCATCGAGTCGCTCGCGGACACGGGCGTACTGATAGGCGCGGATCGTCGGCGCCGTCGACACGGCCTCAGTGAGCAGCGGCTGGTAGTTGGGTGGTGCCGTCCAGTCGGGCGGGGGTATGTACTGAATCGTCTGACGGATGCCGGCACGATCGAGCTCGATCGGGATCGCGACATCGGCGGGCAGCTTGCGCATCGCGACAAACCACGCTCCACGGGCGTCCACATTGGCGCCGTTGACCGTGTGAATGACGTCGCCCCGCTGAAGGATCCCCCCGGGCGGTGCGGCCGCCGCCGTGCTCGGTCCGACCGCCGCGACGATCTGGCCGCCGGGCACCGTTGCGATGCCCCCGATGATCGAGGGCCAAGTTGGCACGGTGTAGGTGTGCAGCACCCCGCGCGGCGGACGAAGCGTCAAACGGAGCCGGCGCGTGATGACGTTGGAGCGACGTTTTTTCGCGTCGACTGCGAAGATCTCGAGCGTGTAGCGACCCGCCCGCAGTTGGAATCCGCGATCGTTGTTGGCATCGATCAGCAACCAGACCCGGCCAGGCGCGTGCCGCCCGGTGGTCTTGGCGGTCTTGACCACCCTGCCGGTGCGAACCGAGATGACCCGGATGATGACCCGTGCTTCGGTGACCGTGCGCAGACCCACCAGGAACCGCGCGTGCCCCTGCCGGGCAACGACGGACGTCGGCGCGATGACCTTGGCGACACGCGGGGTCACGGGCTTCGGCGGGGCCGGTGTGCCGCCGGTGGTCGTCGGTGCGGTCGTGGTCGGCGCGGGCGCCGCCACACTCACCACGGGGAGGAGGGCCGCGCAGACAATCACAAGCCCCAATACTCGTCGCATCCGCATCCCAGGAGCGTACCAATCAAGGACTACTATCCTGCGACCTATGGTTGCTGCACTCGCCCCACTCGAACTGCTGGAGCGCACCCGCCGGGGATCGACGGTGGATCCCGAGAGCGTGACCGAGTTCGTACAGGCATGGATGGATGGCGTCGTCGGCGATCCGCAGATGGCGGCGTGGTGCATGGCGGTCTGTATCCGGGGCCTCGACATGCCGGCGACACAGGCCCTGACAGCGGCCATGATCGCGTCCGGCGATCGGTTGGAGCTGGGCAAGTTCGGGCCGACCGGGGACAAGCATTCGACGGGTGGCGTGGGTGATGCGATCAGCCTGGTCGTGGCCCCGCTGTCGGCTGCCCTGGGTGTCAAGGTCGCCAAGATGAGTGGGCGAGGTCTGGGCCACACCGGCGGCACGCTCGACAAGTTGGAATCGATTCCCGGCATGCGGGTCGACTTGGAGCTGACCGAATTCGTCCGCCAGCTGCGCGATGTGGGGGTCGTCGTCGTGGGCGCCAACGAGCGCCTGGTCCCGGCCGACAAACGCCTGTATGCGCTTCGCGACCAGACCGCGACCGTGCAGAACCCGTCGCTGATCGCGAGTTCGATCATGAGCAAGAAGATCGCCGGTGGCGCGCAGGCGATCGTCTTGGACGTCAAGGTCGGCTCAGGCGCGTTCTTTGAGGATGTCGAGTCCGCCCGTGAGGCGGCTGAGATCATGGTCGCGCTGGGTGCGCCCTGGGGGCGTGTCGTCCGGTACGTCATCAGTCGAATGGACGAGCCGCTCGGCAACAGGATCGGCAACGCGTTGGAGGTCGCCGGCGCGGCCGAGGTGTTGCGCGGCGGTGGGGCAGATGACCTGCGTGAGCTGTCGATTCGGGTCACGGGCTCGCTGGTCGAAGCCGCAGGCGTCGTGCCCGCGGGCGAAGGCCTGGCAGCGGCGTCGGAGGCGCTGGTCTCGGGGTCGGCGCTCAGGATGGCCGAGCGGTGGGTCGAGGCCCAGGGCGGTGACCCGGCGGTCTGGACCGACACGTCACGCCTGCCGGCGGCGCCGATCACGCTGGACGTGCCCGCGCCCGGCGACGGGTACGTCAACCGGTTGGACGCCCGTCAGGTGGGTGAGGCGGCGCGGTGGCTGGGCGCTGGGCGACTCCATCCGTCCCAGCACGTGGACCCGGCCGTCGGCATCGTGCTCAACGCCAAGATCGGCGATCCCGTCACGAGCGGCGCGCCAATGGCGGTGGTGCACTGCCGCGACGCCGAGGTCGGCGAGCGTGCAGTGCAGATGATGCGCGACGCGTGTGGCATCACCGACGAGCCCGTGACCCCTCGAGAACTGGTCATCGAGGAGTCCGCAGGTGCCTGAGCTCCCTGAGGTCGAGACGATCCGCAGGCAACTCGCAACGGTCGCAGTGGGTCGGACCGTCACCAAGCTGCGCATCCAGGACCCGCTCATCGTCGCGCCCAACAGCCCCAACCGGGTGCGTCGGGCCGTTGAGGGTCGCCTGATCGCGCAGACCAATCGCCGCGGCAAGTATCTGTTGGTGGTGCTGGACTCCGGCGACACGCTCGCGATGCACCTGCGCATGACCGGGCGGCTGCATCACAGCCCGACCGGCCAGACGCCGGTGGACAAACACCGTCGGGCGCGGTTTGAGCTTGACGACGGCGCGACGCTGGACTTCTCGGACACCCGTCGGTTCGGCCGCATCTGGATCGTTCCGGCTGATCACCCGGATCCCGAGGGCTACTGGAACACCCGCCTGGGCGTCGAACCCCTGGAGCGCCAGTTCACGGCTGCCCGCTTGGCCCAGGTGCTCGCGGGGCGAACCGCCCCCATCAAGGCCTCGCTCCTGGACCAAAAATTGATCGCGGGCGTCGGCAACATCTACGCGGACGAAGCGCTGTTTCAGGCCGGTGTCCACCCGACACGACCCGCGGGCTCATTGGACGCCGACGAGATCGCCGCACTGCGCGACGCGATCCGCGACCGCCTGCGCGTCGGGATCCGCTCAGGTGGGGCATCGATCGACCGCTACCGCGACACGATCGGCAACAGCGGTTCGATGCAAGACATGTTGCGCGTTCACCTGCACCAGGGCGACCCGTGTCCGCAGTGTGGGACGACCATCGTCAAGATCCGTGTCGCTCAGCGCGGCACCTACGTGTGCCCGACGTGCCAGCCGGTCGACTGACCGACGTCCCGGGTATCCGCGTCGGCCACTGGACCGACGCCGATGCGGGCACGGGTTGCACGGTCATCATTCCGCCACCCGGCGCCATCGGCGCGGTCGACGTACGCGGCGGTGGAGCGAGCACCAGGGAACTCGAGCTGCTCGCACCGCTGTCAGGCGACCGTGAGGTCACCGCGCTGCTGCTGACCGGTGGCTCCGCGTTTGGCCTGGCTGCGGCTGACGGTGTGATGCGCTGGTGCGAAGAACAGGGCCTGGGCATCGACGCCGGCGCGGTTCGGATCCCCATCGTCCCTGCCGCGGTCATCTACGACCTGGGCATCACCGGCAACGCGCGGCGCCCCGGGCCGGACGACGGGTACGCCGCATGCGTCGCCGCCTCGACCGATCCCCACGAGGTCGGCAGCGTCGGCGCCGGGACTGGTGCGACGGTGGG
>JANLOO010000055.1:0-13495 GCA_031366605.1 Actinomycetota bacterium | reverse complement strand
AGCGCCTTGGCGACGCTCGCGCCCGACACCAGCGACACCTCGTGTTCGCTGCTTCGCCCGCCCATCAGAACGGCAACACGACGACGTCCGCTCACGGCGGGGTCGTGCCCGGAAGTGGTTGTACCCCGGTTGTGGCTCCGGCACCTGGGTCGGCAGGCGCCGGCACGAGCCCGGTCGAGACGGTGATGTTGACGGTGATCTTTGTCGGATCGACCTGAGTGTTCGGTGCCGGGTCCTGCGCGATGACCGTGCCCTCCGGGGCGGCATCGGACGCGAAATCGGACGTCGGATCACCGAATCCCGCTGCCTTGAGCTTTGCCCGGGCTGCGTCAGCCTTGTTGCCTACGACGTCGGGCATCGTGGTCGTCTTGGGTTTCGGGGTGACGGAAACGACGATATCGACGGTGTTGCCCCTCGGAACGTTCTTGCCGGCGAGCGGGTTCTGCGCGAGCACCAGGCCTGGTTCACGCTTGGATGTCTCACGGGTGGTCACCTTGCCGCGTTTGAGGCCGGCTTGGTCGAGCAGGTTCTCGGCGTCGGCTTGTCGCTCGAGCGACAGGGGTGGGACCTCGACGAGGTCGGGTCCCTTGCTGACCGACAACGTGACGGTGTCGCCTTCGTCGATCGTGGTTCCAGGCGCCTTGTCCTGTGCGACGACCTCATCCAGCGGTTTGTCGCTGAACACGGGCTCATTCTTGGGGACGAAGTTCAGGCGAACCAGGTCCAGGGCGGCGTCGTCATACTTCTTGCCGATCTCGCCTGGCACGACCCCGCGCGCAGGGCCCAGGCTGACGAACAGGAGAACCGTGTCGCCCTTGGCGGCTTTCGTGTCGGCGGCGGGGTTCGTGCCGATCACGAGGTCCTTCGCGATCACACGATCGTTCTGCGGCTCAGGTCGTACCTTGAATCCCGCCTCCCTGAGCAAGGACGTGGCACTGGACTGGCTCTCGCCCCTGACCGTCGGCACGGTGACCTTCGACGCCCGGCCGATGTCGGTCAACAGGTAGGCGGAGGCGCCGGCCGCGAGGACGAGGAGCGCGATGATCACGCCGATGACAGGCCCGCGCCGGCGCCGTGTGGGAGGTGGTGGCATTGAGTTCTGTCTGGGGACGACCCGGGTGGCCGCGGTGTTCTGGGCAATGATGCGCGTCGTCGCGGGGGACTCCATCGCCGCGAGTACCTGGGTCGCGTCCTCGACCGGTTCAGGGAGCGAGGGCCGCACCCTCAGCAGTGCGTTGCTGAACTCCTCGGCCGTGCGGTAGCGGCTGCCCGGACGCTTCTCGAGCGCCTTCATGACGATCTCGTTGAGCGGCGGGGGGATCTGCGGGACGATCACACGGGGGGCGACGGGCACTTCGTTGATCTGCCGCATCGCGATCGCCACCGGCTTCTCGCCGTCAAATGGCACGCGGCCGGTCAGCAGCTCGTACAGCACGATCCCGGTTGAGTAGCAGTCGCTGGCGGTGGTGACGTCCTCGCCCCGGGCCTGCTCGGGCGACAAGTACTGGGCCGTGCCGATGACCGACCCGACCTCGGTCATACCGGCGTCGTCGCCCGCGCGGGCGATGCCGAAGTCCGTGACCTTCAGGTGACCGTCTTCGGCGACGAGCACGTTCTGGGGTTTGATGTCGCGGTGGATCACGTTGCGCCGATGCGCCGCTGAGAGCGCGGCAAGGATCTGCAGGGCTGCGTCGACCGCCTGGCGGGGAGCTAACTTGCCGCGCTGGCGAACGATCTCCTTGAGGTCGGGACCCGGCAGGTGCTCCATCACGATGTAGTAGCTGCCGTCGGTCTCGCCGCGGTCGTAGACGGTCACGATGTTGGGGTGCGACAGTCCGGCGGCGGCGGACGCCTCGCGACGGAACCGCTCCACAAACCCCGGGTCGGACGCGTACCGGTCGGCCAGGATCTTGACCGCCACGCGGCGGTCCAGCAGCCGATCGTGGGCCAACCACACCTTGGCCATGCCGCCGGTGCCAATCGTCTTCTCGAGCTGGTACCGCCCGCCGATCACCGTCCCTGGCTCAACCGTCGCCATTTAGTGTCCCTCCCGCACGTACGCCGGTGTTTCCCGGCTGCAAACCGCAGCCGTGCCTGCGCGGGGGGCCACTACGTCGCCACCTGCACTGCGGCGCGCATGACGCGTCCGGCGATCGGGGCCGCGACGGCGCCACCGGTGCCCGTGGTGTCTTCGATCAACACGGCGACGGCGACAACCGGGTTGGCGGCCGGGGCGAATCCGATGAACCACGCCTGGTTTCGTCCGGCTGCGCCGCCTTCGGCGGTACCGGTCTTTCCCGCCACTTCGAGTCCGGTCAACGCGGCGGCGGTTCCTGTTCCCTCACGTACCACTGAGCGCATCATCGCGGATAGCGCGGAAGCCACGTCCGGCGTCGTGACCTGCCTCACCGTTTCGGGAGTGCCTTCGCGCACGACGTCACCGCCACGATCACGCACCTGACGCATCAGGAACGGGCGGCGAAGCCGGCCGCCGTTGGCGATCGCGCTCGCCACCAGCGCCATCTGCAACGGCGTTGCGGCCAGACGCTCCTGACCGATCGCAACCCGTGGTGTGTCGATGCCCTGTTCGCCGTTGGGCAACAGCACACCGTTCTCGAAGCGCCCGGACGGCACCACCATGCTGGACGGCAGATCACGCAACAATGGGTCTTCACCGAACCCGAACGCGGTCATGGTCCTGCCAAGGCGTTCGGGACCCAAGTCTTGGCCGATGCGCGCGAACGTGGTGTTGATCGACTTGGTCAGCGCGGTCTCGAGCGTGTTCGGTCCGTATATGTGGCCGGCGAAGTTGGTGATGGCCTGCCCGTTCAGCACGAAACGTCCCGTGTCGACAAAGGGTGTGGTCGCGGTGTAGTCGCCGCTCTCGAGCGCCGATGTCGCCGTGACGACCTTGAACGTCGAGCCCGGCGGCTGTCGGCTCTGGGTGGGTCGCGACAACAGCGGCGCGCCCGGCCGATTGCGGACGGCGGCGAAGTCAGTCGCCACGTCGTTGAGGTTGAAGGTCGGCGCCGATGCCATCGACAGGATCGCGCCCGAGCGCGGATCCAGGGCCACGACTGCACCGGCTTTGCCCGCAAGGGCATCGACCGCGACCTGCTGGATGCGCGTGTCGAGGGTCAGGGAGACGTCGGCGCCGCGCTTGTCGGCCAGGTTGAGCCGGCGGAGCAGGGGCTCGGCGCCGTAGCTGCCGGCGAGGAAGCGGTTGAACGCGGCTTCGATGCCGGTGGTCCCGAGCTGCGGGGTGGCGTAGCCGATGACCTGGGGTGCCAGGTCGCCCTGCGGATAGGCCCGTCGGTACACGCGCTGCCCACGGACCTTGGTGGCGACACTGCGCGCCAAGACCTTGCCGTCGGCGCTGATGATCGCCCCGCGGTCGATGCGTCGTTCCTTCTCGGCGACGTACGGGTTGCCGCGTTTCTTCTGGAGCGTGCCCGCCGCCACGACCTGCCACCACCCCAGAAACGCGGCGAGCAGTCCAAAGGCCACGACGACGGACAGGTACATGCGCTTGATGGAACGGTTCACGCGGCCACCGTCGCCGTGGGCAGACGGCTGCGATGGCTCATGACCAGCAGCAGCGCGATCAACCCGAAGTTGGTGACGACGCTGGATCCGCCGTAGCTCATGAACGGCAGCGTCACCCCGGTCAGCGGGACCAGGCGCACGATCCCGCCGACGATCAGGAACGCCTGCAAGGCCAGCACCGTCGTCAGCCCGCCCGCCAGCAACTTGGAGAACCCGTCGTTGGACTGCGCGGCGATGACGAAGCCCCGGTAGGCCACGAGCACGAAGATCATCAGGACGCCGATGGCGCCGACGAACCCCAACTCACTCGCGATCGCGCTGAAGATGAAGTCGGTGCGCAGTTCGGGGATCAAGGTGTGCCCGTCGGCGGTGACCAGGAACCCGCGTCCCAGACCCGGTCCCACGATCCCACCATCGCCCAGTGCGTAGAGCGATTGCACCATCTGGAACCCCAGGTCGCGTGGGTGGTCGAATGGCGACAGCCAGCTGGTGACGCGGTTGTGAATGCGCGGCACGGCCAGGTAGACCAACACCGAACCGACGGCGAACGTCGCGAGTCCTGCAGCCGGGTAGGCGACGCGACCGGTCGCCAGGTAGAGCATCGCCAGGAAGACCCCCACAAACAGCAGCGCGGTGCCAAAGTCGTTGAGCACGACGACCGCGGCCAGCGCCGCGCCGACGAATACCAGCACCGGAGCCAGGTGACGAAGCGGCGGCATCGGGAGGCCCAACATGCGGCTGGTGGGGATGGCCAGGACTTCGCGCCGGTCGCGCAGATAGCCGGCCAGGAAGATCACGATGAGCACCTTGGCGAACTCACCCAACTGGATGGTCTGGCCACCGCCCAGCGAGATCCACAGCTTCGCCCCGTTGATCCTCGTGCCGAACAGCATCGTGACGACGAGCAGGCCGACCGCGGTCAAGCCGATCAGGTAGCTGTAGTGCTGCAGGGTGCGGTGATCGCGCAACAGCACGAGCACCGCGATGAACACGGCTGCGCCCACGGCGATCCAGATCGCCTGGTCCTGCGCGAGCGCGGGATCGATGCGACTCAATTCGACCAGGCCGATCGCGACGAGCACCCCGACGAGCGGCAGCAGGTAGGGGTCGGCGTGCGGCGTCAGCAGTCGCAATGCCAAGTGCATCACGACGAATACCGCAATGATCGCCCCGGCCGCCGGCAGCGGACCCAGGTCCAGGCCACCCGCCTGTGCCGACGCCACGGACACCGCGCCAAGCGCGCCGATCGCCGCGGGCGCCACCAGGAACCCGGCTTCGCGGGTACGTCTGGAAATCACTTCTGGCCGGCGGGCTTGGGCTTGATTGCGGGTGTCGTGGTGGGTTTCGGCACGGTGATCTCAGGAATGGTCGGCAGTCCGAATCGCCAGATCAGATCGACGGCGTGACGCACCGCATCGCCCTGTCCGCGTGCCGACCGTCCCAGTGCCTTGGGGTCCACGGCGCTGACGGCGGTGGTGTCAACACCCGTGTCGCCCCAGGTTGCGAAGAGCGTCAGGGGTCCCAGGTCGACCGGGGCACCGTGCGAGACGCGGACGGTCTGACCCGGGGAGCCGTCCACGAAATACGTGCGCGACCCGATCCAGGCGCTCAACGCGCCCAGCAGCAAGACGCCGACCGCGCTCAACCCGAGCGCACGGCGCATGCGGGGTCCGCGGCCCAGGGCGGTGGGCTCCAGGACGCCGGGAGTGCGTGTGTTCTTGGGTGAGGACGGCGGCGGCGGAGGGATCCGAATCGGTGCGGTGGCGTCTGTGACCACAGGCAGTTGGCCGGTCTGATCAGCCGCCGGGGCATCCGGGGCGTCCGGTCCCTCAAACCGCGCAAGAACAATGGTGATGTTGTCCGTACCGCCCCGCTCGAGCGCGGCCGCCACCAGGCCATCGACCGCGGCGCGCATGTCGGACGACTGCGCGATCGTGTGTGCGATCTCGACGTCGCGGACGAGTGACGACAGCCCGTCGCTGCACAGCAACAGCATGTCGCCGTCATACAGCGGCACAAGAACCTCGTCGATCTCGACATCGGGTTCGGCGCCCAGCGCCCGGGTGATGATGTTGCGTGATTTGTGGCGCTCGGCTTCTTCGGGCCGCAGCTGTCCCTGGCGCACCATCTCTGCGACGACGGAGTGGTCGTCCGTCAACTGGTGCAGCGTCCCCGCGCGATACAGGTACCCACGTGAGTCGCCGACGTGCATGAGCGTCGCCTGCTCGTCGTCGAGCAGTGCGGCCGTCGCAGTCGTGCCCATTCCGGTCCGGGTGGTGTCGTCATCGGCCTCCGCGCGGATGCGACGGTTGGCTTCGACGAGCGCCTCGCGCAGGTCCTGCGGGGTCGATCCGTCGCCCAGCCCGCCCAGGGTCTCGACCGTGATCTGCGCCGCCACTTCGCCGGCCTTGGCGCCGCCCATTCCGTCGGCGACAACGAGCAAGGGCGGACGCACGAGGTATCGGTCCTCGTTGTGGTCGCGCACCCGTCCCGTATTGGACGCATGCGCCACCTCGATCAGGCGCAGAGGTCCGGACACGGCTATTCCTCGTAGCGGAAGACTGTTTCGCCCAGGCGGATCTCGTCGTGGACCTTGAGCTGCGTCTGGTCGTCAATCCGTCGTCCGTTGACGAACGTTCCGTTGGTCGAGCCCAGGTCTTCGATGAAGTAGAAGTGCCCTTTGGGGAACACGCGCGCGTGCATGTGCGAGGCGAACTGGTCCGAGACGGGGATGCCGCTGCTGCGGGAGCGACCGAGGGTCATGCCGGCCTCCAGCGGAAACTTCAGCTCGGACGCGAGTGACGGGGAACTCGTCACGATCAGCACCGGCGCGATGTTCTGCGACAGCTCGAAGACCGGTCCCGTCGGCCGTTCGCGGGACGAGCCCGCCTCGGTGGCGACGACCGGCTCGGCCGCCAACGGCGGATCGCTGATGCGCGGCGCGATCGCGGCTTGGCTGCCCGTGTCGCCCGCATGGACGGGGCCGGCCGGGGGCGGGGACACGACGACCGGCTCGGCGTCGCGCAGTGTCCGCGCCGACGAGCGCACGATCGACCAGACGAAGGCGAAGAGCAGCAGCAAGAACGCCGCCTCGGCGATGAGCAATCCGGTCTCGGTCACGAGTGCTCCACGATCAGCTCGGTCGTCCCGATGAGGATGCGGTCGCCGTTGGCCAGGGCGTGTCGGCGGATCCGCTGCCCGTTGACGATCGTGCCGTTGGTCGAGTTTGAGTCGACGATGAAGTAGTCCAGGCCGATGTGCCGGATCTCGGCGTGCACGCGGCTGGCGTTGGAGTCCTGCACGACGATGTCGCACTCGCGACTTCGGCCGATGGTGGTGGCGCGTTTGCTGACCGCGAGGCGACGGCCGTCGACCAGGATGGCCATCTCCTCCTGAACCAGGCCTTCAGCCCGGGCGTCGGCAGCCGACAGAATCTGGGTCCCACTGACCCCGGCCAGCGGTTCGTAGCCGCCAGGTGGCGGCAGCGGCGTCGCGACGGCAGGTATGGGGACCGGGATTTCCGCAACCGGCGGTGGCTCAACTGCCGGCGCGACGTGGGCGACGGGCGCGGGCTCGGGCTCGACGACCACGACGGGTTCGGGCAGCGGGATCACGGCGGGCTCAGGCTGGGGTATCGCAACGGGTGGCACGTCTGCGACCGGCGCCACGATCGGGGCCTCCGGCTCAGGTGTCGGCTCGGCGTCGAGGGCGTCAGATGCGATCGGTTGTGGCACGTCCCCGGCCTGTGCCTCGGCGACCGCCGGCTCCGATGCGTAGAGGTCGGGCGACTCGGGTTCGTCGACCACGACCGGCGCGTCATCCTCGGCGATCGGATCGAGTGGCAGGACACCCACGGCGGGGAGTTCGTCGGCGAGCGCACCCTCAGGCAATTCATCGCCGGCCGCCTCAAACACGGGATCGGGCTCGTCCGCACCACCGGCGTCCGCGTTTGGACCCTCGTCGTCGATCGCCTCGGCCGGCGCGGGTGCCGCCGGCAACGGGAGCGGCAGGGGATCGGGCAACTCGGGTGTCGCGGCGTCGACCTCGGCGGGCGATTCGACCGGCGGGTCGACCACCCGGCAGGCGATCCCGTATTCGCCGACGCGAAGGTCGGTGTCGGCCTGGAGCGTCACCTTGGGTTCTGACAAGAGCGTAAAACCCTCGTGACGCGCGCGCTCGCTCACATAGACGCCCAGCTCGGTCGTCAGGGAGCTTTCGAACGAGGCGAACCGGTCGCGGTCGGCCGGCGACAGATAGATGACGTACTCGTTCGGGACGTAGACGCGCGAGACCGAGACGGTCTTGTGGTCCTCCATCTCACGCGCGAGCTTGCGTGCGAGTTCGACCGGCTCCACGTGTCCGCGAAACAGGCGGCCGAAGATCCGTTCGACGAATCCTCCGATCGTGTCCTCCACGTTGCGTAGTGCGGTCATGCAGCCGGTAGTCGTTCCACGGTGGCGCTTCGGAGTGTGACAGTTCTGCGTCGATCAGCCCCAAAACGCAGTCGCCGCCATGGCCCGGCTGCCCAGGCCGCGACGAGTATACCGCCGGGAATGAACGCTCCTGCGGCCGACTCGACGCTGCCGCCACCAACGCGCACGCAGACGATGAGGGCGATGATCCACATCGCGACTCCCACGGCGCGTGGCACGCCACGGCGCAAGCGCACGATGGCCGGCATCACCAGCGACGCCGCAGCCAACACACCCGCTGCGATCACCACGGCGGGTCGGTTCTGCAAGGGCTCACTCACACGTTGCACAACCGCCAGCGGCGACACCACGCCGTCGATGTCGGCCCAGGCGCTGGTCAGGCGACCGCCATCGACTGCAGGGTCGGCACCCGCGACCGCCTGCCAGATCAGCGTTGCGCCAAGACCTGTCAGGGCGGCCCACACGCGTGACCGCCAGCCGCGCACGGCCCCGGCCAGGGCCGCATAGACGGGCACCACCCCAAACGCCGCGAGCAACGGTGCCGTTGCGGGCAGCAGCACGAGCCGTCCTTTGGTGCGCACCGGCGCCAGCGCCACCAACCCGAGCGAACCGACCAACATCGCAAGGCCGGGTGAATGCATGCCGAGTGCGACGGTGCCGCCCATCAGCCCCATCAGCGCCGCGGCCCAGGGGAGGAACGCAAACCCGGCAGCAGCCGCTGCCGCGGCCAACGCGACCGAGCCCGGCCTCAGATCCGTGGTCTGGTGCAGCAGCAGGCTCACCAAGACCGCACCGCCGGCGGCGTTCGCCCACGTGGCAATCCGCTCCGTAAATCGGTGGGACGGGGCGCCGACGCCGTCGAGCGTCCGGGTTTGCGCGCGCAGCGTACGCGCCATCCATTCGGGCTCAGGGCGTGCGCGCGGATCGGGGGCCAAGCCGGAGTCGATGGCCTTGCACAGCGTTGCAGGCAGCTCGGGTCGCGCTTGCGCGAGGGGAGGGATGCGTCCGCTCGCGGCGCGCCGCAACGTCTCGCCGGGGCTGGGGCCGACCAGTGGGTTGTGCCCCGCCAAGCCCTCGTAGAGCACGAGGCATGCGGAGTACACGTCGGCCGCCGGACAGGTCTCGTCGCCGCGTGCCTGCTCGGGCGCCATGTACGAGACGGTTCCCACCAGGCCCCCGATCGTGGTCAGCCCGGCTTCTCCGGCGATGCGCGCGATGCCGAAGTCGGTCAACCGGCCCCGGCCGGCACGGTCCACCAAGATGTTGGCCGGTTTGACGTCGCGGTGGGTGACGCCGCGATCATGGGCGTGCGCGAGCCCGTCGAGGACATCCGCGACGACGTCGATCAGCGCTCCGGGATGGGATGCGGTCCAGCCCTCGCGGCTGCGATCGGCCAGCGACGCACCCTCGACCAACTCGCTGACCAGGTAACAGGCCGCGTTGTCCTCACCGAAGTCCAGCAGCCGGACGATGCCGGGATGTGAAAGGCGGCTCGCGGCGCGCACCTCGGCGCCTGCGCGCCTGGCCATCTCGACGTGGATGGGGATCTCCTTGACCGCCACGTCGTGACCCGTCTGTACGTCGTGGGCACGATGGACCTGGGACGCCCCGCCACGGCCCAGCAAGCCGCCGATGCGGTACCGGCCCAACACCAACCGCTGATCGTCGTCGTGCAAAGCCATGGAGAGATTCCTTCGCCGCCCCCGTGCTACGATCCTGCGACCCTGGATTCAGGCAGGAAGCCACGGGCGAGTGGTGAAATTGGTAGACACGCTAGGTTCAGGGTCTAGTGCTCGAAAGAGCTTGGGGGTTCGAGTCCCCCCTCGCCCACTCTGACATCCCGTGATGAACGAGACGAAAAATACTGATCGCGGGGAACGTACGGCGCCATGAGCTTCGCTGACGATGACCTCTTCCAGGAGCCCGTCGAGGCACCGACACGTTCGTCCCGCCGATCCGGCGGTGGCGGCGGATCGGGCCGCTCGGGTCGCGGCCCGCGGTTGCCTCGAGGTGGCGGCGGCGGCTCACCGCTGCAGCAGCCACGCATCAGGGCGCTCATCGCGCTGGGGTTGTTGGTCATCGTCGCCCTGATCCTGATCAGCACGGTCAGGGGATGCCAACGCGACAAGGTCGTCAGTTCGTACCACGGCTACCTGACGTCGGCCAATGCGATCGCCGGCGAATCCCAAGATCTCGGCAAACAACTGCAGAAGCTGCTCGACAACAAGGAACTGCTGAAGAAGGCCGCGATCATGGCCAAGGTCGGTGACCTGGCCACCACGTCGACCAGCCTCGTGGAGCGTGCCAAGAAGCTCACAGCACCCGACCGGCTGAGCGCTCCCAACCGCACGTTGGTGACCGCCCTTGAATACCGCGCCCAGGGTCTCGGCCAACTGCCCAAGGCCATCGATGGCGCGATCACCGCGAAGGAAGTCCCCGTCGCATCCACGACGCTCGCTGCTCCGCTCCAGATCCTGGCGGCGAGCGATGTCATCTACCGCACGTCGTACAAAGCGCCGACCGAGAACGCGATTCAGCAGGACAGGATCAAGGACGTCCAGGTGACCGAGTCGGAGTTCTTCCCCGGCAGCACGTATGACAAGACATCACCCGCAGGGGCCGTCAAGGTCATCGCCAACATCAAGCAGGCGCGCGTGTCGACCGACCCGGTGACGGGCTCCCCAACTGCGGCGTCCGCCCACGGGTTGAGCATCAGCAAGTTCGTGGCCGTCCGGGGTGGAAAGTCGACGCAGCTCATCCCGGGGACCGTCGTGTCACTCGTTCCCGACCCCAAGATGACGTTCGACGTCCTTGTCGAGAACGGTGGCGATTTCCTCGAGGCGAACGTCGAAGTCAAGTTCACGTACAAATCGCCCAACGATCCGACCGGAACCACGCAGACGCAGACGATCGAGGAGATCTCACCGGGCGGCGCGAACCAAAAGACGCTGAGCTTCACGCTCAACCAGCAGCCGTACTTGACCGCCCCGAGCACGATCATCATCGACGTCGCGACCGTGCCGGGAGAAAAGGTCAGCAGCAACAACAGGGGCGAGTACCCGGTCGAGTTCACCCTTCAGTGACCGGAGCGTGACGGGTGCAGCAAGATGTCGCGTTGTGGATGGTTGGCGCTGCTGCCGGGCCCGGTGTCGTGGCGCTGATCGCCGCGATCGTCCTTGGGGTCAAGCTGCGGCGGGTGCGGGCCGACCAGCGGGTGTTGCTGCCGGACGGTGAGCGCGTGGGGCTCATCGAGCGCCAGGCGGCCCTGACGCACGCGGGCGACCGGTTGGGCGATCGGCTCGACGACCTGCGGGCCGAAGTGACGCGTCTTATGGAACACACCAACGCGGGACTGCGTGGGACGTTGCGTTTCCAAGGCATCGTCCGATACGACGCCTATCAGGACATCGGCGGGCAGCAGTCGTGGTCGATGGCCATCCTCACCGCGGACCGCACCGGCGCGGTCATCACGTCGCTTCACGCCCGTGACCACGCCCGGGTCTACCTCAAGGAACTCCACGCGGGGGTCTCGGAGCAACGGTTGTCGCCCGAAGAGGAACGGGCCGTGGCCGCCGCGATCGCCGACCCCGCACCGTCCATCGCGCCGACTCCGGAGGCGTCGTGAAGGTGGGCTACCTCGGCCCGCCTGGCACGTATGCCGAGGAGGCGTTGTTGCGCCTGGTCGGACCTGAGCCCGAGCAGACGCTCGTGCCGTTTCCGACCGTCATCGACTGCTTTGAGGCTGTGCGCTCAGGTGCGGTGCCCGAGGCGCTGGTTCCCATCGAGAACTCCATCGAGGGTTCGGTCAACCAGACGCTCGACCAACTCGCCGCAGCCGGCGGCGACGTCGTGATCCGCGCCGAGATCGTCCAACCGGTGCGCCACCACCTTGCCGCTCGGCAGATGCTGCCGTTGTCCCAGATCACACGGGTGCTGTCACATCCGCACGCGCTCCCTCAATGTACTGCGTTCCTGCGTGCCCAACTGCCAGGGGCCGAGGCCGTCGCGGCCAACTCCACCGCCGATGCCGTGCGCATCGTCAGCGAGAGCGACGAGCCGTGGGCCGCGATCGGGACCCTCCGTGCAGCCGACATCTACGGCTGCACGGTGCTGGCAGCCGACATCGAGGACGCGCGGGACAACGCCACCCGGTTTGTCCTGCTGGGACGCGAGCCGCGCGAGGCGCTCGGTCCCGGGGGATTCGTCACGTCGATCATCTGCGTGCCGCCGCGCGACCGGCCCGGCGTGTTGCTCGCCATCCTGCAGGAGTTCGCCATGCGGGCGGTCAACCTGACCAAACTCGAGAGCCGACCGGCCAAAACCGGTCTGGGTCGCTACCTGTTCTTCATCGACATGGAGGGTAGCCGCGGGCGCGACATGGCCGTCGACGCTGCCCTCCGCGCGATCGAAGAACAGGGCGTCGCGGGCGTCGTGTTCTTGGGTTCGTACCCAACCAGTGTGGCTTCCGGCTAACATCCTCTGCGGAAGCGGCCGAGCCCGGCCTCGATCCGAGGGTAGCGAGAGGCAATGGCGCAGCGTGTATTGGTGCTGAATGCGAGCTACGAACCGATCAACGTCACTTCGTTGCACCGGGCGGTCGTCCTCGTCCTGAAAGAGAAGGCCGAAGTTCTGGAGGAGGCGGCGATCCCGATCCGCACCTCCGGAAGCACCTTCGTCAAGCCGCAGGTCATCCGGCTCGTCTACCTGGTGCGGGTGCCGCGGTACGAGGCGCGCAAGATCACACGGCGCGCGTTGTTCGCCCGGGACGACTACTCGTGCCAATACTGCGGCTCGTCGGCGCGCCTGACCGTCGATCACGTCGTGCCGCGAAGCCGCGGTGGCGGGTCGGGTTGGGAGAACGTCGTCACCTCGTGCGCACCCTGCAACTCACGCAAGGGTGACCACCTGCCCGGTGAGATCAAGATGTTCCCCAAGAACAAGCCGCGTCCACCGTCGGCGTCGGTGTTCATCACGGTCGCCGCGCCCAAACGCCCCAAGTCCTGGGAGCCGTATCTGGCGTCGCTGGCAGCGTAGCCGGGGCTGTCACTCCACTCTGGTCGGTGCCCGTCCGGGTCCGCGCGGTGCGGACCAGGACCCCGGGGACCGTCAGGTTGTGATTGCCACCTTCAGCACCCCGGCCTCCTGCGTGCAGTCGATCACGACGTCCGCACCCATCGTCGTGGCCATCGCGGGCCGCGTCGGGTTGGAGTCGACGCCGATGGCCAGGCTCACCCCCGTCAGCCGTGCCCCAGCCGTCGCGCACAGGCCGATCGCCCCTTTGCGCGTAGACCACGACGGAGTCGCCGATCCGGACGTGTCCAGCAGCAGGCTGAGCCGCCACCCCGTCCTGATCGTCGACACTGCGGATATCTCCCTACTTGAGTCGGAGTCTGGCCGCAATGACGGCTGCGGCGTCCTTCTCTTCGATCAGGTGGGCGTCGGCGAGAATCCCGGCGACGGCGCCGCTTGGGATGACGACCGCTCCGGCGGCGTCCGCAAAGATCCAATCGCCGGGC
>JANLOO010000036.1:0-37966 GCA_031366605.1 Actinomycetota bacterium | reverse complement strand
CGCGGTCGCGCCTGCGGGTGTCGCGGTCTTCGCCACCGCGCACGCGGACCAGCCCAACCAGATCGACGCGTCGCTGGCCTACCCGGGCATCTGGCGCGGGGCCCTCAACTGCCGGGCCCGTCGCATCGACGACGCGATGCTGGTGGCGGCCGCCCACGCGATCGCCACGACGGCCGGGACGGTTGCCGCCGACAACGTCGTGCCGTCGGTGCTCAACGCGGACCTGGTGCCCAACGTCGCCAAGGCAGTGCGCGAAGCCGCCGAGGCCTCAGGGGCTGCAAGGCTGACGGGCGCAGCCGCGTAGCTTCGTTTGCTCCGGGGGACGGCTGGGTTTTGAGGGGACGGTGTCCGTAGACACCAGGAACCGGCGTGCGTGAGCGAGGTCAACCACTCAGCATTCCGCAGGGTTCGAATGACTTCCCGCCGCGCCCGTCCGTCGGAGGCCTGGCAGTGACGTCTCGTATACGCGAGCGTTTCGTGTGACACGAGATAGTGCTGTTATCGCAACAAGACATGGGACCCTGCGCTCACGGCTGTTCCAGATGGGTCATTTCAGATGGCGAACAACAGTCAGATCACTGAAGCACAGCTACTTCGGAAGTCCGAGGACTCGATCAGGCGCGCCCTGCCCGCCGACTGGACCATGAGGCTCGTCCGCAAACCAGACCGCGGAGGCAAACGACCCGATGCGCTCCTGAGCCTGACCGCACCCGGGGGCGAGGTCGCGGAGTACGTCATTGAGGCGAAGCGTTCCCTGACCGCTCAGACCCTGCTCGCCGCGATCGACCAGCTGACCAGCTCTATCGGCGCCGTGGATTCAGCAGCCCTCCCGCTCATCGCTGCCGGTTACCTGAGCCCCCGTTCAAGGGAGGTCTTGAGCGAACGCGGGATAAGCCACGTCGACACCACGGGCAACCTGAGGCTCTCCGCGAGCCGCCCGGGGCTGTTCGTCGAGATGGCAGGGGCGACCAAGGACCCGTGGCCCGACGATCAGCCACTGCGGTCGCTTGGTGGACGAGGCGCGAGCAGAGCCGTGCGGGCCCTGGTCGACTTCCGTCCTCCCTACGGCGTCAGGGAACTCGCAGCCCGGGCGCACGTCCCCCCGGCCACGATCTCCCGCGTGAGCGACCTGCTTGCCCGTGACGCCGTCCTGACCAAGGACGAGCGCGGTGGCATCGCCGAACTCGATTGGGTTGGGGTCATCCGACGGTGGAGCCAGGACTACGAGTTGCGCCGATCGAACCTCGTCACAAGGCACCTGGACCCTCGTGGCCTGCCGGCAGTCGTGGACAAGCTCGGCAACGCCAACTGGCGATATGCCGCGACCACCTCGCTCGCCGCCCAGAGCTTTGCTCCCATCGCGCCGACGCGCACCGCGGTCATCTACGTCGAGGACGCGATCCAGGCCGCTGATCGGCTGAAGCTGCTCCAAGCCGATGCCGGAGCCAACGTGCTCCTGGTCGAACCGTTCGATGACGTCGTGTTCGAACGCACGATGCGGCGGAATGGGTTGACTGTCGCCGCACTGAGCCAGGTGGCCGCCGACCTTTTGACGGGTCCGGGACGCGAACCATCCGAGGGCGAAGAACTCCTCATTTGGATGAAGGACAACGAAGATGCCTGGCGAGCCTGACCCCCTCTACGTCCGCGCGCGAGCCGCGCTCCTTGACGCGCTCACCGCGCTCCAACCACACCTCGATGCCGTGGTGCCGGTTGGCGCGCAGGCGATCTACATGCACACCGGCGACGCGGATCTCGCCGTGGCCGAGTACACGACCGACGCGGACTTGAGCGTCTCACCCGACGACCTGGCAGACAGCCCCCTGCTTGGCGATCTCTTCTCGACGAGCGGCTTCACGCCGCGCGAGCACCCTGGTGGGTGGCTGAGCCCCGACGGGATCTCCATCGACGTGATGGTTTGCCGAGGCGCTCGCCGGTCCCGGCACACGCGGCGCCCGGCTCGGTGCCCACGGCAAGCGCGCTGCCAGGCGGGCGAAGGGACTCGAAGGCGCGCTCGTGGGATCGCGAGCGGTCCGTCGTCACCGCGCTCGATCGCACCGACACCCGAGCAGTTGAGATGTGGATTGCCGGGCCTGTGGTGCGCTGCTCGTCTCAAAGGTCCACAAGATCGCCGAACGTGTCGATCAGAAGGATCGGGTTCGCGACAAGGACGCGCTCGACATCCTGCGACTCCTGCGTGCGATCGACACCGACGCGCTGGCCAGTCGGCTGGCACTCCTGCGGGAGTCGAGCCTGGCTGGCGCGGGCACCAACAAGGCCATCGCATTGCTGCCCAGACTCTTTGGCGACCCCTCCGGCGAAGGCGTGGCAATGGCCGTTCGCGCCGCCGGTGACCAGGAGGAGCCCGCGACGATTGCAGCCTCGCTTGTCGCATTGGTGGATGCTCTTACGAACGACCCAGCGCTTTCGGGATGAGGTGTCCACGTGGGCGCACCTGACCCCGTGCCCGCGACCGTGTGGGACCGGAGTAAGCCTCGGCAGATTCGTAGGACTTGCCTTGCAGACTCAGAATGGACTTTGTGCAGAACGGTAAAGTGATGGTTAACGGTGTCTGACACGAGTTTTCCCCGGACGCCTCTCTGCGAAACGGATTGCGGGGTGTCGGGAAGGGTCGTTTTCGGGCGGTTTGCGCGTGTCACAAAGTCGGGCCTCAATTGCGGCAGAAGCCCGCAAACTGGCGCCATGCGGGCGCGTTGCGCCGGTTTGCCTGCGCATCCCGGTCGTCTGGGACCGGTTTGCCCTGCTCCTGGTGTCGGACACGGATGTCCCCGGAACCGTTTGCTCATCGGTGAACGGGTCCGGACGCACCAAACTGGTGTCTGACTGGTGGGTGCGCTTGGGGAGGCCCGCGAGACGCGATCGCTGTGGCAGCCCGCAGATTCGTACTGGGAACGCCACGGGTTCGCGGCCGCGGCCTGGGCTACTCGGTGTTCTTGCGGAACCCGCGTCGGCCTGAGGCGGAAATGATTCCGAATTCGCAAGCGGGAAATTCCGTGTTATCAGGTGTGGAATTCCGAGATATCAGATACACTCCCACGCCAATGCTTGTTCCACGCAACCTCCGTGCCGATGTCGAGGATGCGCTTCGCGTGTCACGCGTGGTCGCACTCGTGGGCCCGCGTCAAGCGGGCAAGAGCACACTCGCATCCCAGGTTGCGCACGACGTGCTGGGCACCACTCTCGCGACCTTCGACGACGACGCGACTCGCACGTTCGCTCAAAATGACCCAGCCGGTTTCATCGCATCACTTCGGCTGCCCGCTGCGCTCGACGAGGTCCAACGCGCACCTGGCGTCATGCTCGCGATCAAGCGCATCGTCGACCAGGACACTCGCCCCGGCAGGTTCCTCATCACGGGTTCCGCTGATCTTCGCGTCCTCGCGACAATTCCCGACGCCCTGCCCGGACGGGTCGAGTACCTCAACCTCTGGCCGTTCTCGCAGGGCGAGCTGGAGGGCCTCGTCGAGACGTTCCTTGACGATCTTCGAACCGACCAGCCGCCCATGCTCGACACCGCCCCGATCGGAGCTGCTGCGTACGCCGAGCGGATCGCCAAGGGTGGCTTCCCGGAATCGATCGGGCGGACCCCGCGTCGACGCGCCGGTTTCTTCGCCAGCTATCTCGCGTCGCTCTTAGGTCGAGACCTCTCCGAGGTTTCGGGGGTTCACAACCCCGAGGCGCTCGAACCGCTGCTCTCCCTCCTCGCTGCGCGCTCGGGGTCCCTCCTCAATCTGTCGGGTCTTGGAACCGAACTCCGCCTCGACGGAAAGACCGCTGCCAGCTACATCACGCTGCTCCAACAGCTTGGACTCCTCATCAGACTGCCGGCCTGGTTCACCAACCTCGGTCATCGGGTGGTCAAGACCCCCAAGATGCATCTCGCCGACTCCGGGCTGCACGTCCACCTGATCGGCGCGGACGCCGACCAGCTCGCCAGGGATCCCGACCTGGCAGGGCCCGTGCTCGAGACCTTCGTCGTCAACGAACTCGTCCGACAATCAGGCTGGGCGTCAAGCGCCCCAGCGCTCCATCACTTTCGCTCCCACACAGGCGGCGAAGTCGATCTCGTCCTCCAATGGCGCGATGGAAAGGTCGCGGGTGTCGAAGTCAAGAGCGCGGCCTCAGTCACACAACGCGACTTCGCAGGCCTGGCCGTTCTTCGCGATCGCCTTGGAACGCGCTTCGTCAGCGGGGTCGTCCTCTACACCGGCGAGCGCACAATCCTCGCTGGCGATCGCCTGTGGGCCGTCCCACTCGAAGGCCTCTGGGCACGGCCCCAGACACCGGCGAGACCCTCGGCAGATTCGTAAAACGCAGCTCGCAGATTCGAAATGAGCGCACCGAAGATCCGGAACGGAGCGACGCAGAGTCGTGGCCGCCCCGTGAGCCGTGCCAGTCGCCAAGGTGTCAACCGCGCCTCCGGCTGCGGGGTTCGTCGTACGTGCCTGGGTCAGGAGTCGAACCAAACTGACTTTGTGCAAGTCGGTAAAGGAACGGTTAACCGTGTCTGACACCAGACTTCCCGTGGAACCTTTCGGCGAGACGGATTCCAGGGTGTCGGGAAGGGCCGTTTCAATCGGTTCGGGTATGTCACAAAGTCGGCTTCCTGCCCGCATTTGGGGCGGTCCCTGCGGACAGAAACCTGCAAATTGCGCACACGCTGGTACCTGACGGCAGTTCTGCGCCGCATCCCAACCGCCTGCGGACGGATGTGCCCCGCCAAATGGTGTCGGACACGGATGTCCCCCAAAACCGTTTGCCCATGCGGGATGCCGGGGGGCGGAACGGCCCTTCCCCACCGCCCGCTCGGGACCGGTCAGCTGACGATCTTGCGGCTGATGCGGCGGAGGGGGAGCCAGAAGAGGGCGGCGGTCAGGGCGACCAGGGCGCCCACGTGGGCCAGGGTCAGCCAGCCGACGTCGCCCAGGACGAGGTCGCGGGTCGCCTGGACGAGGTGCGACAGCGGCAGGCACCAGCCGACGACCTGGGCCCAGGTCGGGAGTTGGTCGAACGGGAAGAACACCCCGCCGAACAGGAACATCGGCGTCAACAGGCCCGTGAAGAAGATGTTGAAGTGCTCGATGTTGGTCGCAAACGACGTGTACGCCATGCCGATGACCGCAAAGCACAGGGCACCCGCGGTGAACACCAGCGGCACCGCGAAGACCCACAACGACCCCACCAGGCCGAGCGCCGCCATGACCAGCACGAACACGACCCCGTAGATGACCGCACGGGTCGTCGCCCACAGGTACTCACCGACCACGACGTCCCCCACCGACAGCGGCGTCGTGACCACCGCCTCATACACGCGCCGGATGTTGATCCGGACGAACGCGTTGTAGGTCGTCTCGAGGATCGAACCGAACATGACGCTCGACGCCGCCACACCCGGCGCGATGAACTGCACGTAGTCAACCCCGTTGATCGTGCTGACGTACGCGCCAAGGCCGAGCCCCATGATCAACAGGTACGCGATCGCCTCGATGAACCGGGGCCCCAGCGTCGTCAGGATCGTCTTGCGCCCGATCGTCGCGTTGCGCTGCCACATGCGGAACGCCCCGCGTGGCGAAAAGCCAAACGGCTCCGACGGGACTGGGACGGCTACGCCCTGAGCGCTGATCACGCCACCAGGACGAGCTTGCGGCCGGCGGTGCCGTTCGCCTGACGGGCCCAGGCGATCGGCGCCTCGATGAGCGGCAGGGCCTCGACCTGCAGGCTGACCACGCCGCTCGCCACCGCTTGGGCCAACGCTCCGTATGCGCGCGCCACATCGGCCGGGTATTCGGTGAAGACGGAGAAGCCACGGATGTCCAACCGCCCACCCCGTAGCGTCCCGCCCGTCACCGTGGCGGTGGCGCCCGCCGCGTTGCCCACCTGGACGAGCCTGCACCGCGCGCGCGCCGCCTCGAACGCCGCGAGCACCGGGGTGCCCCACACCATGTCGATGATCAGGTCGGCACCGGGCGCACACGCGTCACGCAGCTCCTTGGCGATGTCACCCTCGTCGAGCGGCACAAACCAGTGCGCGCCCAGGGCCAGCGCACGCTCCAAACCCTCCTTGGTGCGCGCCGCGGCGATGATCCGGCCGGCACCCCGACTGCGGGCCGCCTGCACTGCGACCTGCCCGACCACACCGCTCGCTCCGAGCACCAGCACCGTCTGCCCCGGCTGCAGCTCGCCCCGGTCGAGCACGCTCATCCACCCCGCAAGGCCTGCGATGCCGATGGCGGCGGCAACCTCGTCGGAGATCCCATCGGGCACCGGCACCAACAGCTCCTCGGGCGCGGTGAAGTGCTCGCCGAACCCGCCGGTCGTGGTGAGGCACCACACCCGGGTTCCGGCCGCGAACCGCGCGCTTTCCACGACATCGCCGACCGCTTCGGCGCCCAACGTGAACGGCGGCTCTGGAGTCGGTCCATAAAACCGCCCCGACGCGATCGCCAGATCGACCGGGTTGAGGCCGGCCGCGCGAAGCCGCAGCAGCGCCTGCCCTGCATCCACATCGGGTTCGTCCACATCCCGTACGACCGGGCTTTGGCCCCACGCGTCGAGCACAACCGCTTTCACAGGGCCTCCATCGCAATCCGAAAGTCATCCGCCATGCCGTGATGGCCGTTCGCCATGGATTGGTCGATCCCGGCCAGGTACGCATCCGCAGCCTCGTCGACGCGACCGAGCCGGGTCAGCGCGTCACCGAGCTTGCCCCACGCGTTGCCCTCGTCGTCGGTCAGGCCGAGGTAGGCGCGAAGCTCCATCACGGCGTCATCCCACCGTTCAGCGCGAAACAGCTCGTTGGCGTAGCCGTATCGCGCCCGTGGCTCGGTCGGCTCCTTGGCGGCCAGCTCCGCAAAGTACGTCAGCTTGTCCATCCACCCAAGCGTAGGGGACCGGGGGTCCGCGGGGTCGCGCATCGGCGGGGCGACCGCACCTGACCGAACGTCCAGGCCCCACCTCGCCATACGGGGGGTTCGCCCGCGTGTGCATCGCAACAAAAAGCTAACCGGACGACCCTTCCCAAATGCCCCGCGAAAACGGATCATTTGATTGCGTGGCAGGGGTGGGTCGACTGCCGTCACGGAGGATCACCGCATTGCCCGCAGGGCAACAGCACGAAGGGACCAGATGGAGCGCATGGTGTTGAGTACGAGGAGCGCACGCACGACGATGAGGCTGGTCGGCCTGGCCGCAGCGGCAGTGGCGCTCCTGGCGACCGGACGGGCATCGGCGGTCGAGGGCCCCGTCATCTTCGGCGGCGACAACTTCCCGGAACACGGACAGCTCAACACCACGACCAACCTGCTCGAAAATGGCTGGTTCGCGATGCAGCGCGAGATCGCGTGGGTCGCTCCCAGGGTCGGTCGCGTCAACGACAACACCGTCGCCGCGATCGGAGCCCGCGCGAGCTCTGCGATCCAGGCCGACGCTGGCGCGGCGATCGGACAGGCCGCGACAAGGGGCGGGCTCACCGCCACCTACGCGGACGGCGCGAATGCGATCAACGCGTTCTTTGCCGACGTGCGAAGTGGCGTCGCGCGGCCGCGGGTCATCTGGATCGCAGGGAACGGCGCGACCAACAACGCACTCGACACGGCCGAGCTCGCAGCGCTTTCCGCCAACGCCACGACGATCGCGACGTTCGTCAACGGCGGCGGCGGCCTGATCGCCCACGGCGACGAGACCGTGTACGCCGGGTGGCTGCCACTGGTGGCGCCGGGTGTCACGGCGGAGACCGGGCCGGGCATTGGCCTTGCGCTGACGTCCACAGGCGCGAGCGTGCTGAGTGGAGTCACGCCGGCGTCGATCAGCACCGGGGCTTGGCGCAATGCGTTCGCCGGCACGCTCGGCAATCTGGGCACCCTGGCGACCTCCACCACGCAGAATGAACCCGACGGCAACCCAAGGAAGGTCGTCATCGGCGGTGGCCGGGCCTGGACCACGGCCGCGCCGGCCGACCTGAGCGTCGCGACCTCGGTGCCGACGTCCATCGACCGCGGCGACCTCATCACGTACAGCATCCGGGTTGTGAACAACGGCCCTGACATCGCTGCCGGGACCATCCTGACCCACACGCTGCCGGGCAAGGTGTCCTTCCGTGGGGCGACCGGCGGACCGGGACGCCCGTGCGACGCGGGTCCTCCCGTGACCTGCACGCTCGGTGACCTGCCGGTCGGCGGCGCGGCGAATGTCGTCGTGCTCGCAAAAGTCCTGGGCACCCGACCTTCCAAATCGCAAACCAACGTCAGCTCACAGGTCCCCGACGAGTCCCCTGCCGACAACACGGCCTCCCAGACGATCCGAGCCCGCACGACCAGCCTGCGCGTCAACGTCGGCGTCCCCCCATACGATCACGCACGCGACCTGATGCGGATGCGGATCACCGTCCGCAACACCGGTCGCCGCACGGCAAAGGGCGTCGTGCTGCGCACCCATGCCCCCGGCGGGTTCACGCTGGAGCGACGCGCCCCGGGATCGCGCAGCGAAGGGCAAACGTCGATCTGGGAGCTCGGCAACATCAAGCCCGGGCGCACCCGAACGGTCATCTTCCGGTTGCGCATCACCGGCACGGCGTTGGGCAAGCGCTGCGTCCCGGCGCAGGCGAGTGCGGCCAATGCCGACCTACGCCGCGGTCGCGATTGCCTGAACGTCTACGCAAAACACGGCCCGGGGCCAGTCGCCAATCATCAACACGTGGGACTCGGCCGCATCGCACCCCGATAGGGTGCGTGCATGCAGATACAAGCCTTGGCGGCCGCCGCGCCGTTCATCACACGCGACGGCAGCACCATCCGCGAACTGCTGGGCCCGGCGACCGTGCCGACGCAACACCAGAGCCTGGCCGAAGCCACTTTGCCGGCGGGCAAGTCGACTGAGCGGCACTACCATCGGGTCGCCGAGGAGATCTACTTCATCGTGGCCGGCACCGGCCGGATGGAGCTGGACGGCGACGTCGCGGAGGTCGCACCGGGCGATGCGATCCTGATCCCACCGGGCGCCTGGCACCAGATCACAGCGCTGGGGGACGCCGACTTGCGCCTGCTGTGCTGCTGCGCGCCACCCTATTCGCACGACGACACGTACTTCGCATGACGCGCGCGGTGTCGCTTCACCGGACCAGGTGCAATCGCCGTCACCCACGCTGATCGTGACGATCCATACGATGATGCGACCCGCCGGAGCTGGTGCTAGCGTCTTACGAAGTTCAGTGCGGGCACGCCGCCCTGCCGAGACTCCATCCCCCCGCTACCGGCTCGTTCGCCAGGAGCCCTCCGCGTGAACCTGCGCGACTATCTGCCTGTCCTCATCTTCTTCGCGATCGGCATCGCGACGGGCGGCGGCATCCTGTTGCTCTCACGGTTGGGGCGACGCACACGCAACGCCGTCAAGGAATTGCCCTACGAGAGCGGCATCCTGGCGACCGGTGCGGTGCGGCAACGTTTCTCGATCGACTTCTACCTGACGGCGATGTTGTTCATCGTCTTCGATGTCGAGCTGGCGTTCTTCTACCCGCTGGCGGTCGTGTTGAAGTCGGTCGGGATCGCGGCCGTCGTCGAGCTGGTGTGCTTCGTCGCAGTCCTGAGCGCGGCGCTCGCCTACATCTGGCGCAAGGGAGCGCTGGAATGGCACTGATCCCGCCCCCCGGAACGCCGATCGAACGCGCGCCGCGCACCGATCAGACCGTCGACTGGGATCTGCGCGACCCCGACGTCGCGGACTTCGTCAACCGCGGCCTGATGACGACCACCGTCGAGAAGGTCAAGGCGTGGGCGCGCTCGTCTGCGATGTGGCCCGCCACGTTCGGCCTGGCCTGCTGCGCGATCGAGATGATGCACACCGCGACCCCGCGCTACGACATCGCGCGGTTCGGCGCCGAGGTGTTCCGCGCGAGCCCGCGCCAGGCCGACCTGATGATCGTCTCGGGTCGCGTCTCGCAGAAGATGGCGCCCGTGCTGCGCCACATCTACGAGCAGATGCTGGAGCCCAAATGGGTCATCTCGATGGGCGCATGCGCGTCGAGCGGCGGCGTGTTCAACAACTATGCGCTGGTGCAGGGTGTCGACAAGATCGTGCCGGTCGACGTGTACGTGCCCGGTTGCCCGCCGCGCCCCGAAGGCCTGCTCGAGGGGTTCATGCTGCTGCAGAAGAAGATCGGGTCCGGGGGCCAGTCGTCCAGCCGAGAGTTGTGGAACGCGTCACAGGGAAAGGACGCGGCCTGAGCGACATCAGCCTTGTCATCGCCGCGACCTGCCAGGCCGCGGTCCTGGCCGAGTTCGAGGCCTTCGGTGAGGAGACCCTCGAGATCGATCCCGTGCAGTTGCTGGACGTCGCACGTGTGCTCGCGGCGCCGCCCACGTCCTTCGTGCTGTTGTCGGACGTGACCTGCGCGGACTTCCCCGACGAGCCCGGCCGGTTCCGTCTGGCCTACCAGCTGTACTCGTTGGAGTCCGGCGCACGGCTGCGACTGCGCGTCTGGGCGGGGGCGGAGAACCCCGAGGTCGACTCCGTCACGTCGGTGTGGCCGACCGCCAACTGGCACGAGCGCGAGGTCTACGACCTGATGGGCGTGCGGTTTCGCGGGCACCCCGACCTGGCGCGCATCATGATGCCGGACGACTGGGACGGTCACCCGCTGCGCAAGGACTACCCGCTCGGTGGCGAGGAGGTGACGTTCACCGATGCCGTCTGAGGATCCCGGCATGGGCGGGGGCTTCCCGCTGGCCTCCGAAGCGCGCGGCGTGCGCGAAGCCGCCCGGCGTCAGGGACGTGAGCTGACCGAGACCGAGCGTGCCATCACGCAGATCGAGGCGTTCACCCCCGAGGAGGCCAAAGCCCGCACCAAGCTCAACGAGTCCCCGCCCGAGGATCCCGGCACCCGCCGGCCGATGGTCATCAACCTTGGCCCCCAACACCCCTCCACCCACGGCGTGCTGCGCCTGATCACCGAGCTGGACGGTGAGGTCATCATCGACACCCACCCGGTGATCGGCTACCTGCACACCGGCATCGAGAAGCAGTGTGAGAACAAGACGTACTGGCAGGCCATCACCCTCGTGACGCGCATGGACTACCTGGCGCCGTACTTCAACACCCACGCCTACTGCATGGCGGTCGAGCGTCTGCTGGACCTGGAGATCCCGGAGCGCGCGCGCTACCTGCGGGTCATCATGAGCGAGCTCAACCGCATCGCCTCGCACCTGGTGTGGCTGGGCACGAGCGGCCTGGAGCTGGGCGCGATCTCGGTGTTCTTCTACACGTACCGTGAACGCGACGAGGCACTCGACCTGGGCGAGATGATCTCGGGCGAGCGCATGAACACCCGCTACTTCCACGTGGGGGGGTGCGCGGCCGACATGCCCGAGGGCTTTGAGGCGGCGCTGCGCAAGTTCATCGGCAAGATGCCGTCGCGGATCGACGAGTACGAGACCCTGCTGTCGGGCAACCAGATCTGGCTGGACCGGATGAAGGGCATCGGCATCCTCAGCGCCGACCAGTTGCTCGGGCTGGGCGTCACGGGCCCCGCCCTGCGCGCCGCCGGGGTCGCCCTGGACCTGCGCAAAGCCAACCCGTACTCGGGCTACGAGCACTTTGACTTTGACATCCCGACCGGCACCACGGGCGACGCGTACGACCGGTACACGATGCGACTGCGCGAGATGCGCGAGTCCGTGCGGATCATCGAACAGGCCCTGGACGGCATCCCCGCAGGCAGCCACATCGCCGACGACCGCAAGGTCGTGTTGCCGCCGCGCGAGGAGCTGGCGGTCTCGATGGAGGCGCTGATCCACCACTTCAAGCTCGTGACCGAGGGCTTCACGGTCCCGGCCGGCGAGGTCTACGCGGCAGTCGAGAGCCCGCGCGGCGAGCTGGGCTGCTACCTGGTGTCAGACGGCGGCCCCAAGCCGTACCGCTGCCACATGCGCGACCCGTCGTTTGTCAACCTGCAGGCGCTGCGGCCCATGGCCAAGGGTGCGTACCTGGCCGACCTCATCACCATGATCGGCTCCCTCGACAACGTCATGGGCGGAGTTGATCGGTGAAGAATCTCTCGCGACGCACACCGTTCTGCCGGCCGATTCGTCGATTCTCCACCGCGACCGGAGCGCCCGGCGTGGCGACGAGACGGGGCCTGGTCGAGGGCCGTGTCATGGACGGCAGGCACGTGTCTTGCCGTGATCGTTCTCCCGCCTTTCGACGGACGCGTATCGCTGCTCGCGACACGCGTCCCGCGTCGCATCCCAGATTCGATTCTTGGGCGGTTCGGTGACCACCGCTGAGGTTCGGGCCCACATCGAGCCGATCCGGCACGAGTTCGCCGACCAGCGGTCGCTTGTGTTGCCCGCGCTCAAGTGGGCGCAGACCGAGAAGGGCCACCTGACCGAGGACGACCTGGCCGCGGTCGCCGAGGCCACCGGCTACTCCCAGGCGTACGTCGAGAGCGTCGCCACGTTCTACGACCGCCTGTACCTGCAACCGGTCGGCAAGCGCGTGGTGTCGGTGTGCATCACGCTCTCGTGCATGTTGCGCGGCAGCGACGAGCTGCTGGACGGCCTGTGCGACCACCTGGGTCTCGACCATCACGGCGGCACCACGGCCGACGGCGCCATCACCCTCCAGGAGGCGCAGTGCCTGGGCGCCTGTGATCGTGCGCCCTGCATCCAGGTCGACGCCGAGAACATGGTCGGGCCGCTGACCCCCGACGCGGCCATCCGCCTGGTCGACGAGCTGCGCGACGCCCCGGCCCCTTCAGAGATCTGGCGTTAGATGCCTGTCCTCCACAGCGTCTACCGACAGCGCACCGAAGAGGGCGGCGAGACCCCGCTCGTCGAACTCGGCGCCTACCGGCAGGCCGGCGGCTACGTGGCCTTGACCAAGGCATTGACCACCATGGAAGCGGACGAGGTCCTCTACCAGTTCCACCGCTCCGGCCTGCGGGGACGCGGGGGCGCGGGCTTCCCGATGGGGCGCAAGGCCGGGTTCCTTCCCAAAGACTCGCCGCTGCCCGCCTACGTCGTGTGCAACGCCGACGAGAGCGAGCCCGGCACGTTCAAGGACCGCGAGATCATCGAGGAGAACCCGTTCCAGCTGCTCGAGGGGATCGTGCTGGCCGCCTTCGCCGTGGACTGCCACCGCAGCTACATCTACATCCGCGGCGAGTACGAACACCAGGCGCGTGTGTTGGACAGCGCGATCGCGCAGGCCCGCTCGGCCGGGTTCCTCGGCGAGCGCGTCTGCGGCAGCGCGTTCACCTGTGACGTCACCGTGTACCGCGGCGCCGGCGCCTACATCTGCGGTGAGGAGACGGGGCTGCTCGAGAGCCTCGAGGGCAAGCGCGGTCAGCCGCGACTCAAACCCCCGTTCCCCGCAGTCGCCGGCCTGTACGGCTCACCGACGCTGATCAACAACGTCGAGACCCTCGCGGCCCTGCCGCCGATCATCGACAAGGGCGGCGATTGGTACGCGGCCATCGGACCCGAGAAAAGCCCCGGCACCAAGATCTTCTCGGTCTCGGGCCACGTGCTGAGGCCCGGCAACTACGAGGTCGTGCTGGGCGAGACGACGCTCCGCGAGCTGGTCTACGACCTGGCCGGCGGGTTGCGTGAGGGGCGCGCCTTCAAGACCTGTTGGGTCGGCGGATCGAGCGTGCCCGTCCTGGGCGGGCAACACCTGGACACCGCGCTCGACTACGAGTCGCTGCAGGCCGCGGGCACGTTTTTGGGGTCCGGCGGGTGCATTGTGATGGACGACTCCGGGTGCATCGTGCGCGCCTCGCTGCGGCTGGCGCACTTCTATCGCCACGAGAGCTGCGGCAAATGCTCGCCCTGTCGCGAAGGCACGACCTGGCTCGAGAAGATCCTGCAGCGCATGGTCGACGGCCAGGGCCGCATCGAGGACCTGGAGCTGCTCGAATCGTTGTTCGGGCGCATCGCCGGCACGACGCTCTGCGCCCTGGCCGACGGTGCGGTGGCGCCCATCAAGAGCGCGATCAAACTGTTTCGGGACGACTTCGTGCGCGTGATCGAGCAGGGCTCCCCGCGGCCCGAGCCGATGATGGAGGTCGCGCTTGCCTGACCGGACCGTCACGCCCCACCTCGTCAAACTGACGATCAACGACCGCGCCATCGAAGCAGTGCCCGGCACAATGCTGGTGGACGCCGCAGCTGCCGTCGGCATCGAGATCCCGATCTTCTGTTACGAGCCACGCCTGGGCCCCCCCATCGGCGCGTGCCGCATGTGCCTGGTCGAGATCGAGGGCCTGCGCGGGCTGCAGACGGCCTGCTCGACGCCCGTCGGGCCGGACATGGTGGTGCGAACTGACAGCGCGCCCGCGGTCGAGGCCCAAGACGGCGTGCTTGAACTGCTCCTGGCCAACCACCCGCTGGACTGCCCCGTCTGTGACAAGGGCGGCGAGTGCCCGCTGCAGGACCGCACGTTCAAATTCGGTCCCGGCCAGACCCGCTTCAGCGAGCCCAAGCGCCACTTTCCCAAGCCGCTCGACCTGTCGCCGCTCGTCGCGATCGATCGCGAGCGCTGCATCACCTGTTACCGCTGCGTGCGCTTCAGCCAGGAGGTCGCAGAAGACCACCAGCTGACGTTCCAGGAGCGCGGCGCCGGCAGCGAGGTCGCGACGTTCACGGGCGATCCGTACGTCGGCCGGTTTACCGGCAACATCATCGACCTGTGCCCGGTCGGCGCCTTGACCAGCATCCCGTACCGGTTCGTCTCGCGTCCCTGGGACCTGCAGAACACCCCGTCGGTGTGTGGAAGCTGCCCCGTCGGTTGCAACACCGAGCTGACGCAGCGCGAGGGGCAGCTCAAACGCATCACCGGTCGCGACAGGCCCAACATGGCGGTCGAGGAGGGGTGGTTGTGCGACAAGGGCCGGTGGGGCTACGCCGCCGCCTGGTCCGACGAGCGCATTCAACGCCCCATCGTGCGCGACGGCGGCGTGGAGCGCGAGGTCTCGTTGGAGGACGGCGTGACTGCGGCCGCGTTGATCCTGTCGCGCGCAGCCGCCCCCGGCTTTTTGGTCGGTCCGGCCGCAACGGTGGAGGAGGCGTTCCTGGCGCAGGCGATGGCCACCACGCTGCCCGGCGGGCGGGTCGGTCGACTCGGCATCCCGGGCGAGGCGCTGCAGGCGCTGCGCGGACTGCCCGGAGCGCAGCTGGGTGACATCGACACCGCTGACGTGGTGGTCGTCATCGGCGGCGACATCGCCAACCAGCAGCCGGTCGTCGAGCTCCGCATCCGCAAGGCCGCGCGCCGTCGCGGGACCGTCGTCATCGTGGGACCGCGTCCACAGGAACTCATCGCGCGCGCCGACGGCGTCCGCACACCGCCGGGTCAGCTCGTGATCGGGCTCGGGACCGTGGCGAAGGCCCTGCAGGAGGCCACGCTGCCCATCGTGCTGTGGGACGAAGCCGACCTGGCCGGCGAACCCGACGCCGCCGCCGAGCTTGCCCGCCTGATCGCCGCCGCCGGTGCACGCCAGATCGAACTCTCCGCCGACGTCAACGGCGCGGGCCTGCGCGCGCTCGGCATCGCGACGGACGAGCTGCTGCCGGCCATCGAGACGCAATCCGTCGGCACGCTCGTGACGGTCCACGCCGATCCCCTGACGGCCGCGGGCGCCACCCGCTGGGGCGCGTCGCTGCACAAGGCCGGCCCGCTCATCGCGATTGCGACGCACCGCTCGGCCACCACCGACCGCGCGGACGTCGTGTTGCCCGCGCTGATGCACCACGAGCAGGAGGGCGTGCTGGTGTCGATGGCGGGACGCGCACAGCGCCTGCGCCCCGGCGCACGTGGACCCGAGGGTGCCGCAGCCGCGTGGGAGCTCTTGATCGCGCTGAGCCACCGCGTCGGCAAACCGTTGGCACACCGCACACCCGCCCAGGCGTTCGCGGCCGCGGCCCAAGCGCACCCGGCGTTGACGGGACAGACCTATGGATCGCTGGGCGCCGAAGGCCAGGTCGTCAGCGGCCCGTCGGCGACGATCCCGACGGGCTCCGTCGCGCACCGCGAGCCCGACGGCGACGGCCTGCTGCTGGTGACCACCGGCGAGATCTTCGCCGACGCGATCTCGTGGCAGTCCGACGCGCTTGCCGCCGTCCGCACGACCGCCGCAGTGGCGTTGGCGCCCGGGCAGGCGAGCGCACTGGGTCTGACGGCCGGTGAGCGGGCCAAGGTGACGTCGCCCCACGGCAGCTGCGAACTGGTCGTTCGAATCGACCCGGCCGTTCCCGAAGGCGCCGCCTTCGTCCTGAGCGGACCTCCCTCGGCGGGCACCGGTGCGCTGCGCCCGGCCGACCACGGCCCCGTACGCGTCACGGTTGAGGCCGTCGCCTGATGGCCCAAGAAGCCATCCTGACGATCCTGATCAAGGCGGTCGTGCTGGTCTTCGTGGTTCTGACCGCGTTCGCCTACCTGACACTGCTCGAGCGCAAGCTCATCGGACGCATGCAGGCGCGCTACGGCCCCAACCGGGCCGGGCCGCTCGGTTCCCTGCAGCCGCTGGCCGACGTCATCAAGCTGGTCTCCAAGGAAGACTTCACCCCCGCGGGCGCCAACAAGATCCTGTTCCAACTCGCGCCGGTCATCTCGGTCTTCGCGGCGATCTCGGCGATCGTCATCATCCCCTTCGGCGAGCCCACGACGTGGTGGGGCCACCAGGTCAACTTCGTCGGCGCCGACCTCAACGTGGGTCTGTTGTTCGTGTTCGCCCTGTCCGGTATCGGCTTCTACGGCCTGATCCTGGGCGGCTACGCGAGCGGCAACAAGTACTCGCTGCTGGGCGCGGCGCGCACCGCGGCGCAGCTGGTCTCGTACGAGGTGGCGATGGGGCTGTCGGTCGTGGGCGTGCTGATGCTCTCGCAGAGCCTCTCGCTGACCGACATCGTCCACGCCCAAGCCGACACCGCCTGGTACATCGTCCTGCAGCCGGTCGGGTTCGTCATCTTCTTGATCGCCGGCACCGCCGAGACCAACCGCCCGCCGTTTGACCTGCCCGAGGCGGAGAGCGAGCTGGTCGCGGGGTACCACACCGAGTACGGCGGCATGAAGTTCGCGGCGTTCGCGATGGCCGAATACCTCAACATGGTCATCGTCGCGGGCCTCGGCGCGACGCTCTTCCTCGGCGGCTTCAGCGGCCCGTGGCTGCCCGGCCCCCTGTGGCTCGCGATCAAGGTGCTGGGGGTGATCCTGCTGTTCATCTGGTTCCGCGCGACGCTCCCGCGGCTGCGCTACGACCGGCTGATGAAACTCGGCTGGAAGCTCCTGCTGCCGCTCGCCACCGTCAACCTGCTGGTCACGGCGATCGTCGTCGGCATCTGGTTCACAAACTGATGGAAGCTGGCAGCCGCCGCCAACGCTTGAGCCACAACCCGCCCAATTCATTGGGACCGGTGGCGAATAGGCCACCCAAGACGATCCATCCGCCGCACTCAGCACGGCACTTGGGTGGCCTATTCGCGGCCATCCCGGCCGCTCAACCGCTTCGTGCGGCTGCGAGTATTGGAGGCGACGTATGAGCATCCAAGCGACCCTCAAGGGGTTCAGCGTCACGTTCAAGACGATGCTGACGGCCCCCAAGACCATCGGCTACCCCGAGCACAAGACCCCGGTCCACGCGCGGTTCCGCGGTCGCCATCGCCTGTGGAAGTTCGAGAACGGCCTCGAGAAGTGCGTGGGCTGCTCACTCTGCGCCGCCGCGTGCCCGTCCGACTGCATCCGCGTCGTCGCCGAGGAGAACACCCCGGACAACCGCGTGTCGGCCGGCGAGCGCTTTGCCCGCATCTACGAGATCAACATGTCGCGCTGCATCTTCTGCGGGTACTGCGAGGTGGCGTGCCCATTTGACGCGATCACGCTCGAAGCCGAGTACGAGATGAGCGAATACAACCGTCCGCGTGACCTGGTCTACACCAAGGACATGCTGCTGGCGCCCCATCCCAAGCAGGTCCCGGTACGAGAGCCGGGTCAAGAAATCTAGTGGGCGAGCAGATCGCATTCGGGCTTGCCTCGGCCGGCGCCATCGGCTGTGGGATCCTGGTCATCACGCTGGGCAACGCGTTCCGCGCCGCTGTGGCGCTGATCGGCACGCTCATCTCGGTTGCGGTGCTGTTTTTGCTGCAGGCCGCGCCCTTCGTGGCGTTCGTGCAGGTCATCGTGTACGCGGGCGCCATCGTCACGCTCTTTCTGTTCGTCCTGGCGTACCTGGGCGAACGCGTCGAGGGATCACCCGATCGACTGGCGCGCTACCAGGTGTTCTCGTGGATCACAGTGCTGGTCCTCGCCGGCATGGGCGGCATCGTCTTCTTGTCGAGCACGCTGCCCGGCATCGGCGCGGACCCTCGACCCGTCGACGACATCGGCAGCCCCCAGGCCATCGGCGACGCATTCTTGACACAGCACCTGCTGCCGTTCGAGGTCACGTCCCTGGTGCTCTTGGTCGCGGCCGTCGGCGCAGTGCTGCTGGCAAAGCGCGCCGTGCTCGCGGAGCGTGGCCGATGAACGGTGTGCCCCTGGGCTTCTACCTGGCTGTGTCCGGGGCCCTGATGGTGCTGGGCCTGATCGGCGTCATGACCCGTCGCAACCCGCTGTTGTTGCTGCTCGCCGTCGAGCTGATGTTGAACGCCGGCAACGTCGCGTTGGTCGGGTTCAGCCGCTACTGGAACGACACGAGCGGCCAGATCTTCGCGCTGATCGTGATGGTCGTCGCGGCCGCTGAGGTCGTCATCGGCCTGGGGCTCGTCGTGTCGGTGTTCCGCCAGCACGGGGCCCTGGACGTCGACGAGATGTCGGAGCTCCGCGGATGAGCGGCGTTCTGGGGTGGATCGTGCTCGGGCTGCCTTTGCTTGGGGCGCTCATCCTGGCGTTCTTCGGCGCCACGGAGCCGCCCAAGATCGTGACGCGGCTCGTCGGCTGCGGCTCGATCGGGCTGGCGTTCGTCCTGACGGTCGCGATCTTCTTGGGCCTGGTCGGCGACAACCCCGACGAGCGTGTACACGTATCGCGCCTGTGGGAGTGGATCGACATCGGCACCATCAAGGTCGACCTGGCGATCCGCATCGACCAGCTGTCGGTGCTGATGATGCTGGTCATCACCGGTGTGGGCTTTCTGATCCACGTCTACTCCACCGAGTACATGGATCACGAGGCCGGGTACCGCCGGTTCTTCGCCGAGATGAACTTCTTCGTGTTCTCGATGTTGCTGCTGGTCGAGGCCGCCAACTTCATCTTCTTGATCGTCGGATGGGCATTCGTGGGCCTTGCCAGCTACCTGCTGATCGGCTTCTACTACGACCGGCCCATCGCGGTCGCGGCGGCCAAGAAGGCGTTCGTGATCAACGTGATCGGCGACGTCGGCATGGTCATCGCCGCGTTCCTGCTGGCCCGCGATCTGGGCACGCTGGACTACACCCAGGTCTTCGCCACGGCGCCGGACAAGCTGACCTCGGGCGGCGGGGTGGCGGTCGCGATCGCGCTACTGCTGTTTGTCGGCGCCGCCGCCAAGAGCGCGCAGGTGCCGCTGCACACGTGGCTGCCGGACGCCATGGAGGGCCCCACCCCGGTCAGCGCGCTGATCCACGCAGCCACGATGGTGACGGCCGGCGTCTACCTGGTGGTGCGCACGCACGTCCTGTACGAGCTGGCTCCCGTCGCGATGGACATCGTCGCGGTGGTCGGGTGCATCACGCTCGTCATGGCCGCCACGATCGCGATCGCGCAAGAGGACATCAAGCGCGTGCTCGCCTGGAGCACGGTCAGCCAGATCGGCTACATGATCATGGGCGCCGGGCTCGGTGCGTACTCGTCCGGGATGTTCCACTTCTTGACGCACGCGTTCTTCAAGGCGCTGCTCTTTTTGGCGGCGGGCATCGTCATCCACGCCTTGGCGGGTGAACAGAGCTTGGACCGCATGGGCGGCCTGCGCACGCACCTCAAGTTTGCCTACGCGGCGATCGCGATCGGGTGCCTGGCCATCGCGGGCGTCCCCGGATTCGCCGGGTTCTTCAGCAAGGACGACATCCTGGCCCACGCGCTTGCGCGCGGCGGACTCGGTGTCACCCTGTTCGTGTTCGGCTCGATCGCCGCGTTGCTGACGGCGTTCTACATGTTCCGGCTGTTCTTCCGGGTGTTCGTCGCACCGCGGCCCGATGGCGACTACGAGCGCGCCCCGCACGGCGCTGGGTGGGCGATGAGCGCGCCGGTCGCCATCCTGGCCGTGTTGTCGATCGTCGGTGGCTGGCTGCAGGTGCCGTTCGGCTGGCACAGGGTCACCGACTGGCTCGACCCGGTGTTCGCCGACAGCGTGTTGAAACCACTCGAGGCGACCCACGCCCAGGAACTCGCGACGGTCATCGTGTCGACCTGCGCCGCCCTCGGCGGGATCCTGCTGGCCTGGTACGTGTTCGCCCGGGACCCTGGGCGTCGCATCCGCGCCGCCGCCGCCATGCCGCACGCCCGGGCGTTGTTGGAGGACGCCTACCGATTCGACGACGTGTACGACGAGCTGTTCGTGGACTCAGGTCGCTTCGCGGGCGAACGTCTGCGCGACGACGTCGAACCGCTGGCGATCCAGGGGCCCATCCACGGCGTGGCCGCGGGCGTACGCGGCATTGCGCGCGGACTCAGCTGGGCGCAGAGCGGGCTCGTCCGCACGTATGCCTTCGCGATGGCCGCAGGGGCCGTCGGGGTCGCGGTCATCTTCATCCTGGTGCGCCGATGAACTGGGTCAGCATCATCGTGTTGCTGCCGCTGTTCGGGGCGCTGGCGATGTTGGCGGTGCCCGAGGGCAACGCGGCCCAGGCGCGCATGTACGCCCTGATCGCATCGGCGACCACGCTCGTGCTGACCTGCATCATGGTGGGCCGGTTCGACCGGGGCTCGGGCGAGCTGCAGTTCGTCGACCATCAGGACTGGGCGCGCAGCGCGGGGCTGGCCTGGGACGTCGGCGTCGACGGCATCTCGCTGTGGCTGGTGCTCTTGACCGCAGGGCTCTTCTTTTTGGCGATCGTCGCAGTGGCGGTCCGCACACCCGAGCGGCCACGGGCATTCCTGGGGCTGCTGCTCTTGGCCGAGTGCGGCCTGCTCGGCCTGTTCGCCGCAGGTGACCTGATCCTGTTCTACGTGTTCTGGGAGGCGATGCTCGTCCCGTTCGCGCTGCTGATGTGGATGTGGGGATCCGGAGAACGCGGCCGGGCCACCATGACGTTCGTGATCTACACGATGATCGGCAGCCTGCTGATGCTGATCGCGATCCTGTCGACGGCGTTCATCGCGCAGGGTCCAGGCGATCCGTTGACGTTCAACATCCGCGAGCTGACCGGCCACGCCTGGACGACCAACCAATCGACGTGGCTGTTCGTCGGGTTCGCGCTGGCGTTCCTGATCAAGCTGCCGCTGTGGCCGTTTCACGGGTGGATGCCGGGCGCGTACTCCACGGCGCCGCTGGTCGTGACCGGGCTGTTGGCGGCGGTCATGAGCAAGGCCGGCGTCTACGGGCTGATGCGCATCGGCGTGCCGATGTTCCCCGAGGGGGCAGACCGTCTGGCGGTGGTGATCAGCGTGCTCGCCGTCATCGGGATCATCTACGGGTCCCTGATCGCGTGGCGCGCCACGACCATGCGCATGCTCGTGGCGTACTCGAGCCTGGCGCACCTGGGGTTCATCGTGCTGGGGATCATGGCGTTCAACATCACCGCCGGCCAGGGCGCGGTCTTGCAGATGGTCAACCACGGCATCGTGACCGCGGCGGCATTCGCCATCGTCGGGCTCGTCGCACGCGCCAAGCGCGGCACTGAGGAGATGGACCAGATCGAGGGCCTTGCCAACGGGGCGCCGTGGCTGGCCGGGGTCTTCCTGGTCGTCGCAATGGCGGCGCTCGCGATCCCGGGCTCCAACGCGTTCGCCGGAGAGTTCTTCATCCTGACCGGCGTGTTCGCTGAGCGACCGCTGCTGGCGGTGCTGGCCTGCTTCGGCATCGTCTACGCCGCCGTCTACATGCTCCGCCTGTACCAGTCGAGCATGAACGGGCCCACGCGTGGGATGGCCTCCAAGGCCGAGCTCGGGTGGCGCGACGCGTTGTACCTGTCGCCCTTGGTCGCCGCGATGCTCTTCATCGCCCTGTGGCCCGCGGCCATCGTGGGTTCGACCAGGGAATCCGTGACCCGATCCGTCGCGACGGCGGCCGCCGTCGATTGCCCGACCGGCCAGGTGGATGCATTCGGGGTAGCCGAGCCACTCAGTCTCGCGAACAGGTGCCCGTGAACAACACGTTCGCCACGACACCGTTCCTCATCGTCTCGGGCGCCGGAATCCTGGCGCTGATGCTCGGGCTGATCCCGAACCGGCGACTTCAGCGGACGCTCCCGACCCTGGCCGGAGTCGGAGCGATCCTGGCCGCGGGCATTGTGTCCACCGTCCTGTGGGACGAGCGGCGCACGGCGCTCAGCGACAACTTCATCTCGGACAAGTTCACGCTGCTGCTCAACTTCGTGTTCCTGGGGGCGGCGCTCGGAACCCTCGCCCTGGCATGGCGCGAGCCGTCATCGGCCGACAAGCGGGGCGAGTACGCCGCACTGATCCTGCTCTCGACCGCGGGAATGATGCTGGTGGCCGCGGCCGGGACCACGATCGTCCTGTTCCTCGGCATCGAGCTCTTGTCGGTCGCGCTCTACGTGTTGTGCGCGATCGAGACCTGGCGCACGCGGTCGCTCGAGGCCGGCCTCAAGTACCTGATCGTCGGGGCGGTCGGTTCGGCGTTCTTCCTGTACGGACTCGCGCTCCTCTACGGAGCGACGGGCACGACGGTCCTGGGCCGCGTCAGCGGACGGTTGGCCGACACCGGCCTGGCCGGCGATCCACTCGCCATCGCGGCGCTCGTGCTGATCGTGGTGGGCCTGGCGTTCAAGGCCTCGGCGGTGCCGTTCCACATGTGGACCCCCGATGTCTACGAGGGCGCCCCCACGCCGATCACCGCGTTCATGGCGACGGCGACCAAGGCCGCCGCGCTGGCGGCGTTCATGCGTGTGTTCTCGGATTCGTTGCTCAACCTGGTCGACGACTGGAGGATCCCGATCGCGATCGTCGCCGCCGTCACGATCATCATCGGCAACGTCGCAGCCCTGCGCCAAGAGTCCATGAAGCGCCTGCTCGCCTACTCGGGCATCGCGCAGGCCGGGTACCTGCTGATCGGCGTCGCGACCGGAACCGTCCGCGGCGCCGAGGCGGTTCTGTACTACCTGTTCGCGTACTTGGTCATGACGCTGGCCGCGTTCGCCGTCGTCATCGTCCGCGAACGCGAGGTGCCGGACGGTGACCGCATCACGTCGTTCCGGGGCTACGGCCGCAAGAACCCGGTCATGGGCATCGTCCTCACGTTCGCGATGCTGTCGCTGGCCGGCATCCCGCCCCTGTCCGGTTTCATCGGCAAGTTCCTGCTCTTCGGCGCCGCCGTCGACGCCGACCTGACGTGGCTGGCGATCGTCGGCGCCGTCGGCAGCATGGTGAGCCTGGGCTACTACCTGCGCGTGTTGGGGATCGCGTGGCTCGAGGAGCCGCCCGTCGGCGAGAAGCGCCTGCGGCTGCCGTCCGCCGTGGGCACCGTCGCGATCACGTGTGCGGTGTTGATCGTCGCCTTCGCGATCGGCGGCGGTCTGCTGATCGACTTGTGCCGCGACGCCGCGCAGTCGATCTTCGCGGGCTGAGGGCCAAATGGCCGCACTCGCAGGGCCACGCGTCGTCCTGACCCCGCTGACACCAGGCCACGCGGACGCGATCCGAGCCATCCGTGCGACAGCCGAAGTCGCAGAACGGTGGCCAGACGACGAGGGATTCCCGCTCGATGACGAGCCGGGCGCAACGCGCTTCGTCGTTCTGATCCGCGATTCGGCGTCACCGGGCGGAATCGATCCCAGCCCGCGGGGGCTCGTGCAGTACGGCGAGGAGGACACGCCCGGCTACCGCCACGCCAGCATCGACATCTTCCTTGACCCCCAGATCCACGGGCACGGATACGGACGTGAGGTCGTCGCCCTCGTCGCCGCACACCTGATCGATGATCGCGGACATCACCGCATCACGATCGACCCGGCCGCTGACAACGCCGCTGCCATCGCCTGCTAGGCCGCCGCCGGCTTTCGCCCGGTCGGCATCCTGCGTCAATACGAGCGTGGCCCCGACGGGTCATTCCACGACGGATTGCTGATGGACTTGCTGGCTGCGCAGCTTGTCCGTCCGGGCGACTGATAGGGAAATGGAACTCGTGAGAGTCGTATTTTCATACGCCGTGGACGGGCGGCCACGCCTGACTCCACTGACTACCTCAACTGCTCGAACGCGTCAGCTGCAAGGGCCTGGACTTGGGCCGCAAGCATCGGCTTGACCTTGTCCGGGAGGGCGACCGTGACCTCCATGACGAACGCATCCAACTCCGCTCGCGCGGCGGGGCGATTGCCGTCACGAGCCGCCGCATCGGCGCGTTGGAGCCGCGCAAGACCCCCGTCGTAGACCGCCTGGTCGGTGATTTCCCCCTGTGCACGACCCGCAGTCCAGCGCTCGATCGCCTGATGCAGCAGCCCAAGCGTGTTGGCATCGGCCGGTGGCGGGGCGACCTGCGTGTTGTCGGGATCGTTGCCCGCGACAAACGTCTCGTTGGCGCCGATGGCGTCGACGCGCATGGTTCCATCAGGCGTCACGCTCGCCGCTGCGGCTACTTCCCGACCCACCGCAAGGCGCGACATGTCGATGGTCGACGGCACCGCCAGATTCGTGTGCACAGGAAACGACGGGTCGGAGATGTTCGAGATGCGGACGGTACGGCTGGACGCGTCCATCGCTGAGAGCCGGCCCGAGATCGGAATCGCGGCGTACCCGTTCGTGGCGAGAATGCGCACGCCGTCCCCATGCAGGCGCCCGTGAGGCCCGAACCGGACGTTCGTGATGATGGTGTTGCCGCGGACGGGGAGCGCAAATGCGTTCGTCACCGCGTTGCCGGTCTTGGGAAGCCACACGGCCATCCTGACAACGACGATGCCGCCGGGAGTCCCGATCGCGACACCGCCGCCGAACCGCCGCACCACGACACCGCGAACGCGCGTCCCTCCGGCACGGCGGATCGAGAGCAGCCTCGACGCGTACGTTCCGTTACGTGCCCACTTGATGCCCCATTTGACGCCCTGTGGCGCGACCGACCAGGTGACACCGCTCGTCGGCGTGCCCCACTTGATGCCGTCGATCCGCACACGCGTTCCGGGCTGCACCCGGCGAACCGAGTGGATCGCGAGCAGATTTCCGGAGCGCAGCGCCACGGTGGCCGTGCCGGACCGCGCCCGCCAGTCGACGACGACCCCCGAACGATCGTTGGGGAGCGGGCGTACCGCGACCGACGCCAGATCGGCCATCGCGGGAGCTGCCGCGGTGGCACCGGTGACGATGATGAGTGCGAGCATCCGTGACCGCACGTCAGAGACCTTTCCTAAGAAAACCTATTGAAGAGGGTAGCAGGAGCGACGGTTGAATCAAGGCCTTATCCCGTGACGCGAGCGCGGTTGCTGACGGCGGCCCCGGCCACGACCCGCACCCCGGCGACAGCGCGCACGCTCGCCGCGTTCGCCGCCGATGCGACGGCAGCGCAGCTGCGCATCCCGCGCGTGTCACGGTCCGCCCGCAACACAACGCGCACAACCCTGCTCTGCCCAGGTTGCAACGTGCCGACCTGCCAGCCGATCTGACCGTTCTTACGCAGCGCACCGGCCTTGACGCCACGTTTCAGCGACATGCCGATCGGAACGCAGTCCGTCATGACGATATTGGTCGCCGGCACGGTGCCACTGTTCTTGAGCCGGATCGTGAAGGTGACCGTGCCGCCCGCCTTGATCACCTTGGTGCCAACTTTGGTGATCGTCAGGCGCGTCGGCGCGGGCGCAGGACCGCTGACCGCGACGGTGGCGCTGGCCTGCTCGCCGCCGGGGGCACCGGGCACGAGGTTGAAGGGACCGTCCGGGTCCGGCTGATCGGCGGCCAGCACCTGCACGGTGTTCGTGACCGAACCCGGCGCGACGACGCGGGTCGTGACGATCAGGCTCGCCGAGCCGCCGTTGGCGATGTTCGGGATGCTCCAGACGAATGTCGACAGGTCATACACGCCGATGGAGGCCCGGGCCGAGACGAACTGCAACGCCGATGGGAGCTGCTCGAGCACCTGCACGTTGGTGGCGGCGGCGGGGCCATTGTTGGTCACGACGATCGCGTAACTGATGGTGTCGCCAATCGTTGCGACGCTCTGGCTGGCGGACTTGACGATCTGCAAGTTGGCCGAGGTCGTGACGGCGACGCCCTGGGCGTTGATGTCGACGGCCGACTCGTCGTCCTCGGAGCCGCTGGCGTTGGCGGGAGTCGAATCGGGGTCGGGCACCGTCGACGCGCCGACCTCGGCCGTGTTGCGAATCAACCCCGACTGATCAACGGTCACGACGATCGACAATGTCACGGTCTGCCCCGAGGCGAGTGCCCCGATCGTCCATGTTCCGCTGCCGGAGTCGTAGGAGCCCAGCGTGGCGCTCGAGGAGTTGTATGTCACGCCCGCGGGCAGGAGATCGATGACCTCGACACCACTCGTCGCCGACGGGCCGCTGTTGGTGACGGTCAGGGTGTACGTCAGAGTGCCGCCGATCGTCGGGCTCGGTGTGCCGGCGGCGAGCGTCAGGGAGAGGTCCGCCGACGGTGGGAGCGCGGTGAGGCTGACGCTCGCCGCGTCATCGCCGGTTCCATCGCCGGGCGTGGAGGTCGGGTCAAGCGTCCCCGAGGCAGTGACTTCGGCGTCGTTGACGATCGCGCCCTGGGCCGTGACCGTGGCGACGATGTCCAGGCTGCGGGTGGCACCGGATGGGACTGAGGCAAGGCTCCACACGTCGGCGGCAAACGCACCGGCGGATGGCGTCGCTGAGACGAACGTCAGACCTGCGGGCAACACGTCGGTGACGTCGACGCCGCCGGCCGCGTCCGGGCCGTTGTTGGTGAGCGTCAGCGTGTACGTGACGTTCTGGCCCTCGTTCGGTGTCGCATCGTCGACGGTCTTGGTGAGTGTCAGGTCGGCTTGCGGCACGTCCACCGTCGCCGCGTCGGAGTTGTTGCCGGCACCCGTGTCCAGCGTCGACGAGGTCACGGTCGCCGTGTTGGTGATCACGGCCGCGCTCGTGACCTGGGCGACGATGTCAAGCGTCGCCTGCCCGCCGTTCGCGAGGTTTCCGATTGTCCAGGTGCTGCCGACATAGGCCGGCGAACTTGCTGACACGAACGTCAATCCGGCGGGCAATGCATCGGTCACCACGACCGCAGAAGCGGCCGAGGGGCCGTTGTTGGTGACCGCCAGCGAGAACGTGACGTTGCCGCCCAAAGCGGGGGTCGCGTTGCTGACCGCCTTGGTGATCGCAAGGTCAGCCTCGGGAACGTCGACCGACGCGGAATCGCTGTCGTTGGCGGCCGTTCCGTCGTAGGACGTCGACGACACCGTGGCCGTGTTGGTGATCGGCCCCGCGCCGGTGACCGTGGCGACGACATCGAGGGTTTCGCTCGCGCCGCTCGCGAGGCCGCCGATGGTCCAGGTGCCGGCGCTGTAGCTGCCGACCGACGGCGCCGACGAGACCAGGCTCAAACCTGCGGGCAGTGTGTCGGCGACCGTGACGCCGAGCGCCGGCTGCGGGCCGTTGTTGGTGACCGTGACGGTGAATGTGACGTTCGCGTTCAATGCCGGTGTCGGATCGGACACGGTCTTGGTGACGGCCACGTCGGCCTCGGGAACGTCCACGCTCGCCGACGCCGACTCGTCGCCGGGACCCGGATCGGCAGCCCGGGACGTGGCGGTGGCCGTGTTGGTGATGAGGGCGGAGCTGGTGACTCGCGCGGTGATGATGAGAGTCTCGGTCGCGCCGTTGACCATCGCGCCGATCGCCCAGACGCCGACTGCATAGGTCCCGGTGGACGGGGTCGCCGACAGCAGGGTCAGCCCGGCAGGCAGGGCGTCGGCGACCCGCGTGCCGGGCGCCGTGTCAGGGCCGTTGTTGACGACGGTCACCGTGAACGCCACCGTCGCGTTGATGGCCGGGGTCGCGTCGTCCACGGTCTTGGTGACGGCCAGGTCGGCGTCCGGCACGTCGACCGATGCCGCGTCGGTGTCGTTGGCGGGGTTGGCGTCAAACGCGTCGGAGGTGACCGTCGCGGTGTTCGTGATCGGCGCCGACGAGCCGACGGTCGCGACGATGGTCAGGGTCACGGTCGCGCTGTTCGGGAGGGCCCCGACGTTCCAGTCGCCCGCCGCGTAGGTCCCGGCGGTCGCCGTGGCCGACGTCAGCGTCAGCCCGGCGGGAAGCACGTCGGCGACGTGAACCGCAGGCGCCGTGTCAGGACCGTTGTTGATGACGGTCACCGTGAAGGTGGCGGAACCGTTCGGTGCGGGCGTTGCGTCGTCCACGGTCTTGGTGACGGCCAGGTCGGCGTCCGGAGCGTTGACCGACGCGCTGGCCGAGTCGTTGGCGGCGTTCGTGTCGACCGTGCTGGTGGACGCGGTGGCGACGTTGGTGACCGGTGCGCTCGTGTTGACCGTCGCGACGATGGTGAGCGTGGCGGTCTGGCCGTTCGCAAGTGTCCCGATGGTCCAGGTCCCGGCCGCGTAGCCACCGACCGACGGCGTGGCGCTGACCAAGGCCAGGCCGCCCGGCAGGGAATCTGCGACCGACACGGCGGCGGCGGAGTCAGGCCCGTTGTTCCTGGCGGTGACGGTGAACGTCACGGTGCCGCCGAACGCCGGGGTGGCGTCGTCAACGGTTTTCGTGACGGCGATGTCGCCCTGCTGGACGTCCACGCTCGCAGCGGCGGTGTTGGGCGTCGTCGGGTCGTACGTGTCAGAGGTCGCGGTTGCGGTGTTGGTGATCGGCGTCGTGACGGTGACGGTCGCGACGATCGTCAGGGTTTCGGTGGCGCCGCCGGCCAGGTCACCGACCGCCCACGCGCCGGTTGCGCTGGTGTAGGCACCCACCGTCGGGATGGCCGAGACGAACGTGAGCCCCGCGGGGAGCAGGTCGGTGATGCTCGCGGCCGTCGCGATGTCGGGTCCGTTGTTGGTGACATCGATGGTGAACGTGACGTTGGCGCCGAGCGCGGGCGTCGACGTGCTGACGCTCTTGCTGATCGCCAGGTCGGCATCCGGGACATTGACCGTCGCCGTGTCCACGTCGTTCGCCGCAACCTGGTCAAGCGTCGTCGACGTCACCGATGCCGTGTTGGCAACCGCCGTGTGCGTCGTCACCCGCGCGACGATGACGAGGGTCTGGGTGGCGCCGTTCGCCATGGTCCCGATGTTCCACGCACCCGTTGCGGCGGTGTAGGCGCCGGTCGACGGGGTCGCCGTCAGCAACGTCAGGCCGGCCGGCAGCAGGTCTGAGGCCGTCGTGCCCGTGGCGGTGTCGGGCCCGTTGTTGGTGACCGTGAGCAGGTAGGTGACCGTGCCGTTGATCGCGGGCGTCGGATCGTCCACCGTCTTGGTGATCGCCAGGTCGGCGTTCTGCACGTCCACGCTTGCGGACGCGCTGTTGTTGCCCGGTGCCTGGTCAAACGTGGTCGCGGTGGCGGTTGCGGTGTTGGTGACGGGGGTCGTGACGGTGACGGTCGCCATGATGCTGAGCGTCTCGCTCGCGCCATTCGCGAGGTTTCCGACGGTCCATGCGCCGGTGCCGAAGTTGTACGAGCCGACCGACGCGATCGCCGACTGGAAGGTCAAGCCCGCAGGCAGCAGGTCCGTCACGACGACACCGGTCGCGGCGTCGGGGCCGTTGTTGACGACCGTGACCGTGAAGGTGGCGGTCCCGCCGAGCGCCGGCGTCGCGTCGTCGACCGTCTTGGTGAGCGCAACGTCCGCGCGCACACCGGCGACCGTTGCGGAGTCGCTGTTGTCGGCGAGGTTCGGGTCGTGCTCGGTCGCCGACGCCGTCGCGGTGTTGACGAGGCCACCGGCGACGGTCACCTGCGCCGTGATCTGGAGGTTCTCGCTCGCACCGTTTGCGAGGTTTCCGACGGTCCACGCGCCGGTGCCGAAGTTGTACGAACCGGCCGACGCGATCGCCGACTGGAAGGTCAGGCCCGCAGGGAGCAGGTCGGACACGACGACGCCGGTGGCCGCGTCAGGGCCGTTGTTGGCGACCGTGACCGTGAACGTCACGTTGGTGCCGACAGAGGGACTGGGGTTGTCGACCGTCTTCGTGACGGCGAGGTCCGCCGCCGGAGCGTCGACCGACGCGCTGTCCGAGTCGTCCGCGGAGTTGGGATCGTGGGTCGCGGTCGTCGCGGTGGCGGTGTTGGTGATCGGCGCGGTGCCGGCGACCTGCGCCTGGACCGACAGCGTGGCGGACGCGCCGTTGGCGAGCGTTCCCACCGTCCAGACACCGCCGGAGTAGCTGCCGACGGACGGCGTGGCGCTGATCGGCGTCAACCCGGCAGGCAACGCGTCGGCGACGTTGACGTTGGCCGCTGCGTCCGGACCGTTGTTGATGACCGTCACGGTGAACATCACGTTCGCGCCGAACTGGGGTGTTGCGTTGTCAACGGTCTTGGTGACGGCGAGGTCCGCGGTCGGCACGTCGACGCTCGCTGCGTCGCTGTCGTTGGCGGCGTTCGTATCGAAGGTGGCGGTGCTGATCGTGGCGGTGTTCGTGATCGGGGCGTCGACCGTGACCCTGGCGGTGACCTGCAGGTTCGCGCCGGCGCCGTTCGCGAGGTTGCCGACGGCCCAGTTGCCGCCGCTGTAGGTGCCAACCGACGGCGTCGCAGACAGCTGGGTCAGCCCAGCCGGCAGGACGTCGGCGACGTTGACGCCGGCTGCGGTATCCGGACCGTTGTTCGTGACGGCGATGGTGAAGGTCACGACCCCGTTGAGCGCGGGTGTGGCCGTGTCAACGGTCTTCGTGACCGCGACGTCGGCCTCGGGCACGTTGACCGTGGCACTGTCGGCGTTGTCGGTGTTGTCGGGGTCGAACGTCGTCGCGGAGGCGATCGCCGTGTTCGTGATCGGCGTCACTGCAGTGACGGTGGCGACGATGTCGAGTGTCGCGGACGCGCCGTTGGCAAGGGTTCCGACGGTCCACACGCCGGCCGCGTACGCACCGGCGGACGGTGATGCCGACACGAAGGTCAACCCGCCCGGCAACGCGTCTGCGACGGATACGCCCGCGGCCGGGTCCGGACCGCTGTTGGCGACCGTGATGGTGAACGTGACGTTGGCACCGAGCGCGGGGCTGGCCGCGTTGACGCTCTTGGTGAGGACCAGATCGGCGCGGCGCCCGTTGAGCGAGGCCGATGCCGCGTTGTTGCCTGGGATGGGGTCGTGCGTGGCCGTCGAGGCGGTCGCGGTGTTCGTGATCGTGCCCGTCGACGTGACGGTCGCGGTGATGCCAAGCGTTGCCGCGGCACCGTTGGCGAGCATGCCAACCGTCCAGACTCCGGACGCGTACGTCCCGGTCGACGGGTTGGCCGACACCAGGGTGAGACCGGCGGGCAGCACGTCGGCAACCGTGACCCCTTGGGCGGTGTCACTGCCGTTGTTGGTCACCGTGACGGTAAACGTCACGTCGGCGCCCAATTCCGGCGTCGCGTCGCTGACGGTCTTGGTGACCGCCAAGTCTGCGTTGGGGACATCCAGCGATGCCGAGGCGGTGTTGTTCGCGGCCACCGGGTCGTGGGTCGACGTCGATGCCGACGCCGTGTTCGTGATCTGCGTGTAGGCGGTCACAGTCGCGACGATCGAGAGGGTCGGCGCCGCACCATTCGCAACCGTGCCGACCGTCCACACACCGGCGGAGTAGGACCCCACCGACGGTGTCGCCGACACGAGCGTCAAACCGGCAGGAAGCGCGTCGGCGAGCACGACGCTTTGCGCCGCGTCAGGACCGTTGTTGGTGACTGTCACGAGGTAGGTGACGTTGCTGTTCAAGGCCGGTGTCGCGTCACTGACGGTCTTCGTCACCGCCAGATCCGCGTTGGGGACATCCAGCGACGCCGACGCGGTGGTGTCGGCTGGCGTCGGGTCGAACGTGGACGACGACACGGTGGCGGTGTTCGTGATCAGCGTGTATCCGGTCACGGTCGCGACGATGTCCAGGTCGACCACGGCGCCGCTGTTGAGCGTGCCGATGGTCCAGACGCCCGCCGCGTAGGACCCCGCCGACGGTGTTGCGGACACAAAGGTCAGCCCCGACGGAAGCGCATCCGCCACCGAGACCGACTGCGCTGCGTCAGGACCGCCGTTGGCGACCGTCACCGTGAACGTGACGTTGGCCCCAAGCGCGGGCGTCGCGTCGCTGACCGTCTTCGTGACCGCCAGATCGGCATCGCGAGCGTTGACGCCGACCGACGAAGTGTTGTTGGCGGCCACGGGGTCGAACGTCGTCGCCGCGGCCGTCGCGCTGTTGGTGATCGGCGTGTGCGTCGTGACGGTCGCGATGACGCTCAGGTTTGCGCTCGCGCCGTTGGCGAGCGTTCCCACCGTCCACACCCCGCCGGCGAAGCTGCCGGTCGAGGGAGTCGCGCTGACCAGGGTCAGCCCCGCCGGAAGGGCGTCGGTCACGGTGACACCCTGCGACGCGTCGGGCCCGTTGTTGGTCAGGGTGATCGTGAACGTGACGTTGGCGCCGACGTCGGGCGTCGCGTTGCTGACGGTCTTGACGACTGCGAGGTTGGCGTCGGGGACGTTGACGTCAGCCGACGCGACGTTGTTCGCAGGCACCGGGTCAGACAGATCCGACGTGGCCGAAGCAGTGTTGGTCACGAGCGTGTGGGTGGTGACCCTGGCCGCGATGGCGAGCGTCGCGGTCGCGCCGTTGGCGAGCGTGCCGACGGTCCAGACGCCGGTCCCCGGTGCGTAGGCGCCAACCGACGGGGTCGCCGAAAGCAACGTCAAGCCGGGTGGGAGCACGTCGTCGACGCGCGCGCCGGGCGCGGCGTCGGGACCGTTGTTCGTGACCGACACCAGGTAGGTGACGGTGCCGTTGAGGCTCGGGGTCGGGTCGTCGACGGTCTTGGTGACGGCCAGATCGGCTTGCTGCGCGCCGACCGTGGCGAACGAGCTGTTGTTGGACCCGGTCGGGTCGTAGGTGGTGGCCGACGCCGTCGCCGTGTTGGTCAGGGCACCGGGTGCCGTGACGGTTGCGACAATGGTCAACGTCGCCGTCGCGTTGTTCGCAAGCGAGCCGACGGTCCAGGTGCCGGCCGCGTAGCCGCCCTGAGAGGGACCGGCGCTGACGAACGTGAGGCCCGCGGGAAGCGCATCTGCGACCAACACTCCGGTCGACGTGTCCGGTCCGTTGTTGTGCACCGTCACCGTGAACGTCACGTTGGCGCCAAGGAGCGGCGTCGGGTTGTCGACGACCTTGGTGACCACGAGATCGGCGTCGCGGACGTCGACCGAGGCGCTCGCCGCGTTGTTGGCGGCAATCGGGTCGTAGGTGGTGGCGCTCGCGGTCGCCGTGTTCGTGATCGGCAGGTGGTTGGTGACGGTGGCGACCAGCGTCAGCGTGCGGGTCGTGCCGTTGGTCAGGCTGCCGACGGTCCAGGTACCGCTCGCGTAGCCACCCTGGTCGGCGGTCGCGCTGACGAGCGTCAGGCCGGCCGGCAGGGAATCGGCGACCGACACGCCCGCCGAGGTGTCCGGACCGTTGTTGGTGACCGTCACGGTGAACGTGACGTCCGTGCCGAACGCCGGGGTGGAGGTGTTGACGGTCTTGGTGACCGCCAGATCCGCATCGGGGACGTTCAGCGAGGCCGATGCGGTGTCGTTGCCGGACACCGGGTCGTAGATTCCCGAGTTGACCGTCGCGGTATTGGTGACGGCAAAGTGCGTGGTCACGGTCGCGACGACGCTGAGGGTCGCGGATGCGCCGTTGGCCAGGTTGCCAACCGTCCACAGGCCACCCGCGTAACCACCGGTCGACGGGGTTGCCGACACGAGCGTCAGGCCGGCCGGCAGCGCGTCCAGCACGGTCACCCCGGACGTGCCATCGGGCCCGTTGTTGCGCACGCTGATGGTGAACGTGACGTTGCCGTTGAGCGCAGGGGTCGTGTCGTTGACGGTTTTCGTCACCTGGACGTCGGCGTCCGGTGCGTTGACCGACGCCGATGCCGAGTTGTTCGCCGCGATGGGGTCATAGGTCGACGACGTCACCGTCGCGGTGTTGGTGATCTGGGTGTACCCGGTCACGGTCGCTGTGATCTGCAGCGTCGCCGAGGCACCGCTGGCCAACGCGCCGAGGGTCCATGTGCCCGCTGCGTATGTGCCGACGGACGGGTTGGATGACACCAGGGTCAGACCCGCGGGGAGCGCATCTGCAACCGCGACGCCCTGTGCGGTGTCGACGCCGGTGCTGGTCACGGTCACGGTGAACACCACGTTGGATCCGACGGCGGGCGTGGCGTCGGTGACCGTCTTCGTGACAGCGAGATCGGCATCCGGGACGTTGACCGTGGCCGATGCCGCGTTGTTCGCCGCGACGGGGTCGAACGTCGTGGCCGAGACGCTTGCGGTGTTCGTCAGCGCCGTGTGGGTCGTCACCTGAGCCACGATGCTGAGTGATGCGGTCGCCCCGCTGGTGATCGAGCCGATCGTCCAGACACCCCCGGTGTATGTGCCCTGCACCGTGGTGGCGCTGACGAGGATCAGGCCGGCGGGAAGTGCGTCCGCGACGCTGACACCGGTCGAGGTGTCCGGACCGTTGTCAGTGACCGACACAACGAACGTGACCTGCCCGTTGAACGACGGCGTAGCGGTGTCGACGGTCTTCGTCACCGCCAGGTCGGCGTCGCGCGCGTCCACCGATGCCGATGCCGAGTTGTCGGCAGGCGTCGGATCGAACGTTGACGACGACCCTGTCGCAGTGTTGGTGCGCACGGTCGGGACGGTCACCGTCGCGACGACGCTCAACGTCGCTCCGGCGCCGTTGGTCAGACTGCCCACCGTCCATGTGCCTGATGCGTAGGTCCCCGTCGACGGCGTCGCGCTGACCAGCGTCAACCCGGCGGGCAGTGCATCGGCCACCGAGACCGCCTGGGCGGTGTCAGGACCGTTGTTGGTGACCGTCACCGTGAAGGTCACGTTGGCGCCAACCACCGGTGTGGCGTTGCTGACGGTTTTCGTGACCGTCAGATCGGCGTCGCGGGCGCCGACGGTGGCCGACGCCGTGTTGTTCGCCGGGGTCGGATCGTAGGTGCTCGAGGTCGCAGTCGCCGTGTTCGTCCGTGCGGTCGGAACGGTCACCGTCGCCACGATCCCCAGCGTTGCGCCGGCACCGTTGGCGAGGGTGCCCACCGTCCACGTCCCGCCGGCGTACGTCCCGACCGAGGGGCTCGATGACACGAGCGTCAGCCCGGCAGGAAGCGCGTCGGCCACCACGACCGACTGCGCCGCGTCGGGCCCGCTGTTGGTCACCGTCACGGTGAACGCCACATTCGCGCCGACAGCCGGCGTCGTGTCGTCAACAGCTTTTGTGACGACAAGGTTCGCGTCGGGCACGTTGATCGTGGCCGACGCCGTGTTGTCAGCCGGGGTGGGGTCATATGTCGAGCTTGTCGCCACTGCCGTGTTCGTGACCGCGGTGTGCACGGTGACCGTCGCGACGATCGTCAGCGTGGCCGAGGCGCCATTGGTCAGGTTGCCCACCGTCCAGGTCCCGCCGGCGTAGCTGCCCACCGACGGCGCCGCCGACACGAGCGTCAGACCGACCGGCAGCGCGTCGGCCACCGTCGTCGCGACCGCCGTGTCGCGCCCGTTGTTGGTGACGGTGACGGTGAACGTGACGTTGCCATTGAGTGCCGGGGTCGCGTTGCTGACCGTCTTCGTGACTGCCAGGTTGGCGTCGGGGGCGTCGACCGAGGCCGACGCCGTGTTGTTGCCCGAGACGGGGTCCAGCGTGGTGGCAGCGACGGTCGCGCTGTTGGTGATCAGGGTGTGGCTGGTCACGGTCGCGACAATGGCCAACGTCTCGACCCCGCCGTTCGCGACGGTGCCAACGCTCCAGATGCCGGCCGCGTATGAGCCGGCCGACGGCGTTGCGCTGACCAGGGTCAAACCCGCGGGCAGTGCGTCCGCGACGGTGACCCCGCTCGATGCGTTGGGACCGTTGTTGGTGACCGTCACCGTGAACGTGACGTTGGAGTTGATGACCGGCGTTGCGGTGTTGACCGTCTTGGTCACCGCCAGATCGGCGTCCGGCACGTTGACCGTCGCCGAGGCGGCGTCATTGCCGGCCACAGGGTCATAGGTCGACGACGAGGCGGTTGCGGTGTTGGTGATCGCGGTGTGGGTGGTGACCGTCGCGACGATCGTCAGCGTCGCCGACGCCCCGTTTGCGAGGTTGCCGACAAGCCAGCTGCCTGCGCTGTAGCTGCCCACCGAGGGCGTCGCCGACACCAGGGTCAGGCCGGCCGGCAGCGCATCGGCAACCGTGGTCGTGACCGCAGCGTCGGGCCCGTTGTTGGTGACCGTCACGGTGAACGTCACATTGCTGTTGAGCGTCGGCGTCGCGTCGCTGACCGTCTTGGCGACTGCGAGGTTCGCGTCCGGAACGTTGACCGACGCCGAGGCGGTGTTGTTGCCCGGGGTCGGGTCGTACGTCGTGGCCGACACCGACGCGTTGTTCGTGACCGCGGTGTGGACGGTGACGGTCGCCACAATCGACAATGTCGCGCTCGCCGCGTTGGTGAGGGCGCCGACGGTCCAGGTGCCGGCCGCGTACGTACCGACGGACGGAGTCGCGCTGACGAGCGTGAGGCCGGCGGGAAGCGCGTCCGCAACCGCAACGCCGGACGCGGTGTCCGGGCCACCGTTGGTGACGATCACCGTGAACGTCACGTTGCTGTTCAGCGCAGGCGTCGCGTTGCTCACGGTTTTCGTGATGCTCAGGTTGGCCTGGCGTCCGTTGACGGTCGCGTTTGCGGTGTTGTTGGCGGCAGTCGGGTCATACGTGGTCGATGTCGCGACTGCCGTGTTCGTGATGGCACCCGTCGCGGTGACCGTCGCCACGATCGAGAGGGTCCCACCGGTGCCGTTGGCCAGGTTGCCCACTGCCCAGGTGCCGCTCGCATACGTGCCGACCGATGGCGTCGCGCTGACCAGGGTCAACCCGGCGGGCAGCGCGTCTGCGACCGACACCGCTTGGGCGGCATTGGGACCGGCGTTGGCGACGGTCACGGTGAAGGTCACGTTCTGGCCGATTTCGGGCGTCGGATCGTTGACGATCTTGGTGACCGACAGGTTCGCATCCGGGACGTCAACCGCGGCCGACGCGCTGTTGTTGCCCGCAGTCGGATCGTAGGTCGTGGTGGACGCCGTCGCGGTGTTCGTGATCGCGGTGTGGGTGGTGACCGTCGCGACGATCGAGAGGGTCGCCGAGGCGGCATTCGCCATGGTGCCGACCGTCCACACACCCGCGGCGTACGAGCCGGTCGACGGCGTCGCGCTGACGAGGGTCAGGCCGGCCGGCAACGCATCCGCAACCAAGACGCTCTGCGCACTGTCGGGACCGTTGTTGGTGACCGTGACGGTGAACGTCACATTCGTGTTCAACCCGGGTGTCGCGTTGCTGACGGTCTTGGTCACCGCCAGATCCGCGTTGGGGACGTCCACCGATGCCGATGCCGCGTTGTTGGCCGCAGTCGGATCGTAGGTCGTGGTGGACGCCGTCGCGGTGTTGGTGATCGCGGTGTGGGTGGTGACCGTCGCAACGATCGAGAGCGTGGCACTGGCAGCGTTCGCCATGGTGCCGATCGTCCACACACCCGCGGCGTAGGAACCGGTCGACGGGGTCGCGCTGACGAGGGTCAACCCCGCCGGCAGCGCATCCGCAACCGAGACGCTCTGCGCACTGTCGGGACCGTTGTTGGTGACCGTCACAGTGAACGTCACATT
>JANLOO010000034.1:0-136672 GCA_031366605.1 Actinomycetota bacterium | reverse complement strand
AACGCGCAGGCCACGGGTTCCGGAGCTTCACGAACTACAGACTGCGGATCCTGCTGCACGCCGGCGGCGTCAACTGGAGCGCCACCCGCCCACCAACCCCACCACTCCTCGAAGCCCATCCCCACTGAAATGCGAAGAGCCCGCAATCAGTTCGTCAAGCTCTCCGTCGACGACGCGCCGGCGGTACGTTCCCTTGTCCTCCTGGCCCGGCACAGGAAGGGACACTTCCATTGGGCGGAATTTCACGCTACATATCGGCGGATACTGGCACTACTGTTCGGCAGAACCGAAGTCGGAGATCTCGCACACGACCTGATTGGGATCGTCGGTGGCGAACATCATCGCCCGTCCGTCCGCCTCGACCATCAGGTGCGGTCCCTTGTCGGTTGTGAAGTGCCACGCGACCGTCGCCTGCCCCGCGTGCACGTGGGTCGGGTCGCCCGCGGCGATCGCCTCGAGTTCGTGTCCGGCGAGCACGCACAGGACGCGGATGAGCTTGACGGGGCGGGGCTCCTGCTCGCGGGCGGCAACCAGTCGATCCGGCAGGTCGGGGACGGCGACGACGCGTCGCGCGACCTCGGCCTCCATCTCGTCGCGCGTCAGGACCTGGAGATTGGGATGCGCTCGCAGCCACTCCGCGTTGCGGGCGGCCAGATCCTCGACCTCGCCCGCCTTGACGAACTGCTCCGTGACCGCGTCCAGGCGATCGCGAACCGGGTTGTCGCCCCAGAAGTCGCGTGACAAGAACGCGTCCAACGCGTCCTGTCCCAGCTGCCGGACGGTGGTGACCCCTTCCAGGAAGACCGCCTGGTGCATGCGCGCGCCCATCGTCCGCAGCCCGTCGCGCACCTTGGCAACGACGTTGGGATCCCAGTTGCTGTTGTACACGAACTGCGCGAACCCGCCGTTGTCCATCTGCGCCAGGTAGTACTGCACGAAGTAGCTGCGCAGGGCATCCGGCGCGATCTCTTCGGCGGTCAGGAACTCGGCGAAGAGGGCGTCGACGAACGCGGCGTTGGATACGACGATGCGCTGCGGCTCGTCAGCGGCGAACGCGGCGGTGGAGACGACGACGGCGTCGGATGGGATCGATCCGTCGTATGCGCCGTCAAGCTTCCTCATAAGCCCCGATGGCCCGGGCGATGACCATCTTCTGGACCTCGACGGTGCCTTCGCCGATGTCCAGGATCTTGGCGTCGCGGTAGAAGCGGGCGATGGGGGACTCCTCCATCCAGCCGTATCCGCCGTGCAGGTGCAGTGCCCGTTCGGCGACGGTTTGGGCCAGGCGGCCGGTCACGAGTTTTGCCATCGCGGCGGTCTTGGTGAACCCATCGCCCGTGTCTTTCAAACGCGCGGCCAGGTACAGCAGGCTGCGGGCTGAGGCGATCTCCGTTGCCATCTCAGCCAGTTGGAACTGCACGACCTGGAATCCCACCAGCGCCTTGCCGAATTGGCGCCGCTGCTTGGCGTGTTGCAGCGCCAACTCGAATGCCCCTTGCGCCAGGCCCAGGCCGATCGCGCCCACGCTGATCCGGCCGCCGTCCAGGACCTTGAGGAATTGGTGAAAGCCCTGCCCCTTGGGTCCCAGCATCGCGTCCGCGTCCAGATACAGATCGTCGAAGTTGAGTGGACGCGTGTCGCTGGCCCGCCAGCCGATCTTGTGGAGCGGCGGCCCCGCGACGTAGCCGGGCGCATCGGCCGGGACGATGAAGTTGGTGATCTCGCCCGGGGCGGTCAGCGCCGTGATCGCGCAGCAGCCGGTGATGTCGGTGCCGGCGTTGGTGATGAACATCTTGGAACCGTCGATGACCCAGCCGCCGTCGGGTTGCGCCTCGGCACGCGTCCGCGTGGCGCCCGCGTCCGACCCCGCTTCGGGCTCGGTCAGCCCAAACGCACCCAGCATCTGGCCGCTCGCCAGCCGGGGCACCCACCGCGCTTTCTGCGCGTCGTCGCCGAACATCACGATCGGCATCGTCCCCAACGAGGTGTGCGCCGCGACCGTGATCGCGACGCTCGAGTCCACACGCGCCAACTCTTCGATCGCGATTGCGTACGAGAGTGTGTCGAGACCGGCACCGCCCAGCTCCTCGGGCACCGGCATGCCCATCAGACCGAGTTCGCCCAGCTTCGCGACGATCTCGTATGGGAACCGTGATTCCCGATCCAGTTCTTCGGCGACCGGTGCGATCTCACCCTCGGCGAACGCGCGGACCGTCTTACGCAGGAGCACCTGCTGTTCGGTCAGCTCCGCGTTCATTGCGACACCTGGGCGATGCGCCGAGCCGCGCGGCGGCGGGCGACCACCAACGCGCTCTCGTCGCCCGCGCGCGCCTCGTCGACGATGGCGCGCACGACGTCACCGATGCCGTCGGCCAGCGAATTGGCGCGGTCGGCAACGAACCCGTTGCGCTCCTCGGCGATGGCGATGATGCCGCCCGCGTTCGCGACGAAGTCCGGCACATAGTCGATACCACGTGACTGCAGCAGCACAGATGCCTCGTCGTTTTCAAGTTGGTTGTTGGCCGCGCCGCAGACCAGCCGGCAGCGAAGCCGGGGCACCGATTCGTCGCTCAGGATCCCACCCATCGCGCACGGGGAGAGGATGTCGCACTCGGTCGTCAGGATGCGGTCGGGAGCGACGACCTGCCCGCCGATCTCGGCAGCCAGGGCCGCGACCCGGCCGGCCGCGATATCGGACACCATGACCTGAGCGCCCTCTGCGGCAACCAGACGGGCAACCCTTCCACCCACTTTGCCGGCTGCGCCCTGGATCGCAATTCGCGTACCGGCCAGCGACGCCGTCCCAATCGCCGCCTCCCATCCCGCGCGCATGGCAGCGACGACGCCGCGGGCGGTGTAGGGCGACGGGTCGCCGCAGCCGCCCTGCTCGGCGCTGACGCCCAGGGCGTACGGAGTCAGCGTCCGCAAGAAGTCCATGTCCGCGGTCGAGGTTCCGACGTCCTCGGCGGTGTAGTACTGGCCCTCCAGCAGGTCGAGCACCGTGGCGAACACCCGTAGCAGGTCGAGGGTCTTGACCGTCGCGGGGTCTCCGATGATCACCGACTTGCCGCCGCCCAGGTTGAGACCGGCGGCCGACGACTTGAGGGTCATGCCCTCAGCCAGGCGCAGCGCGTCGAGCGTCGCCGTGGCCTGATCCACGTACGGGTAGAACCGGCAGCCGCCAACCGCCGGGCCGAGCGCGGTGGAGTGGACCGCGACGACGGCCTGCAGGCCGCTGGCCGGATCGTGCGCCCAGACGACCCGCTCGTACGGGCCCACCGCCTCGTCGACGATTCTCACGTGGCTGACTCTACGCGCTGGTCCTCGCCGACTCGATGAGCGCGGCAAAGCGCGCGTAGGCGGTGTCTTCTTTGGGGTAGCGAACCTGACGGAACCCCGTGACCTTTTCGGGCAGGCGAAGGGCCTCGTCGGCGGCGGCCCCGGTCAGCCTGCCGCTGACCACCGCGCCGACCACGTCCCGCTCGTACCAATCGCGGAAGGCCCGCTCCCGCGTATGCCAGGCAGGCATCAGGCGGCGCAGAAACCGCGCCCGGCGGATCAGCCGCAGCATCCAGTCCTTGGTCTTCATGTCGAACTCGATCTCGCGGCCCAGAATCGCGAACGCCGGCCGGTTGAGGTGCACGTAGCTGATGCGGTCGCCGCGGGTTCCGTCGACGCCGTAGCGCTCCCGGTCACGCGCGTACTTCTTGGCGGTCGTCAGCTGATGGGCGACGAACACCTCGTCTTTGATGCACATCGTGCGGTGCAGGTTGTGGATCGCCGCCGCAGTGTGCGCGGAGGTGTGCTCGTGGACCTGTTCGACCAGATCGAGGTACTGCGTCGCGTGGCCAAGCCCGCCCCATGCCACGAGTTCGGGCAGTCGCGGCGCGAGCATCGCGAGGAGCGTGTCATCCAGGCCGCAGGCACGGGCGCGGTCGATCATCGCGACAAACGCCGTGCGGTCGTCGTCGCGGGCAATCCAGCCCGCCTCGCGCTCGACCAGCTCGGTCGCCGTCGGCGGAACGGCCGGCGTCGGCGCCTGCTCGGCCAGACGTCGTCCCAGGTTGAACGCCGCCAGGTTGGCCGCCGATCGCCGTCCCGTGATGCTGCCGATGGCGTCTTCGAGCGCGCTGCGGGGAATTGGCAGAAACCCGCGCTGCCATGCGGCTCCGAGCAGCGCGACGTTGGCGTAGATGCGATCACCCAGGGCCGACTCGCACGCCGACGCGAAGTCGAGCGCGAGCAGGCCGCCGTCTCGCGTGCGCTCCCGGGCGAGCGCGGCGATGTCGTCCGGCGCCGAGGTCTCTCCCATCAACATCGTGGTGGTGGGGCGCGTCGCGATGTTGATGACGGCGGCGGATCGTTCCGGTGACGCCTTACTCATCGCGCGCAGGCCCTCGATGCCTTCGAGTCCCAGGATCAGGTCCGCGTGACCATCCTGGATCAAGGGGGTTCGCACACGCGCGCCGTCGTGCATCACCATGTCGCAGAACACGCCGCCGCCACGTTGGGCCAGGCCCTTCTTGTGGTAGGTGTCGACCTCCTGGAACGCCTGCGCGGCCGCCTCGGTCAGGATCCGGGACACGACGCCGATGCCGAGTCCGCCGACGCCGCCCATGTAGACCGAGTACCCGTCAGGTCCCGCTGTCGGGATCTCGGGATCGGCGGGCAGTGACGAATCCACTTGCGCCAGGTCGGCCGGCGCCTGTGTGCGTGTGACGGTGACCAGCTCGAAACTGGGGCAGGCCTTGATCTTGGCGCAATAGCCGTCGTCGACGCAGACCTCGCCGTCGATGGCGATCTTCTCGCCCAGCGGCGTGTCGACGACCGCGAGCCCCGGACAGCCGGTGGCGGTCGTGCACTCGCGACAGCTCTCGCACACCTCTTCGGCGATGTTGTAGCGCGTCACCTTGGGCAGGTACCCCTTGGCGCGCACCACCGCGTCACGCTCGCGGCGGATCCGGCGGTTGAACGTGATACCGCATTCCTTGTCGGCGATCACGACGCGCGTGCCGTCCATCAGCATCGCGCGTTCCAGCAGCGCGACGTGCGACGCGCGGTCATCCGGATTGGACCGTGCCAGGAACGCCGGACCCATCCCGCGCACGATTTCCTCGATATCGAGCGCGTGCTGTGGGCGACCCATCAGATCGCTGGAGCTGGCCGGTGTCCCCTGATGGCCGGTCATGGCCGTGTTCTTGTTGTCGAGGATGATGTACAAGATGTCCTGGTTTTGCTTGATCGCATTCGTGATCGTGGACATCTCGCTATGAAAGAACGTCCCGTCGCCGACCAGCGTGTAGTGCTTGTTGGTGACCAGCGGTGCAGCGCCGGCGCCTGTCGCTCCCCCGAGTCCCATCGCGGACAGGTTGTCCATCTCGCTGAACGGCGGCAGATAGTTCATCGAGTAGCACCCGATGCCGCCGTGGGCGATCACGTCGATGGGCTCGCGGTCGTGGACCTTCTTCATGTACTGGGGGTCGCGCAGGCGCTTGCGCAGCTCGCTCATGGGGTTGCTGGTTCCGCGGTGGGGACACCCGGCGCAGAACGTGGGGGTGCGAGCGACGATGGGGAGCGCCCCGAGCGTCGTCGTCTGCAGGACCGTCGCGGCGCGCTGGACGGCGTCGGCGGCGAAGGCCCCGGGCCGTGCCGTCACGAGCCGGGCCACTGCCGCGACGGCGACCTCCGGCTCCATTCCCGGCCCTTCCGGCGGGCCGTTCGCACCGCCGGGCAGATGTTTGCCCCATACCGACTGTCGCCGGCCTTCGAGCGCGGTGCGCACCTGATCCTCCAGGTGCGGCGCCCGCTCTTCGAACACCACGATGTCATCGACCGTGTCCGCGAAGGCACGAACCGGCTCGGGATCGAGCGGCCATGTCAACGCGAGCCGCAGGATCGGAATCTGGCCATCGATGCCCAACGCGTTCAGGGCGTGGCGAAGCAGCGGATATGCGGCGCCGGCGGTGACGATCCCCAACGGCGCACCCTGTCGCGGATGCTCGACCCGGTTGAGCCCGTGTGCTGCGGCCGCTGCGTGCAACGCGGGGAACCGCCGGTGCAGGATGTCGTCCTCGAGCGCGGTTGTGTACGGCGGCAGCGACACGCTGCGATCCGGGTGCGCCGTGCGCGTGTCAATGCTCACGCGGTGCAGTGGGCCGACCTGGGGACTCAGGTTGGGCGCCAGGTCGACGACGGCGGTCCCGTCCGCCTGGGTCGTCGTGACCATGACCGCCACGATCAAGCCGCTCTCCGCTGACAGGTCGAACGCCAGTCGGACCAGGTCCTTGAGCTCCTGCGACGTAGCGGGCTCGAAGACCGGGATCCGTCCGGCACTCATGGTGATGCGGCTGTCAGCCCCGACCTGTGTGGACGAACTCATCGTGTCGTCGCCCACGACGACCACCGCAGCTGCATGCTCGGCGGCCTCAGACGAGTTGGCGATGGCAAGGGCATCCAGAGCCACGTACCCGCCGACGCTCTTGAAGACCGCCATCGACCGCGACCCGGGCACCTGGCGGGCGCCGTTGAGCATCGCGGCGCTCTGCGCCTCGTTGTTGGCCAGGATGGCTTCGACGCCCAGCTCGGTCAACGCCGTCGCGTGCTCCTCGCAGATCAGGAACACGTCAGCCACCGGCGAGCCCGGATACCCGGTGATGAGCGATACCCCGGCCTCGAGCGCACCCTTGACGATCAGCTCGTTGCCGCTGAGCACCGCACGGCCATGTGCCCGAAGGAGCCCCGGCCCGGCTGCCGGTGAGGCGGTCTCGCGGATGGCCTGCGTCGTCATGCCGACTCAGATGTGATCGGCGGGCCCGGGGTCTGACGACACGCGAGACAGGAGCGCGATACGCATCCCGATGATGGTGTCCGATGTTGCATGGCGATGCTTGTCAGGCTAGCGCGATCAGCGCGGTCGGGCACGGCGACGAGGCTCCGCGCTCCCAGACCAGGGAACGCGGCGCTGCGAATGCGACGCTCTGGAACCCGGGCGAAGCTAGGGGAGGGGGAGCTCGCCCAGGTTGCGCAGGACGCCGACGCTGGGCGCCATCGTGCGGAACGCCTCGTCCTTCTGCAGCACTCCGACTGTGTAGACCGGGATCCCGTCACCCATGCGGGCGAGCATCGACGCGGCATCGCGCGAACGCGGCACCCGCTTGTAGGTCGCGACGAGCGCGGCGTCGGGCTTGATCTCCTTCGCGCGCTCGAGGGGCTCCGGCCAATCGGGGGAGCAGACGGTGACGTCCCACCCTGCGGCGGTCAGCTCCTGGACGGCGGCGTCAGATCCGGGGAATCGGACGGCGCCTTCCTTGTTGAGCACGACCTCTGTGGGGGCTGTGATGAAAAGTAGTTTCGGCATGGGGCGGGACGATAGCCATCTGAGACGAAGGAAGATACCCCTTGCCGGCCATGGGGACACTCGTCTCACCACGGTTTGTCGCATCGGACCACCGTAACGACTTTTTTCGGGGCCTATGTGCAAGGGGCCGTGCGTCAGTTAGATTGCCCGCGGCAGGCGCACCGCGCCGCCCATCCGTTCTGTTCCAGCGATGAAGCCGACCAGGGGGTCTCATGTCCGTTTCTGCATCCGATATTCCTGACGTTTCCGTCCTTCAGGCGATCGGTGATCGCCGGACCATCCGGTACTACGACCCTGCGCGCAAGGTTGAGGACTGGAAGATTCAGACGATCCTCCAGTCAGCGCGGATGGCGTCCTGTCAGGGCAACATCAACGCCACCGAGGCCATCGTCATCCAGAAGGAGACCTGCGACCTCTGGGACGAGATCGAGGAGTGCGTCTCCGGGTTCAACGTCCAGATGATCAACCAGGCGTCGCACTTGGTCTTCTGGCTGACCAACCTGCACGCCTGGTACGGCCGCGCCAACGACGGTCTGTCGAGTCTCGCGCTCTCCGGCGCGCTCTCCAAGTACCACGGCTGGAACTACGAGTTCACGATGACGCAGACCGTGCCGCGCCTCATGAGCTTCCCGGTCGAGCGCACGGACACGCTGCTTCGGTTCGAGACCGGCCAGGCCGTCGGCCAGGCCACCGTTGCGGCTTCGGCGCTCGGCGTCGGTTCGTGCCTCCTCGCGTTCGGCCGCAAGCCGGGCGGGGTCGAGAAGGCGTTCGGGCTCGGCCCGAACCTCAAGATGACGTGGGGCATGGTCTTGGGCTACCCGCTCGAGAAGGCCGATGCCGGTGGTCAGCGTCCCCGCATCAAGTTCGAGAAGCTCTTCTCGAAGGACAGCTACGGCAACCCGTACCCGATGGACGCCGACCTCAAGTCGGCGCTCGAGGGCAAGGGCATGATCCAGGAGCAGGCCCCGGTCGCCGGCCGTATCGAGGAGATCGACGCGCTCGCGGCGCAGTTCAGCCGTGACCCGGGCGTCGTCTCGTGGCCCGAGAAGGAAGTCAAGCGTCTGATGAACGACGACGACTGGGACTTCGGTCCCAACATCCGTGCGCGGGCCGAGCAGGTCCTCGCCGAGGGTGGCCTTCCGGACTACCCCGACGAGATGCGCGAGACGTTCCAGAAGCTGATGGCGGAGCACGGCATCGACACGAGCAAGTACCTCTCGTAGCCGACGCGACGCACTGAGCGTGACCCGGCCCCGTCCCCTCATCGGGGGGCGGGGCCGGCGTCATTTCGGGGACGGTGACGGCACGCCGCGAACGTGGACGCGACACCCCGCCGTGATCGGATCTTTGATCTCGAACCCGGCCAGGTACGCGTCGGGCGCCGCCACGTCGAGCACCCCGAGCGTCAGTCCGCGGTGCAGCGCACACACCAGGGCGCCACCCTCGGCCAGGACTGCCGCCGCGAACGGGCAGCGGCGCAGCCGCAGGTCGAGTTCTCCGGTCAGACGGGCCGCGTCCGGCGTGACGTCATCCGGCGCAAACCCGAGTCCGGCGAGCGTCTGAACCAACTTCGCGATCCCCTCGCCGTCACGGCCCATCAAGCGTCCCTCGTCACGACCGAAGTCCTCGACCTCGCGTTCGCCGGCACCGGTCCGACGTACCAGTTCCAGTAAGAGGCGCACGAGTTCGCCATGACCCGCCTCGGCGAGCCCGTCCAGGGCGATGAGTCGATAGCGGCGGCTCGGCCGGCCTGGCCGACCTGCCGCCGCCTCCCGCTCCGACGCGACGACCCCGGCGCGCGCCAGGACGTCCAGGTGTCGACGCACGGCGTTGTGATGGAGGCCCACTGAATCGGCGAGCTCGAACGGTGTCAAGCCCACAGGCGCCGCCGCGAGTGCTTCGGCGATGCGCCGGCGTGATGGCTGGGCGAGCACCTCCGCGGGTGTCGGAGCCCGCGCCGGGTGGCGTGTGCCAATCGGGGGACCTTTGTCACGTGTGATCGGGATGTTCGTCATTTCTCACACTCTTCTAGTAAAAAACATGGGCTGATGTAATTACTACATTAGGAAGAGAAATTGCAAGGGGAGGAGCTCGACATGAAACTGCCAGGTGGATGGTTCGGACGAGGCCTCACGCTGGGTGCCGTCGGCTCCGCAGTCGTCGCGACCGCGCTGATCGTCGGTGCGCCGGCCAAGCCCGGTCGCGCGGGCAGCGCAGCCGGCCCGGCCGCCGTCGCGGCCGCCGCCACACCGGCGTCGACGACGACCCAGGCCCACACCACGACCCAGGCCCGCAACGCGACGCCGGTGTCGGCACCCACAGGAACCGCCGAGACGCCCCTGCCCGAGGGCGTGGTCCGAAACACGCAGTCACCTGATGCCCCGGTCTACCACCCCGGCGTTCAGCGGATCACGCTGGACATGACCGAGAAGAAGGTGGAGATCGCCAAAGGCAAGGTCGTGACGGTTTGGACCTTCGGCGATCAGGTTCCGGGGCCGGCCATCCGAGTCCGTGTCGGCGACAAGGTGCAGGTCACGATCAACAACAAGGCGACGATCCCGCACTCGATCGACTTCCACGCCGCGCGCATCGCCCCGAATCGGGCCTTCCGTGACGTCGCCCCGGGCGAGAGCTTCAGCTTCGCGTTCGTCGCGACATCACCTGGTGTGTTCATGTACCACTGCGGCACGGCTCCCGTTGTCCATCACATCGCCAACGGGATGTACGGGATGATCATCGTCGAGCCCAAGGGTGGGCTGCCGCCCGTAGATCGCGAGCTGGCGTTCGTCCAAAGCGAGTTCTACGTCGGCGCGACGCCGGGAGCGACGGCCGACGACGCCAAGCTCATGGCGAATACCCCGGACGTGGTGGCCTTCAACGGGTACGCGGGGCAATACAAAGAGCATCCCATCACCGTCAATCGCGGCAAGCGGATCCGCGTGTTCGTGCTGGCCGCGGGCCCCAACACCTGGTCAGCGTTCCACGTCGTGGGCACGATGTTCGACAAGGCATGGATCGACGGGATCTACCCCGAGAACCTGACCCGCGGCAACCAGACGCTCAACCTTGCGGTCTCGCAGGGGGCGGTCGCCGAGTTCCGCCTCGACGAGGAAGGGGTCTACCCCTTCGTCACGCACGAGTTCACCAACGTCGCAAAAGGTGCGGTTGGCCTGCTTCGCACCAAGAACGCGCCTACCGCCAAGAGCTCTCACTGACCCCCATGCATGTCGAGCCAGCCGGTGCCGCATACGCGGTGCCGGCTGATCGCTGTCGTGGTGCGATCCGGCGCCGGCCCTCCTGGAGCATCTTCCCCGCCGAATAGGATGCTGCATTCCCGTCTCAAGGAGGACGACATGTCGAAGTGGGTGCGCCGCATCACGATGCTGGCCGCGGTTGGAAGCGCGATGTTCGCAGCGTCGGTCGGCTCAGCGGCGACTGTGCCGAAACAAGGCGTGGTCTACGTTGCTGAGACCGCACAGTTCGAGGTGGTGACGATCGAGGTGACACCGGCCCGCAACCGCGTTGCAAAGCTCGCGTTCGGTTGGCAAGCGGACTGCACGCCGGGTCCGGCGGCCACGCCGACCACGTCCAAAACCACGGCGTGGATCGAGTACCGGGGCGGGTATCCCATCAACAAGCAGGGCGCCTGGAAGACGCAGTTCGCGGCGAACAAGGTCGAGGGTGCGATCCAACGGCGGTTCACCTACAGCTTCGCGGGCCACCGTGTCGGCGGCACGATGGTCGGGACGTTGAAGGCGACGCTGCTCGAGACGGACGCCGCAGGGCAGATCATTCGGACCTGCCCGTCGCCGGCGCTCAAGTACAAGGCCGTCGAGAAAGCCACGTTTGGTGGCCTGACCGTCGGTGCGCGCCAGCCGACGCTGGTCAGGCTGAATCCTGCGGGCACCCAGGTCAAGCGCATTCGTTGGGACTGGGAGGGAACATGCACACTCGGCCCGGCCGCCAAGCCAGAAACCCTGGCCACGCACTTCGAGGCCGACTTCGTCGAGGGCGCGGTGATCATCAAGCCCAACGGCAACTTCGGCAAGTCGTTCGCGTACAAGCCGTTTGCCAACACCAAATCGGGCATGACCCGCCAGTACCGGGCCAAGGTCGTCGGGCGGCGAGTCGGCGCGATCATCAAGGCCACGATGACGGCGGGGTTCATCGAGACGGACACCGCGACCGGCGGCGTCATCAGGGACTGCGCCAGCAAACCGACCAAGTTCGTGACCAAGGACTGAGCCCGGCGTTCGATGGGGTCGGCGCGCGACGATGCCGACCCCATCGTTTGGTCACGATTCGTCGGAGCGCCGCCTCCGGCCGCTACATTTCCCCTGGGCGCCCGTAGCTCAGGTGGACAGAGCAGCAGCCTTCTAAGCTGACGGTCGCAGGTTCGAATCCTGCCGGGCGCATGGGTGAACAGCCTGTAAATACGGCTTTTCCAGTGTGGCCGCTGCGACCCGGGCGATTGGTAGGAAATGCGTTTGAGTACCGTGGAGGACGGTGGGGGAACGACACGGACCGTGGGGGAATGACGCGCCCCATGAGAGACATCGGGCGGCACCCAGCGGCATTTCCAGGCATGATGCCACTCGTTTTGCCACTGATGCACGCTTTGTATTCTGGCCATCCGAGCCCCACGATTGTTACAATGCGTGCGATATGGGCAATCGAACACGGGTTCCCTGGACGAAAGCACACGTCACACCGCTCAAGGTTGCGTTATCGCCTGTCGATGGTAACGTTGCTAGTGCATTCCTCCCCGCCGCCCGGCGTAAGCCGCGCTGGCGGGGTTTCTCATTTATGGGCTGTTCTTGACCAGCGTCGCCGTCTTCATCGACTGGCAGAATGCATACAAGTCGGCTCGCACCGCATTCGGCTTGCAGGCCGAGCCCAATGAGCGGGGCAACTTCTCTCCGCATAGCCTCGGGCGCATCATCGCATCCGCAAACGGTCGGGGCGCGGACGGGGAACTCTGTCGCGTCGAGGTGCATCGCGGCCTCCCATCCAATGCCAGGGACCCTGTTGGCTACGCCGCGTGCCGACGCCAGTCGCAGGCGTGGATGAAGGAGAATCCTGAGATCATCATTCCGCGTCTCCGTCCTTTGCGCTATCCCGACGGATGGCCAGACGTGCGTGAAGGAGAAAAAGGCATCGACGTTCAGCTCGCGCTTGGGATCGTCGAAGCTCTGCTCCTCGACAAGTGCCACGTAGCCGTGCTTATCTCGAATGACTCAGACCTGAAACCTGTCATTGAGACCGTCACGCGGCTCAGGGGAGCTGCCTGCATCGAGACGGCGGCCTGGGATTCGCCGCACGGCGGCTCACCTCGTCTGAGGGTGTCTGGCGCCGGTGTCTTTCATCACAAGCTGGATGAGGAGATATTCGGCCGGGTGGAGCAGACCGTGAACTACGCCTACAAGGGACCGACCAGTTAGCCGGGGCGGAGGGCCTCCCTGACCCCCCGCTCAACAGCTATTCCACCTCTGTCGGCGCGCCTCGCCGGAAGGGTTAGCCGAGGAAGAACAAGTCCGCAGGAAGGTACCTCCGAGTAGTACCCATCAGGGGTAGCCTCCGTCCCATGCTTGCGACCAGCCGACGCCGAACAAAGGGACGCCCGCGGCGATCCGCACAATTCTTGTGGGCTGCAGTTGTGGCTGTCTCGCTGGTGCTTGCGGCCATGGCGTTGTCTGGTTGGGCGCCCAAACCACCGGAGGTGAGGGCACGACGACGTCCTCGGCGCCGTCCACGCGGATATGGACAGACGCTCCGGTCCTTCCGTCGCCGGTAGTCCCAGGCGAGGATCCTAGTGCCGCCGATCAGGAGGACTGGGCCGCCCAGACCGGGGACGCGTGGGACCTGTTCAACACCGGGTACCTGGAGGGGTGGCAAACAGGTTGCGACGATCTGTTCGGGAACTCGCCCGACGGCAACCTCTACGTTGTGCGGAGGCGAACTTGGTTCACCTCCGGGTGCCAGGCACGCGAGGTGAATTGGACTGACCGCCGCCGGGAGATCGCACCGTCGTTTCCGACTGCTGGTAGCCTGCCACCATGTGTGCAGGGTGCGCGTTGCTCGCGATGTCTGGTGCCAGCGGTGCTCGCGCCGGGATGCGCGTCCTACGCGTGCGTTGGTTGACACCGAGACGCTTGCACGTGGCGACGATCGCGATCTTCATTCTCGCGATCGCCGTTTCCTCTGTCGGTTTGAGCGGATCTGATTCGCGCACCGCGTGCCAAGCCTCCGCGGCATCGCCCCAGGTTCTGCACGAGCAAGCCGCCGCAAATGTCGCGCGCTCGGCCTCTTCGTGCAACACGAACACAGCTGCGACGACAGGTTTGCAGGCACCTGAGCCATGAGCTGACGTGCCGATCTGCTGCGGCCGCGGCTCACCACGCCAACGTTGCGGAGGCGAACTTGGTTCACCTCCGGGTGCCAGGCACGCGAGGTGAATTGGACTGAACGGCGGTGATCGCAGATCCGAATAGTCGACGACGGGCGTTCATCGAGCGCCCCTCAGGGTGTGAACACGGCGACCTTACCGCGATGCATTCCTCGAACGAAGGCACATCCTGCGTGTCAGCGACTCGGGGCCCAATCCGCATAACGCCATGACCCCGTGGCCGGTGACTCGGGCCCGTGCTCGACGAGCCCACTCCGGCTTTGGAAACGCCTCAGGCGTTCCAGCTGGCCCGGCAGGGGCCGCGCGTGATTGTGCGGGCCGGTCCACCCGAGGTGGGGATGACCTCGATCGTGCCGGTCGCGCTGGGGACGCCGCCGCAACCGATGCCGACGAGGATCGACGTGCCGTCACGCGAGACTCCCTGGGGGAAGAGGTCGCCGACCCAGCCGGTCAGGTCGCGCGCCGATCCGGTCGACACGTCCACCGCCCAGATTCGCCCGTTGTGTGAGGCCGGGTTCTGCGCAATCAGGTTGAGCCCGTCGGCCGAGAACGCGACCGGTTGGATCCCGGCATCGGTGTGGGTGAGCCTCCGTGGGCCCTCGCCATTGGCCTGGGCGAGCCAGATGTCGCCGGGCTTGCCGGCAGCCAACCACCGCGCGAATGCGATGCCGGTCGGTCCCCAAACGGGACCGAAATCGTGGGGGCCCATCGTGATCGGGGACGGGTCACCACCGGTGGCCGACGCGACGAAAACCCTCCCTGACGCATCGTCGGCGTACGTGATTTGACGCGAATCCGGAGAAAAGCTCGGCGTGCCAAGGTAGGTACTCGATGCGATCGTTTGAGGGATCTGCCCCGTGTCGCGATCGACCACGGTGATGCCCTGCTCGTCGACGAGGGCGAGAACGCTCGAGTCCGGCGACCACGTGAGCGACGACGTGGCGTGGGCGTAGTCACCCTTGCGCGCGAAGATCTGCCGTGTCGCGCGACTGTTCAGATCCATCACCATTGCGGACCACATCGATGGCTTCGCCTGGTAGCGGCTGAATGCGACGAACCGTCCGTCGGGTGAGAGGACGGGGGATTGGCCCGGTGTCAGGCGCTCTGCATTGCGCCCCGTTACGTCGGACTGCCAGATCCACCCATCGATCGGGCCGGCCGGCCGCGCTCCAGATTCGTAGACCATTGTCACCTGCTGCGGTGGGCGCGGCGATGGTGCGACCCCGCTGCCACCGCAGCCGGCGAGGCCTGTGAGCACCACGAGGCCCAAACCGAGCATCGCAAGTGCCCTCGGGCGGTCCCCTGACCGTGCGAGTTCGCGGACGGTGGTCACACCGGGGGTTGCACGGTGGCTCTGGTCCAGATCATCGAGAAAGCGTAGCGCCCGGTGTCAAGCCGCTGAGGATCCAACAGGCCGACCTCTTGCCATCGGCTCTGCCTGTTCGAAGGCATCTTCAGAAGGCACTCGATGGAGTCCACGAGGTAGCGTGAGCCCCATGGCCGGTCTCTTCGATCATCTGGCGACGCTCGAGGTCGAGGTCGAGGGCCTCGCGTTGGAGCGGTTGGAGTTCGAAACGGTGCGGTGGGTGCGGGTCTCGACGGTGGTTGCGATCAGCGGCGGTGGTGAGACGGGGCGTGGGGAGGATGTGTCCTACGCGACCCCTGATCAGGATGCGCATCAGCGGATGGACCTTCCGGCGCTTCGGGGGCGGCGGACGGTGGGTGAGTGCAGCGCGCTGCTCGACCAGACCAACCTGATCCCGGTGCCGCCCTCAGTGCCCGAGGCCCGTGCCTACCGCCGGTGGGCCTACGAGAGCGCGCTGCTGGATCTCGCGCTGCGCCAGAACGGGTTGAGCTTTTCGGCGGCGCTTGGGCGCGAAGCCCGCCCGGTTCGGTTCTGCGCATCGCCCACCGGCGACCCGCAGGGGCTTCTGGAGCACTATCCCGAGCTCGAGCTCAAGATCGACGCCCGCGTTGACTGGACCGCTGATGACATGGCTCGGCTGGTGGGGACCGGCCGCGTACGGGTCGTCGACCTGAAAGGCCACTACTCGGGGGAGTGGAATCGGCTGCCCGATGATCCCGCGGCGTTCTCTGCGGCCGTCGCGGCGGCGTTCGCCGACGTGGTCATCGAAGATCCGATGCTCGGTCCGGCCATGGCGCCGGTGATCGCGGCGAACTCCCACCGCATGTCGTTCGACGCGCCCGTGCACTCGCTTGCCGATCTGCTGGCGTTGCCCCAGACCGGGTGGTGCAACATCAAGCCGTCGCGCTTCGCCACAACCGAACGCCTGCTGGAGTGCGTGGACCATTGCGAGCGCAGCGGGATGCGAATGTACGGCGGCGGGCAATTCGAGTTGGGGCCGGGTCGGCGCCAGATCCAGGCGATCGCTGCCACGCTCTACCCGGACGGTCCCAACGACGTCGCGCCCGGGGGCTACAACGCCGCCCATCTCGGCCCTGGCCTGCCGTCGAGCCCGCTCGGAGTCGCCGCCGGCATCGGTCTGGACGGCGATATCGCGGTGTGAACCCCCGAGCGTCCCGGCACGCAAAAAACCGCTGAATATCGCGACACTTGTCCGCCTGGTGTGGAGCGATCGTCGCAACAGAGCGCACGAAGCGTTGACCCCCGGGTGACAGTCCTGTAGGAAACGCCCCTCACGCGCGCCAGGTGGCGGCGGAGGCAGACAGGGCGACGAGGGGGATCCGCAGCAGATGGAGCAAACGAGCACGCTCACGATTGGTGCGCCCAAAGAGGCGCTGCCCGGAGAGCGACGTGTCGCGATCACCCCGACGGTGATCGCCGGATACGTCAAGGCCGGGTTCCGCGTGCTCGTCGAGGCCGGTGCGGGATTGTCCGCGGGCTTCGCCGACCAGGCCTACATCGACCGTGGCGCCCAGATCGTCACACGCGATGTCGCGTTTGCCGCCGATGTGCTGGCGGTCGTACGAGTACTCGACGGCGACCCGGACAACCCCGACCGGGAGCGCTTGCGGCCCGGCCAGGTGGTCATCGGGATGGCAGCGCCGCTCGCAGCCCCGCAGGTCGCCGCGGCCGTTGCCGACCGTGGCGCCGTGTTGTACTCGCTCGAACTCGTTCCCCGCACCACCCGGGCTCAGAGCATGGATGTGCTCTCATCGCAGGCCAACATCGCCGGCTACAAGGCGGTCCTGCTGGCCGCGGCGGCGTTGCCGAAGATGGCGCCGATGCTGACGACTGCGGCCGGCACCATCGCCCCGGCCAAGGTGTTCATCATCGGAGCCGGTGTGGCGGGGCTCTCGGCCATCGCGACCGCCCGTCGCCTGGGAGCGGTCGTCGAGGCCTACGACGTGCGCACCGCGGTCAAGGAAGAGGTCCAAAGCCTGGGCGCGCGGTTTGTGGAGTTGCCACTCGAGACCGGCCAGGAGGGTGCCGGCTCCGGTGCCTATGCCACCCAGATGTCCGACGAACAGATCGCCAAGCAGCGGGAGCTGATGGCCAAGACGATCGCCGGCAGTGACGTCGTCATCACCACCGCGCAGGTGCAGGGCGCCAAGGCCCCCGTGCTCGTGACGGCGGAGATGGTGGCAGGCATGACTCCGGGTTCGGTCATCGTGGACCTGGCGGCTGAGCAGGGCGGCAACTGCGAGGGCTCCGTCGCCGGCGAGACCGTCGATGTGGGCGGGGTCACGATCATCGGACCGACCAACGTCGCGGCCAGCGTCCCACACGACGCCAGCCTGACCTACGCCAAGAACATCGCCAACTTCGTTGCGCTGATCGTCGCCGACAAGGCAATCCACCTGGATGTCGATGACGCCATCGTCCAGGAGACCGTGACCACGCATGATGGCCAGGTCGTGCACCCGCGCGTGCGCGACGCACTCGGCCTGACCCCGCTTGCCGTCCCGCCCGCCGCGCAGGCACCCACCGTCGACCCGACCCAGGAGGCCGTCAGCTGATGTTGAGCACCGACGTCATCATCACGAGCCTGTTCATCTTCGCGTTGGCCGGGTTCCTGGGGCTCGAGGTCATCCGCCGGGTGCCCAAGCTGCTGCACACCCCGTTGATGGCGCTGACCAATGCGCTGTCGGCGATCTCGCTGGTGGGGTCGACGCTGATCCTGGGCGGGGCCGACACGACCTACGCCAAGATCATGGGCTTCATCGCGGTGATCGCCGCCATGATCAACGTGGTCGGTGGGTTCCTGATCACGGACAAGATGCTCAAGATGTTCAAGAAGCGCGAACCCGTCAAGCCGACCGCGGAGGCGGGGAAATGAGAGACAACCTCATTCAGCTCGCATACCTGGTTGCTGCGATCGGGTTTGCCCTCTCGCTCAAGTGGATGTCGGCCGCTGCGACCGCACGGCGGGGGATCTTCGCCGGAGAGTCGGCGTTCGTGCTGGCGATCGTGGCGACGCTGTTCACCGATGGAATCAGCGGTCAAGGGTATGCGCTGATCGCGTCGGCGATGTTGATCGGCGCGGCGATCGGCGTGCCGCTTGGCCTCAAGGTCCCCATGACGGCGATGCCGCAGCGGATCGCCTTGTCACACTCGTTCGGAGCGCTCGCGGCGGGTTTGGTGGGCATCGCCCACTACTACCTGCAGCGCAGGGACCTGGGCAAGTTCGAGATGGCCGTTCTGGGCTTCGAGATCATCCTCGGTTGCCTGGTGTTCACGGGGAGCCTGATGGCGGCCGGCAAGTTGCAGGAACTCCTGCCGCAGCGGCCGATCACGTTCAAGGGTCAGAACTACGTCAACTTCGCCGTGCTCGGCGCAGCGCTGGTCATGGTGGTCTTGCTCGTGCTCGACACCGGTCGCCTCGCCCTGATCCCGCCGATCATCGCGCTCTCACTGTTGTTCGGCGTCCTGCTGATCATCCCGATCGGCGGCGCGGACATGCCGACGGTCATCGCCTTGTTGAACAGCTACGCAGGCATCTCGGCTTCGGCCTTGGGCATCGTGCTGAACAACAAACTGTTGATCGTGGCGGGCGCCCTGGACGGGATGTCGGGTTTGGTTCTGGCCATCATCATGTGCCGCGCCATGAACCGCTCGTTCAGCAATGTCATGTTCGGCGCGTTCGGACAACTGCAGGAGGCATCGGCGGACGACGGTGCGGAGGTCGGCAACGTCCGATCGGCCTCATTCGACGAGGCGGCCGAGATCCTCAAGGCTTCACGATCGGTCGTCATCGTCCCCGGATACGGCATGGCCGTCGCGCAGGCGCAGCACAAAGTGCGCGACCTGTCCGAGGCGCTCGAGGCCGAGGGCGTCGACGTGCGCTACGCAATCCACCCGGTGGCCGGTCGCATGCCGGGTCACATGAACGTCCTGCTGGCCGAGGCCAACATCCCGTACGACAAGTTGCTCGACATGGACGAGATCAACTCGGAGTTCCCGCAGGTCGACGTCGTCTTGGTGCTCGGCGCCAACGACGTGGTCAACCCGGCTGCGCGCCACAACAAGAGCAGCCCGATCTACGGCATGCCGATCCTCAACGTCGACCAGGCCGCCTGCGTCATGGTGATCAAACGCAGCATGCGCCCCGGCTTTGCCGGAATCGAGAACGAGCTCTTCTACGACCCCAAGACGCTGATGGTGTTCGGTGACGCCAAACACGTCGTCGGCGAGCTGACGACCGAGGTCACCGGGCAGCGCGACGCCATCTCGATCTAGCCCAGACGTTCAATTGCGATATGGCGGCTGCAAAGCTCCGCCGGATTTGGGACCGTTCCGCAACCGCGGGAGCTTGAGCCCTCGCCTGCACCCAATAGTCGGAGTGGAACGGCAGAGACGGTGTCCGGCCGAGATAAATGCGTATGGGACCGTGGTGCGCGTCAGCGCGACTGCAGCGCGTCCAGGGCGATGGCCAGGGCAACGACCAGGCGACGGTCGATGCGGCGCTCAGGGTCGCCGTCGATCTGCAGTCGGTAGCGATCCCGGATCCCGTACTTGCGGGTGTGTCGCCCGATGAGCGTTTCGCGGTCGAAGATGTCGAAGTGGTACGGGATCGGGATCAAGTCGAGCGCCAACGCGATGATGCCGCCGATGAACGGGATCCACTGCAACAGATTCTGCACGCGCCGGAAGATCGCGACCCCGATGCTGTGTTCGCGGACGATCGCGAGTTCCACGTCGTCCGCGCTCCGTATCGCCCAGGTGGTGCGCAGGAGCGATGCCTTGGCCCGCCGCTCGAGCGCGCCGATCGTCGTGCCATCCGGGGTCGAGACCAGGTAGCGACCGCCGATGTCCACGACGCGCCGCGCCCTGATCCGCAGGATCTCCTCGGTCATCCCTTCGTCGGCGAACAGGCGAACGTCCTCTTTGAGCGCCACCGGCTTCTGGCGACAGAACACCAATAACTCGCCCGGCGTGAAGGCGTCGTCTGCGGTCGTCGACACGAAATACCGGTTGACGAAGAACGTGAACGGCTGTTCGACGATGAAGGCGTCATGGTCGAAGCGCCGGTCGACGGAGGGCGGTGACGGGTTGGTCATTCCTGCAGGATGCCAGGGTGGCTGCGGTTCCCCCCACGCGACCGGCCTGGGGGCGGCAGACTGCGTCTGTGCAGGCACTCCTCCTGATCCACGCAGCCGCGACGGTCGCGATGGCGGGCATCGCTTGGTTCGTGCAGGTCGTTCACTACCCGCTGTTCGCGCTGGTGGGTGACGAGTTCGCAGCGTATGAGGCTCGCCACGCCGAGCGGACCACGCTGGTCGTCGCTCCGCTCATGACGATCGAGGCCTTGGCCGCGGTCCTCATCGTGATCCGCGCCCCGGGCGTGCTCACGGCGGTCGGGTTGGCGCTCGTCGCGCTGCTGTGGCTGGCGACCGCCGTCGTCCAGGTGCCATGTCACCGGCGACTGGCCCAGGGGTTCGACGCCGGTGTGCACCGCCGGCTGGTTGCGACGAATTGGCTCCGCACCGTGGCGTGGACCGCCCGGGCGGGGCTCGCGTTCTGGCTTCTTCACTGAATGGCGAACGCTGATCCGGTTGACCCGGCTCGCCTCCAGCGTGACACGCGCTGTGTGTTCAGGTGGTCGGTGTGGCGCACGCCTGCCCGGACATCGGCCCTTCGAGTCCCCGTTGTGAGACGGCGCTCACCCGATAGCAGCGCTGGCCGGTGCCGTCGTCGATTGTCGGCCAGGGCCAGTAGTCCGGGGCGTCGACGATCCCGAGCCGCCCCGGCTCGAGAAGGCCCACGGCGGAGGGCAGGACCACCGCGAGGTGATACAGGGTTCCATCGCTCTTGACGCGGTAGACCCGACAGAACGCGATCTTGGCGGTCGCCGGTAGCGGATCCCAGGTCACCATCACCTCGCCGCTGCCGCCTCCTGCGCTGGCCGTGATTCCCGAGGGCGCGGGCGGCGGGGTGCAGCAGTGCCACCTCCCGACCAAACCCTTGGCCCGCTTCAGCAGGTCGTTTCGGGTATCCACCATTCGTCCTCCCGCATTGCCGATCGGTCATGACGGAGCCTACCCCTTGGCCCCGAGCGATCAGATGCCACCGGCAGGGCCGGGTCGCTCAGACAAGAGCGGTTGCGGTCTGGCTCCCCACCGAACCCCGCCCCTGCACCCATGACTCGCATCGCAATCGCCGGATATCATCGCGACGTTTGGGACAGCGCCGGAGTCTCGTTGTCGACGACGATCAGAGGACGACGTATGCGTGTGGGGATTGTCGGAGCGGGCCTTTCTGGCCTCGCGGCGGCACGGGAACTGATTGCGGGCGGCCACGAGGTCGTCGTCATCGAGAAGAGCCGCGGTGTGGGCGGGCGTCTCGCCGCCCGTCGAATCGCGGGCACCGTCGTCGACCATGGCGCGCCGCTTCTGGAGTTCTCACACGGGAGCCCTCTGGCCGAACTCGTGCGCTCCTTGGCCCCGGATGAGGTTGTCCAGATGGGTCCCGGCGCCATCGCGTTCCCGTCGGGAGCGACGCGACTTGCCAAGCTGATGGCCCACGGCGTGGACGTAGTGCTGGGAGTGCGGATCGCCGCACTTCGCGCCGCGCGCGGAGGGATCGAACTGGCGGGCGAACAGGGCAACACCCACGGCGTTGTGGATGCCGTTGTCATCAGCGCGCCGGCTCCACAGGCTGCCGACCTGCTGCAACGCAGCCCGGAGGCCGGTGATCGTGTGGCGGCGCTGCGCGGCGCGGTCTACGACCCGGCGGTGATGATCCTGGCGGGGCTGCGTATCGACAGCCCAGAGTCACTCGACCCGTTTGCCCCCATCGCTCCGTTCACCCGCATCACGGCGGAGTCGGCGAAAGGGCGCGATCCGGTGGACGGCGTCGTGCCGGTTGTCGCCCGGTTGACGCCTGGTGTCAGTGCGGACCTGTTGGAGGCCGCCGACGCCGACATCTTGGCCGACCTCTCGCCTCAGCTCCTGGCGTCATGCGGCGCCACCGGCGAGCCGGCCTGGGCACAGGTCAAACGGTGGCGATACGCCACGCTGTCCGCCTCACTTGATCCGCGGGTCGTCAACCCTGACGGCGCTCGGATCGTGGTCTGCGGCGACACGATCGCAGCAGGTGGTCTCGCCGACGTCTACGAATCGGGGCTCGCAGTCGCGCGTTCACTGATCGGCGGAGCGAACACGAGATGACGCGATTTGGTGCAGAAGGGGCCAATTGACCGCCGCGACGTCATAGGCGGTCGGTAACCTGCTGAACAGCAGTGCTTCGAGATCAACTCCAGGAGAGAAAAAACGTGAACAAGTCCGAATTCGTCGCCGCGATTGCAAAGCGCTCCGGCGGTACCCAGGCAGACGCTGCGGCGTTCCTCGACGCGGCGCTTGAAGAGATCCAGTCGACGCTTGCGGGTGGTGGCGAGGTCGCGATCACCGGCTTCGGCAAGTTCTCGACGTCGGACCGCGCCGCACGCACCGGTCGCAACCCGCAGACGGGCGAGGCCATCAAGATCGCGGCGGCGACCCTCCCGAAGTTCAGCTCGGGCGCGGTCCTCAAGGCCGCAGTCGCAAAGAAGAAGAAGAAGAAGTAACCCACACGTGCAGAACGACGACCGCGCCTGCGGCCCCGGCTGACGGGCGCGGTCGTTTGTCCAGCCTGTTCGCGTGATCTGCATGCCGACCCCGACCCACTGAGTGGTGCCGGGAGTTCTCCACTCGACTCGAGTCGGAGTTGCGAACGCCGCGGGGACGGTGACGGTGATCTGAGCGGCGCGCGCTGTGGTCCGCACCAGACGAACGGACCGACCTTCGCTGCCGTCGTCAACCTTGACTTGGCAGGCACGGGCCCACGTGGTCGTCGCGATCTACGGCACCGCCGATATCGATCAGCCCGCGGGCCGTCGGTCAGGCGGGTGTTTCGCGCCGGGCGGCCAAGCGACCCGGGGTCATGCGCTTGACGTCCCACGCCAAGCCGAGCCGCTCGAGCCTTCCGATGACCCAGGCGCTGATGTCGACCTGGCGCCGGTCGATGCCGTGCACGGCCGATCCCGGAAACGCGTGGTGGTTGTTGTGCCACGCCTCGCCGAACGACGGCAATGCCAAAAGCCACACGTTGCGGCTGTGATCTCCGGTGCGGTAACTCCGCCGACCAAACGTATGGCAGACGGAGTTGATGCACCACGTTGAATGCTGAAACAGGAAGATCCGGATGAGCCCGGCCCACACCATCGTCTCGACGCCACCCATCACCGTCCCGCGCACGGCGTAGCCCGCGACGAACGGGATCCCCACTGACAAGGCGACCCAAAGCATGTACAACCTGTCGATGCGGCGGATCAGCTTGTCGTCGTACAGATCCCGTCCCCACTGTTCGCCCCGCTCCATGCCCTTCGTCCGAAAGAGCCACCCCATGTGTGACCACCACAAACCGACGATTCGCCCGTGCGCGCCCTCGCGCCCGACGTGTGGCGAGTGAGGGTCACCGTCGTCGTCGCTGTGGGCGTGGTGTTTGCGGTGATCGGTGACCCACTGCGTCAACGGTCCCTGGATCGTCATTGCGCCCAGGATCGCGAACGTCGCCCTGACCGCCGGCGTCGTCTTGAACGCCCGGTGCGAGAACAGCCGGTGATACCCCACGGTGATTCCCAGTCCACACGCGACGTACAGCGCGACGAACATGGCGATGTCGACCGGGTGCAACGCGATGCCCCACAGGCCCCAACCCACGGCTGCGACGCCGAGCGGAGGCACAACGACCGCGACCAGGGTCACCAGTTTGCTGGCAAAGCCCGTCTCGTCGCGGACCGTCCCGATCCGCCGTCCGTGCGTGGTTGGTGCCGCCATCAGCCCTTCACAGTAGTGACCTGCGGGGCCTGCGTGGGGGACAACCGTACCGGTGGCCCGCGTTGAGGATCGCCGTGATCGGCACCGGCATCGCGGGACTCGGCGCCGCCCATCTGCTGAGCCGTGCCCACGAGGTCACGGTCTTTGAGCGTGCCGACTACGCCGGCGGGCATACCAACACGGTCCCGACGCCGCTGGCCGACGGACGGGTGCTGCACCTGGACACGGGCTTCATCGTCCACAACCGTCAGAACTACCCGCAGTTGACGCGCCTGTTCGCCGAGCTCGGGGTTGCCACGCAAGCCTCCGAGATGTCGTTTTCGGTGACCTGCGAGCGCTGTGGACTGGAGTACTCCGGTGCGCGGCCGTGGATGCAGGGCGCCAACTTGGTGACGCCGTCGTTCGTGCCGCTGATGCGCGAGATCCTGCGGTTCATGCGTACCGCCGAGCGAGAAGTCGGTCCGCCCGAGGAGACGCTGCTGCAGTTCGCCGCGCGCACCGGCTATTCACGGCGGTTCCGTGATCACTTCTTGGTGCCGCTGACGGCGTCGCTGTGGTCGACCGGCCCTGCCGAGACGTTGGACGTTCCGGCGTCGTACGCGATCGCGTTCTTTGCCAACCACGGCATGTTGCGCTTGCGCAGGTTCACGTGGCGGACCGTCGTCGGCGGCAGCCAGACCTACGTGCGAGCCATCCTGCAACGCTTTGCCGGGTCCATGCACATGGACGATGGCGTCAGGGCGGTCCGTCGCGACGCCGACGGGGTCGCGATCCGGACCGAGTCGGGGCGCTACGTGCGGTTCGACGCGGTCGTCATCGGCACGCATCCGGACCAGGCACTCGAGCTGCTCGAGGACCCCAGCGACGACGAACGCCGCTTGCTCGGCGCGTTCACCTACATCACCAACGAAACGATCCTGCATACGGACGCGCGGCTGATCCCGCGCCGCCAGAGCGCCCGTGGCGCCTGGAACTACCGCATCGTCGATTGCCAGGCGGCCACGCCGACGCTGACGATGACCTACGACCTCAACCGTCTGCAGCGACTCGACGAGCCGCGTCACTATCTTGTGACCCTCAACCGTGGCACCGAGATCGCCGAGGACCAGATCATCCGACGTCTGTCATATGCCCACCCCCGCTACACCGCCGCATCGCTGCGTGCGCAGGGCGAGCTGGGTCTGCTTGCCGGTGCGCGACGAACCTGGTACTGCGGTGCCTGGCAGGGCAACGGCTTTCACGAGGACGGCTTTGCCTCGGCCGTACGCGTGGCCGATGACCTGGGGGTCGCCTGGTGAACTCGGCCCTCTACACGGGCGTGATGATGCATCACCGGTCCAAGCCCGTGGACCACGTCTTTCGCTACAACGTCTGCTTCTACGTGCTCGACCTGGACGAACTCGAGGAGCTCGACGATCGTCTGGCGCTGTTCGGGTACAACACGACCAACCTGTTCTCGCTACGTGACGCGGACCACATCGGCGACGCGGGACGGCCGATCAAGGCCAATCTGTTGGCATGGCTGGCGGCGCGCGGGGTCGACCTGACCGGCGGCCGCATCATGATGCTGACGAACCTGCGGACGTTCGGCTACGTGTTCAACCCGGTCAGCTTCTTCTACTGCTACCGCGCCGACGGGTCGTTTGCGTGTTCGATCGCCGAGGTCGCAAACACGTTCGGCGAGCGTCGCCCGTATCTGCTCAACGAGGACAATCTCGTTTCAAACGGCAAGAGCCGCACCTGGAGCCAGTCCAAGGAGCTGCACGTCTCGCCGTTCATGGGTATGCAGCAACGCTACGAGTTCGTCCTGACTGAACCCGGTGACCGTGTGTCAGCCCGGGTCGACCTGTTTGAAGGCGGCGAGCGCGTCTTCCTGGCGACCCAGACCGGCAAACGGCATGAGCTGACCAACACCGCGCTGGCCAAGTCCCTCGTTCGCTATCCGTTGATGAGCCAGCAGGTCACCGGCCTGATCCACCTGCAGGCACTCAAGCTCTGGAGAAAACACGTGCCCCTGCACCGCAAGCCACGATTTGATCCCGAGCGCGGGTCGGTCGTCGAGCCCGTCGTCGCCCCGGCGTCGACCCGCCGGGCGCTGCGTGAGCTTCCGGCCCCGAGCCGCGTTGCCTTTCCCGTCAGACCGATCCGCAGCCTTGTGCGGTGGGCGCTGTCGCGACCGGTGGGTGGCGCGTTGACCGTGCGGATGCCCGATGGCGTCACCCAGACGCACGGGGATGCCTCGGTGGGGCGCGAAGCCACGGTCGCCATCAACAGCAAGGATCTGTTTCGCAGGATCGTCACCCGCGGGCGCATCGGCATCGGCGAGGCCTACGTGGCGGGGGACTGGGATGCGGACGACCTGCCCGCGGCGCTCGAGATCATGTTGCTGACCGCAGAGGACATGCGCCGACGCCCACCGGGATCGACCCTGGTGCGCCTGCAGGCGCTGCGACCGCATCTGCCTCGGCGGAACCCACCGGCGCGGGCCAAACGCGACATCGCCTACCACTACGACATCGGCAACGACCTGTACCAGCTGTTCCTGGATCCGTCGTGGACGTACTCGTGCGCCTACTTCGAGACCGCGGACGACACGCTGGAGCAGGCACAACGCAACAAGTACCGGCGCATCTGCCGCAAGCTTGCGCTGGGACCCGACGACCACGTACTCGAGATCGGCTGCGGGTGGGGTGGGTTCGCCGTGCTCGCCGCGAGCGAGTTCAAGTGCCGTGTGACCGGGGTGACGATCAGCGCGGAGCAACATGCCCTGGCGGTGCAGCGGGTGCACGATGCCGGCCTTGATGATCGCGTCACCATCCTGCTGCAGGACTACCGGACGCTGCAGGGGCAGTTCACCAAGATCGCCTCGATCGAGATGCTGGAAGCCATCGGCGAAGCCGAGCTGCAGACGTACTTCCGCACCTGCGATCGCCTGCTCGCGCCCGATGGCAGCGCGTGCATTCAGGTCATCGCGATCCCCGACCAACGTTTTGAGCGCTACCGACGCAGCGACGACTGGATCCAGGAGTACATCTTCCCGGGCTCGCTGCTGCCGTCGATGGAGGCGATGGTCACGGCGGCCAGGAAGGCGTCCGAGCTGATCGTCCACAACGTCGAGGACATCGGCATCAACTACGCCGAGACGCTCAAGCGATGGCGCGAACGGTTCAACCAGAATCTGGACGCGGTCCGAGTGTTGGGCTACGACGAGCGGTTCATCCGCACGTGGAACTTTTACCTGGCGTCCTGCGAGGCGGCGTTCCGCACTCGGGCGCTCCACGATTACCAGCTCGTGTTGACGCGCCCGTTCAACGCGACGCTGTCGCAGTTCCCGTCCGCGCGGGCGACGTCGTGAGCGCGCTCGGCGGACAGCGGGTGTGGCTGACCGGTGCGTCCAGCGGTATCGGAGCTGCGGTCGCTGCGGAGCTGACCCGGCGCGGCGCCCAGGTCGCGATCACCGCGCGGCGTCACGAGACCCTTGACCAGGTCGCCGGCGAGACCGGCATGCGCGTGGAGGTGGGCGACGTCACGGACGAGGCCGCGATGGCCCGCATCGCCCAGGCCTTGATCGCCGACTGGGGTGCGATCGACCTCGTCATCCTCAACGCCGGCACGTACGAACCGGTGACACCGGACGCGTTCCGGGCTCAGATCTTCCGCACGCATTTTGACGTCAACGTGATGGGGGCGGTCAACTGCATCCAAGCGGTGCTTCCGGCGATGCGCGCTCGCGGGGCCGGCCGGATTGCGATCACCTCGAGCGTGACCGGATACGTCGGTCTGCCACTGGCATCGGCCTACGGGGCGACGAAGGCGTTTCTCAACAGCATGTGCGACGCCCTGCGCGCCGACCTGGCGTCATCGGGTGTCAAGGTCACGTTGATCGCGCCGGGATTCGTCCGCACCCCGCTGACCGATCAGAACCCGTTCACGATGCCCGGGATCATCGAAGCCGACGAGGCCGCCCGAATCATCTGCGACGGACTCCAACACGACAAAGCCGAGATCGGCGTCCCGCGCAAGGCGCTCGTGTTCATGAAAGCGCTGGCGATGCTCCCCGCCCCGCTCCGCCGCTGGTACGTCGCCCGGCTCGCCGGCAAACGCGAACGGGACGCCGGCGGGTTGAGCTAATCGTTCGACCCCGCATCGGACCGCGCACACGGGCAGCCTGGCACCGCCGCAACCGCCGACGTCGAACACGACGCGGGACACTCGGTTGGGGGGCGCGAGATTCATACCTTGCTCATACTCCGGACGCGCTCATTGCAGGCGAGCGCGCCGACCGATAACGAGGCATGCGGCTCACCAAGCAATGCGCGGACGGCACACCCGAGACGGTGGTTCAGGACGACTCCACCCGCGAACACCCTCGCACGATCGGCTGGTTCGGCACGACCGCGCTCGCGATGGGCGGAAGCAACCAGAGCCTGTTCCTGATCGGCGCCCTGATGATCAGTCAGGCACCGCGGCGATTTCGCTTCTTATTTTGTCGAGGAGGAGCACGAGCGTTTGGCGTTCGGGTTCTGTGAGTCGTGTCATGGCCGGTGAGGCGTCGGCGACGTGCTGCTGTAGGCGGGCACGGACCTTGCGCCCGGGAGCAGTTAGGCCCAAGAGTTTCACGCGGCGGTCAGAGCCTCGGGTGGTCGTGACCAGTCCGCGCTCGGTCAGGCGCGCTGCGATTCCGGTGACATTCGATTTGTCGCACGAGAGGTGCTTGGCGAGGTCGCTCATCGGCGTTGCTTCGAACAGCCGCAGGATGAACCGGGCTTGAGGCGCGGTCAGTCCGTGGTCAGACGCGATCGTCGCGAACGACCGACGTGAGTCTTCCGAGGCCTCGTGGAGGAGACGAGCGACAGCGTAGGCCTCGGCTGAGGTTGGGCGTGGAGCGGAGGGCATCTCGGTCATCGTACGCTTAATGGTTGACAACCTCAACCATTAAGGCATATCGTTGAAGACATCAACCAATTGGAGGGGTGATGACGACAACGACAAGGATGCCCGCGGCGCAATCGAGCCAACCGCTCGCGAGAACGGCCGCCGTGACGGCCGCCGCGGCGCTCGCAGCCAACATGGCGTTGTTCGGACTGGCCCGGGCCCGCGGCGTCAACTTCCAGTTTCCCCAACCCGGGTCAGCCACCGGGATTCAGACGGTCGGCATCGCCCAGGTCGTTTTGGTGACGCTGCTGGCGATGACCGCGGGCTGGGCGGGGGTGCGACTTGCGGACCGACGTCAACGACCAATTCTTCGCACGATCGCGATCATTGGCGGTGGCCTCGCCGTCGTCTCGACCGTTGCCCCGCTCAGCCTCGATGCCGGTTGGTCGGTCAAGTTCACGTTGGCCAGCCTCCCCGTGATTACCGGCGCGTTCTACATGGCCGGCGTCGCCTGGCTGCACCGGGCGAACACGGGAGAGACACAATGACGACGCCGACCGCACTCAGCGCCACCGAGCGACGCTTCCTTACCTCCCCAGCTCGCCGGCTCGGGCGAATCGCCACCGTCGGGCGCGACGGAACCCCTCACGTCGTCCCCTCGGGCTGGACGTTCAGCACCATCCTCGAAACGGTTGACGTCACCGGGCGCGACGTGCAGAAAACCAAGAAGTTCCGTGACGTCGCACGCACCGGGAAAGCCGCGATCGTCATCGACGGCATCGCGGACGGCAGCGGGTGGAACCCCTGGGCCATCGAGATCTCCGGCCGAGCCGAAGCAGTCGGGGGCCCACCCGCCCTCATCCGCATCCATCCCGAACGTGTCCGCTCCTGGGGCCTCAAGCACATCGTCTGACGAGCCCTCGAACTCAAAGTTCCGGGTACTTCCTACGGGAGCCCTTTTCGATCGCTCGCGCGCGCCAAAGCGCCCGGGCCGTGTCGGTTCATCGGGCTCGAGCACCTCGCTCTCCTGAGGTGAACGTCGTGAGAGCGGGCACTCGTTGTTGTCTACTGCCAGACACCCACGATCAACGCGACGATCGGGCGTTTCACGAGCGAGTCCCCGGCGTGGAGCACGGCCAGCCTGCGCGGTGTGTCCTCCCAGAGCATGGCCCCCATCCAGAGCACCAACGGGAACCCGATCCGGAGGGCGACACCCAGAAACGGTTCGCATCACGCTGATCGCGAAGCCATCGGAATGCTCTCCGACGGCGCGCCCGCCACGCGAGCGCTCGTAGCTGACCGTCACAGCCTGCGCGTTCCAGGCGAGGGGATTGATACCCAGCTGATCGGCGACCCAGCGTGCGATCTCGCGATGCGGTCGCTCGGCTGCGCCCCACTCATCGAGGATGTCGAATCACTCCTTCGAGCCGCGCCCTGTTCGTTCCCGGATCCGCTCGTCTGAGGTTGCGAGCAACACGGGCTGGCCCTGCGCGGACTCATTCGCGGCAAACAGCGATCTCCGCGCCGCCGCGTAGCTCTCGCCAGTCTTGTCCATGCGCGCCGGTACGAGGCGCTTGAACGATCGTTGCCTGATCATATGGTGCTCCTCCGCTGGTCACGACCCCGTCCTGAACCGGAGGTGGAGCGACACCGTCAGGATGAGCACGAGTCCGCGTCAGGGGCGGCGGCAACGGCGTTCGCGATACCGCGCAGCATGCGGGGAAACATCATCTGATGGAAGGGAGCGAGGGCGTACCAGTAGAGGCGTCCGACGACGCCGTCCGGATCGAAGAACGCGGTTTGGCGGATGATTGCGCCGTCGCCGTCGGGCTCCACGCGATACTGCAGCCACGCGCGGCCGGGGAGCTTCATCTCGGCAACGAGGCGCAGCAGAGACGGGGGTTCGATCGCCTCCACGCGCCAGAAGTCGAGCATGTCACCAGCGATCAGGTCGCTCGGGTGACGCCGCCCACGACGCATTCCCACGCCGCCCAGCACGAGGTCCAGCCATCCGCGGATGCGCCACAGATGGTCGCCGTAGTACCAACCGGTCTTGCCGCCAATCCGTCGGATGGGCTCGAATGCCGCGGCCGGCGCTGCCTCCACCCGCACCCAACGTGAATCGACCATCTGCTTCTTGAGCGGGGTCGGTCCGCCGCCCAGCGACGGCCGAGGTCCGACGCCGTCCTGCCAGCGGTTGGCCGTACGATCCTCTTGAATGATCGCGTCCTGGATCGCGTCGTGCACGCCGCGCGGGCGGACCGGCATGTCGCGCAGCGCGCGGTCGTCGTGGACGACGGTCTCGTTGCGGACCCCCTCGATCAGGTGCCGACCGACCCGTGCGTAGAGCGGCGTGATCAACCCGAGCCACAAGCTCGACAGCCAGGGGCTCAGCATCGGTACCGGGATGATGGTGCGACGCAGACCGCGGAGGCTCGCGAACTCGCGCATCAGATCGCCATACGAGACCTTGTCATGTCCGCCGATCTCGTAGAGGCGACTCTCGGTGCCGGGGACGTCAAGGGCGGCAAGGAGGTACGCCACCACGTCGTCGATCGCGATTGGCTGCGTCATCGTCCGTACCCAACGTGGCGTGATCATGACCGGCAGCCGCGTCACGAGGGAGCGGATCATGTCGTACGAGAGGCTGCCTGCACCGATGATGATGGATGAACGAAGCTCAATCGTCGGCACACCCGATTCGCGCAAGATGCGTCCCACCTCCTGACGGCTCGCCAGGTGACTCGAGAGATCGTCGCCGGTGCCGAGGGCACCCAAGTAGATGATCCGCCGCACCCCCGCGTCGCGGGCTGCCGCTGCGAATGTCTGTGCACTCGTCCGGTCCTCGACCTCGAAGTCGCCGCTCGCCCCCATCGAGTGCGCCAGGTAGTAGGCCGTATCCACGCCGGTCAACGCCCGGCGCACGTCCTCGGCGACCGCCAGGTCGGCGCCGACGACCGTGGTTGTGGCGCCGACGCGACTCCTCAAGAACGCAGGTCGACGCGTCAGGCACCGCACCTGGACGCCACCTGCTTCGAGGGCCGGCAGCAGCCGTCCGCCGACGTACCCGGTGGCGCCTGTCAGCAGTACCGTCGGCCGATTCGGATTCGGGGTGGTGGGGCTGGTCACAGGGAGGTTGTGACGGTTGGGGGCATCACGACGCGACGCATCTCACATTCCGAACGTCGCGCCGGCGACGCTTGCACCGGAGTGCTCTGGCGGGCCGCCGTCGGCCTGGATCGAGATGTCCAAGGCGCCGTAGGTGCCACCGCCTGGGAGGCGCAGTTCCAGATGGACGGGCGCCGTGCGCGGGGTGGCGAACGTGCCGACCGCCTCCATCGCCGTTGCGCCTGCGCGCAGGACCCAGACTTCGTAGTGATGGCCTGCCGGTGCGGCCGCGAGCGATGCGAGGTCGACGACGACCCGGCCGTCGGACTGGTTGGGTCGGTACAGGCTCGCGGTCCCTGTGACTGGGGGGCGACCGGGGTGGGCGACGATGGCGGCCCGGACCTGAGGTGTGCCGATGCCGGGATCACGGGTGGCGACAAGCGTGAGTGCGACCGCAGCGGCCACAGCGACCAGTCCGCCTCCCAACGCCGGTGCCCAACGTCGCCAACTCGGGCGCGATCGAGTCGCAGTTGCGGGTGCGCGCGTCGGCGCGCCGGCCGGGGTCGCCGTGGCGGCGGCGACAAGGCGGTCGGCGAGGTCTGGAGGAGCGGTTCCGCGGTCGGCCACCAAACCCAACCGCTCAACGCCCGCCTGGTCCAGCGCCAGCTCCTGGGCCAGCTCCGGATGTTCGTCAATCGCACGGGCAAAGCGCGTGGCGTCATCCGGCGAGAGCGCCCCCAGGGCCGACAGCGCGGCGAGTTCGCGAAGCTCGGTGTTCATCCCAGGCCTCCCGACGCGGATCGGTCGATCACTGTTCGCAGGCGATCCAGGGCAAGGCGGGCCCGCCCCTTGACCGTGCCGATCGGGAGTCCCAGTCGCGTCGCGATCTGGGATTGGCTCAACCCCTCGAAGTACGCCAGCGTCACGACCATGCGTTGATCGTCAGGCAGGTCGGCCAGAGCCTGGACCACCTGACGCGCGTTGTCGGCGTCCTGGGCGAGTTCGGCTGGATCTGGGGCCGCAGTGACATCCGGGACATCTGCAAACGGCAGCGCCGGTCGCGCGCGGCGGCGTCGGTCCAATGCGATTGCCCGGTTGCGGGCCACGACATACAACCACGTCGTCAGTTTTGCGCGACTCAGATCGAGAGATGCCGCGTTGTGCCACAGCGTCATGAACACGTCCTGTGTGCACTCTTCTGCCAGCTGGTAGTCGCCCAACACGCGCAGGGACGTACCGAACACGACACCGCCGTGATCGGCGTACGCGTCACGCAGCGCCTCGGCATCCCCGCCCGCGAGACGCGCGGCGATTGCAGCATCACGGTCCACCGTGGGTGTCGGCGAATCGGTTGCGGTCGCAGTACGCGCGACGTTGGCCCGGGGACGGGAGAGCACAGGACCACGGATCGTAGCCGTACTCATCAGCGTGCGTGGATGCCGAGGCCCTGTGCGGTCTCGGTCACGTCCAGGTGCCGATGCGATGGGCAGTAACGAAGTCCCGGGACCGGCTCGCGCATGCACGGTGTGTGTCGGCGCGTCGTGGCCGCACAGCGAAGCAGCCCACCTGTGCGACCACCGGTGTGTTCGATCAGGCGTTCGTGGACGTTCGCGACCGCCGTCTCAATTCGGGTGACCAACTCCAGCTGTTGGTTTGGCGCGTACAGCGGTCGCGCCTGGGCGAACAGTCGCGTCGCGTGCCGGCGTCGCGCGACGGGGGTCTGGGCGATGCGCTGCACCGTGTCCTCGCACATGGCCAGCAACGTCCGCGCGGGGCGGGCGGGATTGCGCCGATCTGGGATCAGGCCCGGACGGATCGCGCGAAACAGATCTCGACTCAGTTCGTACATGGCGGCTCGCTTCGTAAGGTTCCCCTGATACGCACCCGACCGCGGATCGGATCACCGCAAATCGCCGCCGCCCGCGCGAGTGGTCACGCGCAGCCCGTGCCCCGACACCCCTGCGGCCGCCAAGAGACCGTTCGCAGGCCTCCTCCCGGGGTGAACGTCCCCAAAATGGCCATTTGGTCGCCGCGGCGGCCACTTGTGTCGTTAGACGACACACTTTTGTGTTTTCGTTCCGAAGCGCTCCGGCGGCCTTCGGCCTTGTGTCAGATGGGTGTCGCTGAAACGGTCACTTGGTCGATTTCGCGATGGTCACTTGTGTCGTTGGACGACACACTTCGTGTTTCGTTCGTGAGCGGACGCCGCCGGTCACGGTCGGTTGGCGTGGTTGACGTGGTCATTCGGTCATTTGGTCATTTCTCGCGCTCACTTGTGTCGTCGGACGACACATTCGGGTGGCGCGGTGCACTGGTGTGTTGACTGGGCGTCGGTGCGCCGGCACCGTCACCCGTGTGAACCGCGTGCCCCATGGAGCGATCGCCATCCGGGGTGGGCGCGATCTGACGGGCGAGCGCCTGGATCTGCACATCGTTGACGGCGTCGTTGCGGTTACTGGGGCGTCCTGGCGCGGTCAGGTGTTGGATGTGACCGGATGCACCGTCGCGCCGGGCTTTGTCGATCTGCAGGTCAATGGCGCCGTGGGCGCCGACCTGACCGCGTCGCCCGACCGGTTGTGGGACGTGGCTGCGGCGATACCGCGCTTTGGGGTCACGAGCTTCCTCCCCACAATCATCACCGCGCCGCGTGCGACGGTGGACCATGCGCTCCAGGTGCTCGCAGCTGGACCGCCCGACGGATGGCTCGGGGCGCGGCCGATCGGCTGGCATCTGGAGGGTCCGATGATCGCCGCTGCGCGTGCGGGAGCGCACGGGGTCGATCACATCGTGGCGCCTTCGGCGGAGGTGATCAGCGGGTGGTCGCGCGACGCAGGGGTGGCCATGGTGACCCTCGCGCCAGAACGTGCGGGTGCGCTCATCGTTGTCGCCGAGTTGGTCAAACGCGGCGTGGTGGTCGCGGCGGGCCACACGGATGCAGATGACGATGCCGCCCACGCGGCCGTAGACGTGGGACTTGCCGCAGTGACCCACCTGTTCAATGCGATGGCACCGATGCATCACCGCACGTCGACCCTGGCGGCCGCGGCGTTGACCGACCTGCCTGTCGCGTCGAGCCTGATCGCTGACGGTGTCCATGTCGATCCACGAATGCTCCGGCTCGCCTGGCGTGCGCTGGGAGCCGATCGGCGCATCTTGATATCGGACGCCGCCGCTCCGCTTGGAGCGCCTGCCGGGCGATACGTGTTGGCGGGACACGAGGTCGTCTCGGATGGACGAAGCTGCCGCACAACGTCGGGGTCCCTCGCCGGTGGCGTGACCGGACTCGACGCGTGTGTCCGCAATGTCGTCGCCATGACCGGCTGCGCGCCGGTCGAGGCCGTCGCTGCGGTGACCGAGTCGCCGGCTCGCCTGCTCGGCCGGGCGGATCTGGGAGCGCTACGCCCCGGTGCGGCCGGGGATGTGGTGGTGCTGGATGTCAACCTCGAGGTTGTCGCGACCATCGTCGCCGGGGTCGTCCTCTACCGTCGCACGCATCGCTGACGACACGAGCTCACCGAGCGCGACGACCGGACCGATCACCACGACGGCCGGGTTTCCCAGACCGTCGGCGTCACATGCGGCCGCGATCGTGCCGAGGGTCGCGGTGACGCGGCGTTCCTCGGCGGTCGTGCCCCACTGAATCGCCGCCGCGGGTTCGTCGGTGGCACGGCCACCGTCGATCAGCGCGCGCGATATCTGATCCAGGTTCGACATCGCCATCAGCAGCACCAGGGTGCCGGGCACCGGCGCGAGTGCCCGCCACCGCTCGCGCGCGGCAGGGGAGGCGGGATCGTCATGGCCGCTCGCGATCGTGACAGTGCGCGCGAGTCCACGATGGGTCACCGGGATTCCTGCCGCAGCCGGAACCGCGAACGCGCTACTGACCCCGGGCACGACCTGGAATGCGATTCCCGCCTCGACCAGGGCCAGCGCTTCTTCGCCGCCGCGCCCGAATACGAAGGGATCACCGCCCTTGAGGCGCACCACCCGCTTGCCCCGCCGGGCGTGGTGGATCAACGCGTCCGAGATCTGGTCCTGCGTCATGCCGTGCCGGCCGGGTGCCTTGCCGGCGTCGACCAATGCGCAGGTGTCGGACACGAACGCAAGCAGGGCCTCGGTGCCGAGCCGATCGTGCACCACGACCTCGGCCTGCTCGAGCAAGCGCAGTCCCCGGATCGTCAGAAGATCCGGATCTCCGGGACCTGCCCCGATCAGGGCCACCGTCCCCGGCCTCATGCGGGAGCCTCCACGCCCAGGTGCTCCTCGATCAACGCCAACGCGCCCTCGCGATCTCCCGCCGCCAGCCGCTCGACGACGCCGCTCTCGAGCAGCCGCTCGACGGCAGCCGCCCGCGAGGGCATCGTGGTGAACCGCTCCTTCAGCTCCTCGCGCGTCTGGCGCATCAGCGTGACGAGCTCGCCCCATTCGGGGCCGATCTCGGCCTGGATGCGCTCGCGCACGGTGCGGGCCACGACGGGGCTTGCGCCACCCGTCGACACCGCGACGGCCAGCTCGCCGTGGCGCATGATCGACGGCACGATGAAGTTGCAGAGCGGCGGCACGTCGACGACGTTGACCAGCATCGTGCGCGCCTCGGCGTCCTGCCAAACCCCCAGGTTGACGTCGGCGTCAGCGGTCGCGGCGATGACCAACAGACACCCGTCCAAATCTGCTGTCTCGTAGCCGCGGCGGTGGAACTCATCGATTGCCCCGGACGCGACGAGCGCCGCCAGACGCGGCGTGACCTGCGGGCTGACGAGCCGCACGTCGGCACCGGCGTCCAGGAGCTTCTCGGTCTTCTCGGTGCCAACGGGCCCACCGCCGACCACCAGGCAGCGCCTGCCGGTCAAGTCGATGAACGCGGGGTAGAAGACGTCAGGCGTCGCGCGTGATGAGGCATCCGTTGCGAGATTGTCGCCGTGCGCCCTTGCCATGCGGGCAGGATACCGGTAAAACACCACAAACACCATCGTGATTCTGTTTTTTGGAGTCGGGCAGCGCGGCGGACAGGTGCGACGACCCGGGTCCGCAGGTGGTGACGGACGCGAATGCTATAACCTTGTATTATTGGAGCGATCAGATATGCATATGAGTGAGACCCGAGGGACCCGGTGACCCAGACGCTGCTTCTGATCGTCTTCGGCTTCGGCGTGGGCATCCTCGTGGGGACCACCGGTATGGGTGGCGGCTCGCTCATGACACCGCTGCTGATCATCGTCTTCGGGATCAAGCCGGTGCTGGCGATCGGCACGGACATCTTCTACGCCGCGGTCACCAAGACCGTTGGGGGATGGACGCATTTCCGCAAAGGCACCGTCGACATGGGCATCTCGCTGTGGCTCGGGGTCGGCAGCATTCCCGCGACGATCGCCGGCGTGTGGGTACTCAAGATCATCGAACGCCATGCGGGCAGGCAATTCGACTCCATCGTGTTGGGCCTCGTTGCGGGCGCGCTCTTGATCACCGGCGTCGCGGTCCTCTGGCGGGCGATGTTCTCGACGGCGTCGCACGCACGTGAGCGCAAGACGATCGACCTGCAGACCCGGCACAAGGTCGCGGCGGTCGGCGTCGGCGTGCTCGTGGGCTTCGTGTTGGGTGTCACCTCGGCCGGGTCGGGCGCACTCATCGCCTTGTTCCTGATCATGCTGTTCCGGCTGACGCCACGCCGCGTCGTGGGCACGGACGTCTTCCATGCCGCGATCCTGTTGTGGGCGGCCAGCTTCGCGCACTTCTTCTCGGGCAACATCGACTTTGCGCTGGCGGGCTCGATCATGATCGGCTCGATCCCCGGCGTCTGGGTCGGAAGCCACCTGGCGACACGTATGCCCGAACGGGGACTGCGGCCGGCGCTCGGCATCGTCCTGTTGGCGGCGGGCATGGGCTTGATCACCAAGGCCGGCTACGAGATCCCGCCCTATGTCATCGTCGGCATCCCCATCCTGCTGGGCGTCTGGGCATGGCGGCGGACCGTGCGTATGGGGCGCGTGGTGCCGGTGGTCGTGACGCCGGGAGCTGACGCGCCCTGAGCACGCATGAACACCTCGAGATGCTCGAGGCCGAGGCGATCTACATCATGCGTGAGGTCGCCGCCCAGCTCGAGCGACCCGTGCTGCTGTTCTCGGGCGGCAAGGATTCGGCGGTGCTCCTACGCCTGGCCGAGAAGGCCTTCCGCCCCGCAGGCTTTCCGTTTCCGTTGATGCACATCGACACCGGCCACAACTTCCCCGAGGTCATCGCATACCGCGACGCCCGCGTCGCCCAGCTGGGTGAGCGGCTGATCGTGGCATCGGTCCAGGAGTCGATCGACACCGGCCGGGTGACCGAGCAGACAGGTCCGCGCTCATCGCGGAACCAGCTGCAGACGACATCGCTGCTGGACGCAATCGAGAAGCATGGCTTTGATGCCGCGATCGGCGGAGCACGCCGCGACGAGGAGCGCGCCAGGGCCAAGGAACGCGTGTTCAGCTTCCGCGACGACTTTGGCCAATGGGACCCACGTGCCCAACGTCCGGAGGTTTGGAGCCTGTACAACGGCCGCGTTCGCAAAGGCGAGCATGTGCGCGTGTTCCCGATCTCCAATTGGACCGAGCTGGACGTCTGGGAGTACGTCGCCCGCGAGCACATCGAGCTTCCGACGATCTATTTCGCGCACGAGCGCGAGGTGTTCGCCCGTGACGGCATGCTCTACGCGGCGAGTGAGGTGGTTGAGCGCCTTCCGACCGAAGAGGTGTTCACAACGTCCGTTCGCTTTCGGACAGTTGGGGACATGAGCTGCACCGGCGCGGTCGCATCGACTGCGGCGACGCTTGAGGATGTGGTCACCGAGATCGTCGCGACACGCATCACCGAACGCGGCGAGACCCGCGCCGACGATCGCGCCAGCGAGGCCGCCATGGAAGACCGCAAACGGGTCGGCTACTTCTGAGTCCCATCGTGATCGATCACGTTGACCTCTGCCGACTGGTGACGTGCGGATCGGTCGACGATGGCAAGAGCACCCTGATCGGGCGCTTGCTGTACGACAGCAAGCAGGTCATGGCCGACCAGTTGGAGCACATCGAGGAGGTCAGCGAACGGCGTGGTGACGGCTACGTCAACCTGGCCCTGCTGACCGACGGGCTGCGCGCCGAGCGCGAGCAGGGCATCACGATCGACGTGGCGTACCGGCCGTTCGCGACGCCGCTGCGGCGATTCATCATCGCCGACTGCCCTGGTCACGTGCAGTACACGCGCAACATGGCGACCGGCGCCTCCACGGCCGACGTCGCGGTGATCCTCATCGACGCGCGCCACGGTGTGGCCGAGCAAACCCGCCGGCACACCTACGTCTGCTCGCTGCTGCGCATCCCGCGCATCGTCGTCGCGATCAACAAGATGGACCTGGTGGAGTTCTCGCAGGCCCGGTTCGACGAGATCGAGGCGCAGTTTCGGGCGTTCGCCGACGACCTGGACATCGAAATCGATCTGATCCCAATCTCGGCGCTGGACGGCGACAACGTGGTCGACGCGAGTACGCGGATGGATTGGTACACGGGGCCGTCACTGCTGAGTCACCTCGAGGGCATCCCACTGGATCGTGGGCGGACCGAGCTGCCGGCGCGGTACCCCGTGCAATGGGTCATCCGCCCGCAGGCCACCGAGTACCACGACTACCGTGGGTACGCGGGCCAGATCGCCTCAGGTGAGTTCCGTCCCGGGATGGACGTCCTGGTGCTGCCGGCCGGACACCGCACGGTGATCGCGGGTGTCGAGACGATCGACGGGCAGCTCGGCGTGGCCGAGGCGCCGCGGTCGGTCACGATCCGTCTTGCCGACAACTTTGATGTCGCCCGCGGCGACATGATCGTCGGCACCGAGTTCCCTCCGCTCGTGATGCGTGAGCTTGTGGCGGACGTGTGCTGGATGAGCGACCGTCAGTTGACCCCGGGATCCAAGTACGTCATCCGCCATACGACGCGTGAGGCCCGTGCGGTGGTTGACGCCATCGAGCACCGCGTCGACATCCACACGTTCGACCCGGTTGCATCGGACACCCTGGGGCTCAACGACCTGGGGCGCATCCGACTCCGCGTGAGCCAGCCACTTGTCGTCGACCCGTACCGCGCCAACCGCACGACAGGCAGCTTCATTCTGATCGACGAGGCCACAAACGACACGCTCGGTGCCGGCATGATCGTGGACGGCGGGACAGCCGACTAGTCTCCAGTCGAATGGCAGACCCGCAGCAGTCGCGCTGGACGTTTCTGACCAACCACGCGCACGTGCTGGTGTGCCTCGCACGCGACCCTGACGTGCGGTTGCGCGACGTCGCCCAGTTGGTTGGCATCACCGAGCGGGCCGCGCAGGGCATCGTGGGGGACCTTGTCGAGGCCGGATACGTCAGCCGCACGCGCGTCGGACGGCGCAACCGCTACTCGATCGACGAGGCGCTCCCTCTGCGTCATGCACTCGAACGCGATCACGCTGTCGGTTCGCTGATGAAGGTCGTGAGTCCAACGGACCGGCGAGATCTCCGAAGCTGAACGGGATCCAGTGGCGAACCTCACGCGGGCTGTCGGGGACGACGCCGCGGTTCTGAGCATGCGCCCAGGGGCGCTATTCTGGTTCGCATGAACAACGACACCATGTACAGCCGCGACGTCACCAGTGCCCAAGAACGCTCCGCCATCGGGGTATTCGGTTGGGTCATGGGCCTCGTCGCCATCGCAATCGGTTTTCTCGCGCTGGGTTCGTACCTCGGGCGCGACCTTTCGCGCGGAGCGGCGATCGCCTGCTCACTCGCGGGCATCGGCATGCTGCTCGTCTCATCGTTTGCCGGGCAGCGGTTCCGTGTCGGCGGCTTTGCGATGGGCTGGCTGTTCGGCACAGCGACGCTGCTGGGGTTGGGCCTGGGCCCCGTCCTCAAGTTCTACGCCACGGTCGAGCCCGGCACCCTCGCCCAGGCGACCGCAGGGACCGCCGCCACCGTGCTCGGCATGGGAGCGATCGGGCTGCTCCTCAAGAAGGACCTCGCGTCGTGGATGAAACCGGTGTCGCTGGTCGTGTTCGGCCTCTGCGGCGTTGCGATCGTCTGGTCGTTGATCTCGGGTCCGCTCAACCCCGTGTTCAGCCTGGCCATCTACGGGGTCTCCGCGTTGCTCCTGGTGATCGACTTCAACTTCCTCCGCAAGCACGCCACCGAGGACGACGCGATCTGGCTTGCGACGGGCATCTTCGTGTCGATCGTCAACATCTTCACGTCGCTGCTGAATCTCTTGGGCGACTGATCGCGCTGGTCTGCGGGTCGACGGGTTCAGCCCCGCTCGATCCGCGTGACCTCACCCGCGCTCACGACGACTTCGCCGGCTGCGGTCATCACACGCAGGCGGCCTTGGTCGTCAACGCCGCTTGCCGTGCCGGAGGTCTCACGATCGCCGGTCTGGATCGTGATGCCCGACCCGTGCAGCAGATCGCGTCGGCTGAACGCGGCCAACGCGGCTGACGGCCCATCCGTGAGCCACTCGGCGTAGTGGCGACCCAGGATCGTCAGCACGGCGACGAGCACCTGCATGCGTGACGGCTGCGTGCCGTCGTCCGCGAGCGCACCCGGCTGCCATCGGGCATCGGCCAGCTCGGGGACCCCGCGCACGTTGATACCCATGCCGACGACCACCCACGCCACGCCGCTCTCGTCGGCGGACAGTTCGCAGAGGATGCCGCACACCTTGCGGTCGGCGATGACGATGTCGTTGGGCCAGATGATCCCGGCCCCGGCGCCAAGCGCCTCGGCGACCGAGACTGCCGCGATGATCGGCAGCACCCCTGTGTCGGCGGGCGCGACGGGGGGCCGCAGCAGCACCGAGCACAGCACCGCGTCACCCGGCTCGGATCGCCACTCACGCCCACGGCGTCCCCGGCCGCTCATCTGGAAGTCCGTGCCGATGATCAGGCCTTCAGGCGCGCCTGCACGTGCGTGCCCGACCGCGTCATCGTTGGTTGAGCCCGTGCTCGGGCTCCAGCGGATGGGACCTGCGATCGGAGGTGACAGCTCGAGCTGAACCAGGCGGGGCACGATCGGATCGGCCTCGGCGGCCAGGCGGTAGCCCTCGTGGACGCCGTCGATCGCGGTGCCGTTGCGTCGCAGCGTCTCGACGTGCCGGTGGATCGCCGCCCGCGAACAACCCAGCCGTTCCGCGATCACCTGACCCGAGACGCCGTCGGCGCCCGCGGCCACGAGGGCTTCGAGGACCTGCTCACGGCGTTCGTCGGTGTCGGTGCTCATCGGTGGAAGGGGTAGATCGTCACGGGTCAACCTTATATGCCGTGACGACCTCGGATAGTGTCACGGCCAACGACAGTCTGACGGCCGGGAGGCACACATGGGCGATGGCGATCACACAACGGCGGGTGCGAGGAGCGGGGGGATGAGCGGTCAGCGGATCGCTCGCATCGCGGTGTTCGCAGCGCTCGTTGCGGTGCTTGGACTCACCCCGGCCTTCAGCGTGCCGGGCATCTCGGTGCCCATCACGGCCCAGACGCTCGGTGTGATGATCGCGGGGCTGATGTTGGTGCCCGTTGAGGCATTCCTGTCGGTGGCGCTGTTCGTCGGGCTCGTCGCTGCCGGGCTGCCATTGCTGTCAGGCGGCCGTGGCGGGTGGGGCGTGTTCTCGACCGGGAGCGCCGGGTTCGTGTTGGGCTTTCCCGTCGCGGCTGCGGTCGTGGCGCTCATCATCTCCGGCCTTCGCAAGCTCGGTGGCACGCGGCTCCCCGCGGTTCAGCTGGCCACGCACTTTGTCGCCGCGGTGTTCGGGGGCATCGTCGCGCTCTATTGCATCGGCATTCCGATCGGGTCGGCGGTGGCCGACATCCCGCTCGGCACGTTCTTCCGGGCATCGATGAACTTCGTCCCCGGTGACCTGCTCAAGGCTGCGGCAGCGACCGTGGTTGCGACGTCCGCGTTCCGGGCCGCGCCTTTCTTGCAGCCCCACCTCGCCCGGGCGTCCGCATAGGGGCGCCCATGCTGGTGACCTCCCAGGCGTTGGCGACGACCCCGACGCGTGACGACCGGATTGCGCTGCGGGGGTCGGGGGGCGCGTTGTCGTATACGGAGCTGCGTGCTCAGGCGGCGGCTGTCGGCGAGCACAGCGGGGCGTGGTCTGGACACGATGACGACCGGACCTCGTTCGTCGCGATCATGGCCGACTGGACCCCACAGTTCGTGGCCTGTTTCCTCGGACTGGCCTCGGCCGGGTGGGCGGTGGGCGTGCTCGACCCGTCATGGTCCGAGCGTGAGGTGGCGGGCGCCATCGCACAGCTCGATCCGTGCGCGGTCATCGTCGCCGAGGAATGTCGCGCGGCTACGGCTGCCGTGACTCAGCAAGGCTGGCGGGTATCCCCACAGATGAACCCGGGCTGGACCGTCTTGACGCGCGACGGCGTGACGGTCACACGGCGTGCTGCGGCGGCCAGGCCGGATGCCGCGTTCTATGTGGGCTTCACATCGGGCAGCTCGGGTCGGCCCAAGGCATTCGTGCGTTCGCACCGATCGTGGTGGGAGAGTTTCGAGCGCTTCGGCGGCTTGTGTCCGATGGACCCCCAGGGGACGGTGTTGATTCCCGGCCCGTTGTCCAGCTCGCACTTTCTGTTCGGTGCGCTCCATGCCCTGCACGTCGGCGCAACGGTCGAGCTCGTGACCGCGGCGGAGTACTCGCCAGGACACGTGGCACAGCGACTCGAGGGTTCGGATCGTCTGTCTGGCGTGTACGTCGTGCCGACAATGCTCGCCCAACACGCACAGGGCGCGCCGCGTGCGGGGGCGTCCGATCCCGACTACATCTTGTGCGCCGGTGCGCGTCTCGATGCCGACGTCCGCCGGCGCACCGGCCGACGGTTCCCGACCAGCCGCCTGGTGGAGTATTACGGCGCGTCCGAGCTTTCGTTCGTCGCGATTCAGGTGGATGGCGACGGCACACCACCAGGATCAGTGGGGCGGGTGTTCCCAGGGGTCGAGGTCAGCATCCGCGACGATGATGACCAGGTCGTCGCCGCCGGTCAGGCCGGCGTCATCTTCGCCCGCAGCCGGCTGGTGTTCTCGGGCTATCGCGGGGAGCCCCCGGCATCCGGCGCGCGGGCGCTCGCTGACGGATGGGTGACGGTTGGTGACCGTGGCGTCTTGGACGAAGCCGGGTTCCTCTCGATCGCGGGGCGCGGCTCGAGCCTGATCATCACAGGGGGTGCCAACGTGCAGCCCGAGGAGGTCGAGCAGATCGTGGGGAGCGCTCCCGGGGTCGCCGCGTGCGTCGTGGTCGGCCTGCCGGATCCGACCTGGGGCGAAGTGGTGTGCGCGGTCGTGGCGATCGAACCCGGGGCAACGCCGGCTCGGAGCGATCTGCGCCACCACGTGGCCACCAGACTGGCCCGCTACAAACGACCGCGCCGGTACGTGATCATCGACGGCCCGGTGCCAGTGGGGCGGACCGGCAAGGTCGATCGGCAAGCCGTGCGGCAGCTCGTGCTGGACGGCGTCACGCAGGAATTCCGTTAGATGGACGAGTCTGCGCTGATCGTGGCGGGGCGGCGAACGCCCATCGCGCGGCTCGATGGTGACCTGGCGACGCTCGACGCGCAGACGCTCGCAACGATTGTCGTGCGTGCGCTGATCGAGGACGTCGGGCTCGCGCCTGATGCCGTCGCAGACGTGATCCTCGCCACCGCTGCCGGACCTGGTGGCAACCTCGCGCGGCGGGTCGCGCTCGACGCCGGTCTTGCCGCCGCCGTTCCCGGGATGACCATCGATCGCCAGTGCGGTGGGGGACTCGACGCGATCGTGTTGGCGTGTCGACTCGTGGAGGCGGGCGCCGGTGAGCTCTACATCGCGGGGGGCGTCGAGAGCGCCTCCACCTCACCGGTGCGCGCGGAGGCTGCACAGGACCAGGGCAGAGGCGGGCGTCGATTCTTCCCGCGCCGCATGTTCGCCGGTGGCGGTCACGACGATCCCGGCATGGCCGAATCCGCCGAGACCATCGCCGCGGAGTGGGGGATTCCCCGGACCTGCCAAGACGCCTACGCGGGGCGGAGTCACCAGCGGGCGATCGCGGCCCAGGTGGCTGGAGTGTTCAAACGCGAGATCGCGCCCTGCACGATCACGACCCCTCGGGGCACGCAGGTCGTTGCCGAGGACTCGTGCCCGCGCGCAACGCTGACGCCCGAGCGTCTCGCACGGTTCCCCGCCATCGTGACCGCCGGGGGCACGGTGACCGCGGGCAACGCGAGTCAGATCGCCGACGGGGCGGCGGCCGTCATCGTGGCCTCGCGACGGATGGCCGAGCGTCTTGGTCGGCCGGGCCTACGGCACCTGGACAGCTGCACGACAGGAGTCGACCCGCGACTGTGCGGCATCGGCGGGGTCGCCGCCGTGCGGCTGTTGGCACAGCGCAACGCGGCGTTTGCGGCGGACGCACTGACGCAGATGGCGTTGACCGAGGCGTTCGCAAGCCAGACGCTCGCCACGATCGACGAACTGGGAATCGACGAACGACTGGTCAACCCGCACGGAGGTGCCATCGCTTTGGGGCATCCATGGGGCGCCTCCGGGGCGATTCAGATCGTGCGCCTCGTCGCGGATCTGGCCGGCCGAGGTGGAGAAACGGGTCTCGCGCTGGCCGCGATCGCCGGCGGCATGGGCACGGCGGCATGGTTTGCCGCAGACGGGGGCGTCGGGTGATCACGTTGACCGATGTCGATGTCGTGGCGACCGACGGCCCGGTGTTGCTGCAGGACGTCTCGGTGTCGCTGAGCGATCGGCGGGTGGCGGTCATCGGCGCGAACGGCTCGGGCAAGACCACCCTGGCCCGACTGATGAACGGGCTGACGTTGCCGACCCGCGGCACCGTCACCGTGGATGACATGGACACCGCTCAGGACACGCGCGCCGTCCAACGGCGGGTCGGCTTCGTCTTTCAGGACGCCGACCACCAGCTCGTCTACCCGACCCCTGTCGAGGACATCGCCCTGGGTCTCCGCGCGCACGGGCTCGGCAAGCGCGCGGCGCACGAGTCTGCGATGGCCACCCTGCGGCGGGTGTCGTTGGAGCACAAGGCGGATCAGGCGATCCACACGCTGAGCGGCGGCGAGAAGCACCTTGTCGCGCTGTGCGGCGTACTGGCGCTCGAGCCGACGTGGATCGTGCTCGACGAGCCCACGACGACGCTCGATTTGGTCAACCGCCGCCGCGTCATCGACGTGTTGCTCTGTCTGCCGCAGCACCTCGTCATCGTCTCGCACGACCTGGACCTGGTGCGGCAGCTGGACCGCGTGTTGCTGCTCGACCAGGGGATGGTTGTCGCGGACGGCCCAGCGGACCTGGCGATCGGGGCCTACACCGAGCTGATCGGGGTGGCCTGATGCACGTTCGCCGGCGGCCAACCACGACGCCGACGGTTGGCGCCCCGAGCCTGACGCTCTACTGGCCGGGCGGCTCGTGGCTACATCGTGCTCCTGCGGGGGCCAAGTTGCTGGCGTTGCTCATGGGAGCGGCCGCGGTTGTCGCGGTCAACCGTCCGGCGGTGTCGGGTGCGCTGTTGGTGGCGGTCGTCGTCGCGGTCCTCGGCGCCGGCGTGCCGCCGCGGGTGCTTGTTCGGCAAGCCAAACCGCTGGTCATCGTCATCGCCGTCCTGACTGGGTTTCAGGCCCTGATTGGCCGCCCGGAGGAGGGGCTCGTCGCGTCCACACGCCTGCTGGCCGTCGCGGCCCTGGCACTGGCGGTGACGTTGACCACGCGCCCCACGGCGATGGTGGACTGGCTCGAGCGCACGTTGCGACGGCTACATGTCCGCCCGGTGCGGGTGTTTCGGATCGGGCTGACAGTGGGGCTTGCGTTGCGGAGCCTGGACCACTTGGGCGTCGTCTCCCGACGTGTCCTGGATGCCCGGCGGGCGCGTGGGCTCGGTCGCAACCTGCGAGCGTTCGCCGTGCCGACCGTCGTCGCGGCCGCCCGTTTTGCGCACGGTGTCGGCGAGGCGCTCGAGGCCCGAGGCATCGTCGATCCGGCGCCGGCGCCGCGCGGCTCCCCTGAGGCCGATTGATGGTCGGCCGGTTTCGCTTTGTCACCGAGCTGATCGGACATGACGAAGACAGTGCCGAGGCAGCCTGGTGTCCGAGCGGAAACGAGCTCGGAGCCCTGGGCGGGGCTCCGCGACCGTCGGAGGTTCCGAGCACCCTCGTGCTCGAGGCGATGACCCAGTGCGCAGGCCTGTTCCTGCAACGGACGCATGATTCGCCAGGCACGTACTGGGTGCTCACCGGTGTCGACGACGCCGATGTCGATCGTGTCGACTGGGACGTCGAGGTCACCTTGGAGTGCACCGTTCACAAGCGCTCCACCCGGGCCGCGGTGCTCATCGTGTCGGCTGCGACCGACCAAGGCGAGGTCAGCCACGCGACGATCCTGATGCATCGCATCGCCCTTTAGGGTCCGTCAAGGAACTCCTGCAACGTTTGACGGGCTGCAAACCGTCGCCATACGCCGTCGGCGAGATCGCTGTGACCACCAGTCGCAACGAGGCTCGCCGACACCGTCTGCCTCGGTTTTCGCTCGTCCTCCGTCACAGGAGTCATTCCTTGACGGACCCGTAGCGCCGGGAACGGAGACAGGGCTTCGTTCGTCAGCGTGCCGACGATGAGGGACGTGAACGTCGCCCTGGTCGGAAGCTCAGACGAGCTGCGCTGAAAAATGTTCGGTGTCGACCTTGACGCTCAACCCGGTTGACGGGCTCGTCGCGTCCAAGGTCCGAGCGGCCTCGTCCAAACCGAGTTTCCAATCAGTGACCTTTGCGGCCTGCTCCGGCAGGTCGATGCAGACGGCGAACTTGTTGACGGTGTTGAGGGCGTGGACGAATGGATGCTCGCCACGGTAGGCGGTGTACACCCACTCGCCGCTCGATGTGCTGGCACGGGAAACGGGCCGGCCGGCCATCGGTCCTTCGGCGATCGCGGTCTTGTCGGCGATCACACCCTCGTCGAGTTTGCCCGTGGCGACGTTGTACGAGCGCACCGCGTACTGGTCGGGCCGCTCGACGCTGAAGTGGCTCACCACGTAGAGCGTGTCGAGCGTCGGGGAGACCGCGTCGTAGTCAAAGTCCCCAGGCAGCTCAACCAGCTGCGCCGGTGCCGCCAATGACGTGTCGATGACGGCGAATCGGGTCACGCGATCGGCCGTGCGGTTCGCCATGTCCTGCAGGACGACCCGCGAGCCGGTGATCGACCGTCCATCCTCAGGGAATCCCGGTCCAACGCGCGCGTGTTCGAAACGGCCGGGGAGGACCTGAGAGCGCTGACCGGTGCTTAGCAGGGTGCTCCCGTCATCGCGGGCGGTGAGACTCATCCCGCGGGGCTCAGGTGTCGGGGAATCTCCGATGTCTGACGACGACTGGGCTCCGCCGCATCCGGCGAGCGCCAACGCGACGAGCGCGGTTGACCAAATCAGCTTGCGAGCCATGGGGAACTCCAGGAGTAGGTGACGCGGTGGTACCCCCTCTACGTCCGACACCCCGATCGCGTTCCCGAGCCCGGCAGAACGCGCGGCGAGATTCGGCTCACCGGATGCGGAACGCCACCAGGCGGGTCGCGGTGCAGCCGCGGCTGCGGCTGCAGGCGCCGATGCCGACGAGGTAGCGCCCGATGGGCAGGCGTCCCAGGTTCATGCGGTTGGCGCCGGCGGGGAAGATCTTGGGTGCGTACTCGCCGGTCCTCGTGAAGTTGGCCCCGCTGCGACGCTGGACGAACACGCGGGACTGGGTGTTGAGGCGAAACCGCAGCTCGGCCGACCGGCCGGTCACCTTGACCGCCAGGCCGCCGGCCCGCGCCGCCGCCAGCGTGGTCGCAGCATCGTCATTACGCACCTGCAGTCCACTCGAAACCAGGATCAACGAACCGTTTTGCGCCACGGCGCCCAGGGCGCGCGCCGCGTCACCGCTGGCGGCGGTTGGGTCGGCGTTGCCTGCGAGCGTCCGCACGTTCCAGCCGGTGGGACCGCCGACCGCGAGGCGCTCCAGGTTCGCGTCGGGGCCCAGGTGCTTTTCGTACGTGACGAACGCGCGTCCACCTGCGGCCAAGACGCTCAGGAGCGTCAGCGACTCGCCATCTCCGGTCGCGGCTGAATCGAGTCGCGGAGACGGGACCCACACGGACGTGGCAGATGACCGAATCGCTGCGTCGACTGTGAACGGCGCCCCCGCGGATGCCGGGAACGTCGTCCACGCCAACACGACGTTCGCGGCCGAGTCCACGGCCAGGTCGAAGTCGGGGTTGGCCGCGCCGGCCGGCACGACCGTTTCGGGGCTCGCCCAGAGCGGAAGGTTGTCGCGGCGGATCGACACATCGATACGGCCGGTGAACCCGCTGCCCGTTCCCGGAGCGTCCGGATGGACCCACCCGATGGCCGCGTCGCCGCCATCGCCGATGGCGGCGTCAACGTCGCCCCGGACGCCCGGGTCCGATACGGACAGCGGCGACTCGAACACGGTCTCGCCGACCAGTCTGCGCGAGGCGTTGACGCGCCCTGATGCACCGGGAGTCGCCCACGCCACCAGCACGTCACCCCGTCCGTTGACCGCGATGACGGGGCGCTGCGTGGGCGGAATGCGGAGCGAGTCATCGCCACGCGTCCAGAACGCCCCGGCGCCCGCCTGGTCGTAGACCCAGACTGTCCATGGGCACGTCGCCGGGATGGGGTCGCACCCGGCGTCCGGAAGTGCGTGGACAAAGCGCGCTCGTCCACTGGGCGTGATGGTGATCGCGTTGACATCGTCGGTCGTCGGAGCCGGTGCATCGATGTTGGAGAGCGTCCAACCGGTGGCGCGCTGACGCGAGGCGACGTAGCGGCCCAGCCGTCGGAACACCGCAATGCGGTTGCCGGCGGCGTTGATCGCGACCTGCGGTTCGGATGTGTCGTTGCTGGGTTTGGCCAATGCGGCGGTCGGGCTCCATGCCCCGCGTGCGCCACTCCTGGTCCGGACCGTCGGTGTGGCAAGCGTGCCGTTCTGCGACCGGACCTCCTCGCCGACGACCGCGTCGCCATGGACATTGAGGGCAACGGACTGCGTCGTCGGTGCACTCCCCGCGAACGGGCTTCCCGACGGGAAGAAGCGGAGCGGACCCAGACCGACAGCGCCGAGCGCAGCGCCCGACATCGCAGCGAGTCCCGCGACCACGGTCACAAACGACAACGACAATCGCGTTCGGGTCCGACGTTGCATCAGGCCTCCAGATGAGTGGATTCGAAGCTTGAAAAAGCCTAGCCACGGGGTCGGAAGCCCAATGCGCAGGCCGCTGCGCGTTACTGTCCGTTCATGGCGGTTCCCGCGGTACTGAAGGTCACGGCGTTTCGGAGGTTCTGGTTGGCGAGCCTGGCGTCAAACGCCGGGTCGTGGCTGCAGGTCGTCGGCGCCGGTTGGCTCATCTATGACCTGACGCACAGCCCGGCGGCTGTTGGGGCGCTCACCATGGTCGCGCGTGGACCCGCGTTCTTGCTGTCGGGGTATGCCGGGCAGTTGGCCGATCGCGTCGACCGGCGGGTGGTGGGGATCGTCACGTTTGCGCTGCAGGCGGTGGGGGCCGGTGGGCTGGCCGTGCTCGCGGCGCTGGACATGGCCACCCCAGCGGTCATCTACATCGCGACGTTCGCGGTGGGTGTCGGGTTTGCGGCTGGGTTGCCCGCCATGCTGGCCCTGGTGGGGGCCCTCGCCGGGCGTGACAATTTGCCCGAGGCGATCGCGCTCAATGCTGCCGGCATCAACGTTGCGCGGCTCGCCGGGCCCACACTTGGTGGTCTGATGTTGGTCCTCGGGGGGCCGGCGGCCTGTTTTGCCGCCAACACGGCGTCATTCGGCGTGTTGATCCTGGTGTTGCTGCGCATGGAGCCGTTCCCGCCTGCGTCGCCTGGCTCGCGTGCGCCTATGTCCGAAGCGTTGCGCTACGCGATTGGTGACCCGGCATCGCGCCGACTGTTGGTCGGCATGGCGATTTTTGCCGCGCTGGCCGCACCGGCTCAGGAACTCGCGCCGGTCGTCGCTGCGCACTTGGGCGTTCGCGAGGTGGGGCTCGGTCTGTTGCTGGGCAGCATGGGCGGGGGTGCCCTGATCGGGGCGTGGCTCTTGGCGCGCTTCGGCCGCGCGGGCTATCCGCGACACCATGCGTTGCCGACGGCCACCGTCGCGTTTGCCGTGGCGATGACGGTGCTCGCGACGACCCGTTGGTTCGGGCTCGCCCTGGTCGCGATGGTCGTGGGCGGCGTCTTCTGGATCTGGATGTTCATCGCGACGAACGCGGCGATTCAGCTGGGCTCACCCCCGCAACTGCTCGGGCGGATGTTGGGGCTCTACCAGCTGGCCGTGCTCGCGCCCATCGCCGTCGGGGCCCAGGGAGCAGGCCTGTTGGCTGAAGCCGTCGGCATCCGCTGGAGCCTCGGCACGTGCGCGGCGCTGCTCGGTGCCTGGGGGTTCTGGAGTCTGACGCACAGGGTCCCGGCCATCGACGGACTCACCCACCTGCCTGGCGGTGGGATTCGCGAGGGTTTCCTCGCGCGGCGAGATCGCGCTGCGGCCGAGACCCGGACTTCGGCCGGTCCGTAGGACGGCTCAGCTAAGATCGCCCGCGTTGGATGAAGTTCAGCTCACGGAGCGCCTGATCGCGTTCGACACCGCGACCCCCGCAGGCCTGGGCCCCGCACTCGATTTCGTCGAGGGATGGCTCGAGGGCTGTGGCGCACGCGTGGAGCGACGGACGTTTGGCGACCGCGACTGCATCGTGGCCCGCGTCGGGTCGGGTTCGCAGCGCCTGATCTTTCACGGGCATCTGGACGTGGTGCCGGGGCGGTCAGACCAGTACCGCGCGCGACACGAGGACGGCCGTGTCTACGGACGCGGCGCCTACGACATGAAGGGCGCTTTGGCCGCCATGATGTTGGCGACGTCCGACCTGGCCAAGGGGCTCGACGGCGTGGTCGTCGAGTTTGTCGTCGTTCCGGACGAAGAGCGCTCGGAGCCGGGACCAAACTGCACCGAGATGCTCGTCGCCGATGGCCTGCGTGCGGATTTTGTGATCTGCGGCGAGCCGACCGACATGCAGGTGGGCGTGCAGGCCAAGGGTGTCATGATGCTGCGCGCCGAGATCGAGGGGGTCGCGGCGCACGGGTCGACCCCGTGGCTCGGGCAGTCGGCGATCCTGGCCGGTGTGGATCGCTATCGGCTGATCGAGGCCCTGCCGTTTGCGTCGGCGTCCACCGAGATGTTCGCCCGCCCCTCCATCAACCTGGGTCGCATTCACGGCGGGGATGCGATCAACAAGGTGCCCGACCACTGTCGCCTGGACATTGATGTGCGCTACCTGCCCGGGCAGGACCCGGACGAGGTCCTGGCACAGATCCGTGGCCTGGGTGACTGGACGGTCGAAGTGTTGGTCGAACGGCCCCCAGCGTACGTCGACCCGACCGACCCGTTCGTCCAGCTGCTGCTCCAAGCCGTCGGCGCGTACGAACCGACGGCTGCCTCCGTCGGCCGCGACGGGGCATCGGACGCGGTCGGGTTCTTGGCCGCGGGCGTCCCCGCCGTTGAGTTCGGTCCCCGTGGCGCCGGCCACCACGGCCCCTCCGAGTACGTCGAGGCTGTATGTCTGGCCTCGTACCGCCGCGCGCTCGTCGACTTCGCCGGCCTCGTCGCCGATCGGATCGTCGACCACTCCGCGGAGGTCTCAGCCGCGTGAGCACGGTCGACCCGTCCCGCGGCCCGCTCGATCACCGCGATGCGACCTACTACCAGAAGCCGCGTCGCCGTCGACCCGTGCTCGGGGCGTTCGCGTGGTCGATCGCCGCGCTCCTCGCACTCGGGGGGTCCGCGCTGATCTTTGCGCAGAAATACGCTGACCGCGCCCTGTCGAATGACCAAAACAACGCTCCGGAGGTCATCGAGGCCACGAAGGTGTTGACGCAGGAACCCAAGAACCTCGGGGATCGCCCGTGGAACATCCTGCTGATCGGGTCCGACAAACGTGCGAGTAAGAGCGGCCGCGGCGACGGCGGACGCGGTGACACGCTGATCCTCGTGCGACTCGACATCAAGCGCAACTTCGTTTCGATGCTCTCGTTTCCGCGCGACCTGTTCGTCAACGTCCCGGGCTACGGCCGGAACAAGATCAACGCGGCGTATGCGTTTGGCAGCAACAAGCTCGCCATCGAGACCATCAGTCAACTGACCGGCGAGAAGATCGACCACTTCTTCAACGTCGACTTCGAGGCGTTCCGGCGCCTGGTCAACGACGCCAAGGGGGTCTACCTCGACGTCGACCGCTGGTACTACAACAACAACTCCGGTCTGGGCTCGACCTCGTCGTTCGAGCAACTGGACATCAAGCCCGGGTACCAGAAGCTCAACGGCTTCGATGCCCTGGACTACGTGCGCTATCGCCACGGCGACAACGATTTTGGTCGCATCGCCCGCCAACAGGCGTTCTTGGCGGAACTCAAGCGCGAAAGCCGGGGTGCGCGTGGCCTGGACAACATCATCGACGCCGTCCACGACGAGGTCACGACAAGCCTGCGATCGACGTCGCGACTCAAGGACTTCCTGCTGTTCGGCTTGCGGACCGAGAAGGATCACATCGCGCGGACGACCATCGGGACCAGCGGCGGGCACAGCGAGAGCTGCTGCGGGTCCGTCGTCGACACTACCCCGACGTTGATCAGCGAGGCGGTCGATCGCTGGAAGAACCCGTTTTTCACGAGCGATTCGGAGGTCAAGGCGACGGACCCGTCCAAGGTCGTCGTCTGGGTCTACAACGGCAGCAAGAAACTGCTGGTCGGGACCAGGGCGGCCAAGGCACTCGAGGGACGCGGCTACAAGGTCTACTTCGCGGGGGACGCGCCGGACGGGTTCTACTCGACCACATCGGTCTTCTACGCCGAGAACAAGCGCAACGAAGCCAAGGCGATCCAGAGGCTCTTCGGCCAGAGCGGCAGTATCGGACAGCGTCGGGCCGGGCAGCCGACGGACGCGGATGTGTTGGTGGTGGTCGGCGGAGACTTCAACGGGCTCGCCGACCCCAAGCCGCCGCCCGCCCCCGTCAAGCAAAAGCCCGCCACCATCCTGACGACGAGCCTGCGCCGGACCGTGCAAAACGCGCGGGCGTTCACGGGCATGGACCTGCTGGTGCCGACGCATCTTCCACCGGGTTCGGCGGTCAAGTACATACGGCTGTACAACGTGGACCGCGGCGATCGAGGTAAGCCGAACGCCCTCACGTTCGTGGTGCAGTTGTCTGGCAACTCGTTGTTGGGTGGCTACCGGTACATGACGATCACGCAGACCAACATGGTGAAGCCCCCGATCGTCGACACCGGCACCGGGCGCGACAAGAAGGGCAACACCACGTTCTATGACGGCAAGAACATGCAGCGGCTGCTGTGGCAGCGTGGGGCGATGACGTATTGGGTCTCCAACGCGTTGGACGAGTCGCTGACCGTCGCGACGATTCGTGACATCAAGGCGTTCATGGTGCGGCCGGGCAAGGTCAAGGTCAAGAAGGGGCAGCGGGACACCGCGATCCCCGTGACCAAAGTGGGGCGGACGCTATAGCCCGCGTCGGCGTCATCGGGGCCGGTTACGTGGGTCTGGTCACCGGGGTCTGTCTCGCGTCCCTCGGGCACGAGGTGACGCTGCGCGACATCGATGCGCGCAAGGTCGCGGCGCTGCATGACGGCAAGATCCCGATCTACGAGCCGGGTCTCGAAGATCTGGTCGCTGCCAATCGGCAGCGTCTGGATTTCACGCTCGACCTGCCACGGCTTCTGGAGCGGTCGGATCTGATCTTCATCGCGGTCGACACCCCACCGACGTACTCCGGCGATGCCGACCTGTCGCGCGTCATGGGGTTCGTCGAGGAACTCGCCGCGGTCGGGGCCGACGCGCGGCACCTGTTGATCATGAAGAGCACAGTCCCGGTCGGGACGGGCGAGCGGGTACGGGCCGAACTGGACGCGCACGGCCTGGGCATCGTGGGGTACTGCTCCAACCCCGAGTTCCTCAAAGAGGGCGCGGCCATCGTGGACTTCCTCAAACCGGACCGCGTCGTCATCGGCGAGTTCCGCGTGGAGGACGGTGACCGCGTCGCCGCCCTCTACGAGCCACTCGGCTCCCCGATCGTCCGCACCACCGTACCCACGGCCGAGATGGTCAAGTACGCGTCCAACGCGTTCCTGGCGACCAAGATCAGCTTCATCAACGAGATCGCGAACGTCTGCGAAGAGGTGGGCGCGGACGTCGTCACCGTCGCAAAGGGCATGGGCCTGGATCAGCGCATCGGAACCGCGTTCTTGAAAGCAGGGATAGGCTTCGGGGGCAGCTGCTTTCCAAAAGACGTTTCGGCACTCAAACAATTGGCGGGCAACTCGGGGTATCACTTCCAGTTGCTCAACTCGGTCATCGAGGTCAACGAGCTGCAGAAGCGGCGGGTCATCGGCAAGCTGCGCAAGCACCTGGGGCAGCTGGAGGGCGCGACGGTCGCGTTGCTCGGACTCGCGTTCAAACCCGAGACCGACGACATGCGTGAGGCGTCGAGCCTGGTGCTGGCGGCGCGGCTACTGGCCGAAGGCGCCACGGTGCGTGCCTACGATCCGATCGCCATTGATGCCGCGGGCGAGCGGCTTCGTGGGGTCGAGTTGTGCGGCAGCGCGGTCGACGCGATGACGGGCGCCGATGCCGCCGTACTCGTCACCGAGTGGCACCAGATCATCGGCCTGGATTGGGCGGCACTCGCTCCGATGATGAACCGCCAGGTGCTGATCGACGGCCGAAACGCGCTTGATCCGGTGGCGATGCGCGAGGCCGGGTTTACGTACGAGGGCATCGGCCGGGCGTGATCGAGGCGGTCATCCTCGTCGGCGGCGAAGGCAGGCGCCTTCGCCCGCTGACCGACACGCGTCCCAAACCCATGATGCCGTTGGTGGACAGGCCCTTCGTCGCGCACCAGTTGGACCAGCTGCGACGGTTCGGCGTCACCGACGTGATCTTCTCGTGTGGCTACCGACCCGAGGCGCTGCAACGGCACTTTGGCGACGGCGCGGACATTGGGATGCGATTGCGCTACGTCGTGGACCCGGTTCCACTCGGCACGGCCGGCGCGGTCAAGAATGCGGAGCCACTGCTGACGAGCGCGCAGGTGCTGGTGTTCAACGGTGACGTTTTGACGGACCTCGATCTGTCCCTGGTCGTCGCACAGCACCAGGCGACCGGCGTTGCCGGGACGCTCGCCCTGACCCCGGTCGCTGATCCGTCGCGGTATGGGCTCGTGCGGCTGCATCCCGATCGACGCGTGGAGGCATTTCTGGAGAAGCCCCGCCCGGATCAGTTGCGTGCGGGCGAGCCGTTCTTGATCAACGCGGGCACGTATCTGCTCGAACGCGAGGTGCTGGAGCGCATCCCGTCGGGCGAGCCTTGCTCGATCGAGCGCGACGTCTTTCCCGCACTGGCGCACGAAGATCGACTCGCCGGCTACCCCAGCGACAGCTACTGGCGCGACATCGGGACCCCGGACTCGTACCTTCAGGCGCACCTTGACGTCCTGGCGGGCGCAGTCCGCACGGATGCCCCGACGGGTGACCGCTATGTCGGTCCCGGGGCACAATTGGCTGCCGACGCCCGCGTCGCGTCCGGCACCACGATCGGCGCGGACGTGGTCGTGGGCCCCGGTACGGTGGTTCTGCGCAGCGTCGTCGGTGCCGGTTCGCGCATCGGGCGCGACGCACGGATCGACGGGGTCATCCTGGGGGAAGGCGTGACGGTGGGCGATCGTGCCAGGGTTGCGGACGGCGCTGTCGTCGGAGACGGCGCTACGATCGCAGCCGGTGTGACGGTCGCCGGGGGCATCGTCCCGACCAACGCAGACGTGGACCAATCGCAGTTGCACGGAGGGGAGCGCAATGAGCCTGCTTGACCACCCGAACATCTTGGACATCGACTCGATGGGTCTGATCGGCGCGACCGGTCGTGCTGTCGAGGTTTTTGACGCGGCGGTCGCGAGCGCCAGGGCCGTCGAGATTCCCTTCCCGGCCGATGCGGTCCACAACGTCGCCATCTGCGGAATGGGAGGCTCGGCGATCGCGGGCGACCTGATCGTCGGTGCGTTCTGGGATCGTCTGCGCCGACCTGTCCAGGTGATTCGCGACTACTACCTGCCCGGTTGGGTGGGCGAGAACACCCTCGTCGTCGGCTCATCGTTCTCGGGGACCACCGAGGAGACCCTGACCTGCATGATGGACGCCATCGACCGCACGTGTCCGGCGATCGGCATCTCGACCGGCGGGCGATTCAAGGACTATTACGAGCCACGCGGCGTGCCGTTGGTTGAGGTGCCGCAGGCGCCGATGCCCCGCGCCGCACTGGTGCAGATGCTCGCGGCGATGATGGTGGTACTCGAGCGCTTCGAGGTGTTGCCGCCGCTCGAATCCGAGCTTGTCGAGGCCCGCGAGACCCTGTCGTCGGCGGTCCGCGACTACGGTCCCGGAGCCCCTGAGGAGGAAAACCCTGCCAAGCAGGTCGCGTCCTTGCTCAACGAACGGCTGCCCCTGATCTGGGGCGCCGAGATCACCGGCCCGATCGCCTACCGCTGGAAATGCCAGCTCAACGAGAACGCCAAGATCCCGGCGTACTGGTCGCGGCTTCCTGAGCACAATCACAACGAGATCGTGGGCATGGAGGGGATGGGCGCGCAAGGCGCCCGAACACGCGTGATCATGTTGCTGGACCCGCGTAACCACCGTCAGGTGGAGCGGCGGTTCGGACTCACTGACCAGCTTGTCTCCCCGTACGTCGAGGGGGTCACCCGAATCGAGGCCGAGGGCCGCGGCGCGCTTGCACGCATGCTCGACTTGGTGCTCTTGGGCGACTACGTGTCGCTCTACCTTGCGTGCTTGCGTCAGGTCGATCCGGGGCCGATCACGATGATTGACCAGTTGAAGGACGGTCTGGCGAACACCCCGTACGGCCGCACTGCCGAGCCACCGCAGCAATGAACATCGCGTCGCCGCCATCGGGGCTCGCGCCGGCGGACATCCTCGCACTGGGGGACGGTGAGGTGCGGATGCTCGACCAAACGCGGCTGCCGGGCGAACTCGTCAGCGTGACGCTGCACAGTTGGCAGGAGGTGGTCGACGCGATCAAGACGATGGTGGTGCGCGGGGCGCCTGCGATTGGCATCGCGGCTGCGATGGGCGTGGCGTTGGCGGGGCAGCGCGGACCCGCCGAGCTGGCGGCACTCAAAGACGAACTCAACCGAGCCGGCCAGGCGTTGCGGGCCGCGCGACCCACCGCGGTCAACCTGACATGGGCGGTCGATGCGCAGCTTCGCATCGTCGCCGGCCACGCGGGATCTGCACAGGACCTGGTCGCGGAACTCGCGACGACTGCCCGGCGCATCCACACCGACGAGGTCGACCGATGCGAACGCATGGGTGCTCACGGACGGGCGCTCATCCACCGTGGCGCACGGATCTTGACCCACTGCAACGCGGGTGCGCTTGCGACGGGTGGCTATGGGACGGCGCTGGGCGTCGTACGCGCGGCATTTGCGGCCGACCCGACCGTCCGCGTGATCGTCGATGAGACCCGCCCACTTCTGCAGGGTGCGCGACTGACCGCCTGGGAACTCGGTCAAGAGGGCATTCCGTACACCCTGATCGCCGACAACATGGCGGCGACCATGATGGCCGAGGGGCGCGTCACCCACGTCGTGGTCGGTGCGGATCGCATCGCGGCGAACGGCGATGTGGTCAACAAGGTCGGAACCTACGGCGTCGCGATTCTGGCCCGCGAACACGGCATTCCGTTCATCGTGGCCGCGCCAACGTCCACACTTGACTTGTCGCTCCCCTCAGCGGCGGAGATTCCCATTGAGGAGCGTGCAGCCGACGAAGTGCTGCAGATCGGACTGTTCGGCCGAAGCGCAACACCAGTTGGAGCGCATGTTGCGAACCCCGCCTTCGACCGCACACCGCATCGGTTGGTGTCGGCGATCGTCACGGAGCAGGGGGTTCATCGTCCGCCCTACGACCGTGCCCTCCGCGCGGCCTGGGACACCGCAACCGAGCAGGGGTAAGAGCCGGCTCCGCGTATCGTTCGCGTACCGCCCGCTGAACGAGCCGCGCTCCCTTGCAGAGCGGCAAACCGCCCTCGCAAGCAGACGCGATCCGGCCCCGTGCGCGCGCCTCATCCCATCCGCCCTCGAAGCCCGCACCACCACGCCCCGGCGGGATGCGAGCGGGTCGAAAAAGGCCATTTGGTGGAAGTCTGGTCGGGTCAAGCGTTGTCGGCGGGCACGGCGCGTGAGCGACCGGGCTCGTACTCATGGCCCGCCCTCAGACGCGAAGCGGAACAGCGCTCCGCGGCAGGCCCACGACCCGCAGCGCGTCATCCAGGAACTCCGGGACCGTCACACGGATTGTCCCGCGACGCACCATCGCCCCGCACGATGCGACGGTGGTACACACGCACGGTGGCTTCTGCCCGCGACCCCCACCCCAGGCAAACCCAGACGCGAACGACGCCCGGTGCCCGGCAGGTTCGCACCCACACGCGCGTTGACGCAACACCTCCGATGGGACGACATCGACCCGCACTGGCGAGGCGGCTCAACCCGACCGAGCAACGGGCGGCTGACGGTTCTAACCGAACGACAGCTCGAGCGTCTCGCCATCGGCGGGTGTCGCGACCCTGCCGGTCAGACCGGCGGCGTCCATCGCCGCGCGCAAGCCTGCACGATCGAGTCCGCAGTGGTTCACGGCCTCCATGTGGACCGCGACGATCAGCGCGTCCGGCGCGGCATTACACGTGGCGATGACGTCGGGGATGTCCATCGTGATGGGATCGCCGTGGATGAACCGCGCGGCCCCGGCGTTGACGACGATCACCGCCGGCTCATGCGTGGTGATCGCATTCTGAACCTCGTCGCACCACACGGTGTCGCCTGCGATGTACAGCGTCGGCTCGCCGTCGCAGGCGATGACGTAGCCGCTGCTGTCGCCCATTTCCTTGCCGATCGCCCCTGTGCCGTGTTGTCCGGTGGTCCGGGTGATGCGAAGCGGGCCGAGTTCCGTCGTCCCGTCGAACGTCGTGGCCTGCAGGCCGGCGCGGACGAACATCGGCCGATCGCGCGGCTGGCACAGGACCGGACGATCGCGCGGAACCACGCCCAACGCCGTGCGGTCGAAGTGATCGCCGTGCAGGTGCGTGACCAGGGTTGCGGACACACCGGCAACGGCATCGAGCGGTTGCACGGGAAGCTCGACGAGCGGATTGGGGCGCGGGTTCGGTGTCTCGGGCACGGGCGGTTGGGTGGCGACCGGGTCGAGCATGGGATCGATCAGCAGCCGGATGTCACCGAACTGTACGAGGAGCGTTGCGTGACGCAGCAGTCGGAGGTGCATGAGACAATCTTCCCATGCCGACCGGCCGCGTCGCTACCTGTCCCCGACGGCGAAGAACAGAACGGCGATCGCCACGTACGCCGTGATCAGGATCGCTCCGCGCAGCCGACTGGAGCGACCACCCCACAGCACGACGCACGTCAGTGCGACCGCACCAAACAGTGCGACGATCTCAACGGGACGAAATGACAGTGCGAGCGGGTTGAGCGCCCAGGAAATCAGGGCGACAGCGGGGATGAGGAACACGGCAACCTGCGCGCTCGAAGCCAAGGCGATCTCGGACGCGAGCTTGATGTTGCCCTTCGCCGCCACGACGACCGCGCCGCCGTGTTCGGCCGCGTTGCCGACGATCGCGACGATGACCGCGGCGACGAAGAACTCCGAGAGTCCCGCCTTCTCCGCAAACACCTGGAGTGAGCCGACGAGGACCTCGGCGACCAGCGCCGTGACCACGGTCGCTGCGCCCAACGCAATCAGCGACAGTGAGAGTGACCAGCCGGTCATCTCGCTCGGGTCATCGGAGACGTGCATCTGTCTGTGCCGCCGCAGCGCGATGACGGTCACGACGATGTAGATCACCAGCAGGGCAACGGCGATCGGCACTCCCAGTTGGGCGATGAAGCGACGTTCGGGATCGCCACCGAAGCCGGGAATCGCCGGAATGAGGAACAACGCTGTTGCGAGCCCGACGAGGCCCAGCGAGACGAGGCTGGAAGAGCGGTCCAGGTCGCCCCGACCTCCGAACAGGAGCGAGAATCCCAGCACGAGCAGCAGGTTGCCGATGACCGACCCGGCCAGTGACCCGCGGACCACGTCGAACAGCCCCTCGTGAATCGCGAGGAGCGAGATGATCAGCTCCGGCGCATTTCCGAACGTCGCGTTGATGAACCCGCCGATGCCGGGGCCTGTGTGGTGGGCAGCATGTTCGGTTGACTCGCCGATGAGCCACGCGAGCGGGATGAGCGCCGCCGCGGCGAGCGCGAACAGTGTCATATCGCCGGCTCCGAGCTGCTTGGCCAGGATCGTGACGGGACCCAAGACGAGCAGGAGGGCAAGAATTTTGCGGACCACGGCGAGGGAGGATAGCCGCCGCCCACCCCCTCATGCCGACGCGCAGGTGTGCCGATGTAAAGGGGGAGCAACGCACGTCAAGGGAGGCACGGATGTCCGACCGCGAGGGGTATGGATTCGACCGCATCGAGCTCGAAGCGCTCCGCGCTGCGCTGCTTGATGGCTCCAGTGCGCTTGCCGCGTCGGATGTGTTGGGCCGCGCAGGCGTGTGGGCGCATGTGCTGTGGCGTCGCCGTTCAGGCGCGCTCGCCGTCCTGCCCGCCTGAACGGTCCTACGCCACGGTGAACGTGATGCGCTTCGCCGGTGACGAGTTGCTTGCTGCGTCGGTCGCCTGCACCACGAGCCGGTAGGTCCCCCGCTGCAGCTTCTTGCCACCGGGTTTGGCGGGCACGACGACTTTGGCGAGGCCGGCTGCGGCGAGCGCGCGACTGAATGTCGTGACACGGGTCAGCTTGACGCACTTGGCGCCCGTCTTGGCCTCCGGCACGCACCTCGCGCCGACGTGACGTCCCGGGGTCATGCGTTCGATCGTGACCTTGACGTTCGCTGCTTCGTCGAGGGTCAGCCTCAGCGTCAGGCGCTTGCCCGGTGCGACCGACTTGCTGGTGAGGATCAGCGTTGCAATGCGCGGTGCGGTCATGTCGGATGTCGTCACGAACGTGATGTCGTCGCCGGCGATCTGGCCGAGCACGCTCGTGGCCACGATCCGCGCGTGGTACGTCGTTCCAGGTGTGAGTCCGGCGAGTGCCGCCTCTACCGAGTGCGGTCTCGCGTCCGCACCCGCCGGAGCGTTGGCCGTCGTCAAGCCATACGTGTGGTCGTTCAATACTCGAAACGGTAGGAGGTCCTCACGCCATTGGGGATGACCCTCCCGTTGAGCGTCGCGCCAGTGAGTGTGAGCGCGGTCGGCGCGTCCGTCGCGACGACTGCGGCGATGGGCACTTCGTCTGCACCGATGTCCGGGGCTGCCCCAATGGATCGCGGTTGGCCGTCGAAGTCGGCCTGTACCGCCGAGGCGTCCCCGGCGTCGATCGTCGGTGAACCGCGCGCTTCGTGAAAGTCGCCGTTGGCGGGATCGGCGAACAGGGGATCGTTCGTGATCACACCTGCACCATTGGCGACAGCGCCGACGGCGAGTGTCGGTCGATACGCCGAGTGCGCAAGGGCGACGGTCGCGCCGACGCCGGCCGCACGGATATCTTCGTTCGTGCCCGGAACGATCGAGTTGCGGATGGTGACCGAGGTCGCGGTGGTTGTCGCCAGGACGTGCAGCGCGCGCAAGGCGGTTCCTCTCGCGAGAACCGTGGCATGTTCGAGGGCGACTTGGTTCGTGTCTTGGATGCGGAGGGTCTCTTGGCCACCGCTGTCAGAGACCAGAATCGAGTTGCGAATGTGGTTGCCGAGTCCGGCGTTCGTGAAGCTGAGAACCTCGCCCGGGGCCCGTGCGAAGACCTCGTCGATGACCACGCCGACCAGGTCGACGATGGCAGGACCGTTTCCCGTGACATTGATGAGCGGTCCAACCGTGGGTTGCGACGTGGTGATCGTGAGGCGTTTGATCGTCGACCCGACGCCGACACGCAGCGTGCTCTGGGGTGATGTGAGTGTGGGTCGTGGTTCGCCGTCAGCGCCGTGGATGTTGAGTACCCTTCCGCCCGGATTGAGGCTCGGGAAGCCGGTGTAGACACCGGCGAGAAGGACGATCTCGTCCCCATCGATCGCCGAATTGACCGCCGTGTCCAGATCGCATGGCGTTGCGGTGGGGCATGCCGTGCTCGGTGCCCCGCCCGGTGAGGCCACGCGTATCGCCGCGCTTGCGACGACGGGCGTCACGAGCGCCGTGACGACGGCGAGCACGAACATGACGTGACGATGAACGATCATCCGGGTGACCTCCACAACACGGGGCGCGCGAGCGGAGGGGCGCGCGCGAGAATGTCACAGAAGTTGTGACGGTTCGCGGTCACATTTGGCACAGTTTCGTGCGTCCTGCGACACACTTCTGATGCCACGCTGCTGCGATGCGCATCTTACGTCGGGTCGTCGGCCTCCTGGACCTCGTCGTCCCTCCGACATGTGCGGCGTGCCGCCTCCCCGGCGCGGCGATCTGCGCGGCGTGTGCGGGTGCGATCGCCGTCCCACATCCGGTCGGCTGCGCGCGGTGCGGGCACCCGTGGGCGGTGTCGACCCCGCGGTGCGCCGAGTGCCCACCAGCTGTCGATCGCCTGCAGTTCGCTGCGGCCTACGTCGATCCACTGCCGGTGGCGATCGGGGCGCTCAAGGATCACGGGCGGCGCGATCTGGCGAGTGAGCTTGCGGGTCTGATCGCGAGTCGGTGCGTCGGCCCACCTCGAGGCGTCGGCCTGACCCCGGTGCCGCTGACACGGGATCGGGAGCGTGTTCGGGGGTTCAACCAGGCCGGGCTCATCGCGGCACACCTGGCGCAGGCATGGGATCTTCCGGTTGTCCACCTGCTGCAACGCGTCCGCGACGATCCGCCGCAGCGTGGCGCATCCGCGACCGATCGCACATTGCACGTGCGTGGGGCGTTTGCGGTCGCGCCGGAGCTCCAGATCCCACCCGAGGTCTGGCTCGTCGACGACGTGTGCACCACGGGAGCGACCCTGGCGGCGTGCGCCCGGACGCTGCGCCGAGCGGGCGTCAGGCGGGTCGGTGCGGTCGCCGTCGCCCGCGTGCTCCGTCAGCCATGAGGAGTACCATCTGACCTACTGCAACAACGCGAGGGGAGGGTCTTCATGGATCTTCACGTCAAAGGGAAAAACATCCCGGTCACCGACGCGTTGTTTGAGCATGCCGAGCGTAAGCTGGCGAAGCTCACTAGGTTTTTGCCACCATGGGACGAACCCCCGGTCGTCGAGTTGGAGCTCTCCGTCGAGCGCAACCCGAGCATCGAGCTGAACCAGGTGGCCGAGGTCACCGTGCGCACAAAGGGCCCGGTCCTGCGTGTGCGCGAGAGTGACCGCGACATGTACCTGGCCATCGACCACGCGGTCAACAAGATGCAGCGGCAGGCCACGCGCTACCGCGATCGCCGCCGTCGCCACCGCCTGCCTCATGGCCAGCACCCGCCGATGACGGTGGACGAGGACGTGCCGACCACGGTTCCGGCCGCCGACGAGGAGCCGGACCCGCAGCTGGTCAAGACCAAGCGTTTCGAGATGAAGCCGTTGAGCGTCGAGGATGCCGTCATGCAGTTCGAGCTGGTCAACCACGACTTCTACGTGTTCCGCAACGCCGACGACGACGGCGCGGTCAGCGTCATCTACCGCCGTCACGACGGTGACCTGGGTTTGATTGCAGCGGGGTAGGTTTGGGCCCACCGTGTCCTCGCGTCTCCGAGGGCACGGAACCGGTGTTGCTACCATTCCCCGGCTGTCGAACCCGAGAAAGTGCCGCACACCGTGAGTGACCTCCTCAATAAGATGTTCCGCCTCGGCGAAGGCCGGCACATGAAGCGCCGCTTCGCGCTCGTCGAGCAGATCAACGCGTTCGAACCCGAGATGCAGAAGCTGAGCGACGAGGAGCTGCGCGCCAAGACCGACGCGCTGCGCGAACGTGTCGATCCAGACGACCCGACGAGCCTCGACGCCCTGATTCCCGAGGCGTTCGCGGTCGTGCGCGAGGTATCGGTGCGCACCCTGGGCCTACGCCACTACGACGTACAGATGGTCGGGGCCAGCGTCCTGCACGAGGGTGCCGTGGCCGAGATGAAGACCGGCGAGGGCAAGACGCTGACCGCGGTTCCGGCCGTCTACCTCAACACGCTGCTTGGCCGTGGCGTCCACATGGTGACCGTCAACGACTACCTGGCGCAGCGCGATGCCGACTGGATGCGCCCGATCTACGATTTCCTTGGCGTCAGCGTCGGCGTGATCCAGCCGATGATGCCCGAGACCTCACGTCGCGATCAGTACGCGTGTGACGTCACGTTCGGCACCAACAGCGAGTTCGGATTCGACTACCTGCGCGACAACATGGCGGTCCGGCTCGACGACTGTGTGCAGCGCGGCCATTACTTCTGCATCGTGGACGAGGTCGACTCGATCTTGATCGACGAGGCCCGTACGCCGCTCATCATCTCGGGTATCCCCGAAGCCGCCGCCGACACCTACTACCGCTTCGCCCGCGTCATCCCAACCCTCAAGAAGGGAGACGACTACGAGGTCGACGAGAAGCAGCGCACGGTGTCGCCGACCGAGAGCGGCGTCGACAAGGTCGAGAAGGCGCTGGGCATCGAGAACCTCTACCTCGACATCAACGGCGGGCTCGTCAACCACCTGGTCCAAGCCCTGCGTGCCCATGCCTTGTACAACCGCGACGACGAGTACATCGTGCGCGACGGCGAGGTGCTGATCGTCGACGAGTTCACCGGCCGTGTCCTCGAGGGCCGCCGCTACTCCGAAGGACTGCACCAGGCGATCGAGGCCAAAGAGGGCGTGGCGATCCGCGAGGAAAACCAAACGCTCGCGACGATCACGCTGCAGAACTACTTCCGCATGTACGGCAAGCTCAGCGGCATGACCGGCACGGCGGCCACCGAAGCGACCGAGTTCGACAAGATCTACAAGATCGAAGTCGTGTCGGTCCCGACCAATCGGCCGATGGTTCGGGAGGATCACAACGACTTCATCTTCAAAACACGCGATGCCAAATGGGCTGCGGTCATCGATGACATCGCCGAGTCCCATGAGCGCGGTCAGCCGGTGCTCGTCGGCACGATCAGCGTCGAGGTGTCCGAGGAACTGTCGGGCAAGCTGACCCGACGGGGCATCCCGCACGAGGTGCTCAACGCCAAGCAACACGACCGCGAGGCCGAGATCATCAAGGACGCCGGGCAGACCGGCGCCGTCACGATCGCGACCAACATGGCCGGCCGTGGCGTCGACATCAAACTGGGCGAGGGCATCGAGGCGCTGGGCGGGCTCTACGTCCTCGGCACCGAGCGCCACGAGAGCCGGCGCATCGACAACCAGCTGCGCGGCCGTTCCGGGCGTCAAGGTGACCCGGGCAAGTCGCGGTTCTACCTCTCGGCCGAAGACGACCTGATCCGCATCTTCTCGGGCGACCGCATGTACAAGGTGCTCGATCGGCTCGGTCCGTCGGATGACATCCCGATCGAGGCCGGCATCCTCAGCAAGACGGTCGAAGGCGCGCAGAAGAAGGTCGAGGAGCAGAACTTCGGCATCCGTAAGCGCGTGCTCGAGTACGACGACGTGCTCAACAAGCAGCGCGAGGTGGTCTACCGCGAGCGGCGCCAGGTGCTCGAGGGCGAGGATCTGACCGAGCAGGCCAAGGATTGGATCGCCGAGACGCTGGTCGGTGTGGTGGACACCTATGACGACGAGACCGGCCCCCCCAGCGAGTGGGATCTCGACGCCATGTTCGCGCAGCTCGCGACGTACTACCCGGTGTCGTTCGGGCCGGCCGATCTGGACCTGGCCACCCTGACCCGCGAGGAACTCCTTGACCGCCTCGAGGACGACGCGATGACGGCCTACGAGGCACGCGAATCCGAACTCGGTGTCAACGACGAAAGCGAACACCCGCTCATCCGTGACCTTGAGCGGTACGTGCTGCTCAGCACCGTCGACCAGCACTGGCGCGAGCACCTGTATGACATGGACTACCTGCGGGAGGGCATCCACCTGCGGGCGCTTGGCCAGAAGGATCCGTTGTCGGAGTACCGCCTCGAAGGCCACGACATGTTCGAGGACATGATGGACGGCGTCAAAAGCGAGTTCGTCCGCTACATGTTCCACCTCGAAGTCGAGACGGCGCCCGAGGTCGAGTCGCACCAGCCGGAGCAGGTCAACTACTCGTATGCCGCCGATCCCATCCAGGGGTTTGACGGAGCGGTCGACGAGGACGGGTTCCCGATGGAGGGGTCGTCCAACGGCGACGACCCGATGGAGGCACCCAAGGTGGAGCAGCGCGTCGTTGGCGAGGACGACCGCGTGGGGCGCAACGATCCCTGCCCGTGCGGTTCGGGACTCAAGTACAAGAAGTGTCACGGAGCGTAGACCGGTGTCCGCCGACGACCAGCAGCGTCTCGACGACCTCGTCCAGCGCCTGACGCACCTTCGGGAGCGTGCCGGGCTTCTGGGCGACTATCTTTGACCCGGCGGGGATTGATGCCCGTATCGCCGCGTTGGAGCAGGCGATGCAGGCGCCCGGGTTTTGGGATGACCAGAAGACGGCGGCCCGCACGTCGTCCGAACACGCCGCGCTGACCCAGCGCATCACCGACTATCGGGATCTTGTCGGGGAACTCGTCGATACCGGTGAGCTGCTCGACATGGCCCGCGACGAGGCGCAGGACGACGGTGACGTCGACACCGGCTTCGTGGCCGAGCTGGACGAGACGCTGACGCGCGCGGACGTCCACCTGGCGGCCGTCGAGGAGGAGCGCCTGTTCGGCGGTGAGCACGATGGGCGCGGAGCCGTCGTCACGATCAACGCGGGCGAAGGGGGCACCGACGCGCAGGACTGGGCCGAGATGCTGCTGCGCATGTACTCGCGCTGGGCGGGGGATCGTCGCCTCAAGGTCGACGTCAAAGAATCGCAAGACGGTGGCGAGGCCGGCATCAAGAGCGTGACGTTCACCGTCGAAGGGCGCAACGCGTACGGACTGCTGTCGGCCGAGCGCGGCGTGCACCGGCTGGTGCGGTTGTCGCCGTTTGACTCCGCCCACCGTCGCCAAACGTCGTTCGCCGCGGTCGAGGTCGCCCCGCTCGTCGACGACGCCGTGGACGTCGAGATCGACGAGAAGGACTTGAGGATCGACACCTACCGCGCCAGCGGCGCAGGCGGTCAGCACGTCAACAAGACCGAGTCGGCCGTGCGCATCACGCACCTGCCCTCAAAGGTCGTCGTGCAGTGTCAAAACGAGCGTTCGCAGCTGCAGAACCGGGCGACCGCGATGTCGATGCTGCGGTCGCGTCTGGTGCTGCTGGAGTTGGAGCGCCGCGAGGCCGAGGCGGCCAAGCTTCGAGGGGATTCGCAGACGATCGGGTTCGGCAGTCAGATCCGCTCGTACGTCGTGCACCCCTACACCATGGTCAAGGACCTCCGTACCGGCCACGAGGTCGGAAACGCCCAATCCGTGCTCGATGGCGACTTGGACGGGTTCATCCGCGCCGAACTCGAGCGCCGCGCCAAGACACGTTCCGGGGTCGCGTAGCGCACCGGTCGCCGAGTGGGGGCAGGTGTCACGTCAGGCGGTGCGAACATGGTGTGAGACGTGGGGCGACCAGCCCGACCGGTTTGACACGATCAAGAAATCATGGATACCCTGGCTGACGCATTGGAACCGACTCCACACAGAAATATGGCTATGAGCAGCGCAAATGACGCGCCGCCGCCCGAGGAGGGCCCCGCACCCGAGGTTTCGACTCCGTCGGGCACTGGCGAAATGCCGGTCGCCGCGCCGACCGCTGAGGACCTGTGGGCGGAGCCATCCGCCGACGAGCTTCCCCCGCTGACGTCGGAGCGTGGCCGTAAGCGCTCGATGCTGCGTCCCGGCGAGGGCCCGATGGTGGTCTTGGAACACGTCACAAAGAACTATCCGGGTGGGGTCAACGCCCTGGACGACGTCTCGCTGGCCATCGACGCCGGCGAGTTCGTGTTCTTGGTCGGCGCGAGCGGCTCCGGCAAGTCGACGTTCATCCGCCTGCTCATCCGCGAACTCGAAATCAGCGAGGGGCGTCTGATGGTCGGCGCGCGCGATCTGGCCAAGCTCCACAAGGGCAAGATCCCGTTGCTGCGACGCGAGATCGGATGCGTGTTCCAGGATTACAAGCTCCTTCCACGACGCAGCGTGTACGAAAACGTCGCCTACGCGCTCGAGGTCACCGGTGACTCGCCGCGTTCGATCAAGCGCAAGGTGCCCGAGATGCTCAAGCTGGTCGGTCTGGCTGAGAAGGCCTCGCGCCTGCCGACGGAGCTGTCCGGTGGCGAGCAACAGCGCGTGTCAATTGCGCGTGCATTCGTCAACCACCCGGCGCTCCTGATCGCAGACGAACCCACTGGCAACCTGGACCCGGAGACCTCCATCGGCATCATGCAGCTGCTCTACCGCATCAACCGCACCGGCACGACCGTGGTGATGGCGACCCACGACCGTGATCTGGTCGACAAAATGCAGATGCGCGTCATCGAGCTGTCGGGCGGCAAGCTCGTCCGCGACCAGCGTCGTGGCGCCTACCAAGCCGGGGAGGGCTGATGGGCCGCCGCTTCCGCTTCTTCTCGCTCGAGGCCATCCGGTCGATCCGGTCCAACGCCGCGATCTCGTTCGCAGCCACGGCAACGGTGCTGATCGCAATCGCCACGCTCGGCATCTTCCTGGCCGTGTTCTCCTGGAGCCAGTCGCAGATCAACGGGCAGAAGGACAAGCTCGACCTGCGGGCGTTCATCCAGCTCGACGCCTCCCAGGCCGACATGGATGCGGCGGTCAAGGCGGTGCAATCCGCCGCTCATGTCAAGAGCGTTGAATTCAAGAGTCGGGATCAGGTGCTGGCGGATGCAAAGAAGCAATTTGGCGGCGACATCCTCGACTTGCTTCCGGACAACCCGTTGCCTGCCACGATCACGATCAAACCCGACGACCCGAAGAACCAGCAACTGATCGTCGATGAACTGGCGCCGCTCCCGTACTGGCTCAAGGACAAGAATTCACCCAACGGGTTCAGCGTCAATCAGAAGACGACGCGGGACTTCCTCTCGGCGGCCAAAGTGTTGCGGTGGGGTGCGTTCGGGTTGATGCTGATCCTCGTGATCGCGGCTGTACTGCTGATCGGCAACACGATCCGGCTGTCGATCTTCGCCCGACGACGCGAGGTGGAGGTGATGCGCCTGGTCGGGGCCACCAACTGGTTCATTCGATGGCCGTTCGTCATCGAAGGCATGATCTTCGGGTTGATCGGCGCCGTCGCCGCCGTCGTGTTGCTGATCATCGGCAAGGTCACGATCATCGACCACATCCTGAACTTGAGCACCAGTCCACTGCAGCAGCAGGCAGACTCGACCATCGGCTTGCCGCCGCTGGCACTCATCCTGATCGTCGCCGGTGCCGTGCTCGGCGCCCTCGGCAGCGGCATCACCCTGCGCCGCTTCCTGCGCGTCTGACCAGGGACCGGCCCAATTCCGACCGGCTGGCCTATCATTCGACCAGCCGGTGAATGACGAACGCCACACACGAGGGACGTCGCTTCGCTGGGGAAGCACCGTTCTCACACTCTTGCTCGTGGCGTTGGTGTTCGTCGTGGGCGTGTGGGTCGGCGGCCACCCCCGCCAGGTCGGACTGGATCGGCTGCCGGGTGGCGTCCGGGACCGGCTGGTGGATGAGGATCGCACCGCGCTCGCGACGCAGGTACTGGCCATCTTGAACGACAGCTACTACAAACCGATCCCGCAGGATGTCGTCAAGAAGATCGAGAACACCTCGGTCGCCTCGCTCGTGACGACGCTCGGGGATCCGTACACCGAGTACCTGGACCCTGAGCACTACAAGGTGTTCCAAAATGACCGAGCGGGCAAGTACGGCGGCGTTGGCGTCGAGTGGCATCCCGATGGCGACAATGCGCTGATCTCGCGAGTGTTCCCCGCGGGTCCTGCGGCGAAGGCCGACATCCGCATCGCCGATCGCGTCACCGCCGTGGACGGCAAGAAGGTCGCACGTGCGGACGGGTTTGCCGCCATGCTGAGCGTCAAAGGCGTTGAGGGAACCAAGGTGACGTTGCGGATCGCACGCTCTGGAACGAAGGAACGCGACTATGCGATGACCCGCCAGGAGATCCGTCGGCCGGTCGTGGAGTCACGGGTGGAGACGGTGGGCACGACGCGAGTCGGGTACGTGCATTTGGACCAATTCACCGATGGGTCGGCCAAGGCGTTTCGCAATGCCGTACGTCAGCTCGTCGAGCAGAAGGTCGCCGGCGTCGTGTTCGATCTGCGCGGGGACGGCGGCGGGCTGGTCAACGAGGCGGTCGGCATCGCGAGCGTTTTCCTGCCCGACAAGACCGTCATCGCCACGACGCGCGGTCGACGCGGACCAGGCGACGAACTGAAGGCGACGGGAGACCCGGTTGACCCGAACCTTCCGTTGGTGGTGCTGGTCGATCGCAATTCGGCAAGCTCGAGTGAGATCGTCTCGGGTGCCCTGCGCGATGCCGGTCGGGCGCGTCTGGTGGGGACCCGGACGTTCGGTAAGGCGCTCATCCAATCGACGCGAGCGCTGGCAAACGGTGGGGCACTCAAGTTCACGGTTGCCTCGTACCTGACGCCCAAAGGGTTTGATCTCGGTACACGCGGATTGCCGCCCGATGTCGAGGTGGTCGACAACCCCAAGACGCCGGTGGACGAGGCGTTGGCTCGGGCGCTGCGCGAGGTGGGGGCCCGCTGAGCCGTCAACGCGCCGCGCGGCCGGGGGCGCTCATCGTCGGCCGGCTTGTGGGTGCGGGACGCGGGCTGGCGGTGGAGCCTGCTTTCGAAGCAGGAGCCCCGGTGCGCCTCGGCAAACACGGCCGGGATGGGAGAATCGGCGACCTGGTCACGGTCTCGACGGGTCGCGGGTCGCCACGGGTCATCGCGGTACACGGTCCGGCTGACTCGCCGCGGGCGGCGATGGCGGCGCTGCTGGCAAGCGAAGGCTTGGGCCGCTCGTTCCCCAAAGCGGTGCTCCGTGAGGCCGATGAGGTGGCCGAGCAGGCGCTCGTCGACGATGTCGGGCGCCGCGATCTGACCGCGCAGCGTGTGATCACGATCGATCCCGACGGTGCCAAGGACCATGACGACGCGGTCGCGGTCGTGGCTGAAGGCGATGCAATCCGGCTGTGGGTGCACATCGCCGACGTTGCCCGGTATGTGCGCCACGGCGGGGCGATCGATGCCGAGGCCGCCCGTCGCGGCAACTCGGTGTACGTGCCGGGGACGGTCGATCCGATGTTGCCCGAGCGCCTGTCGAGCGATGTCTGCAGCCTGCGACCCGGGGCGGACCGCAAGGTGGTGACCGTCGAGCTGTTGATCGACGCCGAGGGCGAGGTTGCCGAGACCAGCTTCTGTCGCGCGCTCATCCACTCCAGACGACGTCTGACGTATCCGCAGGTCGACGCATTCTTTGCCGACGGCAGTTTGGGTGATGTCGCGTTGGAAGCCGATATCGAGGTCGTGCGGACGTTGGCCCAACGGTTGCGCGTACGTCGGATGACGCGCGGCGCACTTGGCATCGAGACGGCTGAGCCGTCGTTTCGCTTTGAGGGTGATCATCTGGTCGGTGTCGAGATGGAGGGCCAGACGCCGGCGCACAGTCTTGTCGAGGAGTGCATGATCGCGGCCAACGAGGCCGTGGCCCGGTACATGCTCGCCCGCAATCGGCCGACGATCTTCCGGCGTCACGAAGATCCCCAGGCCCGTGGTGTCGAGTTGCTGTACGAGCGTCTGACCGAGCTGGGCGTCGCGGTGCCCGAGTTGCCCGAGGGGCCGATGACCCCGACCGAGTGTGCCGCGGCCTCCGTGCGTGCGAGCGAGGCGATTGCGCGTCACACCGCGGTCAATGGCGGGGCACGCGCCTTGCCGGTGCTGGTGTTGCAGGCGCTGCGCCAGGCGCACTACTCGTCCGAGCACGTCGGCCACTCAGGGCTCGCCAGCTCGGCGTACCTGCATTTCACCTCGCCGATTCGCCGGTATCCCGACCTGGCGGCACACCGGGCGCTGCTCGATGCGCTTGGGTTGGACGACCCGGGAGCCGACGCGACCGAGTTGGCGGTCGAGGCTGAGCGCAGCTCTATGACCGAACGCGCGGCCACGGCGCTGGAGCGCCGAGCCGACCGCATCTGCCTGGCGTTTCTCTTGATTGAGCGTTTGCGTCACGATCCCGACGAGCGGTTTACGGGTGAGGTCACGGGCATCGGCGAGGGCGGCGCCTTCGTTGCGTACGGACCCGAGTTGGCGTTCGACGGGTACTTGCCCGCGCGGCGGATCGAGGGTGACTGGTGGCGGTCGGATCCGCTCGGCGTCATGCTGATCGGGGACGAGAGCGGCCGGCGTATCGCTGTGGGTGACCCGATCACGGTCCGGGTGGTCGAGGTCAACCCGCTGCGCGGTCGCGTCGACCTGGAGCCCGCCGACACGTCGATGCCGGCGCCGCGCCCCGCCCCAAGGAGTCGGCGGGACCGGCGGCGGCGCTAACATCGAGCACGGAATGGGCGCAAAAAAGACAGACGACCGGTATCGCGACGTTGCGCAGAATCGCAAGGCATTTCACGAGTACGAGATCACGGACCGTATCGAGGCCGGCATCGTGCTGATGGGCAGCGAGGTCAAGGGACTGCGTGACCGAGGTGCCAGCATCCGTGATGCGTACGCACAGGTTCGCGGCGGTGAGGTCTTCTTGGTCGGACTCCACATCCCGGAGTACTTCAACGCCCGGTTCGGCCACGAGCCGACGCGCACCCGCAAACTGCTGCTCAACCGCCGCGAAATCGAACGCATCGACGACGACATCAAAGAAAAGAACCTCTCGTTGATTCCGCTGCGCGTGTATTTCAAGGGCAGCCACGCCAAGGTTGAGCTGGGTCTGGGGCGCGGCAAGAAGCTCTATGACAAGCGCCGCGCCATCGCCGAGCGCGATGCAAAGCGCGACACGGATCGCGCCGTCAAGGCGTCACGGCGGTAAGGATGGAACGCACGCGTGTTGAATCCGGGGTGCCGTGGGAGGCCATCGTCGGCTACTCCCGGGCGGTCCGTGTCGGAAACCAGGTGTTCGTGTCGGGAACGACCGCGACCGGTCCCGACGGGACCGTGGTGGGTGGCGACGATGCCTACGAGCAGGCGATGCAGGCCCTCCGCAATATCCAGCGGGCACTTGAGCAGGCCGACGCGGCCCTGGCCGATGTCGTGCGCACGCGGATATACGTGACCGACATCTCCCGCTGGCAGGAGGTCGGCCGTGCGCACTGCGAGTTCTTCGGCGATGTCCGCCCGGTCACGACGATGGTCGAAGTCTGCCGCCTGATCGACCCTGCGATGCTGGTCGAGATCGAAGCCGACGCAGTGGTCGCGGTGTGAGATCTCTCGTGGAGGATCCCGTCGCCAGATGGCGCTCGGGGTGTTTCACTTCTCTGCAGCTCCCTGACAGGCAACTCGTGAATCGCGTCGAACGTTCGTTGTGGATATCGACGAAAGGACCGCGTGATGTTGGACCGCCTTGAAAAGGGAGACCGGATTTCGCTCGCTGGAGCCGTGGTGTTGTTCGTGGCGTTGTTCTTCCCCTGGTATGGGATCAAGACCGGAAATCTCGGTGGTGGCGTCGCCGAAGATCTCGCGAAGCAGTTCCTCAGCAATGTGTCGGCGGATGCGTTCGAGGCGTTCAAGTTCGTCGACATCCTCCTTGTGCTCCTGTCGGTTGGAGCGGCTGCGGTGATCGTGCTCGTCGCACTCGGCAAGCTCGACGAGTCATTCCATCGCTTCGTCGAGACGATTGGCGGCGCGGCAACGATCCTCGTGTTGTTCCGGCTCATCATCAGGCCTGCAGACGGGCTGTCCCTCAAGTGGGGCATCTTCGTCGCGCTGATCGCCGCGGGCGCGATCGCCGCGGGTCAGTACCTCAGCCGGAAGGGGAAGATCTGACGACGACGACGTGCTCTTCGAGCGCACCGTGCGCGCCGTAGGTCGTGATCTTCTCGACGTCTGAGGTGCGGCTGGGACCGGACACGAGTGAGATCGCCGACGGCGGAGCGATGCCGGGGGGGTAGGCGAGGGCGAGCGACTCCGCGAGTGTCGCCGAGATCAGGTCCGCGCGGAGCACCGCGAGGTGCCACCAGCCGACGGCGTCGAGCGAACGTCCGTGGGCGGGCGAGCTGCCGACCAGCAAGGTACCGCGTTCGGCCACGGCGCCGATCGGCACTGTGATGGCACATGTGGGCGGTGCGTTGTCGAGGCCGAGCAGCTCGCGCCAGCCGCGGTCGGAGGGCCACATCACCACCTCGATTCCGGCGGCACGGATCGCGTCGGGCACGCCGAGTGCCGCGAGCCACGGCTCGTCCGGCACCAGCGCCCGGCCTGCTCCCCACGTGCTCATCTGCGCGACACAGGCGCCGGCACACGCGTCGGCAACGACCGGTTGACCGGTTGCCCGGCGGCGGGCGAGGGCTCCGATGAACGCGTCGATCACCGGGGCGGAGGCCACCGCGCCGGAAGGTCACGTTGCGACGTCCAGCGACCGGCCGGTCCTGGGAGGCGGCCGATCCATCCCTTGCGGCCAAGCACGCGCAGCCCGCCGCGGGTCATCGCGACCCCGATGCGGTACGCCCAGGGGCGGCGCCACATTGCCGCCCAGACCCGCGCTCCCAACCGTGCTCGCCGGTGAGCCGGAGTGCTGACCGCACCGCGGATCTTGACGAGTAGATCATGGAGTGGGATCCCGACGGGGCAGGCGTCGTGGCACGCCCCGCAGAGTGATGACAAGAACGGCAGCTCGCTGCCCCGCGGTGAGCTGACGCCCTCCAACAATGGCGTGATGACCGCGCCGATGGGACCCGAGTACGGCGACCCGTACGCCTGGCCGCCCACGGTTCGCCACATTGGACATGAGTACAGGCACGCGCCGCAGCGGATGCAGTCGAGCGCCTCTTCGAATTCGGTTCCGCGGAGCGCCATGCGTCCACCGTCCAGGATGACGAGGTGCAGCTCCTCGGGGCCGTCGGTCTCACCCTCACGGCGGGGTCCGGTGATGAGGTTGACGTAGGTACTGGCGTCGTCGCCGATGGCGGCCATGGGGAGCAGCTGCAGGATGTGGGCGGCTTCGTCCCAATCGGCGACAACACGTTCGGCGCCCATCATCGCCACGTGGATTCGGGGGAGGGCGGTGACCAGCCGCGCGTTACCCTCGTTCTCCATGACGCACAGCGTCCCGGTGTCGGCGACGCCCAGGTTGACGCCGCTGACGCCGATCTCGGCCGCCGCGAATTCGGCGCGCAGGCGGCGGCGGGCGTACGCCACCAGTGCCTCGCGTTCGTCGGGGATGTCCTCACCGCTCTCGGCGCGGAAGAGTTCGGCGATCTCGGTGCGGTTGAGGTGTACGGCCGGGGCGATGATGTGTGACGGCCGCTGCCCTGACAGCTGCAGGATCCACTCGCCCAGATCGGTCTCGACGACGCGTACGCCGGCCTCCCCGAGGGCTTCGTTGAGCTTGATCTCCTCGGTCGCCATCGACTTGGACTTGGCCACGAGCGTTGCGCCCCGTGCCTGGGCCAGATCGACGACGTACTTGGCCGCCGCGTCACGATCGGCCGCGCGGTAGACGATCCCGCCGTTTGCCCGGACCCGCTCTTCGAGGCGATCGAGGAGTTCGGGGAGCTGCCGGATGTTGCCGCGGCGGATCTCACGGGCGCGCTCGCGCATCTGGTCGAACCCGAACGCGTCGCGCATCTTCTCGCGACCGGTCGTCCAGCTGGCCGCCGTCGCCTGCAAGTTGGCCCGGAGCTGCTCATCCGCCACGGCTGCAGCGGTACGTGCGCGCAGCGGCGGCCCCTCGTCGTAGCTGACGCCGGTCGTCAACGGTCCAACAGCTCCGCGATGTGCCGGGCACGGAGGGGGACCCCGACACGCCGGCCGCGGCCCACGATGTGAATCAGGCACGACAGGTCGCATGCGACGAGTTCCTCTGCGTCGGAGTCGGCGGCGCTCCGGGCCTTCTGCTCGCCGAGCGCGCCCGAGACCTCGGGGAACGTGATCGAGAACGCGCCACCGAATCCGCAGCACACGTCGGTGTCGGCCATCTCGAGAAGTTCCACGCCTGCGCCTGCGATGACCGCACGTGGGCTGTCGCGCTCGCGCAGCAGGCGCAGCATGTGGCACGAGTCGTGGTACGTCACCGTTGCCGGGGCATCGCCCGCGGCGGCGGGTGTCAGTCCGTTCTGGTGGATGAACTGCGTCAGCTCGAACGTGCGGGCCGCCAGGTCGCGGGCCGCGTCTTCCTCATCGTCACCGGCGAACAGATCGGCGTAGCCGTGTGTGAGCATCGCCGCGCACGAGCCCGACGGCACGACGACCGGGTCGGTCCCGGCGAACGCCTTCAGCGCCTGTCGTGCGACTGTGCGCGCCTGATCGGGATGCCCCGCACTCCAGCCGGGCTGGCCGCAACATGTTTGGGCTCTCGGGACCGTGACGCTCACGCCGAGCCGTTCGAGCACACGGATCGTCGCCGTGGCAACCCCGGGCGCAACGTGATCGGCCAGACAGGTTCGCATGAGCATCACACGCATGAAGTCAGTCTAGACGTGCACTGCGCAGGCCCCGTCGTGGGCCGTCTATGTCGCTTGACGATCCACACAGTGTCTAGTACGCTTGCCGCGTACAGAACGAAAGGAACAGTCAGTGATGACACTGGACAAAGACACACTCACCGGCGCCGAGAACGCCCGCAACCGCCTGCTTGAACTTCAGCATTCGGCCGAGGTCGCACGCGTCGACTATCACCACACAATCCGCAAGCTCCACGCAGCGGGCGGCTCACTGCGCGAGATCGCGGAGGCCCTCGGCCTGAGTCACCAGCGGGTCCACCAGATCGTGGAGCCCGTCGATGGGGCGGCTCCATCGGATCGGGGCCCGGAACACAAGGTGCACCGCAGGTTGCGGGGGTTCGTCCCGTTCGAACGGTTCGCCGAAGAGGCCCGGGCGGCCGTTGGCGCAGCCATCGACGAAGCCGCTTCCCTGGGGCACCGGCGGGTCGGTACCGAACACCTGCTGATCAGCCTCGTCTCGGCGAGTTCGGCTCCGGCCGGCGTGGCGCTGGCGACGTTGGGCGTCACCCGTCAGGGTGTCGTGGCGGCCGTCACAGAGCGACTCGGCTCGGGCCCGGCCGGCTCGATCGGGCGCCGGCCGTTCACGCCTGCGGCCCGGCGGGTGTTGGCGCGCGCGCTCAAGGAAGCTGCGCGCAGCCGCGACGGCGAGATCACGAGCAAACACATCCTGCTCGGCCTCGTCGCCGACGGCGGTGACGCCGCCGAGATCCTCGCGGGTCTGGGAGCCCCGGCCGATCGCGTGATCGACACCCTCAGCGGCGTATCCGGCGCGTACGGGTCCGCGCAGAAATAACCACTGTGCCGTATGGCGACGGTTTGCAGCCGTCGAACGGTGCAGTCGTTTCTGCGTGGTCCCCAATGAGGTTCGGACCGTCGGGAACCCTGGTGCTACCATCGACGGGGTAAGGGCCCGAAACAGTTTCGACGAGGTGGGACGGGAACGATTAGCGAGCCGCGGACCCGGTGGACCGCGTTAACAACCGGGACCAATGTAGCTGCGGACAACCGCCAGCTCGCTTACGCCGCCTAAACACCGGTCGTAAGCCATCGGGCCCCCTGTGAATCGTGAGGGGGATCTCCGGTGTCGTATAGCGATTCTGGCCCCGAAGCAACGGCTTTCGGCGGAGGGGTGAGACTTCAGGAAAGCCTGGTGGGGGAATGGTCGGCCGACGGTGACGTCCTCCGCGAGAAAATCATCGACGGCTGCGCTCGGAGAAGTCGTTTCACAAGCACTTTCGGACGCCGGGGCAGTACCGGCCGGGTCCACTCATCGGGCGGGTTCTGGAGAAAACCCGAACTCGCCGATCTGCCCGCCGCGCGCCGGAACGCACTGTCAGGCTGAGCCGGTGATCTTGTGGGGGTGGACGCCGGATTGGTGCGGCGCCGGCTCCCATCCGTGCGCGACGATCAACGCCATCGCCGAGGGGATGAAGAACAGCCCGCCCTCCCAAGCCAGGATCACGAAGAGCGGTATCAGCCCCAAGGACAGGACTGCGCGAAGCGTCCGCGGCGTGCCGCGCAGTGCCCACGTGGCCCATCCGACGAGTGCGGCGAATACGAGCCACAACCCCGCCAGGGTCACGAAGCCGAGTGCCGCAAAAACCGCCACGGCGGCGACTGCGAGTACCACCGCGAGGTACATTGCGACGCTCGACGCGGTGCGGGGAAACGTCATGCCGCAAGCGTACCCGCTTGGCTCCTCTCCGAGCGACCGACGGCCGGCGCCGACGATTCAGTTCAGTCCAGGTCCGGTGGCGGATCGAAGTCGCCCGGGCGGGGGCGCAGGCGGATGGAGACGAGGGTCAGCAGGATGCCTGCGACCAGGAACACGATGCCGCCGGCGACCAGGATGATCCGCTCCTGGCGTTGCGCAGCGGTGACCACCGGCTCGCCCGGGAAGCTGCCGAACAGGATCATCATGGCTCCCGTGGGCACGGTGATCAGCGCCATCAGGCCGGTCACCATGAAACCGATCATCCGTCGCACAGGGCTAGGGTATCGGGGGACGTGGACCCACCCCAGTGGGGCGGCGTACGAATGCCGGCGTCTGAACGTGGTACTCACCGTGCAGCCCGTGATTGAGCGATTTCAGTCGAGGTCCGCAAGCGTCTCCGCGGTCGGCTCTCGTCGAGGCGACTGAGCGAACTCTGTGCCCCCCGTCGCCTCAAGCCTTCGTGAGCCGGGCCGGCCGCGTCGCATCCTGCTCGCGCGGCATGGGCGCACGCGCTGGAACCTCGAGAACCGCCGCCTGGGACGGCGAGATGTCCCCTTGGACGATGTCGGACGCGCCCAAGCTCTTGCCATCCGCGACCTTCTCGCCAATGAGCCAATCGACGCGATCTATGCAAGCCCTCTCTCACGCGCCCGAGAAACGGCGGCTCCGCTGTCGCTGGCACGCGGGCTCGCGGTCCAGATTGACGACGATCTGACGGAGTTCGACTTCGGTGAGTTCTGTGGAACCTCTCAGGCGGACGTGCCGGTCAAGCTCAAACGCGACTACCTCTATGACCCCGTTCCCGGTGGTGAGAGTCTTCGCGACGCCTGGATCCGTGCAGAGCGCTTCGCCGCCCGCGTCACACCGATCCTCGCCGAGGGAGCGCACCTGCTTGTCGTGAGTCACCGGCGGCTGAACCGACTCCTGGACGGGGTCCTCTTGGGGTACACCCTGGAGGAAGCCGTGGTCGAAACGGGCTACCACCCGTGGCCCGGATCGGTGCTCGGCATCTGGCTTGACGTCACGGGCAACGAGCTGCGCGTGATCGACCAGCGAATGCAGGGCCCCGACGATGCTTCCGAGTGATCCCGCGATTCCCGCCCGTGCTGCCGCTCACGAACGAGGGGTCGAAAGCGTGCAAGCCGAATATGGTCTCGGCGAAGCGTCAGAGACGTTCGCGTGCTCCGTGGCCATCCCGCAAGCCACCTCGCGGTCGAAGTTCGGTCCGGTCGGCGGCGGCTCGCTGTCAAGGCCGTCAAGCGCCGGCAACCACACGAGGTGAACTCCTTGACCGCCTGGCCAGACTGGGTCTCGCGCAGCCGTGCGGACCGAGTGCGTTGGTTCTCGTCGGCCACGATGCAGGGCTCGCCTGCCTGGTCTTCAGGTGGATGGAGGGCGCACGCGCGGACGAGATGCCCGATCGGGGAGCCGGGAGTCTCGCGGCCGAATGGGTCCGTAACTGGGCCCTGTCGAAGCAGACGATCTGGTGCATTACGGGGCGAAGGAGATGGTTCGAGATCTCACTGGCTGGACCGAGGTCATCGCGGCAGCCCAGCCGGGGCTGGGGCAGCGCGCGGCCCAGTTGGTCGAGCGCCTCGCTCAATCCCCGCCCCAGGTGCAGGTCTGCGTCGTCTTCACATGAGTTTCTCAGTCAGCCATGTGGTCGATCGTGGTGACGGCCCGGGTGTTCGTGACTGGCCGCGGCCGGGTGGTTCCGTACCGCCAGGCTCGTGAAGAACGCAAGGCACGCGTGCAAGCTCCAGAAGCCGGGCCGGCACGACCTGGCTGGCAGGTTGCTTGCCCGTGCTGCGCGGGCCTGACGTAATGCCGGCTGGCGGGCCCGCTCCTCAAGTGCGACCGACAGAGGCCTCCTCAAGGCGTGCCCCGGCACACCGATCAACGCAAAGAGCCCGGTCGCATGAGGCCGATCGTGGCGCGTGGAGCCCGGGTATCGGGGAAGATGAGACCGGCCCAATGTGCAGATGTACGAGCGCGGCCTGCCAGAACGTGGTACCAGCGTGCAGCCAGTGACCGAACGTCGTCGATCCAAGCCCGTCCCGCCTCCGCCGAGCGATCCGACCCTGCCTGGACTCGCCCGGCTCCTCGACACGGATCTGGTGGCAGAGCGACTCGCCGCCTGGCTCACGCCCGGAGTGTCGATCGACGCAGTCGAGCCTCGCCAGATCGACTACGCGCCGGGAACGCACTGCCAGCTCGCATGGCGTGTGTGGATCGCGGGGCAACCACGGATCGCGGTCGGCACGATGAGCGCGGACGGGTCTCGGGAGCGCGAGGCCGGCCGGTACGTCGTTTCCCCTGTAAATCAACCTACCGGTCCGCTGCGGCGGCTGTGCGGCGTGGACGCCGAGCTCCAGGCGGCCGTGCATTGGTTTCCGTACGACCCCCGCATGCCAGCGCTGGCGCGACCGATCCCCGAGGTGTTGGAACGACTTGGCCGGTCGAACGCCGAGGGCATCGGTGAGGTGACAGACCTCGCCTACCGCCCGGGTGAACGCGCGGTCCGCCGGATCGGCGACACCGTTGTCAAGTGGTATTCGCGACCGCAGGCATACGTAGGCGCTGTCGACGGCTTCGCATGGGCGGAGCAGACGTTTGGGTCCGCAACCGCGCGACTGCTCGGGGCCGATGCGGAGCAGAGGATGACCTTGCAGCCGTTCGTCACCGGGGAGGGGATCGACCGTGACGGCGCTGTGGCCGCCGGTTGGGAGGCCGGCGCGATGTTGCGACGACTGCACGACTCCGAGCCAAAGGAGTATCCCCGCCATCGATCGCCCGACGTCGATGTGCAGCAGGTGCGTATCGACGCGCGGTTGCTGAGCGCCATCCGTCCAGACCTTGCCGCGCGCATTGGCCGGCTCACGCGCCGGCTCACCGAGGCGATGCCGATGGGCGATACCGTCCCGTCACATGGGGACTTCAACATCAGCCAGATGGTTCGCATCGCTGATGGCTCACTCGTCGTGCTCGACTTCGACGAGGTCTGTGCGGCCGCTCCGGCGTATGACGTGGCCAGCTACATCGCCAACGTCGCGGGCGGACGTGACGGGGACGCGGAGCGAGCGGCGCGCGTGATGGACGGCATCCTGGCGGGGTATGGCCAACGACCGGACGCGCTGGGTTGGTATCTGGCCGCCGTGAGCTTGCGTCGTGCGCGCAGTCCGTTCCGGCTTCAGAAATCCAAGTGGCCCGCCCGTGTCGAGTCGGGCGTCGCCCTCGCGGAGGAGGTCTTCCACTGGTGAGGCTCGCCGTGATCGTGAGCGGGTTCCCGCGCCGGTCCGAGACGTTCGCGCTCAACGAGCTGGTGGCCCTTGAGGCCGCCGGCGTCCTCGAGGCCGTGTTCGCGACCAAGATCGGGGATGGCTCGATCCACCCCGGCATCGAGCGCATCGCCCACCGGGTCCGGATGCTCGCGCCCGGCACTCCGGCTCAGCAGGCAGGCGAGGTGGTCGCCGTGCTCGCGGACGCGCCGATCAGCGGCCTGCACGCGTACTTCGCCCACGTCCCCGCCGAGGTGGCGTCACACGCTGCAGCGATTCTGGGATGCCGCTGGGGTTTCAGCACCCACGCCCTCGATGCCCGCAAGGTTCCCCCTGCCCAGCTCGCCGCGCGCGCGCGTGAGGCCGCCTGCATCGTGGCCTGCAATCGCGACGTCGCGACCGAGTTCTCCGCACTGGGCGCACGGGTCGCGTTGATTCCCCACGGCGTCGACATCGGGCGGTTCCAGCCTGCCCATCCCGTGACGGCGAACGGCCGGCTGGCGGTGCTGGCCGTCGGGCGACTTGTCGAGAAGAAGGGCTTCGCGGTGCTCGTCGAGGCGGCCGCGCTCGCCCGTGAGCCGCTGTCGGTGAGCATCGTGGGAGACGGGCCGCTCCACGATGATCTGGTCGCCCGGATCACCGCCGCCGGGCTCGGGGACCGCGTGACATTGGCCGGACCGATGACCCACAGCGAGCTGCCGACGGCGTACGCCGATTCCCACGTCGTGGCGGTGCCGTCCATCGTCAACGCCGAGGGAGATCGCGATGGGCTTCCCAACGTCGTGCTCGAGGCGATGGCGACGGGCAGACCCGTCGTCGCGAGCGACGTCGGCGCCGTATCGGCGGCGGTCGAGACCGATGCCACGGGTATCCTGGTGCCACCAGGCGACGCCGTCGCCCTGGCGGCCGCCCTGGACCGGCTCGCCGCCGATGCCGCCTTGCGCGAGCGCCTCGGAGCGGGAGGGCGGCGACGCGTCGAGCACGACTACGAGCTCGGCGCGTGCACGGCGCGCCTCATCGATCACCTGGCGGCGGTCTATGGCTGACCGGGGAACGGAGCGAACGGCGCGCCCGGGGCGGAACGGGACGATCGGGTACGTCCTGATGGGCTACCCGCGCATGACCGAGCTTTTCATCGCCAGCGAGATCTGGCGTTTGGAGCAGAACTGCGTGCCCTTGCGCCTGTTCGTGCTCAAACCGCGCGACGAGGAGCGCCACCACCGGGTGGTCGGCGAGATCCGCACCGTCCCCGAGTATCTTCCGACCGCCGCCGCCCTCAAGGCCAAACCATTCCACCAGTGGGTCCGCCAGAATGTCCCGCGGTTCCTGCCCGCTCTGCGTCGCGAGGCGCGGCGGCATCCGCTGCGCGTCGCACGGTGCGCCGCGTGGGCCGTGGCGCTCGCGGTCGAGGGGCGAAAGGGATGGAAGCCCACCAAGGTGCCGGCTCGCGAGTTCCTGCGTGCGGTGGCGCTGGCGGACATGCTCCACGATTCGCCCGAGGTCTCCCACCTGCATGCCCACTTCGCCCACGGAACCACGACCGTGACCTGGTGGGCGTCGATCATCTCGGGCCGGTCCTTCTCGTTCACCGGTCACGCAAAGGACATCTATGAGCGATCGCAGAATCCGGGCGGGCTCCTGGCCCGCAAGATGCGGGCGGCGCGCTTCGTTGTGACGTGCACGGGGGCCAACCACGATTACCTCGAGTCAGTCGGGGTCGACGTCCCCATCCACCTCGTCTACCACGGGCTCAACACCGACTTCACGCGTCTCCTGGCGCAGTCGCCCCCGGCCGCGCCTCCGCAGCGGTTCCGGGTGATCGGTGTGGGCAGTCTGGTCCACAAGAAGGGTTTCGATCTGCTGGTGGAGGCGGTCGCGATCCTGCGCCGCCGCGGCGTCGCCCTGGACGCGGTGATCGCGGGAGGTGGCGGTGACAATGCCGACGAGATCCGGACGATGATCCGAGAGCGAGGGCTGACCGATGCCGTGACACTGCTCGGGCCGGTCACCCAGGAACAGCTCCTCGACGAGTACCGGCGGTCGAGCGTGTTCGCGCTGCCCTGCCGCGTCACCGAGAACGGCGATCGCGACGGCATCCCCAACGTGATGGTCGAGGCGATGGCCGCGGGGCTCCCGGCGGTCTCGACGCCGGTGTCCGGCATCCCGGAGCTCATCGAGGACGGCGTCAACGGCGTCCTGGTCGCACCAGAATCGCCCGAGGCGCTCGCCGACGGCTTGCAGCGCCTGGCTGGGGACCCGGCGCTCTGCGAGCGGCTTGCCCGGGCGGGCCGCGCGACCGTCCAGGAGCGGTTCGACGGGGATGTCCTCGCCCTGCGCATGGCGGCGCTCTTCCGGGCGGTCGGCGAATGACGTCCTCTGGCGCGCAGTCGACGCTGTCGCCGGCCCCTCTGGTCTGCGTGATCGATCACCTGCACCGGGACATGCAGATCGCCGGCGATGCCGTGGAGGGGCGCTTCACGCATGCCGGGTCGACGGTCGCGCTTGGGCGGCGACCGGATTGGATCAGCCAGATCGGCCACGACAAGGAATGGCGCATCGAGTGGGTCAAGCTCTACGAGGGCCTCGACCTGGCCCACGCATTCGCGACGACGGGTGACCGCGAGTACCTGACCGCGTGGGAGGATCTGGTCGAGGAGTTCTGCGACCAGGTTGCCGTCGGCCACGACACATCCGACGTCTCGGCGCGACGCCTACAAAACTGGACCTACGCGTGGCAGCGGTTCGCGGCCGCGCCGGCCTACCGAGGGTTGCGTAACGGACTGGCGGAACGCCTCGTCGACCGGATCGCCGCCGACGCCCTGCATCTGGCGTTCAACCTCACTCCCGGGCGCAACCACCGGACCATGGAGTTGTATGCGCTCGTCATCGTCACCATGGCGTTTCCGCACAACGACCCCGGTGGCGAGCGGCTTCGCGGCGCGATCGAGGAGCTCGACCGCAACCTGCGCACGGACATCTGGGACGACGGTGTGCACCGCGAATGCTCGACCGATTACCACATGATCGTGCTGCGCTCGTTCCTGGGGACGATCGCCAACGCTCAGAAACTCGGTGTCGCCCTTCCGGAGGGCTTCGTCGAGCGCGTCGGCCTGGCCTGCGACTTCGCGCTGCACGTGCAGCGGCCAGACGGAACGACCCCGTCTTTCTCCGACGGGGATGAGGGCGACTACCGGCGGCTGCTCGCGCTTGGCGCGGACCTGCTCGGTCGCGACGACTTGCGGTGGGCTGCCACCGGCGGCACCGCCGGCCGGCCGCCGGGGGGCCGCAATGTCGCATTCCCGGTCGGGGGGTACGCCGTCCAACGAAGCGGGTGGGGGGAACGGGAGCGCGCCTATGTGGACGAGCGGTTCTGCCTGTTCGACGTCGGCCCGCTCGGCGACGGCGGCCACGGTCACTACGACCAGCTCAGCGTCGAAATCGCGGCTGACGGGGCGACCCTCATCATCGACCCGGGCCGCTATACCTATACCGACGAGGACGGACAGTGGCGCCACTACTTCAAGGGGACGGCGGCGCACAACACGGTCATGATCGACGGTCTGGACCAGACCCCATACCGGCGGAGCGCGCCCAAGCAGCCATCCGTCGCGACGCTGCTTGCACGCTCGAGCGTCGACGGCCTGGACGTCGTGGTAGGTGAGGTTCGCAGCGTCGTTCACGACGCCGTCCATGTCCGGGACCTTGCGTTCGTCGCGGACGACTTCTGGATCGTTGTCGACCATCTGCGCGGCGAGCAGCCGCATCGATATGAGGCCCGCTGGCACCTTGCCGCGGGCGCCTCCGGGCAGACCACCCTCGTGGTGGATGCGGGCGGCGGCGGCGGCGTCACCGCGCCGGGGTTGACAATGGTCGTCGCCCGGGGCGCTGCCAGCGTGTCCATCGAGGACGGGTGGGTCTCCCCGGTGTACGGCGTCAAGCTCCCCGCCCCCGTGGTCGTCGCGGCCGTCGTGGGGCATGCGGACGCCGACATCGTGACCCTGATCGTGCCGGGCCGGCGGGCGGCGTCCGTCGTGACCGAGGTCGTCGACCTGAACGGCTGGCGGGGGCGCGCCACGATCGCCGGGATCGCACACGAGATCAGATGGCGCCGTGACGGCTCTGGCGGCTTGGCGGTCGCAGTGGAGGTTGCGTCATGACCCTGCCGTGGCTCGCCGCGTTTGCGGCCGACCCCGCCGTCCCGGCGCGCGACGTCGTGCTCGATCCCGACGCCGTCGCCCGGCGGCTGCCCGCGCTGCTCGGCTCCGCGGCGCCGTTCGACCTCTGCCGGCTGGAGCGTGCCAACTACCGCATCGGTGAGAGCGTGCGGGCCGTCTACCGCGTTCGGTCGGGCGGCGAGCAACATCTCGTTGCCGCGCGGTCCTTCGCGAATGGCTCCGGGCGGACCGCGTACGCACACGCGCTGGAAGCCGCCGTGCCGGCCGGGGGACTCAACCCCGTCGCGCACGATCTGCCGATCGACACGGTGTGGTGGACATTTCCCAACGATCGCCGGCTCACCTCCCTCACGGCGCTGATGTCGCCGTCGTTGCTCTCCCCCGGAGCCGAGTGGAGGAGCTGGACACGCAGTGAGGTCGTCCAGCTCGCGCCGGAGCGCACCGTGACGGTCCGGGCGCTCGACGCCGACGGAGGCGTCGTCGGCTACGCGAAGGCGTACGCACCGATGCCGGCCTCGTCGATTCCGGAGCTCGTCGCCCGGTACGAGCTGATGGCTGACGGCTTCGCGGCGGCTGGCCTCGGCGTCGCGTCACCGAGGGTCGCCGCGTCGTCGCAGGAGCACGGAATCATCCTGCAAGAGGCCATGCCGGGTCACCCGTGGTCCGATGTCGGGCCCGACGCGCTGCCGGTTGTGATGCACCGGCTCGGAGAGGCGCTCGCCTGCACGCACGGGTTCGACACCGCGCCGTTCGAGGCCACCGGCATCCCCCGGTTCGCGCGCCTCAGCGCCGAGCGGGCCGTTCACTGCGCCGAGCTGGTCGCGACGGGCCGGCCGGATGTCGCGGACCTCGCACAGCGTGTGGGTGAGCGTCTCGCGGCTGCCGAGCCTCCCGACCTGGGCGTCGACTGCGTCCTGCATGGTGACGTCCATCCCAAGAACGCGCTCCTGGACGGCGATCGCCTCTCGATGATCGACATCGACCAGGCCGGGCTCGGGCCCGCCGCGGCGGACATCGCAAGCCTGATCGCGCGTGTGCAGTACGGCACGATGATCGGTGACTGGGACGCGATCACGGCCCGTCAACTGATCCGTGCGTTCGTGGAGAGCTATGGGGCACACCGGGCGCTCCCTGACCAGGACACGATCCGCTGGCACGTCGCGGCGGCGACGGTGGCTGAACGGGCGTTGCGCGCCGTCAGCCGTGTGCGGGTGGAGGGTTTGACGCATCTGCCCGAGCTTCTCCTGCGGGCGGAGGCGGCGCTCACCGAGGAGCCATGGTGAGCCTCCGCCCGACGCTTGTGTTCTATTGCCAGCACTCGATCGGCTTGGGCCACTTGGTCCGTTCCCTGGCTCTGATCGACGGCCTGGCGGAGCGTTTCGACGTCGTGCTCTTGAACGGGGGACGGATGCCCGAGACGGCGGTCGTGCCAGTGGGCGTGCAGGTCGTCAACCTGCCGCCGCTCGGCCAGCCGACCCACGACCTGATCAGCCACGACGCGTCGCTCTCGGTCGGGCAGGCCCTCCAGATCCGCCGTGAGACGATGCTCCGCTGCCTCGACGACCATCGACCGGCGGCGGTCGTGATCGAGCTGTTCCCGTTCGGTCGCAAGAAATTCGGGCCCGAGCTCCTGCCGTTCCTCGATGCCATCCACGCAGGCGGCGGCAGCCGACCCATCGTCGTGTCCAGCGTGCGAGACCTACTGGTCGGGGACCGGCCGGACCAGGCCGACCACGACGAGCGGGCGAGCACCCTGTGCAACCGATACTTCGACGCCGTGCTGGTCCACGCCGACCCGCGGTTTGCCCGGTTGGAGGAGACGTTCCGCCCGAGAACGCCGCTGGCGATTCCGGTCCACTACACCGGCTTCGTCACGGCACCTGCCACGGGCCGGATCGTGGAGCCCTCCGACCGTCGCGAGCGCGTGCTGGTGTCGGCTGGCGGCGGCATGGTCGGCGAGCCGATCTTCCGGGCGGCGGTGGACGCGCAACGTCGGCTCCACGCCGGCACCGGCACCGAGATGACCGTCGTGGCCGGTCCGTTCGCGCCCGACAGTGTCTGGGAGTGGCTCGTCGACGCGGCCGATGGGGTCGTCGGGCTGGACGTCGTGCGCTCCGTCGCGGACCTGGAGTGGGAGATGCGTCGCTCGGTCGCGAGCGTGAGCCAGTGCGGCTACAACACGGCGATGGACATCCTGCGCGCTCGCGTGCCCGCGCTGGTCGTGCCGTACGCCGAGCGGCGCGATACGGAGCAGACCGATCGCGCCAGGCGCCTGGTGGCCAACGGTGTCATACGGGTCCTGCCGCATCGCGAGTTGAGCGGCGATCGCATGGCGGCCGAGGTTCGGGACTTGCTGTCGGGCTTCGCTCCAGCACCCGCGGACCTGGACCTCGACGGGCGGCGGAGCTCGGCGCGCCTGCTCGGCGGTCTGATCGGGGCGAGGACCGCATGAGCGCTTGGCTCGATCCCCTACGTGCCGCCTTGGACGGGGCGACGAAGCCGATCACCGTCTTCGTCCGTGACGACGACGCCGGGTGGGCCGACGCGCGGTTGCTCACGCTCCTCGATCTGTTCGCCGCGCACGAGGCGCCGATCGATCTGGCCGTGATCCCGACCGAGCTGCGCCCAGGGCTCGCCGCGGAGCTTCGAAGCCGCCACGCTGCGTCGGGCGGACGGCTGGGATTGCATCAACATGGCTACTGCCACGCCAACCACCAACCCGAGGGGCGCAAGTGCGAGTTCGGCCCCGCCCGGTCGTTCGATGCCCAGCGACGTGACATCGCCGAGGGGCGTCGCCTGCTGCACGCGCAGCTCGGCGACGCGCTCGATCCGATCTTCACGCCCCCCTGGAACCGCTGCACGGCCGACACCGGCGCTGCTCTGGCCGACCTGGGTGTCGCGGTGCTGTCACGCGATTCGACCGCCGAGCTGCTGGGCATCACCGGGCTGGGCGAGCTCGTGGTGCAGGTGGATTGGCTCGCCGCTCGCAGAGGGGAACGGTTGTCGCGAGCCGCGCTGGGAGCGCTCCTCGCTGAACGCGCAGCGGGCCCTGCTCCACTCGGTGTGATGTTGCATCACGCGGTGATGGACGAGGCCGAGTGCGATGGAGTCGCCGAACTGCTCGGTGTACTCGCCGGCCACCCGAACACCGAGATGTGTTCGATGGCTCGGATTGTCCGAACGACGAACTTGAGAAAAGGGGAGACCTCATGAAGACCGCACTGGTGACCGGATGCGCCGGGTTCATCGGCTCACACCTGTCCGAACGCCTGATCGCCGACGGCTGGTCCGTCGTGGGCGTCGACGCGTTCACGGACTACTACGAGCGGTCGGCGAAACAGGACAACGTCGCAGGGCTCCTCGCCGAGTCGAGGTTCCACCTCGACGAGCTGGACCTCGCCGAGGCGGACCTGGTGCCGCTCATGCGCGACGCCCCGGTGGTATTCCACCTGGCCGCGCAGCCCGGCGTGCGGGGGAGTTTCGGCGAGGGCTTCGGGCGGTACGTGCACGACAACATCCTCGCCACCCAACGCGTGTTCGAGGCCGCGAAGGACGCCGGCTGTCCGCGGGTGGTGTGGGCGTCGTCGTCGTCGGTCTACGGCGACGCCGAGGCGTATCCGACGATCGAGGGTGTGACGCCTACCAGCCCGCGCTCGCCGTATGGCGCGACCAAACGTGCGTGTGAAGACCTGGCCGAGATCTACCGGTTGGGGGGCCTGTCGACGGTCGGCCTTCGATACTTCACGGTCTACGGACCCCGTCAGCGCCCGGACATGGCGATGCGCCGCCTGTGCGAGCGGCTGATGGACGGAGCGGCGTTCCCGATGTTCGGCGACGGTTCGCAGTCACGCGACTTCACGCACGTGTCCGATGCCGTCGAGGGGACGTTCCTCGCCGGGCTGGCCGAGGACCCGCACTCCATCTACAACATCGGGGGTGGCCAGGAGGCAACCCTGTCCGAGGTCATCGCGACGCTCGAGGAATTGGCCGGTGCCACCGTGGCGCTCGACCGCCGCGGTGTGCAGACTGGCGACGTGAAACGCACGAGCGCAGACACGACCCGGGCGCGCCAGACATTGGGGTGGGAGCCGACGGTCGGGCTCCGCGATGGGCTCGCCAGTGAGCTCGCCTGGGTCCAAAGGCGCCACGCGGCGGTGTGACAGCGCCCCGGGCGATCGTCGTCGGCGGCGGCATCTATGGGTGGGGCTGCGCCCTGCGTCTGGTGCAGCTCGGTGCATCGGTCACGGTGGTCGATCCCCGAGTGACCGGTGACGTCGAGCGGGCGTCCGGAGGCGTGACCCGTGTGCTGCGGCTCGAATACGGCACGGCGGCGGTCTACTCCGAGCTGACGCTCCGGGCGCGCGCCGCGTGGCGGCAGCTCGAGCAGGCAACCGGGACGGACCTGTACCGCGAGGTCGGGGTGCTGTTTCTCGTGCCCGAAGGCGACGACGGATTGTGGGAGCGGGCGAGCCTCGTGGCCCTCGATGCGCTCGGCGCCAGGGGTCAGGAGCTCGATGCTCAAACCATTGTCCGCACGTGGCCGTCGATCCGTCCCGACGGCATCGCCTGGGGTATGGCCAATCCGATCGGCGGTTTTCTGTGGGCCCATCGGGCCACCCAAGCCGTGGCCGGTCTCGCGCGACGGGAAGGCGTCCAGTTCGTACGCGATCGCGTGGTTGCCTCCGATTGCGCCGGTGTCGTGTTGGCCGGCGGTGACCGGCTGCAGGCCGAGATCGTGGTGCTGGCGGCCGGTTCCTGGTCGCGGTCCCTCCTCGCGGACATCGCGATCCGTCCCACCCGGCAGGTGACCGCATACCTGGCGGGCGGTCCGGCTGATGTGCCGGTGTTCGGGGACGGCGCACCGTTTGCGATGTACGGGATGCCCGCTCACGATGGGCTGGGGATGAAGATCGGGTCCCACATCACCGGCCCGCAAGCCGATCCCGACGATCCGGCTGCACGCCTCGCGACCGAAGAGGACCTCGCTCCGATCCAGGCGTACGCCGCCAAGCGTTTTGGCGTCACGGGAGCCGCCGCCCAGATCATCCGTGCGGACGTGTGCTTCTACGCGATGACGCCGACCGAGGACCCCGTCATCGACCGGCTCGATGACGGCCGGATCGTCTGCGCCGGCTTCTCAGGCCACGGGTTCAAGTTCGCGCCCGTCCTGGCTGCGGCGGTGGCCGAGTTTGCGATCGGGATGGAGCCGTCCGTCGATCTTCGACCTTTCGGCATTCGATCGTGATCGTCGTGGCTTGGCCGATTGACCCCACGCGTCGGTCTCGAAACGGAAGGCGTTTGCGCGATTCAGGACACGGAGCGGCGTGACGCACTACGCGCTCCCTCCGCGTACTGCTATCCTCGCCAACACTGAACGTGACCTTCTCACTCCCCGACACATCACTGCATCTGTGCCTCTTGGCGAGTGCGTCCCTTCCGAATCCCGGAGCACGGGGCTGATCGCGAGCAAGGTTCTTCGTGCCTCCTAGGCGCGGGCCCGATACCCGGCCGCCGGCTGGCCCGTCGACCCGTATCAATGAGGCGATTCGGGGCGAGACCGTGCGCCTGATTGACGCCGACCTGACCAACGTCGGGGTCGTTCCGCTGCGCGAGGCGCTCGAACTGTCCGCGCGTCAGGACCTCGACCTCGTCGAGATCGCTCCGGACGCGGCGCCGCCCGTCTGCCGGATCATGGACTACGGCAAATGGCGCTACGACCAAGAGCAGAAGGCCAAGCAGGCGCGCAAGCACCAGAGCACGATCACCATCAAGGAGATCAAGTTCCGGCCCAAGATCGACCCGCACGACTATGCGACCAAGAAGGGTCACGTGGAGCGGTTCCTGAAGCAGCGCGACAAGGTCAAGGTCACGATCATGTTCCGCGGACGTGAGGTCATGCACGCCGAACGTGGCGAGCGGATTCTGGATCAACTGGCCGCTGAACTCAAAGAACTCGCGATCATCGAGAGCAAACCCAACCTCGATGGGCGAAACATGACTATGATGCTTGCTCCGATCAAGCAGTTGGTTTCGAAGGCCGATGGGGCTGTTCCCCACGAGTCCGTTGAGCCGGCAGAGGCGCCACAGACCGTGGTGGCCGAAGCTGCCGTCGAGACCGAATCACCGAAGAGCGAATAACCATGCCGAAGATGAAGACCAACCGCTCAGCGTCCAAGCGGTTCAAAGTGACGCCGACGGGCAAGGTGATGTACGTCCACTCGGGCAAGCGTCACAACCTCGAGAACATGTCGCCCAAGCGCAAGCGCAACGCCGGCACGCCGGATGTGCTCGACCCGACCAACACGAAGCACGTGCTTCGTCTCTTGGGGAAGCGCTAGATGGGGCGGGTCAAGCGTTCGGTCGGGGCACGCAAGAAGCGCCGCAAGGTTCTCGGTCAGGCCAAGGGCTACTTCGGTACCAAGAAAAGTTCATATCGTCGCGCGAAAGAACAGGTCCAGCGGTCGCTGCGGTACGCATACCGCGACCGGCGTGTCCGCAAGCGCGACTTCCGTCGTCTGTGGATCGCCCGCATCAACGCGGCAGCGCGCGAGCAGGGTCTGACCTACTCGGACTTCATGCACGGGATCAAGCTGGCGGAGATCGAGCTCAACCGCAAAATGTTGGCCGACCTCGCGACGCACGAGCCTGAGGCGTTCGCCCAGCTCTGCGCCCGCGCACGTGACGCGCGTCAAACCGCTTCGGCGGCTTAGCTCCTCCCGCAACCCGGCGCTCCTGTTGGTGCGGTCGCTGGAGGCGAAACGCACTCGCCGCGAGCGACGAATGGTTGTGTTGGAGGGCGAGGATCTGATCGACGCAGCCCTTGCGGCCGGCGTCGCTCCGATCCTGCTGCTCGTCGACGAGGATCGTGTGGAGGAGGACGATCCTCGGGTTATCGCAACGGGCGAGGTCGACGAGCGCTACACGGTGCCGACGGACCTGATGAAGCAGGTCAGCACAATGGGGTTCGCGCCGCGCATGATCGGCGTGTTCGCGCAGCCGGACGCACCGGCGTTTCGGGATGTCCCCATGCCGCCGAGCCTTGCGTTGTGGCTGGCGGGGGTGGGGGACCCCGGCAACGTCGGCACCCTAGTGCGCACGGCGGCTGCGATGGGCTGCGATTGGGTTGGGATCGGACCCGGCTCGGCGGACCCGTTCAACCCAAAAGCGGTGCGCGCCGCGATGGGCGCCACGTTTGCTCTGCCCTTGCTCGAAGGGGTCACGGCCGAGGATCTCGCCACCCGCCCCGGTGTGCGCGTGATCGCGGCTGTCGTCTCGGGTGGCCTGCCGCCCTGGGAGGTTGATCTCGCCGCACCGTCGCTCATCGCGCTCGGCGCCGAACGGGCGGGGCTCGATGTGTCGATGGGACCGTTCACGGACGAACACGAGGTCGTCCGCGTGACGATTCCGCAGGAGTCAGTGGCTGAGTCACTCAACGTCGCCGCGGCCGGCGCGATCCTGCTGGCGGAGGCTCGCCGCCAGCGCGCGACCCGAAGCGCCTGATCGCACGACCGCGGCCCGAGCTACGTTGCGGGATTGATACCCTGCCTGGCCGGTGACTCCCCAGACAGACATCGATTCGGTTCAGTCCGAAGCGCTCGCGGCGATTGCCGGCGCTGACGACCTCGGCGCGCTCGAAGCGGCCCGCGTTCGACACACTGGTCGCAAGAGCGTGCTTGCGGCGACGCTGGCCTCGATCGGCTCACTGCCGCCGGAGCAACGCGGGCCGGTGGGCAAGGCCGCCAACCTCGCGCGTCAGGCCGTCGAGGCGGCGCTCGCACAGCGGCAGCAGACGCTCGATGCCCAGGAGATGGGCGCCCGGCTGGCGGCCGAACGCGTCGACGTCTCGCTCCCCGGTGACCCGTATCCGGCCGGCGCGATCCACATCGTGACCCAGCTTCTGCACGAGATCGAGGAGATCTTCATCGGCATGGGGTGGCAGATCGCCGACGGTCCGCACATCGAAGACGACTTCCACAACTTCACGGCGCTCAACATTCCCGAGGGCCACCCGGCGCGCGCCGAGACCGACACGTTCTTCGTCGCGGGGCATCCCGACGTCGTGCTGCGGACGCACACGTCGCCGGTCCAGGTGCGTGTGATGGAGTCGCAGGAGCCACCGATCTATGTCGTGTGCCCCGGTACCGTCTACCGACGCGAGGACATCGACGCGACCCACGGCGCGATGTTCCACCAGCTCGAAGGCCTGGCGGTCGACGAGGGCCTGTCGATGGCGCACCTCAAGGGAATGCTCCAACATTTCGTGCGTGAGCTGCTGGGTCCCGGTTTTGAGATCCGCCTGCGGCCGGACTACTTCCCGTTCACCGAGCCGTCCGTCGAGGTCGACGTGTTGTGGACCGACCGCCACGGCCGCCAGACCTGGCTCGAACTCCTCGGTGCGGGCATGGTCGACCCCAATGTCTTCGCCCACTGCGGGATCGATCCGGAGCGATGGACCGGCTTCGCCTGGGGCATGGGTCTCGAACGCGTCGCGATGCTCCGCCACGGCGTCAGCGACCTGCGCCTGCTCTTCGACAGCGACCTCAGGTTCCTGGAGCAATTCGCGGATGGCGCACACTAATGCGCCCCGCTCACCACGGCTCTTGGGCGGCCTATTCGCGCCCCCTCCGGGGCCACTCAATCGCCTCGCGGGGCTGGCTGTGAGTCGCAGCCGCCGGAGACGTTTGAGCCACTTGGTCGCGGGGCGTTTGGCTCGTGGTGCGACAGTGGCTCATAGGCCGCCCAAGTGCCGTGTCGGAGGGGGCGTATGAGGGTCCCGATGGGATGGCTCTCCGAACTCGTCGATCATGGGCTGTCCGCCGAGGAGCTTGCCGAGCGGCTGACCGACGCCGGGATCAAGGTCGAGACGATTCATCGGCGTGGGGCTTCCGACGCCGACGGCAACCTCGACCGGTTTCGGGTCGGCAAGGTGTTGCAGGCGGGGCGCCACCCCAATGCCGACCGTTTGAGCCTGTGTCGGGTCGATGTCGGCGGGGACGAACCGCAGCAAATCGTATGCGGTGCGCCCAACGTCGCGACCGGGCAGACAGTGGCTGTCGCGATGCCCGGCGCGCTGTTGCCCGGGTTTGACAAGCCGTTGGGCGTTGCCAAGCTCCGTGGCATCGAGAGCTACGGCATGATCCTGTCGGCCCGCGAGATCGAGTTGGGTGAGGACCACGACGGGATCATGGTGCTCGACGATTCGCTCGTCGCAGGGTCCCCGTTGGCCGACGCGCTGCCGCTGTCCGAGACCGTCATCGAACTGGAGCTCGCCGCCAACCGGCCTGACCTGCTTGGTATCTGGGGTGTCGCCCGTGAGGTCGCCGCGATCACCGGAGCGCCGCTTCGCGATCCCGACCCATCGATGCCATCGGCCGACGGTGCCGGTGCGATCGCCGACCAGGTTGCGCTGCAGGTCGACGCTCCGGATTTGTGTCCTCGCTACATGGCGACCGTTCTGACCGGCGTTCGCGTCGGCCCGTCGCCGGACTGGCTTCGTCTCCGGCTCGAGGCGGCGGGGATGCGCGCAATCTCGAACGTGGTCGATGTCACCAACTACGTGATGTTGCTGACCGGCCAACCCCTGCACGCTTTCGACCTGGATCTGGTCGATGGCGCTCGGATCGTGGTGCGCCGCGCGACGGCCGGTGAGCGCATCGTCACGCTCGACGACGTCGAGCGCACCCTCGACAGCTCGATGCTCGCGATCTGCGATGCGCACAAACCCGCCGTCATCGCCGGTGTGTTCGGCGCCGCCGCCGCCGAGGTCACCGACGCGACGAGCCGCATCCTGCTCGAAGCCGCGACATTCGTCGGACCCAACATCCTCGCGACGGCGTGGGGGCTGGGATTGCGCACGGAGTCGAGCCGCCGATTCGAGAAGGGTCTGTCGCGGCAACTCCCACCCGTCGGGATGGCAGTGGCATGTCGCATGTTGGTCGAGATCTGTGGAGCGACGCTGGTGCCGGGTGTCCTGGACGCGTCTGTCGCAGAGCCGGCTCCCGCGCCGATCCGACTGCGCCACGCACGCGCCGCCGCGATCCTCGCGATGCCGGCACCGGCTGACCGGTCGGCCGCGATCCTGCGGAGCCTGGGATGTGCGGTCACCGAAGGACCGGATGCCCACGACGTGGTGGTCCCGTTCTGGCGCTCCGGCGACCTTCAGCGCGAGGTCGACTTGATCGAAGAGGTCGGTCGTCACACGGGCTTCGACCAGATCGCTGCTGAGCTCCCGCGCATCGTGGCCCGCGCCAAGCGCACCCCGATGCAGTCGCTGAGGCGCCGTCTGACGCGGCTTGCGGCAGACCTTGGCTTCAGCGAAGCGATCACCCTGCACTTCGTTCCCGGGTCGGACGCCGACCAGCTGCAATTGGACGCGGACGATCCCCGACGTCAGGTCGTGCGGTTGGCCAACCCACTCACCGAGGACCACGCGGTGATGCGGCGGTCGCTCTTGCCGGGGTTGCTCCGCGCCGCGGCGCGCAACCAGGCGCATCAGCATCCGCATGGCGCGATGTTCGAGGTCGGACGGACCTACGCGCCACGCGCTGACGGCCTGGCGGATGAGCGCGACTGGCTGGTTGGTCTGATGTTCGGCCCGCCCGCCCATGACCATTGGCGTGCCCCGGTGCGGACCGTCGATGTGTGGGGTGCCAAAGGCATCGCCGAGACGCTCGCGCGTGCGGCCGGCGTACGGGTCGAAGTCGCGCCCGCATCGGCGCCCTACGGACACCCGGTGCGCCAAGGCGAGCTCCGGGCGGGCGGGGCCAAAGTCGGTTGGGTGGGCGAGATCCACCCTGCGGTGTTGCGCAACTTTGACGTGCGCGGGCCGGTGGCCGCCGTCGGCCTGGACCTGCAGGCGTTGCTCGGTGCCGCGCCAACCGGGCGTCCTGCGTTTGAGGATCTGCTGTCGGTGCCCGCATCGACACGCGACCTCGCCCTGATCGTGGACGATTCGGTCCGTGCGTCGGACCTCATCGCCGCGGCTCGGACCGCCGGAGGCATCTTGGTCCGTGATGTGCGGTTGTTCGACCGCTACGTCGGTGATCCGGTGCCGGCGGGAAAGGTCAGCTTGGCGCTGCGCCTGACGATCGCCGACCCCGGTCGGACATTGACCGATGACGAGATCGAAGCTCCCGTCGTCGCGGTCGTCAATGCGCTCCAGGGCAGCTTCGCAGCGGAGTTGCGAGGGTGAGCAGGGTCCATGTGATCGGTGCCGCCGGCTTCGCCGGCGCCCAGCTCGCGGCACTCGTCGACGCGCATCCGCATTTCGAACTCGGGCAGATCACCGCGCGGGCGGACGCGGGACGTAGGCTGGTCGACGTCGCACCGCAATACCGGGTGACGCGCGAGCTCACGGTGTACGCGCCCGAGGCGGTCGCTCCGGGCGACCTGGCCGCAGTCGCATACCCACATGCGGAGGCCGCGCCGCTCGTCGCCGAGCTGATCGACCGTGGCGTGCGGGTCGTCGACATCTCGGCCGACCATCGCTTGCGTGACGTTTCCGCGTACCCGACCTGGTATGGCTTTGACCACCCGCGCCCGGACCTGGTGGCCCAGGCCGTCTACGGGCTTCCGGAGCGCAACCGCGACGCGATCCGCACGGCCAGGCTCATCGCCAACCCCGGGTGTTACCCCGAGGCCTCGATCCTGGGGCTCCTCCCACTCGTGGGCGGGATTGCCGATGTCGTCATCGATGCCAAGAGCGGGGTCAGCGGCGCGGGCAAGACGCCGAGCGAGGCGGTCCACTTCTCGTCGGTCACTGACAGCATCGTTGCCTACAAGGTCTATGGACACCGGCACACGCCCGAGATCGAGCAGGAACTGGGCGTCGACGTCACGTTCACCGCGCATCTGGTGCCGGTTGACCGTGGATTGATGGCGACGTGTTATGCGCGCCTGATCGACGGACCGATGCACGCCGACGACCTGAGGCAGCGCTACGTCGACTTCTACGCCGAGCACCCGTTCGTGGAGGTCGTCGGGTCTCCGCCGGGCATGCGGGCTGTTCAGCACACCAACTACGCGCAGGTCTGCCCGGTCATGGACCCGCGCGGCGGGCGCGTCACGGTGTTCGCGGTCATCGACAACATCGGCAAGGGCGCTGCGGGCCAGGCGCTGCAGAACCTCAACCTGATGGCGGGCCGGCCCGAGGATGAGGGTCTGCGCTGAGCGAGATCAAGCTGCTGCGTGAGGACTGGTGGGGTCTGCCGTCAGAGCTCGAGCGGCTCGCCGTCGGCAGCGTCGCGACGCCATCGGGGTTCGTCGCGAGCGGCGTGGCGTGCGGCTTGAAGGAGTCCGGCAGTCTGGACATCGGCGTGCTGACGAGCACCCGGCGGTCCGTGTCGGCGCTCGTGGACACTGCGAGCGCGTTGCCCTCGGAATCTGTCGTGCACACCAGGAGCCTCGATCGCGCGCACCTGCAGGCCGTTGTGGTCAACGCCGGCAACGCCAACGCTGCGACCGGGCCACAGGGCATCGACGACGCGGCGGCCATCGGCGCGACCGTCGCCACCGAGCTCGGCTGTGATCCGGGCCAGGTTGCCGTGTGCTCGACGGGTGTCATCGGCGAGCGCTTCAAGATGCAGATCGTGACCGCGGGGGCGCAGGCGGCGGCGTCGGCGGTGTCCCGTGACGGCGGCCCGGCGTTCGGCCAGGCAATCTGCACGACCGATCGAACACCCAAGGGCGGTGCGTTCCGGTTGCGGCTGCCGTCGGGTGAGTACGCGATCGGCGCGGCGGCCAAGGGCGCCGGGATGATCTCGCCCAATATGGCGACGATGTTGGCTTACGTCACGACCGACGCGCCGCTCGACGCGCGTGTGCTGCAGCCACTCGTCCGGCAGGCCGCAGCCGAGTCGTTCAACCGCATCAGCGTCGACGGGCAGATGAGCCCGTCTGACACGTTGTTGGTGATGGCCAACGGCGAGGGCCCGCAGCTGATCGGCGCGGAGGCCGAGTTGTTCGGCAAGGCGCTCCGAGCCATCTGTCGGTGGCTGGCGCTCCAGATCGTCCGTGACGGCGAAGGCGCAGAACACGTCGTGCGGCTCCTCGTCCACGGCGGCAAGGACGACGCCGAAGCCGAGCACGTGGGCCGCGCGATCGCGAACTCGCCGTTGATCAAGGCCGCGGTCTACGGACGCGACGCCAACTGGGGCCGCTTGTCGCAGGCGATCGGCGCTGCCCTGGCGGGCACACCCGGCCCGCCCCCGGTCCCGTCGGTCACATTCGACGGCGTCGCGCCGACGGATCCCGGCATCGCCGACGTGATGGCACGCGAGGAGTACGAGATGCACGTCGGCCTGGGCCGCGGCGAGGGCCTCTCCGAGATCTTCTTCTGCGATCTGACCCATGCCTACGTCAGCATCAACGCCGACTACCGCACATGACGGAGCACGTCGAGGACGTCGAACCCGACTCGCTGTACGCCGCGGTCGGGGGGATGTCGTTCTTCACCCGGCTCGTGGATGCGTTCTCTGACCGGTCCAGCGCGACCCCCTCCTGTTGGCGCGCTATCCCGATCCCGATGACCTCGGTCCTGCGCGGGAGCGGCTGTGCCTCTTCCTCGCCCAGTACTGGGGCGGGCCAACGACCTACTCGCAACAGCGTGGACATCCCCGTCTGCGCATGCGCCACGCGCCGTTTGTCATCGATGACGACGCCCGGGATCGGTGGCTCGCCGCGATGCGCGGTGCGCTGGACGAACTCAACCCCCCGACGCCCTATGCGAACGCGCTCGTGGACTACTTCGCAATGGCCGCCGACGCGATGCGCAACACCTGATCGCTGCCCCCGTTGGCATCAACGCCGTAACGGTCAGGTGCGGTAGACGTCGCGGCGGTGGTTGACGCTGAGCACCTGCACTTCGTGAGCTTTCTCATCGATCATGTACAAGACGCGAAAGTCTCCGCGACGGGCGCTCCAGATGCCGGCGAGTTCATTTCGCAGTTCATGGGCTGAGGCGGCGTGGATTCTCGAGCAATGCTCCGGTGATCAGCTCGATCACCGCCCACGCCACGGCCTCTGGGAGTTCGTCGTTGATCGCTCGCGCAGCCGGCCCGGCGACGACGAGTCCGTAAGGTTTGTTCGCTGCCTCCGTCACGTCACGCGGCGTGGCCGGAGCGCACGTACTGCATCGCCACCGCGCACGGAATCACCGGTCGCAAGGGCTTGTTGCCCGGCCTGAAGCTTTCGGACCGCGTCGGTGTCGCCGAGCACAGCGAGTGTCTCCTCAAGGTTTTCAAGGTCCTCATGGCTCATCAGAACCGCAGCGGGCCGACCGTTGCGCGTTACCACAACGCGCTCGTGCTCCCGCTCGACCCGGTCGACGAACTCAGAGAACCGATCCTTCACCGTCCGGAGTGCCTCAGTCGTCATGACTACAACCGTGCCACGGTGGGCGGGAATCGGCAACTGCTTCCTCGACGCGAGGCCGACGGAATTGCATCCCAGGCGACGCTGGTTGACCGGACGCAGTGACGGCGCCGCTACTGCGCTGAGTCCCTGCACCTGTTCGGAGCACCGATCGGCCACCCAAGGCCCACAGTGCCGTCGTCGGCGAGGCGTGGGTCGCTGGTAGGTTTGAGATGTCGCCACTTTGAGGGAAGGGACCGTCACGGGCAGTACCAAACGTTCCACCCCCACGCGGGAGGGACTTGAACAGCGCGTCGATGTGCTGCTGGAGGCGCTGCCGTACATTCGGGAGTTCGCCGGGGCCACGATCGTGATCAAGTACGGTGGCGCGGCGATGACGACGCCCGAGCTCAAGGCGTCGTTCGCACGTGACGTCGCGCTGCTCAAGCTGGTCGGCATGAACCCCGTCGTCGTCCACGGTGGCGGCCCCGACATCTCGCGCTACTCCGACCGACTCGGCCTGACCGTCAAGTTCGTGGACGGCCTGCGGGTGACCGACGCCGACACGATGGAGCTGGTCAAGATGGTGCTGGTCGGCAAGATCAACACCGAGATCGTCTCCCAGCTTCGCGTCGCCGGCGTGCAGGCGGTCGGCTTGTCGGGTGAAGACGCCGGTCTGATCAGCGCCCGCAAAGCCGAACACCCCGATGCAGACCTGGGCTTTGTCGGTGACATCGACGGGTTTGACACCCTCGTCTTGGAGCGCCTCTCCGACTTCGTGCCCGTCGTCGCGTCGGTCGGGGTCGATGCGGAGGGGCAGAGCTACAACATCAACGCCGACACCGTGGCGGGTGCGCTGGCAGGCGCCCTCAAGGCCCGGCGCGTGTTGTTTCTGACCGATGTGGAGGGGCTGCTGGCAGACGTCGACGATCCGTCTAGCCTGATCAGCGAATGTGCCCTGCCCGAGCTGCACAAGCTGATCGACGGCGGCCAGGTCGGATCCGGGATGTTGCCGAAGCTCAACGCCGTCTCCACGGCGCTCGGCGGGGGTGTCGAGGCTGCGCAGATCGTGGACGGCCGGGTCCCGCATGCACTGTTGATGGAACTCTTCACCGAAGCGGGAGTCGGCACAAAAATCACCGCCTGACGGCGATGGCCCTTAAGCGGCCCGGGAGAAGTCCAGGCGCAGCTCCGTGCCGTGACCGGCGGGGCGGAACTCCATCTTCTGTGCCAGGGCGTTGATGATCGCCAGGCCGCGTCCGCGGGTCGCGGTGCTCGGCGTCGTCGGAGGCTCTGCCGGTGGCGTCCACCGGACTGTGCCACCGGAGTCGAGGATCCGCAGCTGCGTGTCCTCATCGCCGACTTGGTAGACGATTTCGACCAGTTCGCCGTCCTGGGAGCCGTGTTCAACGGCGTTGGCGACGGCTTCGCTTGCGGCCAGGACGACGCGATTCGAGGCATCCTCGCCCCAACCGTGGTCGCGGAGGGCCGCGCAGATGGCGGCGCGGACAACGGCAATCGACGCGAGGTCGGCCGGGATCAACACCATCGAGGGTGCGACGACTTTGCTGTTCACGATGCAATCCATTGCGGGCATGTTGGCTCCATAGTTCGTTTATCGGCAGGACGAGCGTTTTGGCTCACCCTTCAGGTGACTCCAAACACGACCTTTACATTCCCGGGTCGCAGCGCCCGGTCGGAATGGGGCGGACGCACATGCCGCCGGCAGCGGCGGCGGACAGTTGCTTGGGCGTTGGGAGACGCCCACCGTGCTGCCGGTGAAACTGGATGAGTGCCGTGATGTGTCGCGGCCTCAAGTCCTGTTTTCCTGGCAGACTCCCGGGGCTTGCAAACCTGACGAGAGGCCTGTCTGTGTCCGAACGCCGTCCAGTTGCAACGACCGCCCGCTACCTTGCGCAGCCGCACGAGGTGCACCGCGTCGTGCTGCTCTACTCCGGTGGTCTGGACACGTCGGTCATGCTCAAGTGGATTCAGGACGAGTACGACGCCGAGGTCGTGGCGTTGTGCATCGATCTGGGCCAGCCGACGGACGACTTCGAGGCGATCCGCCAGAAGGCCTTGGACCTGGGCGCGGTCGCGAGCGTCGTGGTCGACGCCAAGCAGGAGTTCGTCGACGACTACGTGGGTCCCGCGATTCGCGCCAACGCGCGCTACCAGGGCACCTACCCGCTCTTCACCGCGCTGGGACGACCGCTCTTGGCCAAGCTTGCGGTCGAAGCCGCGCGTGCCCACGATGCCGACACGATCGCCCATGGCTGCACCGGCAAGGGCAACGATCAGGTGCGCATCGAGGCGACGATCGCGACGCTCGCACCCGAACTCAAGGTCATCGCCCCGGTCCGCGAATGGCAGATGGGCCGTGACGAGGAGCTGGCCTACGCGCGCGAGCACGGTATCCCCGTCTCGTCCACCGTCGAGCGGCCGTACTCCCTGGACGACAACCTGTGGGGCCGCTCCAGCGAGGGCGGCGTGATCGAGGACCCGGCCAACATCGTGCCGGATGACGTGTGCCAACTGGTCACACCGCCGCACCTGGCTCCCGATCGCATCGAGGACGTGGTGATCGGGTTCCGCGACGGGCTCCCGGTCTCGCTCGACGGGCACGAACTCGGGCTCGTTGAGTTGATCCAGGCGGCCGCCGAGATCGCGTCGCGCAACGGCGTCGGCATCATGGATAACGTCGAGGATCGGGTTGTCGGTCTCAAGGTTCGTGACATCTATGAGGTGCCTGCGGCCGAGCTGATACTTCGCGCCCACAAGGAACTCGAGAAGCTCGTGTTCACCGGGCGGCAGAATCGCCTCAAGGCATTTGTCGACGCCGAGTGGGCGCAGCTGTGTTACGAGGGGCTCTGGTACGAGCCGACGCTCGCCGACCTCAACGCCTACGTGGCCAACGCCAGCGCGGTGGTCGAGGGAGAGGTGACGGTTCGCTGCTACAAAGGTGGCGCCACGGTCGTCGCGCGCACGTCCAAGTACGGGCTGTACGACAAGAGCCTGGCGACGTTCGACGCGGACGCGTCGTTCTCGCAGAACGCCAGCCCCGGGTTCATCGAGCTGTTCAGCCTGCAGAGCCGGATGGCCCACCAGATCCGCGCGGCGGTCGACGACCGATGAGGCGCTCAGCGCCCCCGCAAAACGTCCGGGTTGACGGAACCGATCCCGGCCCATGGGCGCGTGTCGCGCACGGGCCACGCGGGCTGGGATTGGAGCGCGCGCACGCCCCCGAGGGGGTTGAGCTGGCCCCCGACGAACGGGTGCTGCGCCCCGTCAAGGGCATCCCGTTCGCAACGCACGAGGCCCAGATCGTGGCCGACGGTGCTCTGGTGTTGACGATGTCTCCGAGCCTCGCCCGTTCGATCCGCTTGCCGGACATGGTCGTTCAGTTCGATCGGCGTCCGCCCGGACTGATGCGCCTCGCCGGTGCGAGCGAGGCCAACGCAGGGATGTTGCTGGACGATGCGGGGTGGCGGGTCGTGGTGTTGCCGAGCCTCGGTGATCTGGCAGCCGACCTGGGACCCGGGCCCGTCGCGGTCCGCGCGGATGGCCGGCGCGTCGCGGTGGTCCACGACGAGGAGCTCTTCGAACTTGAAATCCCCGGGGCAGCGACGACCCAAGTCGAGGTCACCGCGGCGCCCGGCGCGATCGCCTACGCGTCGGATGGCACGTTGCTGGTCGCAACGGGTGCCGGATTCAACGGGGAACAGGGTTCCCCGATCGTGGCGCTCACGACGGCCTGTGCCGCCCCGCGGGCGCTGGCCCGCCATGGCGACGGCTCGTGCAGCGTGTGGGACACCGAGACCCGGGAGCGACTCGGCTCGTGGACACCCGTCATACTAGGTCCGTTGTCGATCGGCCTGAGCGCCGACGGCGAGCTGGCATCAATGGGAACCCCGTTCGCCGATCCCGCCGCGGCGTGTGTCGTCCGGGCTGCCGACGGTGCCTTGGTCCGTCACATCGAAGGCGCCCGCACCATCGCGCTCGACCCTGCGGGCAAGGGCCTGTTTGTGGGAGGCGCGTGGGGAGCGCTCTGGTTGGAACCGCCGAGAGAGGTTGAATGAGCATAAATCGTCTTCGTCCTGAGTTGATCCCGAACGACGCGGGACCCTGGTCGATCGTCTCGTTCGCGCGTGAGACGCAGGGCGCGCAGCTGATCGGCCGTGGTGGTCGGCGCAGGCAGACGTCCGCGGCGCTGTTGTCGGACTACGCCCCCGAGATCCCACTCGATCGACCTGGGTTGGACGAGTCGCTCGGCGTGGCCGGCGGCGGGTTGATCCGCCTGGTCGCGGTCGACCGAGAGGGCGCCCGGGCGCTCTACTTCGAGGACGACGACACGACGCTGCGCGGCGTTCACAAGAAGGTCATCCGCCGCTGGTCGGTGCCTGATCTCGACGTCGGCACGCACGACTACCCCGACGTCGACCCGGCCGCTGCGCTTGCACCGCCGGCCAACCCGGGGGCACTGTTCGAGCCCGTCGAGGGCGAGATCATCGCCCCAGGCGGACGCCTGTCGGTCGCTCCCGTCAAGTACGGCCGCTTGTTCGGTGTCGCGTTCATCCGCCTCCCAGAGCGGACCCTGGTGCGATTCATCGGTGGCGCCGCCTGTGCAGCCTGGGCCGCCGATGGCCAGACGCTCGCCGTCGCCGGCGACTGGGGCGTCATCCTTGCAGTGCCCGCCACGACGTAGGAATAGGCTGCTCCGGGTCGGCTCAACCGCAGTGAGGACGCATCCCTGACGGCTCGGTGACGCGCGGGTCCTTACGGTGCGACGATGGCGGCGATGGGTGAGGCGTTGAACTCGATCAGGGCGATCGAAAGCCACAGGGCGCAGATCGCGAGCGCGGTGGGGAAGATGTACCCGATCGTCTGGTCGTTGTTCGCGGTCGCGTGAATCGCCTTCCACAGGCGGTACCCGGCCATGGCGGCCAAAGCAACGCCTGCGAGGGCGAGTGGCAGGAGCCAGGCGGGGCGCGACTCGACCGCCAGGACGCGATTGCCGACGTAAACGGTTACTCCGGCAACGGCCAACATCGATGCCCACGGGCCGATGAGCGGCAGGAGCATGTTCGAAAGCATGGCGATCAGCGCCACGGCCACCACGATGAGGGCGGCGGGCTGAAGATCCTTGACGACGACGATGACGTCGTTCACGGCGTGCCTCGAGGTTCGTGACATGGGCTGTGCGGTGCGTGCCCTGTACGGTCCCTATCGGCGCGAACCCCCTGCGAGTCAATAGGCGATGCGAAAAAACCCGCACGCACCATCAGTAGCGCTCAAAGGGTATCCCGGGCACTGCATCTGGGGTCGTCAGTCGCTTGCTCGCGTCCGGGGGCATGGCTAGCCTGACCGTCAATGCCGCCACTCGCCAAAAAGCGTGACCGCCGGTGAGCGCCAACGGGGCGTTCGCCCACCTGCACGTCCACTCCGACTACTCGATCCTGGACGGCGCCTGCAAGATCGGGCGCCTGCTCGACCGGGTTGAGGAGCTGGACCAATCGGCGGTCGCACTCACCGACCACGGTGTCATGAGCGGCGCGGTCGAGCTGTTCAAAGAGGCCCGAAAGCGCGGGATCACGCCGATCGTCGGCCTCGAGGCGTACGTCGTGCCCGACCACACGGCGCGCCCGCCCCGCGAGACCCGCGCCCACCTGACACTCCTCGCCGAGACGACCCAGGGTTACTACAACCTGATCAAGTTGTGCTCTGCGGGCTACCTCAACGGCTACCACCGGCGGCCCCGCATCGACCACGGGCTGATGAGTCGGTACGCCGAAGGCATCATCGTGCTGTCGGGGTGCCTGTCGGGCACGATCTGCGCACACCTCGAAAACGACGATCTGGGCGCCGCCAGGAGTGAGCTGGACACCTTGTGCCAGATCTTCGGGCCCGACGACGTGTACCTGGAGCTGCAGGACTCCGGCATCGAGAAGCAGAAGCGCATCAATGCACACCTGGCGCGTATGGCCAAGGACACGGGACGCTCACTCGTCGCGACCGGCGACGTCCACTACGTATGCCACCAGGATGCCGACGCGCACGAGGCGCTGTTGGCGATCCAGACGCGGGACTTGCTGTCGAACCCCAAACGCTTCAAGTTCGACACCAAGGAGTTCTACCTCAAGTCCGCTGCCGAGATGCTGCAGGCGCTGCCCGAGTACCCCGAGTCGCTCGGGCTGACGCTGGAGATCGCGCAGCGCTGCTCAGGGCTCGAGCTGCCGTTGGGCGACCCACGCCTTCCGACGTTCCCGGTGCCTGCGGGCGAGACACCCGCCACGTACTTGGAGCGCCTGTGCCGCGAGGGCCTCGATCGCCGCTACAACGGGCCGTGGCGCGCCGAGGCCGAGGACCGGCTGCGGTTCGAGCTGGACGTCATCGTCGAGATGGACTTCGCCAGCTACTTCCTGATCGTCTGGGACTACATCCGATGGGCACGCGACAACAGTGTCGCGGTCGGTCCCGGTCGTGGATCGGCAGCCGGGTCGCTCGTGGCGTATGCGCTGCGTATCACGGACCTTGACCCGCTCGAACACGGTTTGTTGTTCGAACGCTTCCTGAACCCCGGGCGCAAGAGCATGCCGGACATCGACACCGACTTCTCGGTGCGTGGCCGCGACGCCGTGGTGCGGTACGTCACCGACAAATACGGCTCGGATGCCGTGGCCCGAATCGGCACGTTCGGCAAGCTCCTGGCACGCGCGGTCGTGCGCGACGCGGGCCGGGTGCTGGGCTTCACCTACGGGCAGGTCGACCGCATCGCCAAGCTCGTTCCGGAACGACCGATCGGGGTCAAGCTCGAGGAGGCACTCAAAGCCGGGTCCGAACTCGCGACCTCGTACGACACCGACGATGTGACCCGGCAGATCGTCGACACCGCGCGACCGCTCGAAGGCCTGGTGCGTAACGAGGGGGTCCACGCGGCCGGTGTGGTCATCGCCCCCGGGTCGGTCACGGACTTCCTGCCGGTCCGTATCGACGACGAGGGCAACGTCGTCACGCAGGTGCCAGATCACGACGTCGAGGCGCTCGGCCTGCTCAAGATGGACTTCTTGGGACTGCGCAACCTCGACGTCATCGAGGACTGCGTTGCGCTGATCGAGCGCGATACCGGCCAGCCGCTCGATATCGACGTCGTGACGCTGGACGACCCCGCGACGTACGCGATGTTGGCGCGCGGCGACGCCCTTGGGGTGTTCCAGTTCGAATCGACCGGCATGCGCGAGGCGCTGCGCGAGGTCGGGCCGACGGAGTTCGCCGACCTGGTGGCACTCGTCGCCCTGTACCGCCCGGGCCCGATGGCGTTCATCTCGACGTATGCCCGCAACAAGCGCAACCCCGGGGCGATGCCCCCGCTGGACGACGCACGGCTCGCGCCGATCACCGGACCGACCTACCAGGTCGCGATCTACCAGGAACAACTGATGGCGATCTCACGGGCGATCGCCGGGTTCTCGCCGTCGCGCGCGGACGACCTGCGCAAGGCCGTCGGCAAGAAGGACAAGGTCCTGATGGCCTCCCTCGAAGAAGAGTTCATCGCGGGCTGTAAGGAGAGCGGTACCAAGCAGGATGTCGCCAGGCGCCTGTGGGGCCTGTGTGAGGCGGCCGGTGACTACTCGTTCAACAAGAGCCACGCCGCCTGTTACGCGTTGCTCGCATATCGCACCGGATACCTCAAGGCCAATCACCCGGCCCAGTACATGGCGGCGCTGTTGTCGTCGGTCATGGACACCAAGGACCGCGTGCCGTTCTACGTCAACGCGTGTACCGAGATGGACCTGGCGGTGTTGCCGCCCGACGTCAACGCCAGCGCCAGCGACTTCGCGGTGACGGGTGAGCGTGAGATCCGTTTTGGCCTGTCGGCGGTCAAGGGTGTGGGCGACGCCGCGGTCAGTGCCATCGTCGCGACCCGCGAAACCGACGGCGAGATCACGTCGATCTTCGACTTCTGCCGCCGGGTCGATCAGGCACAGGTCAACAAGCGGGCGCTCGAGAGCTTGATCCGGAGCGGCGCACTCGACTCGACCGGTGATTCGCGTAAGGGAATGTTGGATGCACTGCCGCAGGCGATCGGGCAGGCGGCGCGACGGCGAAACGACGAGGCCTCGGGTCAGGAGTCGCTCTTCGGCCTGATGGAAGGCGCAGGCCGGATCGAAGTCGACCCGCCGATCAGCGCGGATGAACTCGAGCGCGAGGAACTGCTCCTCGGCGAGAAGGAGGCGCTGGGGGTCTATGTGTCGGGTCATCCGCTCAAGGACTGCCGGCGTCAGTTGGCGCGTGCCGTCAGCTGCGGGATCGGTTCGCTCGGTGAGCGTCGCGATCGCGAGACCGTCACAGTCGGCGGCATCATCGGCGCGGTCAAGGTGATCACCCGCCGTCAGGGCGACACGATGATGTTCGCGCGTCTGGATGACCTGGAGGGCTCGGTCGAGGTCGTCATCCCGTCGGCGGTCTATGCCGAGGGCCGCGAGTTGCTGCGTGAGGACGGGCTCGTGCTGATCACCGGGCAGGTGGACCTGAAGGGCGAGGGCGAGACCAAACTCGTCGCTCGAACCGTCCTGCCGTTCGTTCCCGATCCGGGCATGGAAGAGGATCGCCTGCTCGTTCGGATCGACGCCACCCGGTTCGCGCCGACCCACATGGACGAACTCAAGCGGTTACTGGCCGATCACTCGGGAAGCGCCCCGGTCATCATCGAGATGCGAACCACCGAAGGGCCGGTCCGACTGCGCTTCGGCGAGGAGTACCGCGTCGACCCGGGCAACTCGAACCTCGTCGCGTCACTGATGACGATGTTCGGGGAGAGCTGCGTGGCCTCGTAGTCCATCGGTTCGCGAGGCCGCGCGCACCTCGCTGGTCTACGATCCGGTCGATGCCGCGGATCAAGGCCCTCATCGACCCAGACACGGCGTGCCGGCGCTGCCCGGTGCGCTGCGACAAGATCGTCTTTCCGACCGGGTGCATCGAGTCGGCGTGCTCGCGGCTCTACGCGTACGAGGAGGGTGACCGGACATTCGTGGGCTGCCTGGACCGCGTGTTCGGGGTCGAAATCGACCTGGACGCGTTCCACCGCATCGAGGCGGCTACGGCGGGGTTCGGGGCGCTCAGGGCGGCTCGGGAACCACACACGTTCTGTCAGACCGATGTCGACCCTGCATTCGAGCACCGCGCGGCAGGCGCCTGTGTCAACCCCGACTTCCTGCTGTCAGCCACCCGTCACCCGATCAAGGTGACCGAACGCGATGGCCGCGCCGCCTGAGCTACTCGGTCCGCGCGCCGGCCGCTGATGGCTGGGACCGGGCCGTGTGCTCGGCCTCGGCGAGGATGTACTGCATCATCGGGACGTAGACCCGCCAGTAGAAGGCTTGCTGGTCGTCGCGGTGCTCAGCCCCAAGCCACGCACGGATCTTGGGGATCCCCAGGTAGCGGAACGATTTCGGCACCTTGGGCTGGTCGGCGAAGTCCCCCGCGAAGTAGTACGCCAGGTGCCCTGGTCGCTTGGTCCGCACAATTGCGGGGATGCCGCCGTCGATCGGCACACCGCGCATCTTCGTACGACCGGAGTCCGTCAGGTCCAAATTGAACTGCGCAAGGACCTGGGCGCCGGGGCGGGTCGTCATCACTTCGAACCAATAGTCATACGTCTGCCGGCGGGCTGTCCCGTAGCGCTCCGCGGCGTCCTTGTTGACCGTGATGCGAAACGCGGGCGTCGGGGTGTCCACGCCCTCGACGAGCACGATCAAGTGCCCCTGCTCGTTGACGAACACGTAGCCGGGGCCGCGGAACCGCCAGGGCTTGCCGGTTTGGCGCTTCCACGTGCGCGGAACCCACAGGGGCAGGTCGACGGTCAGGTCGAGATACGAGAAGTGCCGACCGATCCACCCGGTCCACGTGACGCCAAGCGCGTCGCTCAGCTCCTCCCGGGCCTGGCCGACGGTAGGGCTCGCAATGCAGTTGAACTCGGCGACGAGCGTGGCCCCCGGCTTGAGGCCGTGCGTGAGCATCCGGACCTCGTCGAGTGTCAACCCACCGTAGATCAGGTTGGAGCGCAGCCCGAGCGGACGGCCGAGCAGGTCGTCCTCGTAGACGCCGTAGGTGTCGGCGATGTACGTGAAGTCCGAGGGCCGGTCGGGGATGGGGACGATGCGCGGCCGGCCGTCGGGTTCGTGTTGGTAGCCGGCGTAGTCGCGGTCGAGCACCAACGGGCGGCCCGTGTCACGCTGCACGATCTTCTCGTGGCGCAGAACCCAGAACAGCCCCGCGTGCTTGCGGTAGTCGGCTTTGGCAACGGTCTTGTCCACGACGAGCACATCGAGCGGTCGCTCAGACTTGACATGCCACAACACCCAGGGAGCGACGGCCGACACGGCGAGTGTCAGAAGCACAAGGAGGCCGATGATCAGGGCCCGACGTTTGCGGAGCCGCGCGAACATATGGACACTCATCGGCGCACGGGCTCCGAAGATGAACGTTTTGCCACGACGCGGGCATTGTGTCGGAGGGCACCGGTAGGTTTCTGTACATGGCTTCTGCGAACCGCCAGCCGACTGTGCTCACTGATGAGGCGCTGCGACGGTACGCCGATGCGATCGTTCGATCGTGTGTCGCGCTGCGCGCCGGCGAGACGCTGCTGATCGACTGCGAACCGGCCCATCGTGAGCTTGCGATCGCGCTTGCCAGCGGGGCCTACGCTCAGGGCGCAGTGCTCGTCGACGTCATGTACACCGACCGGCGCGTGCAGCGGGTTCGCATCGCGGACGGTCCGGACGCGGCACTCGGCCGCGTGCCGTCGTGGACCGAGGCGCGGCTGCGCGCGGCGATCAACCCCGACATCGCGATCTTGCGGATCGTGGGGGACGAGGACCCGGACATCCTCTCGGGCCTCGACACCGCACGGGTCGCCACAGACTTTCAGGAGCGCTCCCGGTCGCTGCGATGGTTTCAGAAGGCGGTCATCTCTGGTCGCGTACGGTGGAGCATCGTCGCGTGGCCAACGCCGACCTGGGCCAAGCGCGTCTATCCGGAACTCAGCGCGGGCGTGGCGCTGCGACGACTCGGCGAGGATCTGATCTGGTTCTGCCGGCTGACCCCCGACGACGGTGCGGACGGGTGGGCGCGTCACGCCAAACGGCTCAACCGCCGGGCGTCGGGGCTGACCAAGCGCAAGCTGTCGGGCCTTGAGTTTCGGGGGCCCGGGACGCACCTGGACGTCGCGCTGGGAGCGGACACGCGCTGGCTCGGTGGTGGCGAGCGTGCTCCGAATGGCCGGACGGTCTACCCCAACTTTCCCACCGAAGAGGTGTTCACCAGTCCGGATCCGCGTGGCACGACGGGCACGTTTCGGTGCACCACGCCGCTGTCGTTCAGCGGCCGCGTCATCCAAGACATCACGGGCGAATTCCGTGCTGGCCGCCTGGTCGCAATCAGCGCGAAGCGACCTGTCGACGGCGAACTTCTGGCGGCGACGTTCAACACGGACCGTGGTGCCGGGCGGTTGGGTGAGGTCGCGCTCGTCGATCGCAGCTCACGGATCGGGCAATCCGGGCGTGTCTACGGCGACACGCTGCTCGACGAGAATGCCGCCGCCCACATCGCGCTGGGCGACGGGTTCGGCGCGACACGCACGGCCAAGGGACCGATCAACCGTTCGGCCGTGCACCTGGATGTGATGATCGGCTCAGACGAGGTCGAGGTCACCGGCATCGGCGCACGCGGACGCCGACTCCCACTCATCGTGGGCGGCGAATGGCAGCTGCCGGACGACTGACGCTGCCGAGTGCTTCGCCCCTCTCACGACATCGGCAAGGTCGCTGTCGAAGGTTCGATCCTCCAGAGGGAGGAATGCTGTCAGCCGCAGAGTGCGATGCGATGCGCCGCCACCCGGCCGTCGGCGCGGAACTGCTCGAACCCCTGAGCCTGGTGGTGGCTGCGCGATGTGCGGCGCGCCCGCGCCGTCGCCGAAACTGGGCCTACGTGGGGGTCTGCTGCACGGTTAGGTGTCAGGCGCCACCACCCGAGGCGAGTTGCGCCACGCGCCGCAGGAATGGAGCGGTGCTGAAGGGACGTCCCGTCGCCTGCTCCATCAACACGCGAGTGGGCAAGCGACGTCCCATCTCGTGGACCCGTGTGCGCATGAACCGCAGCACGACGTCGAGCCCGCCCGCGCGGAGCAGGTCATCGATCGGGCCTTCGGCTGCTTCGAGCGCCTCGGCGAGCTGGGCGGCGTAGATGTTGCCAAGCGTGTAGGTGGGGAAGTAGCCGAACATCCCCCACGCCCAATGGATGTCTTGCATACACCCTTGGGCGTTGTTGGCAGGAGTGACCTGCAGCAGGCGTTGGCTTGTGTCCCGCCACGCCTCCGGCAGATCGGCGACCGCAAGCGAGCCGCGGATCAGTGCGAGTTCAAGCTCGAAGCGCAGGATGATGTGCAGGTCGTAGGTCACTTCGTCCGCATCGACACGGCACCAGCTGCGTTGCACTCGCGTGACGGCTCGGACCATGTCCTGGGGGCGCAACCCATTCATGCTCGCGCCGAATCGTGTGACGAACACGGGGTGCAGGTGTTCCCAGAACGACAGACGTCTCCCCACGTGGTTTTCGAAGAAGCGGGACTGCGACTCGTCCGCCCCCAGGGACGCGGAGGTGTAGAGGAGCGTCCGATCGTAGGCTTCGGGCAGGCCTTGGGCGTACAGCGCGTGACCGGCCTCGTGGAGCGTCACCAGGACGTTGGCGGACGGATCGTCCGGTGTGATGCGGGTGGTGAACCGCACGTCTCCTCGGTGCGGGGTATCTGTGAACGGGTGAGCTGATCGCGCGATCAGCCCGGCATCCATGTCGAATCCGACCATCCGGGCGATGTCCTCCGCCACGGCGAGTTGCGCCGCGTCCGGCCAGTCGCGCCCGGCGAACGGTGTGGTGGGCGGGGTGGGGGACGCGTCCGCGACGATGGCCGCAAGCTTGGGGCCCAGATCGCCGAACAGGGATTCGAGTTCGGCTGTGGTCGTGTCCGGCTCGTAGTCGTCGAGCAGGCCGTCGTAGGGTTCGGAGCCGATCTGGAGGGCCTCGCCGATCTCGCGCGTCAGCGCAACGACCTTGGTCAGCGCAGGCGCGAACGCCGCGAAGTCTCCGGCCTCGCGATTGGCAAGCCATGCGGTCAGTCCGACCGACTGCGCCTCACCATGCGCCCGGACGAGGGCTTCTGGGACGCGACGCGCGCGCTCGCGTTCGTGGCGGGCCAAGGAGATCATCGCTCGCTCTGCGTCGCTCGGATCGCCCTGTGCCTCGATCAGGGCCATGTCCTCGTCCACACCGTCACGGAGCGACTCGCTGTGGCGGACGGCGCGAAGCGTCCCGACCTGCTGTCCGCGGGCCTCCGCGCCTTTCGTTGGCATCAGCGTCTCGCGATCCCAGTCGAGCAGACGAGAGACCCCGTGCAAGTCGTAGAGCGTCGCCATCCATTGCCCGAAGCGACTGCGGGCCGTTGTGAGCGGGCTCGGTTCCACGTGTCGGGATGATATCCGTGCGCCTGCGAGTCGGTTGACCTCGAGGCGATGGCCGGCACAGACCAGCTGCCTACGGACCTGGGTCGTGACGACCGCCGGGACATTTGTCGTGCTTTTACGAGTGCTAATGTCATGCCATGAGCACACCACGCCGAATCCTGGTCATCGCGAACGAAACGTGCGCCGGAGCTGCGGTCTGCGACGAGGTTCGCTACCGCGCGGGTCATGGGCCGGCGGAGGTGCTGGTCGTTGCCCCGGCGCTCGCGGGGTCGCGAGTGGGGCATTGGTTGTCGTCGAATGTCGCGGGGGCTCGGGAGGCGGCGTCGGAACGCTTGGACGCCTCGGTCGCCGCGCTTCGGGCCATCGGACTCGAGGCTTCGGGACAGCTCGGCGACGCAGATCCGATGCAGGCGCTTGATGACGCGTACCGCGTGTTCGCACCCGACGAGATCCTGATCTCGACGCACCCGCCTGCCCGATCGAACTGGTTGGAGCGTCAGGTGGTCCAACGTGCGCGCGACCAATATCAGGTACCCGTGACGCACGTCGTCGTGGATCTCGTGCACGAAGCTGCGCTCACGCACGCCGACCCCCGGCCCGGACCCAGAACCGCTGCCGAGTCGGTCACGCTGTATCGCACGGTCGACTACGACGAGGCGCTTGCGGTGCGGCGTTCCGGATTCACCAACGTCCGGGACGCCATCGACGGCCGATCCGGTGTGATCTTCACTGAGTCGCCCGCGCCTCCTGACGGGCTCGAGGACGCGACCGTATTCGTCGTCGAGATTCCGGTCGCGGCGCTTGCGTCCTACGAGATCTCCACAGCAGCAAGCGAGCGGCGGTGGGTTCTGCCGGCCGAACTCGTCAACCGCCACTCCCCCCGCGCGCTGGTTGCGGAATGGTCTGAGTAGCTCTTCGTCGCGGTGGTCTGGTCTGGCCTTACGGGGGTCGATGTCGTAGCCTCTTCAGCGCACACCGGGTCACGATCACCCGTGCGAGGTACGGAGCGCCACATGCCGAGCCATATCATCGTCGTCGCCAACCCTCGACCCGCTCAGGCCTGGACGGGGAATGAGGGATCGGTATGACGCGGACGATCGCGGAGCGGCTTGCCGAGAGCGCCGATCGCACGTTTGTCGGTCGCGCGGCCGAACTCGACCTGTTTGCGCAGGCGTTCGCTGCGGAGGAGCTGCCGTTCGTGGTGGGGTTCATCCACGGGCCCGGCGGCATCGGCAAATCCCGCCTCCTGCAGACGGTGGTGGCGTCGCTCGATCCCGAGGTCCGAGCGCTGCTGCTCGACTGTCGCGACATCGAACCCACGCCTCGAGGATTCCAGCTCGCGGCTGCTCGCGTGTTGGGGATCGCAGAGGACGCATCGGACCTGTCGACCATCGTCGCCTCAATCGGCGGCGGGACACATCGCACTGTGCTTGCCCTGGACACGTACGAGGTGTTCGGGCTGCTCGACACCTGGCTCCGTACCGTGTTCCTGCCCGCGTTGCCGGCCAACGTGCTCACCGTCATCGCCGGTCGCGAACGTCCCAACGCCGCATGGCGCACCGGCCCGGGATGGGCGGGGCTTGTCCATGAGATCCCATTGGGCGCATTGGGGCAGGCAAGTTCGATCGAGATGCTGCGCTCGCGGGGGCTGACCGAGCTTCAGGCCGCGCGGGCCAATCGCACGGCGCATGGCCACCCCCTTGCGCTCCAGCTTGCGGCGGCCGCCCTGCGCGACGACCCCGACCTGGACCTCGAACAGTCGGCGCGGCTCGGCGCGGCGGATGAGTTGCTCGATGCGTTTCTGACGCGCCTCCCGCCCGACACGGTGACCGCGGTCGAAGCCGCGTCGACGGCGCGGCGTGTGACCGAACCGATCCTGCGTGCGCTTCTCGACCGTGACGGCGTACGCGACGCGTTCGAGGCGCTCAGACGGCTGCCGTTCACCGAACGCACCGCTGAGGGGCTCCTGCTGCATGACGTCGTGCGCGACACCGTCGCACGGGACCTCGCCGTGCGCGACCCCGATGCCCATGCCCGCTACCGTCGCAACGCAGCGAGCTTCTTCACCGAGCAGGCGCGCCGTCCCAGAGTCGACCTCTGGCAGGCCACCGCCGACCTCATCTATCTGATCAAGAACCCCGTGCTTCGTGAGGCATGCTTCCCGCACGGAGGCGCCGACTACTCGGTGGAGCCCGCCCGACTCGGGGATGCGTCGGCGATTCGGGCGATCACGGAACGCCACGAGACGCCGCGGGCGGCGGCGCTCCTCCTGCGTTGGTGGGAGCGGCACCCCGAGGCCTTCGCGGTGGCCCGCGATCCCGCCGGCGAGGTGGCTGCGCTCGTTCACGTCGCGGAACTCGGTGGTATCGATTCTGATCTGCTTGCCGAGGACCCGGTCGCGAGGGCATGGGTCGCCCACCTCGAACGGGTTCCGGCCAAAGCCGGCGACCGCGTCCTGGGCATGCGCCGCTGGCTCGGGCGCGAAACCGGTGAGGGCGTCTCACCGGCGGTGGGCGCCTGCTGGCTGGACGTCAAGCGCGTCTACATGGAACTCCGGCCGACCCTTTCGCGGCTCTACTCGGAGATCGTCGACCTCGCGACCCAGGGCCCGATCTTCGTGCCACTGGGCTTCGCGCCGCTCGGCGACGAGATTGACATCGATGGCGTGGTGCATCGGCCGGTGTGGCTCGACTTCGGGGAGGGGAGCGTCGATGGGTGGCTCAGTCGGCTGATCGATGCCGAGGTTGACGCCGAGGTGGTCCGCGCTGCGGCTGACGCGGACATCGCAGACGCGAACGGGGGACTGACCGCGCGGGAGCTCGAGGTGCTACGGCTCATCGCCGATGGGCGGTCGAACCGCCAGATCGGCAACGAACTCTTCATCAGCGAGAAGACCGCCGGACGACACGTCTCGAACATCTTCGCGAAGCTCGGCGTGCACAACCGGGCGCAGGTCGCGAGGCTCGCCGCGGAGCGCGGCATGGTCGCCGGCCCGGCAGGGGACTGACCACACCAGACGTAGGCAAGTACAGCGATCAGGTCACGTCAAATGGTGCGGATGCCCGATGTCAGGGCGCTCCGGGCGGCCTAGCGTCAGCTCAACGAATGGGCGGAACCCATCTGCCCGGCGAGCGAGACAGGAGGACGTCATGTCGAGAGCCGAAGTCGAAGCCGACATTCGCGAGACGCTTGGTCTGGTGCTGAGCCTCTTCAACGATGTGCCCGACGAGATCTTGGAACACGAGTGGACGGTGATGAAGACCTTCGAGTTGGGTGAGACGCACATTCCCAACAAGTACAAGGAGCTCATCGGGATCGCCGTCTCCGGCGCGACGCGCTGCAGGTACTGCGTCTATTTCCACTCCGAGGCGGCCCGGCTGTTCGGGGCGACCGAGGAGGAGATCACCGAGGCCGCCCTGATGGCCAAGCACACCATGGGGTGGAGCACATATCTCAACTCCCTTGACTTCGACTACGGCACGTTCGTTGCCGAGGTCGACCAGGCGACGGCGTACGTCCGGTCGCGTGCCGTGACCGCGGCCGTCTGACCAGACCTGCGAGTGCACCATGCGAATCGCCGCAGCCGATCGAAGCGTCATCGCCATCACCGCAACGAGGCACGAGATCACGACGATCGTCGCGGCGGCCCGCATGGCGCTCGAAATCATCAACGCGGACGTCAACGCGCCCGCCGGCGCCAGGACCCAACTCAGCAGGGCCCTCCGCCAGTACGACGCGGCGATCGCCCGCGCAACGGCCACCCACAACGGATCGATCCCTGTCGAGTAAGGAGATTCCCATGCACGTCAAGATCATCAACTTCAACCTCGTCGACATGACCGAGCAGGGCTATCGCGAAGCGTGCGATCAGCTCGCCCCGGCGTTCGCCGCCCTCCCGGGTTTGCAGACCAAGATCTGGCTCTGCGACCCGTCTGCCAACACCTACGGGGGCGTCTACCTGTTCGCAGATCGCGACGCCGCCGACGCCTACGCCGCTTCCGAGCTCTTCCAGACGGTCGGTGCGTTCCCGAACTTCACCAACATCACGGTGCATGACTTCTCCGTCGATGAGGACAACACCCGTCGCACGCAGCCGGGTATCGAGGTCATCGCGTCAGTGGCCGCACACGCCTGACGCACTCACTCCGCCAGATCGCAGACGCAGGCGCCGATTGCGCCGGCCAAGCGATCTGGCGATACGGCGAACACGGTGTCCGGCGTTCCCGCCGCAGCCCACACGACCTCGTATCCGAGCAGGTCCCGGTCGCAGTAGACCGCGAGGTCCGTGGCGTGTCCCAGCGGAGGGACACCACCGATCGCGTACCCGGTCGCGTCGCGCACGGCGGCGGCGTCGGCCCGTGTGATCGCGCCGCCGGTCTGGGCGGCGAGCTTGGCCGTGTCCAGTCGGTTCGATCCCGAGACGAGCGCCAGGACGGGTACGCCGTCGCTCAGGAACACGAGCGACTTGACGATCTGACCGACCGTTGCGCCCACGGCCGCGGCTGCTCCATCCGCTGTGCGCGCGGTCTCGTCGACGCGCACGATCTGCACGACCAGGTCCATCTGCGCAAGCGCTGCCTGCACCCGCAACGTGGCGGCTTTGAACTGTTGGGGAGCGCTCACTCCCAGGTCAGGAGCAGGGGCGACAGTGGGTTGACCGCGGATGTGTTGCGTGGGCGGATGCGCACCGCGAGCGCGAGTGGACCGGAGGTCGTGCAGGGGACCTCGGCCGTAAAACGCTCCTCGGCGCCGTCGGCGCCGGTGTGCTGGGCGATCACGTACGTCGGGCGGTGCGGCGCGCCGGCGGCATCGGGTGCACCGGCCGCCACCTCGACGGTGACCTCATCCGGTGCGAGTCCGGCGAGTCCGGCCCACACGGTGATCGGCACCGTCTCGCCCACGACCAGCCCTCCGTCGGCGTCGGTCTGCGACCGCAGCGTCACACCGGGCCATGCCGCCTGCACGCGGTCGCGCCATGCGGCCAGGGCACGCGCCTCGTCGTGCTTGTCCTTGGCCAGGCTCGTCGCGGCACGGTGCGCGGGCAGGTAACCCCACTCCGTGTACTCCTGCACCATCCTGTGCGTGTTGAACTCCGCGCCCAGGCGCGCCATCGACGCGGTCATGCGTGCGACCCACTCACGCGGCAATCCGGTGGCGTCGCGGCGGTAGAACAGAGGAATGACCTCCTGCTCGAGCAGGTTGAACAGCGCATCGCACTCGATGGCGTCCTGCTCTTCCTCGTCTTCGTAGCTCTCGCCGTTGCCGATTGACCAGCCGACCTCGGGCGAATATCCCTCGTCCCACCAACCGTCCGGCACGGACACGTTGAGGACCCCGTTGACGACGGCCTTCATCCCACTGGTACCGGAGGCCTCCAGCGGGCGGCGCGGGGCGTTGAGCCACACGTCGCAGCCCGAGACGAGAAAACGCGACACACCCATGTCGTAGTCCTCCACGAACACGATCCGCTGGCGTACGCGCGGGTCCTGCGCAAACCGGACGATCGCCTGAATCAATTCCTTGCCCGGTGTGTCGGCGGGGTGTGCCTTGCCGGAGAACACGAGCTGCACCGGCCGGTCCACATCGGTCAGGATTCGCGCAAGCCGGTCGGCCTGGCGGAACAGGAGCGTGGCCCGCTTGTAGGTCGCGAACCGGCGCGCGAAGCCGAGGGTCAGGATGTCTGGTCGCAGCGTCTCGTCGGCCTCGCGCAGCGCGGCGCGGCTGGCCCCACGTCGCTCCATCTGCTCCCGCAGGCGTTCGCGGGTGACGAGCACCAGGCGCTCCCTGCGCCGCTGCTTGACCCGCCACAGCTCGCCCGGTGGGATCTTGTCGACGCGCTCCCACACCGACTGGTCGTGTGGGCTCTCCACGAGACGGGGTCCCAGGTACCGGTCCAGCAGCTGGCCCATCTCGCGGCTCAGCCAGGTGCGCGGGTGGATGCCGTTGGTGACGCTCGAGATCGGCACCTCGTCGACCGGCAGCTGCGGCCAGAGGGACTGCCACATCTCACGTGAGACCTGGCCGTGCAAACGGCTGACGCCGTTGGCGAACGCCGACGTCCGCAATGCGAGCGGTGTCATCCCAAACTGCGACGCGTCCTGACCGGGTGCCTGTCCCATCGCGACGAACGCGTCCCAGGTCAGACCAAGATCGGTGGCCAGGGGTTCCAGGTAGCGGCGCACCAGTGCGATGTCGAAAACCTCGTTGCCCGCGGGCACGGGGGTGTGGGTCGTGAAGATGGTCGACCCGGCGACCTGCTCCAGCGCGGCGGCGAGCGGAAGGCCGTCGTCGTGCATCAGGGTGCGGACGCGCTCGAGTGCGAGGAACGCCGAGTGGCCCTCGTTCATGTGGAACACGGTGGGGGCGACACCGACGGCGTCGAGCGCGCGTAGGCCGCCGATGCCGAGCAGAAGCTCCTGGCGTACGCGCCGTTCGCGATCGCCGCCGTAGAGCGACGCGGTGATCTCGCGCAACTCCGGGGCGTTGTCGTCGATGTTGGTGTCGAGGAGGTACAACGGCACCCGACCGACCTGCGCCCGCCAGATCGCCGCCCGTACAAGCGTGCCGGCCATCGTGACCTCGACGTGAAGCTGATTGCCGTCTGCTCCCAGCTGCCGGTGGACCGGCATGGTGGACCAATCGTTGGGCGGGTAGAGCTCCTGCTGCCAGCCGTCCACGTTGAGCACCTGATGGAAATACCCATTGCCGTACAGCAACCCGACCCCGACGAGCGGCAGGCAGAGATCGGACGCCGACTTCAGGTGGTCGCCGGCGAGGATGCCCAGGCCGCCGGAGTAGATGGGCAGCGCCGCGTCGAGCCCGAACTCCAACGACAGGTAGGCGATGCGAAGGTCGGTGATGCCCGGGTAGGCCTCTTGGAACCAGCCGTTGCTTTCCTTGTACGCCCGGAATGCCGCGTAGATACGCCGGAGCTCAGCCAGGAAGGTCTCGTCGCGCGCCGCTGCGTCCAGCGTCGCCTGCGGCACCTTGCCGAGTGTCATCACCGGGTTGCGATCGGAGGCCTGCCACGTATCCGGGTCGAGTCGGGCGAAGAGCTCGGCGGCGTCGCGGTGCCACGAGTACCAGAGGTCGCGAGCGATCTCGTCGAGCGGCTCCAGTGCTGCCGGCAGGTTGGGGTGAACGTCGAATCGGTGGATGCGCATGGGCGTCAGGCTACCCATGAGGGCCGTGACCTGCCCTTGTGCCCGTGGATACTCAGGATTCGTGTCGATGGGCGCGTACGGCGGTGCCGTATGCGCAGATCTCGGTGCCGGCGGTCATGAACTCCGAGGTGTCGAAGCGCATCGCGATGATCGCGTCGGCGCCGAGGGCACTGGCCTCGTCTCGGAGGCGATCGATTGCCTCCTGTCGCCCGTCGGAGAGCATCCGGGTCATGCCACGCAGCTCACCTCCGACCAGCGATTTGAGCGCTGCCCCGACCTGCGATCCGACGTGCCGCGTGCGGACGGTCAACCCGAACACCTCGCCGATCACGTCCGTGACCTCGTAGCCGGGCAGGTCGTTGCCTGTCGTGATGATCATCGCGCTCCTCGCAAGTCGGTGTCGTGGTCCTCGCCATGGTCAGGTGCCTCGTCGCTCCCCACGGGCCTTGCGTGCTACTCCACGACCAAGCCGTGTCGCATCGTGTTCTCGGTGATGACCTGCGGCTCGACGAACTGCAAGACGTAGTCGGGGCCGCCGACCTTGGCGCCGATGCCGGAGCGCCGGTTGCCGCCGAAGGGCTGACGCGCGACGATCGCACCGGTGATCGAGCGGTTGATGTAGAGGTTGCCCACGGGTGAGCGCTCGATGACCTTGTCGATCACCCGCGGGTTGCGCGTGAAGATGCCGCCGGTCAATGCGTACCGCGAGGCAGTGACGACATCCAGCGCCGCGTCGACGTTGGCGACCGCTTCGAGCGTCAGGACCGGGCCAAAGATCTCCTCTCGGCTGACCGACGAGTCGGGCGGCAGGTCCGCGATGATCGTCGGCGGGCAGAACCAGCCTGTGTCCGGGACCTCGGTCTGCTGGGCGCCGATACGTCCCTCGGATGCGCCGGTGGCGATTGCGCTCATGATGCGCGCTTGGGCCTCTTGCTCGATGACGGGTGGGACGTCGATGCTGAAGTCCTCGGCCTGCCCGACGCGCAGCGACTCGACCGCGCCGCGCAGACGGCCCAGGAGTCCGATTGCGACCGCCTCATGGACCAGCACGCGTGCTGCGGCCGAGCACTTCTGGCCTGCGAACGCGAACGCTGAGCGCAGGACATCCGGCACGACTTGGTCCAGGTCGGCGTCCGAGTCGACGATGATCGCGTTCTTGCCGCCCATCTCGGCCACCACCCGTTTGACGTGTCCCTGCTGCGGGGGGGTCTCGGCCGCTGCACGGATGATCGTCAGGCCCACGGGCTCCGATCCCGTGAACGCGATGGTGTGTACGCCGGGATGTGCGACCAGCGCCGCGCCGGTCTCGCCGTAGCCGGGGAGCAGTTGGATGATGTCGCTGGGGACGCCGCCGCGGCGAAGCGCCTGCACAAGCCGGTGCCCCGAGGCAGGGGCCTGCTCGGCGGGCTTCAGGATGACGGCGTTGCCCGTCGCCAGTCCGGTCGCCACGAGCCCCGCCGGAATCGCGAGTGGGAAGTTCCACGGACCGATCGCCGCCACGACCCCCCGCGGGCGGTAGCGCAGTTGATTCCTTTCGCCGGGCAGTTGCAGCAACTCCTTGCCGGCGGCCAGCGCAAGGGCCTGGTGGACGGCATATTCGATGTGGTCGATCGCCTCGCAGACATCGGCGTCGGCCTCGGCCCACGGCTTACCGCACTCGCGGACCTGCAGGGCCGCCAGCGTGTGGCGCTCCGCACGCAGCAGGTTCGCCGCACGGCGGAGCACTTCGGCCCGGTCCCGGGGCGTGCGTCGTGCCCAGGCAGGCTGTGCGCGTGTGGCGCGCTCGACGGCATCGGCGACGTCGGCGGGTGAGGCCACCCCGGCTCGTGCGACCAGGCGGTCGGGGCGTCCCGGGTCGGTCGAGTCGATGCCCTCAGCGCTGCCCTCGCCGTCGCCGACCAGCACCGGCACGCGCAGCGGGAGCTGGGTGTCCAGCCGCCCGAGCGCATCCGTCAACGCGTTGCGGGCGGGCGCACGGCGCAGCTCCAAGACGGGCTCGTTGACGAACGCGCTCACGGGGCGGCGAGGAGCTGCTCGATCGGTACGCCTCGGCCGTGCGCCGACAGGAAGGATGTGCTCGCGGTGTTCTCGAGCAGGCGTCGCACCAGGTACGCCATGCCCATGACCAGGTCACCCACCGGGCAGTAGACGCGGGTGCGGATCTTGTGCGCGGTCAACGCGTCCTTGAGGTCGTCGCCGAGTCCCTGCAACACCTGGATCTCGATGTCCGAATCGCCGCCGCCGGTCATGCGGTTGTAGGCCACCGCGTGCGAGACCGAGCGCAGGTTGTGCGAGGCGACCGCCAATCGGATCCCCGGTCGCGCGTCGATCAGCTGGCGTGTGAGCGCCTCGAAGTTGCGGTCGCTGTCGGCCTTCTCGGTGAAGACCGGCGGCTCCCAACCGCGCTGACGGGCTTCGGCCACCTCGTGGTCCCAATAGGCGCCCTTGACCAGGCGGATCGTCAACGGGACGGCGCGCGGGTGCTCACGGGTAAACGTCAGGACGCGGTCGACGATGGCCGGGGACTCACGCAGGTACGCCTGCATCACGACGCCGGCTGATGGCCCGTCGTGGAACTCGGGGTCGGCCAGCATCTCGAGCACCAGCTGCATCGTCGTCTCGAGCGTGTCGACCGACTCCATGTCGATGTGCAGGTGTGCGCCCGCGTCACGGGCCCGGCGCAGTAACGGGATCAGGCGCCGGGCGGCGTCGTCGGCGCCCAACTCAGGTGCGGACGGTCGGATCAGCGGGGTCAGGGCCGAGATCTTGACCGACACGTTGGCCCGCGGAATCGGTCCGGCGAAGTCGCGCTCCAGGACCGGTCGCGCGGGCCAGCCGCGCACGGCTGCACTCAACACATCGATGGCGTCGGCGCACCGGGCCGCGTAGTGGTCGGCTTCTTCTTGAGTCACGGTCGCCTCGCCCAGCAGGTCCAGCGAGGTCCCCGCGCCGTCACGCCATAGTTTCTGCAGGTGTCCCGACGCCGCCTTGGGAGACTCACCGACGATGAACCGTTGGGCCAGGTGACGCACACCTGCCGCCGCGACGCTGCCGACAAACTTCTCACCGACGCGCCCGCGTCCCAGGGCCTCAGGCGCCTTGAGCATCGCGGGCGGGTCCTCGACCTCCTCCAGGAACGCGGTCAGATGTTCGGTCAGCTCCTCGGGCGTGCGGCACGCCGGTGTCGCATCGACAAAGCGAAACAGGGCGGCCTGCACATCCGGGCGGTCGGCGACCATCTGCATCATCCGTTGGTCGACCGTGCGCGAGGGGTGGCGGATCGCAGGCGGGTAGGCCGCAGAGAGCGATCGGCCGATCTCGTGGATGGCGGCCTCAAGGCCCTGCATCACGCGGATCATACGCCGGGGTGTCACGTTCGGGACGGTCGCGGGACAGGAGTCATGCGCGATCGCTTGATCGCGCACTATCGTGTGTCCAGAACCCGTCTGCGAGGTGAGCGATGCCGTCCCTGTTCAACCGTTCCAAGAACCGCATTCCGTCTGCCGATGACGCCGTGTCCGGGCGCGCCGCCGAGATGGCGGTGCCGGCCCGTCACGTGGTCCTCGACGCCCCGCTTCGCCCGCCATTTGCCGACGGGATCGAGTCTGCGCTCTTCGGTCTGGGGTGCTTTTGGGGTGCCGAGCGCCTGTTCTGGACGGCGCCGGGCGTCTACACCACAGCGGTGGGCTATGCCGGTGGCGCGACTCCCAACCCGACCTACGAAGAGGTCTGCAGTGGTCGCACAGGCCACACCGAGGCGGTGCTCGTCGCGTGGGATCCGACGCTGACCAGCTTCGACGAGATGCTCAGGATCTTCTGGGAGGGCCACGACCCGACGCAGGGCATGCGCCAGGGCAACGACACCGGGACCCAGTACCGGTCGGCCATCTACACCACGTCGGATGCGCAGCTCGAGGCGGCGGAACGCTCCTCCGTGATCTTCGCCGAGCGACTCAAGGGCGTCGGGCTCGGTGACATCACGACCGAGATCGCTCCGGCAGGGCCGTTCTACTACGCCGAGCACTACCACCAGCAGTACCTCGCCAAGAACCCCAATGGGTACTGCGGCCTGGGCGGCACGGGCGTGACCTGCCCGATCGGCGTCGCCTCGGTCGAATAGGGCTGGGCCGGATTGGGGTGGAAGTGGGTACCGTGGGGTGCGTGAGCAACGCCCCCACAACGCCACGCGGATTGAGCTCGATGGTGGGTTTCCTGGTCGGCGCAAGCGCGATGTTCGCGACCATGTACTCGACGCAGGGGATCCTCCCGGAACTCGCGCGAGTGTTCTCGATCACACCGAGCCGAGCCGGTTTGACGATCTCGGTACTGGTCATCGCGGTCGTCGCCGGGTCATGGATCTGGGGACCCCTGTCGGATCGCGTCGGCGGGCGCAACTGCCTGATCGCGGCGAGCGCGTTGCTGGTTCCCGCGTCCATCGCAGTCGCACTCGCACCGTCGTTTGGGGTGCTGCTGGTCATCCGCGCGATCCAGGGGCTGATTCTGCCCGGGCTTCTGGCGGTGGGCATTCCATACGTGTCCGAGGTGTTCGTTCCCGCGTTCGGCGCCCGGGCGATGGGGTGGTACATGGCGTCGCTCATCTCGGGTGGCCTGGTCGGGCGGCTGGGTGTGGCATTGCTCGCATCGGTGACGGGCTGGCGGTTTGCGCTTGGGACGTTGGCCGTGTTGCCGCTCATTGCGGTCGTCGTGATGATGCGCGGACTGCCTCCGGCGCCCCAGGTGCGCAAGGCGCGGGTGCGCGGACCCATCGCCAACCGGCGCATCGTCGCCGCGGCCTTGACCGGTCCCAGCCTGTTCTTCGTGTTCGTCGGCGTGTTCTCGTATATCGGGTTCCGACTCGAGGCGGCGCCATTCAACCTGTCGCCGACCGCCGCGTCGCTGGTGTTCGGCTTGTGGGTGGTCGGTGCGGTCGCGCCGATCGCCGGTCGCCATGCAGAGCGCGTCGGGTGGGCTCGGGTCGCGATCATCGGCGTTGGGTGCGCTGCGATCGGCGTGGGGCTGACGGTGCCTGACGTACTGCCGACGACGTTGATCGGGCTCGCGTTCATCACGATCGGCATGTTCACGGTTGTCACCGCCGCGCCGATCGGCGTGGGCGGGGCTCAGGGAGTGCGCCCCGGAGCCGCAAGCGCGCTCTACTACAGCATCTACTACACCGCCGGTGCGCTCGGAGCGTTCCTGCCCGGCCTGGCGTGGCAGGCGGCGGGCTGGGCGGGCGTGTCGCTCGTCGTCGGAACGGTTCTGCTGATCGCCACGCTGGGCGCGTGGCTCGGTCAGGTGGAACGCCGCAGCGCGGCGCTCGCAGTCAGTCGCGTCGGCGTGGGGTAGGACTCCGCCGCGAAGGGTCGAACCAATCGAGACCGGGTGGCTCCATGGTGGTCAACGGCGTTGGCGCCGACGATGACTGAGATCGATGTAGCCTGTGGGCTACGCGGGATGTGAAAGGGAACGACGTGACGCGGCATTTGTTCGACATCAAAGAGCGGGCCACCCATTCGTTGGTCGCCGACCAGCTGCGCGCCCTGGCGGACCAGATCGCCACGGGCTCGCTCAACATGGCGTATGACGAGTGGCACTCGCCGACGGTCATCGTGGACCCCATGGACGTGGTCATCGACCTCGTCAAGAAGAAGACCGGCGTCGAGCTGACCATTCAGATGCGCTGGCCCTTGCTGGATCCCGGGGCCTGAAGCCGGGGGCTACCCGAGGTGGCCCAGCGCAGTCGCGACAGCGCCGATGTCGCCGCCGAGGATGTTCCAAGGGCCGGTCGGCGAGAGGTCCGTGAGCTGCATCGGACCGTGCTCGGTGGGGCGGGCGACGAACGCGGTTTGCAGCCCCTGCTCCTGGGCCGCTGCGAGATCTCCGTTGTGGGCCGCGACGAGCATCACCTGGCTGGGTTCCAGGCCGAGCGTCGCGACATTGCGGAGATAGGCCTCGGGGAGCGGCTTGTATGCGCGCGCGGTCTCGGCGCCGAGAATCACGTGGAATGGCAGGCCGCCATGTCTGGCCAGGCCGGTCAGCAGGGTGGTGTTGCCGTTCGACAACGTGCCCAACGTGTAGCCGGTCGCGAGTCGGTTCAAACCCGGGACGACGTCCGGCCACGGGTCGAGTCGGTGCCAGCCCATGGTCAGGTGGTGCAACTCTTCATCGGCCAGCCCGTCGATGCCGTGGCGCGTCAGCACGCGTTCCAGGCTCTCGCGGTGCAGCACGTCCAGGATCATCCAGTCGCGCCGGCCCGAGCGCACCTCGTCCATCGCGGGCTGATACTCGCCACGCCAGTCGTCGGCGACGGCCTCCCAGCTCGCATCGATCCCGTGCGTGGCACCAAACGCGGTCAGCTCGCGTGTGATGCTTGAGCGCCAGTCGACGAGTGTGCCGAACACGTCGAACAGGATCGCCTTGACCCGACCGTTCATGGCGGCAGCTTTGCAGCTCGCGGGGCGCGCCCCAAAGCTGGGGACGTCGCAGATGCCGGCGACTGGGGTGTCAGAGACCCTGTGATGACACCATGGTGCCCGCCGGCTCCTGTTCGCCGTTCACGTCCCGTACCTCAAGGATCCCGGTGTGGTGAGGAGCTCGCCCGTCTCGAGCCAGGTCTTGAGGCCCGAGAGGATCATCGGCCAGCCGCCGTAGATCTGGTTGTTCGCACCTTCGCGCATTTGGTCGTGAGTGACTGTCAGGCAACAGGAGTCGCCGACCGGTTCGATCAGCCAGGTGACACGTGACGTGCCCTCGCTCTTGACCTCGTCGCTCCAGAGTGCGACCAACGTGTGGACGAGTCGGTGCGGCGGGTCGACCTCGATGTTCTCTCCTTCGCCCAGGGGCCCTCCTGGATGGCTCATCGTGATGCGCGAGCCGGGCGTCCAGTCCGAGGTGACGAGTGCGCCGAAGTTGTACTTGCTTCTGATCTCGGGATCGATGATCGCCTCCCACAGGCGCTCCGGGGTGGTGCGGATGTAGATCTCAAACACCTTTTCCATCGTGTTCTCCAGTTCGTTCTTGAGGCCGATGAGCGAGGCCGCCCAGGGCTCGGTGTACTTGTCGATCCACCGGTCGTGAACCCGGCGGATCGGGATCGGGTTGAGAAAGTGCAGCTTCTCGCGGCCCCGCCGTTTGGTGACGACGAGACCCGCCTCCTCGAGCTGCTTCAGGTGCTTCATCACGCCGATGCGCGTCATTGCGAACCGGCGTTCAAGCGCGCTCAGCGTCTGTCCGTCGTCACGAAAGAGTTCGTCGAGCAGGCTCCGCCGCGTCGGGTCGGCCAGGGCTTTGAACACGGTGTCCACGGCCATGACAATACGTCACCATTTGGTTACATGTCAAGGCGCGACGGAACGGGCTCACATCGGTTGCGAGGAACCCGCCAGGCGTGTGCACGACCGCCGGACGATCGCTCGAAGCTCTCCTTCGACGTGGAACGCGCCGTTTGCCCGCCTGTGATGTCGGTGTGCCGGACGGGCGCTGCTACAGCGACTTGAGGTACTCGACGAGATCCAGCTCCTGCTGACAGGTGAGACCGAGAGGGGCGATGGTCGAGACGCTGGAAAGCGCCGGCGGGTCCGCTGCGCCACAGGCCGGCTCGCCGTTGTAGAAGACCACCACCTGTCGCAGGCTCTTGGCGATCCCGTTGTGGAAGTACGGGGCGGTCCGGGCCACGCCGCGCATGCCCGGGGTGTTGAAGAAACATGCCGAGGGGCTGAGTGGGTCCGGCACCGCATTCGTGGCGGGAGTCCCGCACTGTTGCAGGTCCGAGCGCGGTGCGACGCCACTGTCGGTCGCGCCAGCAGGTTGCGGGACGCCGATGTTGTGCAGCAGACCGTCCGTCAAGTTGGGGCCGAGGTGGCACCCGATGCACCCGCCCTGGTTCTGGAACACGATCTGCCCGCGAATCGCCCCCGGTGACAGCGTGCCACGGTCGAAGTCGGTCGTGGGGGCCTGGATGGTCTTCATGTAGGCGACGAGTGCGGCGATGTCGTGGGGCGTCCGGTCGGGCGGGTTGAAGTGGTTGGTGACCGCGTTGAGCGCGAACCCCTCGAGCGTCGGGACGTTGCCCGCCCAGCCGAACGGGTCGGTCTCGCCGACGCCGTAGAGCGCCGGGGCGTCACGGAGGCCGGTGAAGCCGATCTGCGGCTGCCCGATCGTGGCCGCCAGGGCGGGGTCGGACTTGTGGGGGATCGTACCGAGCCCCAGCGTCCCCGCCGCCGGGTCGGCGCCCGAGTTGGAACCGCCCTCCGTGTGGCAGCTTTGGCAGGTCTCCCCATCGCGCGCGACGGCGCTCGAGCGGAAGAGCGTGCGGCCCTCGGCAGCAAGCGCGGCGGTCGGGAGGTCCTGGCTCACGGCGTCGACGGCGTGCAGGATGCGGGCCCGCTGGGCGTTCGGGATGCCCGGGTCGCGGTGTGGATCGTCGACGGTCGCGCTCCGCGCCGGCGGCGGTGCGCTCCCGCCCGCACTCGCCACGGCGTACAGGGCGCCGCCGAGGGCGAGGACGCCCATGGCTGCGAGGATGACCGAGGTGCGTCTGTTCATGCGCACATCCGCCTTCTCATCGGAGCGCCGCCACGGGAAGCAGCGCGCAGGGATTGTCGGGGCGTGGGGCCAGGGTGCTGCGGAAGACGGCGCTGGGTGCGTGGCAGAGCGCGAACACCTCGGCGAAGTCGCCGGCGCCGACCGCGTAGTCCGACCGGCTCCTGGGCCACCAGGCGGCGTTCGGGACGCCCCGGGCGCGCAGGTAGGCGCGCCGGCTCGCCGCGTTCATGCGGCGGTCGTCGAATGCGTGCCCCATCTCGTGGGCGATGTCGTGGGCGACGAAACCGGGGAGATCTCCCGTGCGAAGGTAGACGGTGATCACCCGGCTGTCCCGGTTGGTGTCGGCCCGCACGGCCGCCCGTCCCGGCGCGAAGCGGATGCGGTATTTCAGGGGCGCGACCCGGAAGGAGACCAGCGAGAGCGCCTTGCTCCCGGTATCACGCAGATACGTGGCGCCCGGCGCCGGGCGGACGGCGACGGTGTCCGACCGCGCCGACAAGGTGGCGGTCGACACTGATGGGCCGGCGGAGGTCACGTTCGGCGGACGGCTCACCACAGCGTTCCTCTGGCGCGTCTTGGCGATCGCCACCAGTTGCGCGTGGGTGCGGCTGTCGACGGCGACTCGCCTCACTCTGTCGCGCGCCATCGAGTAACTGATGTCGGCGAATTTTCCGCCGCCCAGGGACACCAGCGCGCGATAGCGCTTCGCCTCCTTCTCGAAGGTGACCTTCGGCCGGCTCTTCGCGAGCGTCTTCGCCGGGGTGCCGACGCCGATCCCGCCCAATCTGGTTCGGTAGGTGCGATCGAGCAGTGTGAAGCCGGCGACGCGATTGCGGACGAAGCGGATCTCGATCTGCTGCTTGTAGCGCCAGCGCTGCTTGGCGCCTCTGCCGATGCGCTTGGTCGGCGGGCCGATACAGGTCCGGACCTTCGCCGGCGTGTAGCCGAGCAGGAGCATCTTGGGCTTGGCCTTCGTCCCGTAGATCCAGTTGCGCCTGCTGCAGGCCTGCTGGAGCGCCGTGAGGGCCGCAGCCGGCGCCACAGCGTGCCCGGCGAGGGCTGGCCTGCCGACCGGCCCGGTGGTGATGCCCTTGATGCGGACGATCAGGTTGGCGCCGACCTCGATGTACCACAGGTTGCCTTGCACGTCGGCGATCGGCTGGTCGGTCAGGCTTTGGCGTCTGACGGTGCGCCAGCGGCCCACGACGCCCTGACCGAGCCGGACGGCGGTGATCTGGTCGCCGTACTCGTCTGCGATGAACACCGTGCCGGAGGAGTCGGCCGTCAGGTCGGCCATCTGGACGATCTGGCCGAAGTCGTTGCGCGGGACGGGGATCTCGGTGATGCCGGCCGCGGTGTTGGGGACGGCGGCGGCCGGGTCGAGGATGGCGACCTTCGTCAGGAGCTCGCCGGTGGGAGGCGTCGGCGAGGGCGCCTGCTCGGTCACCCAGATGCGCCCCTGGGCGTCGATCGTGACGCTGTGCGGGAACGCCGTGAGGAAGACGCCGAGGCCCAGGTCGAAGTCTTGCACCGTGGGGTGCGCGGGCAGGTCGAAGTGGTCGAGTTGGGGCGGCGCGGTCGGGTTGGCGGCGTTGGGGATCATCCGCCCGACCCGCCCGGCGGCGCCCTCTGCGAACCACACCCGCCCGAGGGTGTCGACGCCGATGCCGCCGAGGCCGCCGACGGGCACGGGTCCCGCCAGTCCCTCGGCGGGGTTCAGGGGTGTGACCAGGCAGCCGCAGCCGAAGTCGGCGGCGCCCAGGAGCGCCCCGGTCGGCGCGACCCGGATGACGCCGATCGAGTCGGCGTCGAGCTCGGTGAACCAGACGACGGTGTTGCCCTGAGCGTCCTCGAAGAGGTCGAGCTGCAGCGGCGTGCGGCTGAGTGGGCCTGGTACCACCGGCGGGGGCGGCGGGCGGCAGGTCGCATCGCATGCGGCGAGCGGGTAGACGGTCATGCCGGCGGTGGTGCCCGGCACGCCCTTCGCGGGGTCGAATCGCAGCATGGCGTTGCCCAGCGCGAGCGTCGCCCAGACGATGCCGCGACTGTCGATGCCGATGTCGCTCGGGCCGCAGGCCACCAAGGGTGCGTCGGGCGGGGGTGGTAGGCAGTTCTGCTGCGGGATGATGAACTCTTCGTAGCCCGACGCGGCGAGCGGGCCGGACCCCGGCGTGATGCGCACGATCCTGTCGAAGCCGGCGAGCGTGGCGTACGCGTGCCCCTGACCATCGACTGCCAGATGCAGCGGTGCCGCCGAGGCGGGGGCGGGCGGCGGGATCTTGAAGGCCTCGATCACGGGGCCTCGGTCGAGCTCGATGACCGCCCCGGCCTGGTCGCCGACGTTCTGATCGCCGACCCACAACGCGAAGGCGTCGGCGGGCGGCGTGACCGAGACCACGGTCGATCTGCGCGCAGCCAGCGTGATCGCCGGCCCTGCGGCGGCCCAGTCGAACTGACCCCACGGGTTTGCGCCCTCGGCGAAGCGGCGGTTGAAGAGCGCCGTCGGCTGGAACGTGCGCGCGACATTGTCGACGTTGACGATCCCGAGCTGCAGCGCGCCGCCGGGCACGAGGCGGACGCGGGTGCTCGACACGTACGACTCACCGTTCTCGATCGCCACGGTCGCAGCGGCCCCGAGGGGCGGCGCGACGCCTGGCGGAAGGAGCGTGCGAACGCGCATGATCGGCATCACGTCCGTGCGGAGCTGTGCGCCGATGGCATTGGTCCCCGCCACGTCTGCCGTGTTGAGCGTAATCAGCGCGTTCCAGATCTGCTTCTCCGGCGCGGCGTTGGAGATCTTCGCCGCCGCGGATGCGTCGAGAACGGTCGAGAGCGCTGCTTGCCGGTCAGGGTTGCTGGGCAGCATGGTTGCGAGCGCCTCGTGCCCCTCCCGCAGGTTCGGGTCGAGGATGGCGGTGACGTATCGCGGCGGCGGCATCGCCACCATGAGGCTCTGCGTGACGATGCTCGTGTGCTCGGGCTGGGGGTTGAGGAGGCCGCCGTTGAGATGGGTGGTGAAGCGGCTGCTCTGGACGCTGCCGAGGTCCACCTCCCGCTGTGCCAGGGAGACGATCGCCGAGTGCATGCCGCCGACCGGGCCGCCGGAGTCGGCCAGGAGCGGCGTCGGCGTCAGGTCACCGGCGTCGGCCCCGCCGAGCTCCGAGACCACGTACTCGATGGTGAACGGCTTGGTGGGATCGTCGAACTGCAGCAGCGACGTGTCCGTCAACTCGTGCTGGCCGAAACGCACGATCCGGACCGTGACCGTCCCGCCGGCTGCGACCGTCTTGCGCTTGGTCGCCGGCTGCCAGTTGAGCAGCGGAATGCCGCAGTACGCGCGCGGCGGTGTCGCGAGGCTCGCAGGGCAGCCGTTGGCGCCGGCGCCCGTGTTGCCCTCCAGGATGTCGAGCGCCTTCCGCCGCGCGGCCGTCACGTCGACGGGTGTCGGGGCCGTCGCCAGCGCGGCGAGGGCGTCAGCCAGGTCCTCCTCGGGGCTGTTCGGCGAGCCTGTTGCGGCGGGCTGGGCGGCCGTGTCCGGGGTTCCGAGCGCCTGCGAGATCGTCGGCCGAGTTGGCACCTGGGCTGCGCCGGCCGCGACGCGGATGGGGTCGCCCGGGACCGCGGTGGGGTCGCCGGCCCGTCCCACTGCCTCGGTGTTCGGGATCGGTGCGCCCGCGTGGTCCACGAGCGGCGCCGCCGCCGCGCCGCCGGCGCCCAGCAGCGTCCCGACGAGCGCGAACGCGGCGATACGCACCGTCCAGCTCCGGTGGCACCAGGTCGACGGCGCTGATCCGAGCATCCCGATCCGGCGAGGCCTGATGTCACGGGGAGCGGACGGATACGTGTGCATGATGGCGATGTCGTGCTGAAGCGCGCCCCGGGCGTCGGACATCCGAGGCGCTGCTGCTACTTCAGCACAACGAGGAGGTGACGGCGGACGGTTTCGTGGGAGCGATTGGCGGCGCCGACCCTCGTGGTGACGAGGATGTACCTGCCTGTTGTCATCCTGCGCAGCCGCCGCGCGGGAACCCTGATCCGGACCGTTCCGGTCGCGCCGTTCAGCGCCTTGTCGAAGCTTGCGACGAGCACCTGCCCCCGCCGGGTGATCTTGAGCAGGTGGATCCGGATCTTGACCGAGCCGGCCGGCACGGCCACGGTCAGGACGAAGCCCTTCGCCTTCAGTGCCCGCAGAAGGAGCCTGCGCGCGGCGGTTGCGCTGAACGTCACCTTCGTGGCGGGGGTTCCCGTGAGAGCCGCCGCCAGTCCGGTCGGTGTGACCACGGGCGGCACGGGCGGCACAGGCGGATTCGGAACCGGCCCGGGCAGGCCGAGGAACGTCGCGAACGGTAGGGGGCTGCCGGCTGTGCCGGTTGCGGGGATCACGAGCGCGTTGTCGACCGGCTGCCCGGTGATCGGGGGGTCGAGGGGCACGGTTCCGCCGGGGTTGGCGTGGCCGTTCGGGACGGTGATCTGCGGGTGGTCGAACGGCGCGCTCTGCTTCTGGACGCGCGGGTCCGTCAGGCCATTTCGGAGGAAGTCGACCAGCTGGGTCTGCTGGGTGGCCGTCAGGCCGAGCGGGAGGATCTCGCGGTTCGTCCTGCAGTTCGGGAAATTGCACGGCTGAGGATCGGGGAAATCGCCGCCCTGGTTGTAGAAGGCGACGACCTGCTCGAGCGTCGACTTGCTGCCGCTGTGGAAGTACGGCGCCGTGAGCCCGGCGTTGCGTAGACCCGTTGTCTTGAAGGACCCGACGACCTGGGGGTTGGTGCACGCTGGCGTGGGCGTCGGACCAAGGAGCTTCGTCGTCTCCGAGAGGGGGTTCCCGAACGGGTCGTTGCCGCCGTTGCCTGTGTCAGACAGCGTCGGGCGGACGCCGATGTTGAGGAAACCGGAGTCGTTGCAGTTGCCGCGGTTGTCCTGCGCCACCAAGGCCGCCCCGACCTGGGCGACGGATGCCGATGTCAGCTCGGGCCCTGTGTGGCAGCCGATGCAGTTCCCGCCCCCGGGAGGCTTGCTTTCGAAGACCACGAAACCGGCCGTCTGCGAGGCGGTCAGCGCGTTCGGGTCGCCGGCGAGGTGGCGGTCGAGCGGCGTCTGATCGGAGACGAGGGTCGACTCGTACAGGTTGATCGCGAGGCCCCAGAAGAGCGGCCAGTTGTACTGCATCTGCGTGTACTCGTTCGTGGGGAGCAGGGCGTTGTCGGGCTGGACGGGGCCTGCGTTTGCGACTCCTCCGAGGTTCGACAGCGTCGCCCCGGTGCCCTGCCAAAACTGGCGGTTGAACGCCGCCTCGACCATCTGACGGTTGGTCGGCGCGTGGCCCTTGCCGTCGACAGGGTCGACCGACAGGCCGAGCACGCTGTCGGTCGGGTCGACGACCTGGGCGCCGAGTGGCTGGAGCGCGAGGAGCTTCTTGCCGATGTCCCGCAGCGTCCGGTTGGCGGCGGACATCTCGACGCCGTTGCCGGGCGGTCCGACCGCCTGTGACGCCAGGGACGCGTCGTTCAGGTCCCCGTCGGGGACGAAGGTGGCCGCGGGCGTACCCCCCGGAATAGTCGCCTTCGCGATCGCCTTCCTCCATTGGGCCGTCGGGCTGGTGTCACGGGTACCGAACGGGTTCACCCCGTTGAAGTGGTTCTGGGCACGCCCGTCCCAGAAGTTGCGGTGGTTGAACACCGCGTTGATGATCGACGGCGTGTTGCGGCCGGTCGTCCGTCGCAGGTTCGTGCCACCGCCCTGCGTCGTCGTCGAGACGGTGAGCGGGGTCAAGGACGGGGTGGGGTCCTGGATTGTGAGCTGCGAGACGTTGCGGCTTGCGACGAGGGGCCCGTTGAACCTGATCTTGACCCCTGCCACCTCATTCGTGGCCGTCACGCCGCCGAGCCCGATGTTGGGGAGAGCCTCCAACGCCGCTTGGATCGACGCGGCGTCGGCCGCCAAGATGGTCAGCCCAGTGCTCAGGCCGGCGAACGTCAGGCCAAACGGGCCACCCAGCGTGCCCGAGATCGTCTGGACCTCGGTCGGTCCGGAGGCGTCGGTGAAGACCGGGTCGGGCTGCGCGGGAATGACCGGATCGGGCTCGACGGGGGGTGTCGTGTTCTCCGTTGCGGAC